>CAMAXE010000001.1 GCA_945862145.1 Klebsiella pneumoniae
CAGGACCTTTTCGACCTTGCGCATCACGGCATCGGTGCGCTCGAGCGAGGAGGCGTCGGGCAGCATGAGATTTACCAGCAGGAAGCCCTGGTCCTCGTCGGGCACGAAACCGGTGGGGACCCGCGTGGCAAGCAGCGCGATCAGGCCCACGATGCCGCCGATAATCAGCATGCTGCGCCCGAGCTTGCGCACTAGCATGCCGGTGAATCCGACGTAGGCATTGGTGCCGCGCCCGAACATGGCGTTGAAGCGATCGAAGAAGGGCGTGAGCCAGCTCTTCTCGCCGTGGGTGGGCTTCAGCAGTTTTGCCGCGAGCGCGGGCGACAACGTGAGCGCATTGAACGCCGAGAGCAGCACGGAAATGGCGATCGTGATGGCGAACTGCTGGTAAAAGCGGCCAGTGATGCCGGGAATGAACGCCACGGGAATGAACACGGCCGCCAGAATGAGCGCGATGGCCACCACGGGCCCGGAGACTTCTTTCATGGCCTTCAACGTCGCCTCGCGCGGCGTGAGTCCCTGCTCGATATGGTGCATCACCGCCTCGACCACCACGATGGCGTCGTCGACCACGATGCCGATCGCGAGCACCAGCCCCAGCAGCGAGAGCACGTTGATCGAGAACCCGAGCAGCGGAAAGAACATGAAGGCGCCGATCAGCGACACCGGCACCGTGAGAAGGGGAATGAGAGTCGCGCGCCAGTTCTGCAGGAACATGAAGACGACGATAATCACCAGCACGATGGCTTCGAAAAGCGTGTGCACAATCTCTTTGATGCCTTCGCTCACGGGCAGCGTGGTGTCGAGTGACACCGTGTAGCCCAGATCCTGCGGGAAAGCGCCGGCCAGACCGTCCATGGTCTGGCGCACTTTTTTCGCCACAGCGAGCGCGTTGGTGCCGGGGATCTGGTAGATCGCCATGATCGCGCCGGGCTTGCCGTTGTAGCGGCCGATCGCGTTGTAGAGCTGAGTGCCCAGCTCGATCCGTGCCACATCGCGCATCAGCACCTGCGTGCCGTCGGCATTCGAGCGCACGATGATCTTGCCGAACTCTTCCTCGTTCAGCAGCCGGCCCCGGGTTTTCACTGTGTAGGTGTATTCGGTGCCGGGCGCGGCAGGCGCGCCGCCGATCTGGCCGGCCGGGCTCAGCGTGTTCTGCTGCGAGATGGCATTCACGATGTCGGGCACCGTGAGTCCGAGGTTCGCGATACGGTCGGGGCGCAGCCATATGCGCATCGCGTAGTCGCTGCCGCCGAAAAGGTTCACCTGTCCCACGCCAGGTATGCGGGCAAGGCTATCGGTGATGTTCAGGCTGGCGTAGTTCGAGAGGAAACTGCTGTCGTAGGTGCCGGCCGGAGACTTGAGCGAGATGATCAGCAGCGGGAAGGAGAGTGATTTCTTCACCGACACGCCCACGTTCTTCACTGCCTGCGGCAGGGCCGGCATGGCCTCGGACACGCGGTTCTGCGTGAGTACGTTCGCCATGTCGAGGTTGGTGCCCACCTCGAAGCTCACCTTCAGGGTGAAGGAGCCGTCGTTGGCGTTGGTCGATTTCATGTAGATCATGTTCTCGACGCCGTTCATCTTCTGCTCGAGCGGCGTGGCCACCGAGGCCTCGACGTCGGTGGCGCTGGCGCCCGTGAAACTGGTGCTCACCTGCACCATCGGTGGCACGATCTCGGGATATTGCGCGATCGGCAGACCCGACATCGCCACGGCGCCGAGCAGCACCATGATGATCGAGATCACCATCGCCACGATGGGGCGGTCGACAAAAAAAGACGACATGGTGGTATCAGCCCCCGCCCGCGCTGGCGGGCTCCGCGGTGGAGTCCTCGGGGGTGACAGGTGCAGGGCTTGCGTGCACGAGCATGCCGTCACGCAGTCGCTGCAGGCCTTCGGAAACCACCTTCTCGCCGGGTTGCAGCCCGGATTCGATCACCCACAGGCTTCCTACGCGCGGGCCCACTTTCACGGTACGCGTGCTCACCTTGTTGTCGCTGCCCACCACCGCCACCGTGTGCAGGCTCTGCAGCTCCTGCACCGCACGTTGCGGCACCACCATGGCATCGCGCCGCAGCTCCCACTCGATCCGTGCCCGGCCGTACTGGCCGGGGCGAATGAGACGCGCGGGATTGGGGAATGCGAACTGCAGCGTCAGGGTGCCGGTGGTCGCGTCGATGGCGCGCTCAACGCCCTCGAGCTTGCCGGGGTAACGGTGGGTGCTGCCATCGGCGAGCAGCAACTGGATGGGGACGGCGTTTTCACCAGGTTTGGTGCCGGTCTCATCGAAGTGCCGGGCAAAGCGCAGGTAGTCCGACTCGTTGATGCCCGCGCGGAAGAAAATCGGGTCGACCTGCGAGACGGTGGTGAGCAGCGTGCTCTCGCCGCGTCCGACCAGGTTGCCGGCCATGACGAGGGTGGTGCCCACCACGCCGTCGACTGGCGCATCGATGCGGGTGTAGGAGAGATCCAGCGCTGCCTTGTCGAGCGCGGCCTTTGCGGCGTCGCGCTGGGCGCGGGCGGCGGTCTCGTTGCTGTCTGCGTTGTCGAGCTCCTGCAGGCTCACGGCTTGCTGCGCCGCAAGGGGCTTCAGCCGGGCTGCTGCCACGCTGGCCTGGTCGAGGTGCGACTGCTGGGTGGCGAGATTGGCGCGTGCCTGGGCCATGGCGGCCTCGAGCGGGCGCGGATCTATCCGATACAGCGGTGTGCCCTTGGTGACGAAGGCGCCATCGGTGAACGTGACGCTGTCGAGAAAACCCTCGACCCGGGCGCGGATCTGTACGTCCTGGGAGCCGCGGCTCTGTCCCACAAGCTCCATATAGACGGGCACGTCCTGCGTGATCACGGGGGTGACATAGACCTCGGGGGTCGGGGCCGCTGGTGGTCCCCCGCGGGAGCACGCGCCGATGAAGCCAATGCAAAGCAGCACCGTGGTGAGTTGGCGGTTGAACAGGATCATGTGGCGCGATCTCCGCCTTTTATCGTGGGTCTGGACCTGCCTGCGGACTGCGGACTGCGGGCGCTGAGGGCTTTCCGGGGCGGAACTTTCTCACGGAGGACGCGGCGACGTCACGCCATTTGCGCCATCCGATGATCAAAGTTCCGTTTCCGGGGCCCTCGCCTCGTCCCGCGATTCCCGCTACTGCTCGTGAAGGACGCCCGGACCCAGCCCGGTGGCGGATCACTTCAGGCGAACGTCGAAATGCTTGCGGACATCTTCTTCGATGGTCCAGGTGCCTTTGAAATCATGCTCGACCACGAATGCATCCCCCGCCTTCACCGTCACCGGGGTGCCGCCATCGGGGGTAATGGTGATGCGGCCCGCGATCAGGACCACATATTCATAGGCGCTGTAGGTGGCGTGGTAGCTGCCCTTGGTGCATTCCCAGATCCCTGACGCCATGTTGCCGTCCGCGGATGCGTGCAGCACCCATGTTTTCATCGCAGGACTCCCGGCCGTTTTGATCCAGCCGTCCAGATCATCAGTCGATGGCTCCATGCCTTGGGTTACGGGCAATTTGACGATGGTTTGCATTCTGGTCTCCGATTGGGTGCAGGGTGCTGCCCGGCGCCATCAGCCCCTGCAGATGGGCAGCGCCGGTCATTACCGCATCATAGTCGCGGATGACGTCGGGTATGCCGAAGGGCTCAGGGTGAATTCCGCCGTCATCAGTCAAGTACAAGGCAGCCCGCGCGGTCGCGATCCGGCAGATCCTGCTCCACATCCTCCCCGGTGATCCCGGGTTTTCCACGCCGATCCCGGGTCTCCACCAACGGCATCCTTGGTGCCCTCGTTGCCTTGAGCGAGCGAGTGTTGGTATTGTCTACAACATGAAGGCGATCGAGCTCTACCGTCGGCGGCTGGTGATGGCTGAGAACAAGTTCGCTGAACTTGTGCTCTGGCGTCTTCCCCGTCCACTGGTCGGCTCCAGGCATTCATACAAGTACCGATTGGCCTACGTTGTTGATGGAGTGTGCGTGCTGCGCCTCGACAACGAGGCAGGCAAGGGAGATCACCGGCACCGGGACGGCGTGGAATCCCGCTACCGGTTTACGCCCCCCGAGCGGCTCGTCACGGATTTCCAGCGGGACATCGAGAGGTGGGAGCATGAAAACGGTGATTCTTGAGGTTCGCTCACCGGCGGATACCTTTGACGAATTCGCGGCATCCTGGGCGAGTGGCAAACCGCAGAAGGCGGCCCGCATCAGTTTTGCCTCTCCAGAGCTCCTCTGGAAGGTACTCACAGCGAAGCGATGGGAGCTCCTCAAGGCAATGTGTGGTGCGGGTCCGGTCTCTATTCGGGAGGCCGCCCGCCGGGTAGGTCGCGACGTCAAAGGTGTGCACGGCGACATCGTTGCGTTGCTCACCGCCGGCATTCTCTGCAGGACCGACGCCGGCGCCATCGAATTCCCCTACGAGGCCATCAAGGTAGAGTTTCTGCTGCAGGCCGCGTAAATCCGCAATATGGGCCCCTGACAAGACGTACTCGACACGCTCAAACGGGTTCGGTCACACGTGCAGAAGGGAGAAGCGCCTTGCCGACTTCACCAGTCCTCGTGCGCGGATCATGTGCGTGCCTCCGCCGTACGGCCCTGCCTGGGGTCTGTGCGTCTCTCGAGGTAGTCGAGCGCCTGTATCAGCACCCAGGAGATCAGGAAGTACAGGATGGCAACGGTGACCAGCGGGAAGAAGGCATCGAAGGTGCGGCTGCGGATGATGTCCGAGGCCTTGGTGAGGTCCTCCACCGCCACGTAACCCACGATGGAGGTCAGCTTGACCATCGAGATGAACTCCCCCTTGTACACGGGCAGGATGCGCTGCAACGCTTGCGGCAGCACGATGTGGCGGAAGGTGTCGATCCGGGAGAAACCCATCGCGATGCCCGCCTCGGTCTGGCCGCGGTCGATGCTCTCGATGCCGGTGCGGAACATCTCCGAGGTATATGCGCCGAAATTGAGCCCGAAGGCGAAGACCGCGACCAGGATCGGGCTGATGTCTACCGAGGCGAAGACCACGTAGAAGATGAGCATCAGCAGCACCAGCACCGGCAGCCCGCGCATCAGGCTGATGTAGAGCATCGCACTGCGGCGCACGAGCGTATTCCGGGACATGCGCATGTAGCAGATCAGCGCCCCGAGCAGCGTGCCGAAGACGCAGGAGAGGACCGCCAGCAACACCGTGGTCTTCAAGCCGCTCCACAGGAGGAGGTAGCGGCTCTCGCGGATGATGTTGTTGTGGAAACTCTCCCGCAGACCGGCCCCGAACGAGGCCTCGACCGGCGGCGTGGCAGTCGCCTGTACCGCACCCGCGATATCACTCGCACGCACGAAGACGTGCATCTCGTAGGTGTGGTAGGACTCGGAAAAATCGATGCGCTCGCGCCGCTCCGGCGTGATGGACATGCCGGTGACGATGAGGTCGATCTTGCCGGAGGCGAGCGAGGGGATCAGTGCGCCGAAGTCCGCGGTGCTCCACACGGGGCGGCGGCCGATGCTAGTGGCGAAGCGCTCGGCCAGTTCCACCTCGTAGCCGACCAGCCGGTTGTCCTTCACCGCCACCTGCGGCAAACCGACGATCGCATTGCCTACCGCCAGCGGCGGTGCATCCGGCGCGAACTGGATCGGCGGCATGGTGGTGTCGGATTGTTCGATCCAGCGCCGCTCCATGTCCGCGTGGGTGCCGTCGGCACGGATCTGTGCGAGGAAGGCGTCGAACTGCGCCCGCAGATCCGCACTGTCCTTGCGAAAGGCCGCGCCCACCTCCAATTCGAAGATCGGCGGGCCCAGGGTGGCGAGCCCCGGGCGTGTCGCCAAGTTTGGTTTGAGGACATCGGAGGGAGCAATACTCGCATCCGCCTTGCCTGCCTCGACGGCGATAAAAAGGTCCGCCACGGTAAGGAACTGCAGCAGCGTGGCCCCGGGCCAGTTCTTGTGGACCCAGACGTCCTGCGCGGAGCCCTGCATCACGGCGATGCGCAAGCTGGAGGCGTCTTCTGGCTGGCGCAATTGCAGGCCCTGCCCCTGCGAGGAGACCTGCATCGCAGAGGCCTTGTCGCGGGATGGGCCAGCCTGTGTGCTTGCATCGCCGTCTTCGGCCACGGCGTCGATTGCCATGAAGATCGAGGCGGCAAGCGCCAATACGCGTAGAAGGCCTAGCATCGCATTTTCCCGATATCTGAATCCTCACTACTGAGAATCATTCGGCGGTCACGCGCTGTCAACCGCTGTCCAGACCTCTAAAAAATCAAGCACTGACGCAGCCCTTCATGCCACAAACAGCGAAATGCCCGGCACTGGGCTTCGGCACGTTCGGCGGGCCGCGTTGTAATCATCTGATCGGTTATCGCCGAGGCCGGGTTTGCGTGGGGCTTGCCCTCGGACCCGGTGGGGTATCTGCTGTTCCCGCGAGGTTTTACTCCAGCGGGTTACGGTGCGTGATGCCCGGAAACCTGCGGAAGTCGTAATCGGCGGAGCAAATCGTTGCGCCCAGTTCCAGAGCCAGTGCGGCGATGTGTGCGTCCGACGTCAGGTTGCCCGAGGCGCCACTCGCGCCGAGCAGGTTGCGGAAAACAGGCCAGTGCCGGCCAGCTCGCGTGTGATCTCTTCATCTTCCAGCGCATCAGCGAGCGCCAACGCCTTGCGCAGGTCATAACCCGGACAAGGTGGGGGCGCAGCTCTACCGCGCGGACGCGCTGCGGCTGGAATACGGGCTGGAGCGGACGGCGATTTCCGTAACCAGAGTGCCAAGGCACGTCTGGCGTGGCATTTCTGATGGCTGACGACAGTGACGCTGCGACTCCAGCCTCGTAGGAGCGGGCCATGCCCGCGACAAGGGCATGGACGTTCGCGCCAGCGCCGGGTCGCGCGCATGGCGCGCTCCTACATCTCTTGGGTCGCGCGCATGGCGCGCTCCTACCACCGTGATCGCGGTTGTGCCTGTGTGATACCCCGCGAGGAAGCCGTGCCCGCAACCAGCGCGTCCGCTGCGCCGGCCACGCTCGCGACCGAGCGGTTCGCGCAGCGGTTACTGTGATGGAAGCCAATGACGACTTCCGCAACGAAACGGCGACTGCCCGTGTGGCGTGGCATTTTTGATCGGCGGCGGTAGTGACGTCGCGATCCGTAGGAGCGGGCCATGCCCGCGACAAGGGCATGGACGTTCGCGCCAGCGCCGGGTCGCGCGCATGGCGCGCTCCTACCACCGTGATCGCGGCTGTGCCTGTGTGATACCCCGCGAGGAAGCCGTGCCCGCAACCAGCGCGTCCGCTGCGCCGGCCACGCCCGCGACCGAGCAGTTCGCGCAGCGGTTACTGTGATGGCAGCCAATGACGATTTCCGCAACGAGACGGCGACCGCGCGTGTGGCGTGGCATTTTTGATCGGCGGCCGCAGTGACGTCGCGACCCGTAGGAGCGGGCCATGCCCACGACAAGGGCATGGACGTTCGCGCCAGCGCCGGGTCGCGCGCATGGCGCGCTCCTACATCTCCTGGGTCGCGCGCGCGGCGCGCTCCTACCGTCTGTTACGGGCTGACGCGTTACACGGCTCTCAGCCTGCGTTCACCGCATCCACCGCGTCCATCGCGCTGCGCATGGCACCCTCGATGTAGCCCACGCCGCGGCAATCGCCCACCTCGTGCACGCGGAAGCCCGCGGCACGGAAAGCCTCGGCCTGCGACAGATCGCCGGTGGCGCCCTTGGCCACGATCACATGATCGGCCTCGGCGACCTGTGCCTCTCCTTGCTTGCTGGTGAACAGCACGCGACCGGTCTCGATGCGGATCTCTTTGACGCCTGCGTGCAGCGCCAGGCCGTGCTCGCGCAGTTCCGCGAGCAGGCGCAGGCGTCGTACCAGCGTGAGCCCCGCACCGAGTCGGGGTTCGCTGTCTATCACGGTGACACTGCGTCCGCGCTCGGACAGGAACTCGGCGAGTTCTAGCCCCACCAGCTCACCCCCGATGATCACGATGCGATCGCCGAGCGGCATCCAGGTGCGGGTGGCCTTGCGCACGAAATCCAGATTCGCCGTGAGGCCGGTGGCCGCACCCGCCTTGGTGGCGATGCGGGTGAAGAGCGAGGTCTTGCCGGCGAGCGCGTCCGAGCTTTCCCCGAGCATCATGTTGCGCATGTCATCGCCGCTGAAGACGTGGGGCAGCTCGGAGCCCGGGATATCCGGCATGTCGCGGCGCGCCCCCGTGGCTATCACCACCTCGTCGATCCGGAGTTCTGCGAGCACCGCGGGCGTGGCGGTTGAGGACAGGCGCACCTGCACGTTGGATTCCTCCACGCGTGCGCGCAGCCAGTCGAGCAGCGGCTCGTTGGCGGCGTAGGCGAGCGAGGCAAAGCGCAGCGTCCCACCCAGCCGGTCGCTGCGCTCGAACAGCACCACGTGGTGGCCGTCCTTCGCGAGGCGTCTTGCTGTCTCCATGCCGCCGGGTCCACCGCCGACCACGGCGATACGCTTGGGCGCAGCGGCCTTGGGCGGGTCCAGACGCAGGTACTCGATACCGAGCTCAGGGTTCACCGCGCAACAGGTGGACTCCAGCGTGTAGATCTTGCTGACACAGGTGTAGCAGTACACGCAGGGGCGGATCTCGTCTTCGCGGCCCTCGGTGAGTTTGCGTGGCAGTTCAGGGTCGGCCAGCAGCTTGCGGCCCATGGCGAGATAGTCAAAGTGACCGGCGGCGATCTCGCGGTCGGCGTGCTCGGGCTCGACGCGGCCGGAGGCGATCACCGGGATCGACACGACCTGTTTGATTGCCAGCGCGGCAGGGAGATTGCAGTTGGGCTCGTGGGGAATATTGGAGGCCGAGTGGAGTTTTCCTTGTCCGGTGTCGTGGTAGGCGCTCACGGTGATCGCATCCGCGCCGGCTTCCTCCACGAGGCGCGCGGTGACCTTGGCGTGCTCCAGCGTGATGCCGCCTTCCTTGCCCACCTCGCGCGAGTCGAGCTTCACCCACACGGCGAAGTCCGGCCCCACGGCCGCGCGCACCGCGCGTATCACCTCGAGCAGGAAGCGGGAGCGGTTCTCGGTGCTGCCGCCGTATTCGTCGGTGCGCTTGTTGGTTTTCGGTGAGAGGAACGAGGAGAGGAGGTAGCCGTGGCCGCCGTGGATCTCGACGCCATCACAACCCGCCGTCTTTGCGCGGCGCGCGCCGGCGGCATACTGGCTCACCACCAGCGCGATGTCCTCGTGCGTGAGGACCTTGTAGCTCGGGATGCCGGCGCTCGCAAAGGACTGCAGCTCCGGCAGCAGGAAACCATCGACGAAATCGCCCTTCATGGGCTCCGGTATCGAGGGGCACCACTGCGGGCGCCCGGCCCGCGTGTCGTCGCCCGCTACCAGCCCGCCCTGATGGAGTTGCACTGCGAACTTGGCGCCGTGGCGGTGCACGGCATCAACCACACGTTTCAGTCCCGGTATGTAGCGGTCATCGGAAATGGCTACTTGCCGAGGCTGTACCTGACCGACTGGATAGGCCACGCCGCAGGCGCCCGAGATGATCAGCGCCACGCCGCCCTTTGCCTGTTCCTCGTGGTAGTGCAGCACGCGCTCGCCGCTTGAGCCATCTTCCTCGCCGAAGTTGACGCCCATCGCCGTCAGGATCATGCGGTTACGCAGTTCCATGGCGCCGATACGCCCGGGCTTCAGCAGATTGGGATAGGAAAAAATGGCCATCTTGGGTTCTGGGTTCCGGGTGGCTGCAGGGGAGGCTAGGGTACCGCTGCCCGGTGAGGCCGGCTATCCCCGCATGCCGTTGCGCACGGGTTTTTCCGGCCGCGGGCGGCATTGGCGGAATGCGTGTCTGCTCAGCTGGTGCGGGCCTTGGCGATCAGGATTCCGGCGGCCTCGTAGTCGTAGTGGTCGATGGCATCGAGCACGGCTTCGGTCACGTCACCCAGGCAGCGCCGGAGCAGGTCGGCGTTGTCGTGGGCGAGGCGCTGGCAGCTGAGATCGTCCGTGGCCAGGAGGCGGGTCAGTTCCTCCAGCATGGGGCTGGCTGCAGCGCGTTCTTCGGCGGTTGCCGGGACCCGCGCTGCCGGTGCCTGAGGTTCCGGGGGCCAATGTATGGCCCCGTCGTCGCGGGGATCCGGCAGCCAGGCGAGCAGGGCCTCCTGCAACACCTGTGGCGAGATGGGCTTGGGCACGAAGCCGTTCATCCCGGCCTCGAGACAGGCGGTCCGGTCGTTGTCAAAAGCGTTTGCGGTGAGTGCGATCACCGGCAGGCTCGCGCGTTCCGGCAACGCTCGAATGGCGCGTGTTGCCGCCAGGCCATCCATTTCGGGCATGTTGATATCCATCAATACCAGCGCGTACTCCTCGCTCGCCACTTTGCTCACGGCCTCGCGGCCGTTCTCGGCGGTGTCGATCAGGAGGCCGCTTCTGCTCAGCATCTCCGAGGCGACCTCGCGGTTAACGGCATCGTCCTCCACCAGCAGGATGCGCTTGCCAGCGTGCTGGCGGCGCAGCTGGTCGCGCCGCTCAGGGGAAGCGCCCGCCGCGTTGGGTGCCTTGCCGCGGTGAACCCGCGCGGTGAACCAGAAGCGGCTGCCTTCGCCTAGACGTGTCTCGAAGCCTGCATCCCCGCCCATCAGTCGCGCCAGCCGGCGCGTGATTGCGAGCCCGAGGCCCGAGCCGCCGTGACGGCGGGTGGTCGAGGCATCGGCCTGCACGAAGGTCTCGAACAGCCGCTGTGAAGCCTCGGGTCCGATCCCGGGGCCCGTGTCCTCGACCTCGAAGCGCAGCAGAAGCGTCTCGCCCGCATCTTCCGCCACGCCCGCTCGCAGCGAGACCTTGCCGCGTTCGGTGAATTTAACGGCGTTGCCGGCATAGTTCAGCAAGGCCTGCCGCATCCGCGTGGGATCCCCGCGCAGCCACTGCGGAACCCCGTTGTTCTCGACGCGCAGCTCGAGACCTTTCTCGCGCGCGGTCTCCGAGATCAGCACCTTTGCCTGGTCAAGCACCGAGGCGAGGCTGAAATCGGTGTCCTCGAGCTCGAGGCGGTCGGCCTCGATGCGCGAGAGGTCAAGGACATCGTTCAGCAGGCCAAGGAGATGTCGCCCCGCTGTTTCGACCTTGCTCAGGCGGTCTACCTGCAGGGGGTTGGCGTCGCGCCGTAGCAGGTAGGTCATGCCGAGGATGGCGTTCATCGGGGTGCGCAATTCATGGCTCATGGTTGCCAGGAAGGCACTCTTGGCCCGGTTTGCCGCCTCCGCGGCATCGCGTGCCTGTTCGAGTTCTGCGGTGCGCGAGGCCACCAGGCTCTCGAGGTGCAGGCGGTGCGTCGCGAGCTCTTTCTCGATGGCCTTGCGTGCGGTGATGTCGTGGTTCACGCCGCGCAGCCCTATCGGCTTGCCGTTCGCGTCAAGCACGGGTGTACCGGAGCTGAGACAGATCATCTCGGTTCCATCTTTGCGGTAGAGAAGGTGTTCGATATTGGTGAACGTCCGGTTGACGAGCTGGAAGTTGGCGGAGGTTGCCGCCGCCCGCTCGGCGGGCATGAGCTCGAAGGCACTGCGCCCAAGCATCTCCTCCGGACGGAAGCCCAAGGTACGCTCAACGGTGGGCGAGACGAAGGTGTAGCGACGTTCGGCATCTATCTCCCAGATCCAGTCCGCCGATATCTCGGCGATGTTGCGGAAGCGTTCCTCCGAGGTGCGTAGCGCTTTGTCTGCTTCCTCCAGTGCACGGAGCGGGGCGCCAAGCGCGTGTATCAAACGCCGGTAGGTGATGCCGAGCAGCACAGACAGCGCGACGGCAAGAATTGCTGCCGAGATCAGCAGGATGAAGGCCCAGCCGGTGAGGCGATCGACATCAGCCCGCGTGCGGGTCTCGAGCATTTCATGCAGGCGGTGGATTGGCGCCATGATCCGTGCCTTGGCGTCCCGGTAACTCTGGTCGAAGAGCATCTGCGTGGCGCGATGCCGCGCCTCCACGTCTCCGGGGGCGGGTTCATTCGCGAGCTGCATCGCCTTCTGCTCCACCGTGGCGAGCGCATCGGATTCCTCAATTACCGCCTGCACGAGCTGCAGTTCCTGCGCGCTGAAGCCGATCTGGCGCATCAGATCAACCAGAGAAATGCTAGGTCCTTCATTGGGTGTGGGAGGCTTGCCGGTGCTGATCACCAGATCCCAGTAGACGTTGTCATAGTCCACGGGGCGTGGAAGGCGCCCGTCGCGTATATCGAGAACCTGCTGATGGATTTCGCTGAAGATCGCATTGCCGGTGGCTACGTAGCCGCGGGCCGCAGTGCTGAGATCGGCGGAGGACTGGCGCAGCTCCTGGGCGAGGAAGAAGGAGTCGTGACGCTGCGCGAAGCTCAGGTCCAGCTCGCGTTGCGCGAGGCTGTAGAAGCCTATGGCCAGCAGGAAGACGGCAAAGAGGGCGCCCGCCACCCACAGGTGCAAGGCGAGGCGCATGTTTCCGCGCTGCGACGCGATCATTCCAGCATCGCTGCAGTGAGGCCTGGACGTGTGTTCAGTCTTGCGGGGTCCAGCGGCCTGCCTCTGTCTTGCGTGCCCAGCCAGTCTAGCGGGTTTACACCGGCAGAAGCGGGCCTTGTGTCAGGTCCGCATGAATTGCCCCCCATCGACGTTCAGCACGTGACCGGTTATCCAGGAGGCCTCGTCGGAGAGCAGGAACAGCGCTGCATTGGCCATATCGGTGGGCTGGCCCAAGCGGCCGATCGGCATGCTTTTGAGCATCATCTGGGCGTATTCCCCTGCATGCTTCTGCAGGGCGGGCGTGTCGGTGGGGCCGGGGGCGATGGCGTTGATGCGGATGTTGCGGGGCCCGAGTTCGCGGGCGAGTGAGCTCGTGATGCCGTTCATCGCCAGCTTGGCCACGCCATAGAAGCCCATGTGCATCCAGGCCGCGGTGGAGGACTGGTTGACGATGGCGCCGCCGCCGCGCTTTTCCATGTGGGGCAGGCAGGCACGAGTCATGATGACGCAGCCGTGGGCATTGATCCGCATGAAGTGCTCGAGATAAGCCATGTCGACATCGAGGTAACCCTCGACGCGCATGTCGTGGAAGATCGCGGCGTTGTTCACGAGGTAGTCGATACCACCGAAGCTTGCGGCGGCCGCATCGGCGCAGGCCTTGGCCGAGGCTTCGTCGCCCACGTCGCAGCGCAGCGCGAGCGCGGTGCCGCCGCCGGCGTTGATCGAATCGGCCACGCGCTGCCCGGCGCTCTCGTTGATCTCGGCGATAACCACGCGCATGCCCTGCGCCGCGAATGCGCGGGCATAGCCCTCGCCGATACCACCGCCCGCGCCCGTCACGACCACTACCTTGCCATCGAAGTTCATTGCGTATTCTCCTGCGTCATCAGATGTGTGTTGTGCGGTGCTGCCGCGCGCCCCGGGGCGCCCTCAGCCATCGCCCATGAGAAGGGATTTGTCGGGCTTGGGGATGCGGATATTCGGCCGGACTTCCAGCAGGTCCACCGAGATCCCGGGTGGGCTCGCGAGGCACCATGCCACGCTGGCACCGACGTGCGTCACGTCCATGCCCACGTCCATCTCCGCGCCGCCGCGGTACCAGGCGTCGAGCGCGTCATTGAAGCGCCCGCCATCCCAGCCTGCGGCGAAGGCGGTGGGTGCATTGCCCGGGCGCAGTATCGTCACACCGATGCCGTCTGCTTGCAGTTCCCGGCGCATATCACGCGAGAAGCGCTCCACGGCGCGTTTGGTGGCGGCGTAGATCGACAGGTGCGACATCTCGTCATGGTGCTCGGCGCTGGCCGAGGAGATATTGACGATGCGCGGGTTGTCCCCGCCGCGCAGCAGCGGCACCGCCGCCTGAGAGCAGAACACGGTGCCGAGAAAATTAGTCTCGACCTGCAGGCGCACTTCCTGCTCCTGCAGTGTGTGCACCGAGCCGGGGCGCGCAAGGCCCGCATTGTTTACCAGCCCGTCGAGGCGTCCGAAATGGGCCTTGATGTGCGCGAAAGCCTGTGCCACTGCCGCCGTATCGCTGACATCGGCCACCACGCCGAGCGCATTGTCGGCGCCCAGTTCGGCTGCCGCTGTCTCGATGCTGCCTTGCTCGCGGCCGGTGATGCCGACCCGTGCGCCCGCACCGACCAGCGCGCGCGCGATCGCCGCGCCGAAGCCCCGCGAGGCGCCGGTCACGATATAGACGCGTCCCTGCAGCGGCAGCATCACAGGCCTATCGCCACGGTCTTGGTCTCGAGGTACTCCTCGAAACCCTCGGTTCCCATCTCGCGGCCTATGCCGCTTTGGCGGTAGCCGCCGAAGGGGGCGTCGGCGCCGTAGAAGTTGCCGCCGTTCACGTTCACGGTGCCGGTGCGCATGCGTTTCGCAAAGGCCAGTGCTCGCGACTCGCTGGCCGACCACACGCCACCCGAGAGCCCGAAAATCGAGTCGTTGGCGATGGCGAGTGCTTCTTCCTCGGTGTCGTAGGCGATTACAGCGAGCACCGGCCCGAAGATCTCCTCCTGCGCGATCCGCATGTCGTTGCGCACATCCATGAATACCGTGGGCTCGACGTAGTAGCCCGTGGGCAGATGCGCCGGGCGACCGCCACCCAGCAGGATGCGCGCGCCTTCTTCCTTGCCGATGCGGATGTACTCGAGCACGCGTTCCATCTGCCGGCGATTCACCAGCGGGCCCATGATTTGCTGCTCGCTCGCGGGATCGCCGTAGGCGATGAAGCCGAAGTACTGTTGGAGGATTTCCTCGACCTCCATCTGGCGGCTGCGGGGGATCAGCAGGCGGGTTGCGATGGCGCAACCCTGGCCGGCGTGGAAGCACACGGCCAGCGCCGAGAGCAGTCCTTTCTGCAGGTCGGCGTCGGGCAGCATCACGTTGGCGGATTTGCCGCCCAGTTCCAGAAACACTTTTTTCACGGTGGCTGCCGCCATGGCCATGATGTCGCGGCCCACCTGGGTGGAGCCGGTAAAGGAGATCATGTCCACCCGTGGATCACGCACCAGCTGCTCGCCTACCTCGCGCGGGTCCGCCGCGGTAATCACATTGAACACGCCTGCGGGGATGTCGGTGTGCTCGGCCACGATGCGGCCGAACTCGGTGGCGGACCAGGGCGTGTCGGGTGCCGCCTTCAGCACCACCGTGCAGCCGGCGGCTAGCGCAGGCGTGCACTTGGCAAGATTGATCTGCAGCGGCACGTTCCAGGGCGTGATCGCACCCACCACGCCGATCGCCTCCTTGCACACGATGCGGCGGCTGCGCACGCCGAGGATCGTGGCCTCGCCGAGATCGCGCTCCCAGGCGTAAGAGGGCAGAAAACCCAGCAGCCAGTCGCCGAAACCGATGGGCACATCGCAGTGCGGGCCGCCGGCGCCGCAGATACCCATGGGCGCGCCAGTCTCGGCGGCGATCAGGGGGCGAAGGTGGTCCTTCGCGGCGTTGAGCGCGTCGCGCAACTGCGTTAGGCAGTGCAGGCGAAAGGCGTGGTTGGTGGACCAGTCGGTCTCGTCGAAGGCGCGGCGCGCGGCGGCGATGGCGGCGTCCATGTCGGCGGGGCCTCCGTCTGCTACGTGGCCGATGGTCTCTTCGGTAGCGGGGTTGATGTTCGGGTAGAGGCGCCCGGACTGGGCCGGTAACAGCTTGCCGTCGATCAGCAGCCGGTTCTCGGCGGCGGGTAGGGTGGTCATGCGTCGTGGCCCTTGTTCATGAAAACGTCGTGGATCGTGCTGCGTGCGAGTTCGGTGGCCGGCAAGTGCAGGCCGAGGCTGCGGGCGGTTTCCAGCGCTGCGTCCAGATCTTTTTCGCCCAGCTTGCCGAAGGGGCCGAAGGCCGCCGCGAAGCCGGCCTCGCCCAGTTGCTCCTGCAGTTTTTCGCGGTTGGCGGCAAAGGCCACCATGCGGTCGTTGATCACACCGTTGCCGCGACCCACCTCGGCCAGTACATCGATCGACAGCCCCGAGCGGGTGGCGATCGCGAGCGCCTCGCTCATGGCGATGAATTCGAGGTAGGTGATCAGGTTGTTGCAGAGCTTGAGCGCGATGCCGGCGCCGAGGGGGCCGGCGTGAATGATCGACTCCGCGGAGGTCTCCAGCACCGGGCGGCAGCGCTCCAGTACGGCGGCATCGCCGCCGACCATGTAGCACAGGAAATGCGGTTCCTTGCCGAGCCTGCCGCGGCTGACGGGTGCGTCGATCAGGTCGATACCGCGCGCTGCGGCATCTGCCGCCCAGCGCAGCAGCCCCGCCTGCGTCACGGTGCTGTGGACAGCGATCACGCTGCCGGGGGCCGTCTGCGCGAGCATGCCTGACTCGCCGTAGAGCAGGGCCTCGACGTCGCGGTCGTCACGCACGCACAGTCCGATCACGCGGCAGTGGCGGGCGATCTGCGCCGGTGAGCCCGCGTGCGCGCCGAGCGCCACGAGTTCGTCTACCGGTGCCTGCTGGACGTCGTACACCCACGCCTCGAGCGTGTCGCAGACGAGGTTGCGGGCCATCGGCTTGCCCATGTTGCCGAGGCCAATAAAGCCTACCGGTAGCCTGCTCATGCGCTGACCCTGTTCGAGTGGTTGGAAGGTCTGCGGCGGATGCTAGGCAGTGCGCCGCGATACTGTCAACGTTGCTTTACCGAAAAGGCAAGCAATGTTACCTTCCGGCGATCGAGCCTCCGGGTGCGCCTGCGCATGAGCCGATTTGCCCGCCTGCTGAGTCCCGCTGCCATCGGCACGATGCAACTGCGCAACCGCATGGTCATGTCCGCCATGACCACCAACTACGGCACGCCCGATCTTGCCGTGAGCGAGCGACTGATCCGCTACCACGAGGCGCGCGCCGCGGGCGGTGTGGGCCTGATCACCGTCGAGATGTGCTCGGTTGACTCGGCGCAGCGTTACCAGCCGCAGTCACTCTCCTTGGGCGAGGATCGGTTCATCGCCGGTCACAGCGAACTCGTGCGGCGCGTCCACGCGCTCGGCGCGTGCATACAGCCGCAGATCAGCCATCCCGGCCCCGAATCGATGACCGATCCGGTCGGTCCGTCGGTCAACGTGAATGCCGGCACCGGCTGGCCTAGCCGCGTGATGGACACCGCAGAGATCGAGCGCGTAACTACCCTCTACGGCGATGCCGCCTGCCGCGCCCAGCAAGCAGGCTACGACGGCATGGAGCTGCACGCCGCGCACGCCTACATGCTGCTCGGGTCTTTTCTCAGCCCCACGCGCAACCGGCGCGATGACGCCTACACCGGCGCCACGGTGGAGGGGCGCACGCGCTTCCTTCTGGAGACCATCCGCCATATCCGCCAGCGCGTGGGCGCCGATTTCCCCATCACGCTGCGCATCTCGGGCAACGAGGATGCCTACGACGGCCGTGAACTGCCCGACACGCAGATGATCGCGCCGCTGCTGGTCGAGGCCGGCATCAGCGCGATACAGGTGAGCGGTGGCGTGTCCCATGACAGGATCGTGGCCCAGATCGTCTGTGGTCCGGGCTACCGCGACGGTTACAACGTGGCGGTGGCGCGCGCGATCAGACGCGTGGTCGATGTCCCCGTGATGGTGGTGGGTCGCATCCATGATCCCGATCAGGCCGAGCGCATCCTCGCCGAGGGCAGCGCCGACCTGATCGTCATGGCCCGCCCGCTGCTTGCGGACCCGGAATTGCCGAACAAGCTCCGCGCGGGCAATGCCGCCGGCATACGCCGCTGCCTCAGCTGCCAGAACTGCATCGACTCGATGCTGCTCGCGCCCTTCGAGGCCAACATGAACTGCGCCGTGAACGCGCAGGTCGGGCGCGAGGAATCACTGGCCCTGAAGCCTGCCGCCCGACCGCGACATGTGCTGGTGGCCGGCGGTGGCACGGCGGGCCTGGAGGCCGCCCGTGTGGCGGCGTTGCGCGGTCACCGCGTGACCCTGCTGGAGCGCTCGCAACGGCTGGGTGGTTCGCTTTTCTACGCCGCTACCGTGCATGCAGACAACCAGCATCTGCTCGATTATCTGCTCGGTGAGGTGCGCCGGTTGGGCGTTGCGGTGCGCCTCGGTGAGGCAGTGGATGAGGCGCTGGTGCTGCGCGAGAAGCCCGACGCCGTGGTCGTCTGCACGGGCGCCCGGGTCGAGACACCGGATCTGCCGGGTGCCTCGGGTCCGCGGGTCTGGAGTGGTGCGTTGCTGCGCGGCTACCTCGCCGGCACGCTGGATCCCGAGGAGGCAGCGCGGCTGCCGGCGCTCTCGCGCTGGATCGCACGGCAGGTCATGCCGCGCCTGCAACCGTGGTTGCGCCCGGTGCATCTGCGCCAGCTGAGCCGGGCGTGGATGCCGCTCGGGGAGCACGTCGTGGTGCTGGGTGCGGATCTCGCCGCGGTGGAACTGGCGGAGTTTCTCGCCAAGCGAGGCCGCCGCGTGACGTTGGCGGCGAGCGCCGTGGTGTTCGCACCAGAGATCGGCCCCAAGCGGCGGCAGGAACAACTCCAGCGTCTCGATCGACTCGGTGTGGAGGTGCTGGCGGGCATTACGCCCATCGCTGTCAGCGCAGCAGGACTGGAATTCCGCTATGCGGGTCGCAGCGCGACGGTGCCGGCCGATGCCGTGGTGCTGGCCGGCGAGGCGCGGCCCGACACGGCGCTGGCCGATGCGCTGGGTGCTCGCGGCGTGGACGTGCACACCGCCGGGGATTGCACCGGTCTGGGTCTTATCCGCAAGGCGGTCGAGGAGGGGATGCGTGCTGCGTGTGCGGTGTGATCAGCGGCTGCGGCCTGCTGCAGTGTTGGGGCTCGCTTGCGCGCTGCTGTGGCTGCCGGGCTGTGGCGCCAAGCTGGCACCGCCGGACCGCACCGGCCCTGCCGCGGGCTGGACTGACTGGGGCGGTGATCCCGGCGGCAGCCATTTTTCGCCACTCGTGGAACTCACGCCAGCCAACGTGAAGGGTCTCGTTCCCGCGTGGACCTACCACACGGGCGATGTTTCCCCGGGCACGACCGAGCATGGCCCCACCGCCTTTCAGGCCACGCCGCTGGTGGTGGGCGAGCGTATGTTTCTCTGCACGCCTTACAACCGTGTGGTGGCGCTGGATGCGGAGACCGGACGTGAACTCTGGACCCACGACCCGCAGGTCGATCTGCGCGGCGTCTACACGCCGGTGTGCCGCGGCGTGGCCTACTGGGAAGACCCGGTGCAGGACGGCGCGGCCTGCCGCAAACGCATCCTGAGCGGTACGCTGGATGCGCGGCTTATTGCGCTCGATGCCACCAGCGGCGCGCGCTGTGAAGACTTCGGCACCGCGGGTGCGGTCGACCTGCGGCGCAATCTGGGCGACGTGCGCAAGGGTGAGTACTACGTGACGGCCGCGCCGCTCGTCTTGGGTGAACTCGTGATCACCGGCGCCTTCGTGCAGGACGGCCAGCGCGTCGATGCCCCGCCCGGTGTGGTGCGCGCCTTCGATGTGCGCAGCGGGGCGTTGCGCTGGGCTTTCGATCCGGTCCCGCCAGCCATTACGCCCGTCGATGCCGCGGCGGCCGCAGGAGGCGCGAACTTCACCCGCGGTACGCCGAACGTCTGGGGACAGATGTCGGCGGATCCGGAGCGTGGGCTGGTGTTCCTGCCTACCGGTAATCCGCAGCCCGATCACTACGGCGGCGCGGAGCGCGCGGGCAAGGATTTCTATGGCACTTCCGTGGTCGCACTCGATGCCGCCACCGGCGTGCCACGCTGGCATTTCCAGACGGTGCATCACGATGTCTGGGACTACGATGTGGCGTCCCAGCCGGTGTTGTTCGAGCAACACGGAGCGGCGGGATCCCGGGCCGCAGTGATCGCGGCCACCAAGACCGGGCACCTCTTCCTGCTTGATCGTACGACCGGTGCACCGCTGTTTCCCGTGGAGGAGCGCCCCGTGCCGCAGAGTCGGGTTCCTGGCGAGACCACATCGCCCACCCAGCCTTTTCCCACGCTGCCTGCGCCCCTGCACCCCTACGGCCTGAAGGAAAGTGATGTCTGGGGGCTGACACCGATTGATCGCAAGGCTTGCCGCGAGGCCTTCGCGAAGCTGCGCACCGAGGGCATCTTCACCCCGCCAGACCTGGAGGACACGCTGGAATATCCCGGGCTCGGTGGTGGTGTGAACTGGGGCTCGGTGTCGGTGAACCCCGCAACCGGGCTGATGCTGGTGGCCTCGATGAAAGCCGCCTACACCGTGCGTCTGGCGCCGCGCAGTTCTCTCGGCGGCCCCGGCGCCGCACCCGATCAGGTGGGCATGAACCCGCAGGAAGGCACGCCATACGTGGTGATTCGCGGCGCGCTGCTCTCGCCCTGGAACACGCCCTGCGTGGCGCCACCGTGGTCGACGCTGAGCGCGATCGATCTCGCCACCGGCGAACTGCGCTGGCAAAAACCGCTGGGGACGCTGCGCAATCTAGCCCCGCTCGGGGTGGGTGATGCCTTCAACTGGGGCGGGCCCATCGCCGGGGGCTCCATCCAGACCGCTACGGGGCTCGGGTTCATCGCCGCGACAATGGACGGTTATATCCGCGCCTTCGACGTCAGCAATGGCGAGGAGCTCTGGCGTCATGCCTTGCCCGCGCCGGCGCAGGCCACGCCCGTTACGTACCGCGCCCGCTCCGGTGGACGGCAGTTCGTGGCGATCGCTGCGGGTGGCCACGGGCCTTTGGCCTGGGCCGCGGCGGGGCCGGAGCGGCTGCCGGAGATGCTCGGTGATGCGGTGGTGGCCTTCGCGCTGCCGCAGTGATGGGCGATGCTCAGAGCGCGGGGCGCGCGCTCGTGACCTCGCGCAGCAGCCGCGCGGCATGGCCAGAGCGTTTCGGTAGATCGCCAGCACGGCTCAGGGCGGTGTGTTCGCCGCCACGCTGCGTCCCGCAAGACGCCCGAAGAAGGTCGCATCCGCCACCGACATGCCGCTCGCATAGCCCTTGCCAGTGCGCGGTATCCCCGCGGCGGTGCGGCCCGCGGCATACAGGCCCGGTATCACGGCAGCGTCGGGTGTGAGCACCTCCCCGGTGGGGCGTGTGTCCAGACCGCCCAGCGTGAAGGCGTGTGGGTGCAGGATCGGCAGGGAGTACTCGATCAGCGCGAACGGCGGCGTGGACAGTGGCGCCAGCCAGTCGGCTGCCTTGTGGAAGCGTGGGTCGGTGCCCTGTGCGGCGTGCGCGTTGTAGTAGGTCACCGTTTGCTGCAGTGAGCCTGCGGGCAGGCCTGCCTCGCGCTCCACCTCTTCGACCGTCTCGCCAACGGCCACGAGCTCGGTGCTCGGGTGGTAGTCGGGGCGGCCGAAGTGCGGCTCGTCGGTGAACATGAAAAAGCGCATGCCTGTCTGCACCGAGGCGTAGTGGCCGATGCGCGCCAGATAGACGTCCTCGTTCACGAAGCGCTGGCCCTGCGCGTTCACGAAGATGCCGAAGGTGTTCCGCGCCGGCGGGTAGTGCGCCACGCTGATAAAGGCCTGTCCCATGTGGATGGCATTACCGCCGGCGGCAACGCCCATCAGGATGCCGTCCCCCTGGTCGCCCGGGTTGCCGTGGCGGGTGCAGAGCGCTGCGATGTCGGGGATGTGCCGGCGCGTCATTTCTTCGTTCATGATGAATCCGCCCATCGTGAGCACCACGCCGCGCCGCGCGCGGATGGCGATCTCGCGGCCCGCAGAGCGCGCGATGGCGCCGTGCACGCGGCCCTCGCGGTCCTGCACGAGTGCCACCGCGCGACTGTCGGGGCGGATTTCGGCGCCGGATTCCAGTACGCGCTGCATCACCACGCCCATCAGCACCTTGCCACCGTCGTGCCCGGCATCCGCCGGCAGGTGGCCACGGGGCACGGGCCTGGACACCGTGGTGAAGGGGTGCGCGCGCTCGTTGCCGGTGAACTGCAGCGAGGCACCCGTGAGGCACACCACCTCGCGCTCGGGGTAGAACTCGCGCTTGTAGCGCACACCCAGCGATTCGATCCAGTCGAAGTGCGCCGCCGCGCCGGCAACGAAGATATCCACGCGCGCGGGATCGGCAAATTCGCCGAAACACTCATCCAGATACGCGCGAAAGTTATCGCTGCTGTCCTCGATCCCCAGTTCACGTTGCAGCCGGGTGCCGCCGCTGCCGCCGAGATACATCTCGCAGGCCGAGAGCGCAGTGGAGCCGCCGCCACCGCTGGCCCGCTCCAGAAGGATGACGCTGGCGCCCGCGGCACGCGCCTCAAGAGTTGCGCAGGCGCCGGCCCCGCCGAAGCCGCAGACCAGCACATCGGTCTCCAGATCGAAGCCGGAAAGCGTGTCGAGGGGAACGATGCGGTGCATGACGTGACTCCGGATGTCGGGACGGTGCGGCGCGGTCTCGTGGCAGCGCGGTTATAGGCCAGAAAAACCATCCTTGTAAAATGTTTTGAGCTTTACTAACGTACCGGGGCGCGGCTGTCCTGCCGCGCGCTGCCGCCTGTTTCCGGAACCCCGCATGCAGTCTCCTGCTGTCGAGAGCGTCGATATCGTGGTCGTGGGCTCGGGCGCCGGCGCGCTCACTGCGGCCCTCACGGCAGCCATCCAGGGTGCCAGTGTGGTGGTGCTGGAGAAGGCTCCCCGTTTCGGCGGCACCTCCGCGAGTTCCGGTGGCGGGCTGTGGATCCCGATCAACCACCTGATGCTGGCCGGTGGCGTGGAGGACAACCGCGAGGACGCCCTGCGTTACCTGCGTGCACTCACCGATGGCGATGTCGATCCCGCGGTGGTCGAGGCCTTCGTGGAGCACGGGCCGCGCATGCTGCGCTTCCTCGAGGAGCACAGCGAGGTGCGCTACGAGGCCATGCTCCATTACGCCGATTATTATCAGGAGATCCCCGGTGCGCGCCCGGGTGGTCGATCTATCGATCCGCTGCCCTACGACGCGCGCAAGCTGGGCGGGAGCTTTCTCGAGATGCAGCCCGCGCATCTCCAGACCACCGTGATGGGACTGATGGGCTACACCAACCTCGAGGGTGCCGTGCTGCTCAGCAAGGCCCCGGGCTGGCTTGGCGTGGTGGTGAAATTGGCGCTGGAGTATGTGGTCGACATGGGCTGGAGGCTGCGCTCGAAGCGCTCGCGCCGCCTTACCATGGGCAACGCCTTGATGGCGCGGCTGCGCCGCTCTCTGCTGGACCGCGGCGTGCAGATCCGCCTGTCCACGCCGGTGCTGGAGTTGATCCGCGAGGGTGATCGCGTCACCGGCGTGATTGCCGGCAGTGGCAGCGGGCAAATCCGCGTGATGGCTCGCAAGGGCGTCATCGTGGGCAGCGGGGGCTTTGAGCACAGCCAGGCGCTGCGCGAGCGCTTCCTGCCCGCACCCACGCAGGCAAAATGGTCTGCCGCCAGTCCCACGAATACAGGCGATTTACACCTCGCCGCCGAGCGCATCGGCGCGGCGCTGCACCTGATGGACGAGGCCTGGTGGGGGCCGACCATCGTGATGGAAGGAGAGGACCGCGCCCGTATGCTGTTCACCGAGCGCTCCATGCCGGGCTGCATCATGGTGAACCGCGGGGGGCAACGTTTTTTCAACGAGTCGGTGGCCTACACCACCGCGGTTCAGGCCATGTACAAGGCCGGCCCAGCGGGCGAGGCGAACCTGCCGTCCTGGGCCATTTTCGATGCGCGCTACCGGCGCAATTATCCCTTCGGACCGCTGCTGCCCAGCGGCATGCACCTCGATTGGCTGCAGCCCGCGCGGGTGCGTAATCGTTTCCTGCAGAGCGCACCCACGCTCGCTGGCCTTGCCGCGAAACTCGGGGTGGATGCCGCCGCACTCGAGGCCACGGTCGCGCGCTTTAACGGCTTTGCCGCCAGCGGCAAGGACGCGGACTTCCACCGCGGTGAGAACAGCTACGACCTGATGTACGGTGATGTACGCTTGGGGCCCAATCCCTGCCTCGCGCCCATCCTCGAAGGGCCGTTCTACGGCGTGGAGGTTCATCCGGGCGACATCGGCACCAAGGGTGGCATCCTGACCAACGCGGACGCGGCGGCGCTGGATACGCAGGGCAATGTCATCCAGGGGCTCTATGCCATCGGCAACTGCTCGGCCTCGCCGATGGGGCGTTTTTACCCCGGAGCCGGGGCCACGCTGGGACCGGCGATGACCTTCGGTTTCGTCGCGGCAAATCACGCCTGTGCCACCACGCCCCGGTGATTTCGAGAGGAGGGCGCACACCCATGCCGAGAAAATACCCCGCCGCGCAGTCCACGCCGGAGAGCGTTCCGGACGGACTGCAGGCTGCCAAGAGCCGTCGCACGCAGGACGCCATCATCAACGCCGTCATCGAACTCATCACCGAGGGCGGCTATGTGGCGGCGAGTTCCACCCGGATCGCCCGCCGGGCGGGGGTGTCGTGGGGCGCGGTGCAGCATCATTTTGGTGGCAAGGACGAGATCCTGCAGGCTGTGCTGTCCCGTTCGCACGACACATTCAACACGCGCATGGCCGCGCCCGGCTTTTCGCGTGGCAGCCTGGAGACGCGGGTCTCGCGTTTCATTGACGCCGCGTGGGAGCACTACCAGGGCGCCGAGTACACGGCTACCCTGGAAATCCTGCTCGCCAGGCGCGCCGCGACCGCGCAGCGTGGCCCAGTCATCGATCTCAAGCAGCATTCGCACCTGGCGTTGTGGCGCAGTATCTATCCTGAGTTGAAGCTCTCCGACGCCCACTTGCAGGAGACTATCTACACGGTGCATTGCCTTCTCACCGGACTCCTTGTCGAGACGGTGCTGGAGCAGGGAGCCTTCGAGCCCGCGCGTTATCTCAAGCGGCTCAAGCGTGTCGTTAGCGGTATGCTGACGGAGTGAGCCGCTCGCCGCAGCCTTGCCGCTGTTTTGCAGTCCGGCGCACGCATTGACCTGAGCACACACGGGAGGAGTTTGCGATGTCCACAGTGAACGACATGCAGGGCCGGGTGGCGCTGGTTACCGGAGGCAGTGACGGCATCGGTCTCGCGACTGCGGTGCTGCTGGCCGAACGCGGCGCCACCGTTGCCGTGTGCGGGCGCAATCCCGAGCGCCTTGCGCGCGCGCTCGCCCAATTGCAGCTGCTAGGCCCGGCCGAGGCGCATCAACTCGATGTTGCCGATGCCATTGCTTTCGCTGCACTTGTAGAGGATGTGGCGGGTCGGCATGGCCGGCTCGATATGCTGGTAAACAACGCTTTTTCGAACAGTTATGCCAGCGTTGCTGATCTCGGGCTAGAGCAATGGCGTCGAGATTTTTCCGTCAACGCCGAGGCGGTGTTCGTCGGGACCAAAGCGGCGCTGGCCGTGATGATGGCGCAAGGTCGTGGCTCCATCGTCAATATCGCCTCGACCAACGGCATCCGGGCTGCCGCGGGCATGTCGAGCTACTCGGCATCGAAGGCTGCATTGCTGCATTTCACGGCCTGTGCGGCCATGGAGGCAGCGCCCGCCGGGGTGCGCATAAACACGGTGGCGCCGGGCATGGTGATGACCGCGGCGGTCGAGGACTACATGCGTCATTTCGGGGATCTGGCTGTGCGCACCGTGCAGGCCATACCCATGCAGCGTGCCGCGCAGCCGCGCGAATTGGCCGAGGCGGTTGTCTTCTTGCTGTCGGATGCCGCGAGCTTCATCACGGGTATCGCCTTGCCGGTCGATGGCGGCAAATCGGTGCAACTCCATCTGCCCGGCTGAGCGCTATTCGCAGCACTTTTGGCGGTGACGCCGCGTGCCAGGCACTCGCGCTTGCTGCCGGCTCAATCGCAGATGAGCACCACCTTTCCCGCGATCTCCGCGGCATCGATGCGCCGGTGTACGCTTTGGGCTTGCGCGAGCGGCACCCGCTCGGCCACAGCCGGTGCCAGCTTGCCTGCAGAGAGCATTTGCATAAGCTCCGACAGATCCTCCCGGAACTCCGTGGGTCTGGATTCCCGACGGCTCTGGATGTTGTAGAACCCGGTGCGCCGCCCGTCGGGGAGCAGCTTCCACAGCGCCAGCAATTTCGTGAAACCCCATAGCAGCGAGGGGATGCTTTCGGTGCCATCCTTCGCCTGCAAGGCGCCGAATCCCACCAAGGTGCCGCCTCGCTCGAGGCAGCGGTAGGAGCGGCTCCAGTTGGCGCCGCCGATGGTGTCGAAAACCGCCTTCACGCCACCGCTGGAAATCTCTAGCGTGCGCGGCACGAAATCCTCGCTGCGGTAATCGATGGGCGTGGCGCCGAAGCGCAGCAGCAAGGGGTGCTTGGCCACCGAGGCCGTGCCGATCACCCGCAGGCCGAGATGCCGGCCGAGGTCGAGCAGTGCGCTCCCCACCGCGCCGCCGGCCGCGTGCACCAGGATCCAGTCCCCGGACTGCAGGCTGCATTCGCGTTTGAGCATCTGCCAGGCGGTGGTGTAGGAGAGGATCATGCTCACCGCCTCGGCGGGATCAAGCCCCTGCGGACAGCGCACCACCCGCGCGGCCTCCACGCAGAGATACTGCGTGTAACCACCGATCACTGGCATATCGGCCACGGCATCGCCCACGGCGAGACCCGTCACGCCCGCACCGAGGGCGTCGACCTCGCCAAACCAGTCGTAGCCCAGCGTAAAGGGTGGTTTCTGCTTGACGCCCGGATACTGCCCGAGGCGGATGATGGTGTCGGTGAAGCCCGTGCCGGCGGCGCGCACCCGCACGCGGCATTGCCCGGGACCGGGTTGTGGCAGGGTGGTTTCTTCCACCACCCGGAGCTGCTCCGGTCCGCCGAAGGCCTGTAGTTCGATGCGCTGCCAGTGCGTTTCCTGATTCACGATGTGTTGTCTCAGGCCGGTTTTTGTTCTGCCTGCTGGGCTTGCTTCTGCTGCGCTAACAGGCCCATCAGCGCCATGCGCATCTTGGAGGCGCGCGGATAGCCGATGTACTGCGTCAGGAACAGGATGATCTCCTCGAGTTCCTGCTGATTCAATTCGCCGCGCTTCATGGCCGAGCGCGCCTGAATCGTCCAGGTCATGTCCTCGCCCTGTGCCGCGATCGCGCCAAGCAGCAACAGGCGCCGGTCGCGCAGCGACAGCGTGCTGTCGGCCCAGAGCTTGCCGAACAGGCCTTCGAGCATGAAGTCGAAGAACTTGTCCACTCCGGGCGCCGGCGGTTGCGGCAAATCCCCGCAGTAGACGGTGTTGAACATCTCGATGCCCTTGTCGCGCAGGCTCTGGCTCATGCTGGGTTCTCCGGGTCTGTGGATGGAATCATTTCAAGGCTGATCACGCGGTTGGGGCAGTAGCGTGCGGCTTCGCGCACCTTGTCCCAGAGTTCGGGCGGCGGAAACACCTGCAGCACCTGCACCTGCGGGTAGTGCTCGGCGCGGTCTCGCACCCGGAAGACCTCGGGGGCCTCGTCCATGCACGCACTGTGGCCCTGGCACAGTTGCAGGTCCACGGTGACGCGCATGCGGCTCACGACGGTGCCCGGCGTTGATAGCGCAGCACACAAGGCTCGCTCGGACGCAGGATCAGCGAGGGCATGATCTCCTGGTAGGTGTCCGCGGGCCCGTCGAGCTCGAAGTGGTAGTGGCGCAGCAGCTCGCAGATGATCCGCTTTACCTGCAGGATGGCGAAGGCGTTGCCCACGCATTTGCGCGAACCCCCGCCGAAGGGAATGTAGGCGAACTTGTTCTCCGGCTCGGGCCGGTGCGGGTCGAAGCGTTCCGGATCCGGGAAGTGCTCCGGCAGGCGGTGTGCTACCCAAGGCGAGAACATGATGTTCTTACCGGCCTCGATGCAGTGGCCCTTGTAATGAAAGTCCTGCACCACACGCCGCGAGAGGGTGTTGAGCGGCGGGTGGGCGCGCAGGATCTCGCGCACGAAACCGTCCAGCAGCGGCATTTTGCGCAGCGTGCGGAAACCGAGCTCCGGGTCGTCGGCCCACAAGCCGTCCACTTCCCTCACGATCTCGGCGCAATACACCGGATGACGCGCGAGCTCCACCAGCGTCCAGGCGGCGGTGTTGGCGCTGGTGTGGTGGCCGGCGAACATGAACCACACCACCATCCCGGCGATCTGCGACTCGCTGAGCGGCGTGCCGTCCTGGTAGGTGGAGTTCATGTAGACGGAGAGAAGATCGTCGTGCTGTTCGCCCGCCGCGCGACGCTCCCGCACCCGCGTGATGATGAGCTCCCCGAGTTCTGCGCGCGCCTCGTCACGCCGCGCGTAGGCGGTCTTCTGCGCGGTGTGGTTCACGGTGCCGGAGGCATCCACCGCGGCGCCGAGATCATGGTAGATCCTGGCGAATTCGTCGGTGAGCGTGTAGCGGAATTCCGCGCCCAGCAGGCAGTGGGTAGAGGTCTTGATCGTCAGATCAGCGAAGGACTCGTAGAAGTCTATCTGGCCGTGCTCGCCCCAGCCGCTGATCCAGTCGGCAGCCTCGCGGGCGATGATCGGCGCGTAGTAGGTCATGCGCTCGGCGCGCAGACCCTGCGAGTGCATCCGCAGTTGCTGGCGCTCGATCTCGAGCGGCGCGCCATACTGCACGCCTTCGCCGAATATCGGCACCATATACTGGTAGGCCAGCGCGGCACTCAGCTGCTCGTCGGACGCCCGGAAAATGGCCTCGTGCGCTTCGGGGCCTACCATCAGTACCGTCAGGATGCCACCCTGGTCAAACTCCGCGAGCTCGCCGCACTCGCGGTAGGCGCGCATCAGGAAGTGTGCCGGGTGGGCACAGAATTCCGCGAAGTGGCCGCCGGGTTCGCGCCCGCCGCTCACGAAGCGGAGGGTGGCGGAGCGCTGCTGGGCGTTTGCTGCTGTCATGGGGCTCCCGGCAAGGCGGAAAAACAATTCAAAGCGATGGTTTTGAGTCTATTCACTGCGCTTTGGTGAGGCAAGGCCGAGTGGCCTCCGTCTCTGCGCGCAAACGGAAGAGGAATGTTTCATGGATCTGCAGCTGAAGGGAAGGACCGCGCTGGTTACTGGCAGTGACCGGCGCACCGGTGAGGTGATCGCCGCCACGCTGGCGGCCGAAGGCGCGCGGGTGATCACCCACGGCAACGAGAGCGAACCGCTCAGCCCTGATGCGGTCTGGGGAGACATACGCACCGAGCCGGGCTCGGCACAGGTGCTGGCGCAAATCGCCGCACAGGGCCTGTCGATCGACATCCTGGTGAACAACTACGGCACTGCGGACGCACACCGCTGGGAGGGCAGCGACACCGCCAAGTGGCTGGAGATGTACCAGACCAACCTGCTGTCTGCTGTGCGCATGATCCAGGGCTGTGTGCCCGCCATGAAGGCCAAGGGCTGGGGCAGGATCCTCAATCTTGGCACTATAGGTTCGCACCAGCCGGTGGCCGAACGGCCGGCGTACTACGCCGCCAAGGGCGCGCTGGCTAATATCACGGTGAGCCTTGCCCGGGAGCTCGCGGGCACGGGCATCACGGTAAACACGGTTTCCCCGGGATACATCCGCACCGAGCAGGTGGAGGAGACCTACCGCCGCCGCGCCCGCAAGGCCGGGTGGGCCGAGGACTGGGCGAGTATCGAGAAAAGAATCGTCGCAACCGATTTCCCTAACCCCTGCGGCCGCATTGCCACGCGGGAAGAGGTTGCGGATCTCGTGGGTTTTCTCTGTAGCCCGCGCGCGGGCTTTATCAACGGTCAGAACATTCGCATCGACGGTGGCGCGGTGCGCTACGTCTGAGCGCTCAGCGGCGCTCGCGGAAGGTGTCGTGACAGGCGAGGCAGGCGTCCTTCAAGGCCTGATAGCGCACCCCGAAGTCCGCGGGTTCTGCCGCGACCAGGGCATCTGTCGCGGCCAGAAAATCCCGGTGACGCTGCGCGAACGTCGCCTTGTCCGTCCACACCGCCTCGCGCGCGCGAGTTTTCGCGCCGGAGGTGATCCCGCTGCCCGCCACAAACAGTGCCGCCTGTCTGTCGCCGGTTTCGCGGATGCTGCGCGCGCCCTCGCGCACCAGTGCGCTATCGGCCGAGCCGCTCTCGATGGAGTCGCCGATCGCCTTGAAGGCGTCGCCGATGCGTCGATAGTTGGCGCGGCGCTCCTTGATCGCCTGCGTGGTGGCGGTGGGCACGCCCGGTGCGTTGGCGTCTTCGCAGCCGGCCGCGAGCAGCAGGGCGCCGGCGAGCGCGAAACCAAGCGCCCTGCGCGGGTGGCCGTGTTGCGGGTTGGCAGATCCGGGATTAGTATGCGAAAACATTTTGCTTCCAATGTTTTATGGAGCCGATCATGAGCTACAGACCGCAGCGCATGAAGTTCGGCGCGTTCATCGCGCCCTTCCACAGCGATCGATTGAACCCGACCCTGGCGCTCGAGTCGGATCTCGAACTCGTCTGCCACATGGACCGTTTGGGCTTCGATGAAGCGTGGATAGGCGAGCACCATTCGGGCGCCTACGAGTGCATCGCTTCGCCGGAGATCATGATCGCCGCGCTCGCCGAACGCACACGCCACATCCGCCTTGCAACGGGTGTCAGCTCGCTTGCCTACCATCATCCCCTGATCCTCGCCGATCGCATAGCGCAGCTCGACCACTTGACGCGCGGACGCCTCATTTTCGGCGTGGGCCCGGGTCAGTTGATTGCTGACTCTTACATGATGGGCGTCGATCCCGCGCACCTGCGCCGGCGGATGGGCGAGTCACTCGAGGCACTGGTGCGGCTGCTGCACGGCGAGACCGTGAGCATGCAGACCGACTGGTTCACGCTGCGCGAGGCGCGGCTCCAGATCCTGCCGTATCAGGCGCCCTCGGTGGAGATGTCGGTGGCCTCGGCGATCTCGCCCACGGGTGCGCGGGCCGCCGGGCAGCATGGCATCGGCATGCTCTCGGTAGCGGCCTCGAGCCCGGAGGGCTTCAAGGCGCTCGCCACCAGTTGGGAAATTTGCGAGCAAAAGGCGCGCGAATACGGCAAGACCGTGAGCCGCGACACCTGGCGCGTGGTGACGCCAGTGCATATCGCAGAGACCCGCGAGCAGGCGCTGCGTGATCTCGAATACGGGCTGATGGACATGTTCCGCTACATCAGCAAGATCGGCGGGGACCTCTTCGGTGAGGTGAAGACCTTCGATCAGGCCGTCGAACTCTGGACCAGCGGGGGGCTTGGCGCCTTCGGGGTGGGGCTGATCGGCACGCCGGATGACCTGGTCGAGCGCATCGAGCAGCTGCTTGAGCAGTCGGGTGGTTTCGGCAGCTTTCTGGTGCTGGCGCATAACGCCGCGAGCCCCGAGGCTACCCGCAAATCCTACGATCTGATCGCGCGCTACGTGATGCCCCGATTCCAGCACTCCAACGCCAATCGTACGGCCTCGCTCGACTGGGCGGCGGCCAATGCCAACCGCTTCATGGAGGCCTACGTGGGCGGCATCAATGCGGCCATCAAACTGCACGCCGACGAGCAGGCGGCAAGCGCTCCTGCGCCGGAGCCTGCCAACTGAGTTCAACGAAGGAGAAAATCCCCGATGATCCGCAGCGTGACGCTTATCCGTTTCAGGGCTGGCACCGACCAAGCCTCGCGTGAGGCCGTGCGTCAAGCCTACCTCGGGCTGCCAGCGCACATTCCCGAATTGCTCTCCATCAGTCCGGGGCTCGATCTCGGGCTGCTGCCGGAGACAGCCGATCTTGCGGTGGCAGCGGAGTTTGCGACCGCGGCGGATTTCCTGACCTATTCGCAGCACCCGGCGCAGGTGGAGCTCATCCTGCCCGTTTGCGGTCCGGTGCTCGAGAGCTGGCTCACGCTGCAGCATGAGTTCATCGATGCCGCTTACATGCGTGCCTACTACGAGGCCTACAACAGCGAGGATCCGGAGCGCCTGCGGGGCTTCTATCATCCCGAGGTGGAGCTGCACTCCAGTCAGGGTGTGCTCCGTGGTCCCGAGGCCATCCTGGATACCTATCGTTTCATCACCTCGAATTTCAGCGACCGTATGAGCGCCGAGTCGATCACGCTTGGTGGCGCGACTGCCGTGGTCGATATCCGGGACTGCTTCGTGGCGAAAGTAGACGTGCCGGATTTTCTGGGCATGGCGCTGGAAGCGGGGCAGTCCTTCGAGCTGCGATTGCGTGGCACCTACACCCTGCGCGATGGCGCGCTGTTCCGGATCGTCATCGAGCAGGAGGGCTGATTGCGAGCGCTCGTTTTCAGCGCAGGAAACGGCTCGCGAAGCGTTCCATATCGGCAAGTTTTTCGTCCAGCGTCAGCACGCTGGCACGGCCGCGTTCGTCCAGCCACGCATCTCGGTAGATCGAGGTGACCCCGAGTTCCGCGGCCTCCAGGAAAAGGGGTTCCGGATCCGCGTTGCCGGTGCCGGCGCCGATCAGCGTAAGTGTGGTGCCGAAGTCGTCCATTCCCTTGCCGAGCGCCGTCCGTTCCTCGCGCAGTCGCTGCATGGCATGGCGCAGTTGTGCCATATCGTGCATCGACCCCACCCAGCCATCGTTACGCGCAGCGCGGCGCAATGCGGCCTCCGAGTAGCCGCCGATCCAGATCGGTACGGGCCGGTGCGGGCCGGGGGCCATCTGCAGCGCGGGGAAGTCGTGGAAGCGGCCGTGGTATTCGACCATGTCGCCGCTCATCAGCAGTCTGATCACGTCGATCATCTCGTCGGTGCGCGCGCCACGATCCCGGAAGCTGCGATCGACCAGGCGGAATTCCGACTCCTGCCATCCGATCCCCACGCCGAGTATTACGCGGTCGTTGCTGAGCCTTGCCGCTGTTGACACCGCCTTCGCGATGGTAAAGGGGTCGCGCATGGGCACCACGAAAATCGAGGTGATGAATTTCAGGCGAGTGGTGACCTGCGAGAGCGCACCGAACATCACCCAGGGGTCGGGCCAGTGCGTCTGCGGGTACCAGCGGATCACCGCGTCCTCGCTCTCCGGGTAACTCTCGTACTGCTCGCGGAAGGTGATCAGATGGTCGGCCAGCGTGATGCCCTCGAAGCCGAGTTCCTCGGCGTGGCGCGCCAGCACCATCACTTCGTCCATGTCTGTCATCGCGAGCACTTGCCAGTAACGCATGGGTCAGTCTCCGTTCGGGGAGTTGTTGCGCGCGCGCGCATCCATGGCGGGACCGGCCTCGCTCGCGCTGAGGTGTCCTGCTTGTCGCATCCAGACCAGCAGGTCCTGCAGGGAGCGCTCGATCGGCAGCCACGGACGCCCGAGCAGTGCGAGTGCCTCGGTGTCGTCGCAGGGCACACTTCGGGTGATGACGCAGGCCGCCTCGTAGCTGAGAGCAGGGCTTTTACCTGTAAGGAGTTGCACCGTGTCACCGAGCCGCCCCATGGCGCGCAGCATCGGGCCGGGTATGCGCAGTGCCTTGATGGGCTGGCCGGTCAGCCCGCTTAGCAGCGCGCGTATCTCCTCATCGGCTACATAACGGCCACCGCACATCAGACGCCGCGGTCCTAGCCCGCGCGCGAGTGTGCGCTCGAGCAGGGCAGCCAGATCCCGCGCATCGATATAGCCGCGTCCTGCACGGTTCACGAGCATCCGCCGGGTGCGTATCGATTCCGCGAGGTAGGCGGGGCTCGCCCCGAAGGTGGGATCCAGCGGGCCGTGAATCGCGCCGGGGTAAATGGTTACCACGGGCGCGCCGCGATCCTGCATGCCGCGTGCTATCTGCTCGGCCTCGGCCTTGGTGCGGGCGTAGGCGCTGCGGGGGCGGGTTACCGGGTCGCTCGCACGCTGGATGCTGCCTCCCGGTGGAAACAGCGCCAGATAGCTAGAGACATGCACCACGGGGTCGGCCCCGGCCGCGACCGCCGCCTCCAGCACGCAGCGGGTGCCGAGCACATTCGTCTCATGCATGCGCGCGGCGTCGTTCACGTCATGCGAGTAGAGCCCGGCGGCGTGGATCACGGCGTCTGCGCCACTCACGGCTGCCCTGACGGCGGCCTCGTCAGTCACGTCGCCCAGAACGATTTCGAGATGCTCCGCGGTAACGCCAAGTGGCGCCAGTGCGGCGAGCACCCGCGCACGGTCGCGGGCCAGGGCGCGGATCGTGAAGCGTCGCGGCTCCCGCGCCAGCGCGGCCACGGTGTGCGCACCGACCAGTCCACCGGCGCCGGTGACCAGCACTTCCATCAGGTGCCGCTCACAGCTTGCCGCCCAGCAGGTGCGTTGCCAGATCGATGAGGAACATGCTGATCATCCCCACCGCGCTCGCCTCGATCACCACCCGCGACAGCGGCCACGGTGGTTCCTGCGGGTTTTCGTCCAGCCGGTAGACCATCGGGAAGCTCACGATGAAGTACAGGGCGTAGAACCACGAGCCATAGGCGAGCATGCGCGGCAAATCCTGATACCAGACGTTGGCCATGTCGTTGGCGGCAACCTGGAAGTAGAAAAAGGTTTCTGTCCACGCCCAGAACACCGCCGTGGCGCCCACAATCAGCGGCCATGTGAGTGCCTTGCCGATCGGGCCGAGTGCACGGGTGAAGGCGCGGAAACGCCGCATCACCACGACCGCGCTGGCGTGGTAGACGATGAAAAACGCGGTGGCGTTGAGGTACATCGAGGGCGGCACTTTCTGCATGGTGGCGAGCGCCGCGGCCTCGGCCGGGCCGCAGAGTGCGGAATCGAGGTAGAGCGATACCTCCGGGAAGCGATAACGCATCCCGAGCACCTGAAAGAAGTACTCGGTGTGGAAGTACGTGGCCCAGAAGGTCCAGACGAAAATGAACAGATTGAACTTGAACCAGTAGCTACGGTGCCAGGCGACGCCGCTGTCGCGCCGCAGCCACCACGGCAGTGCCACGCACCAGGGCAGCCACATAAGCAGGTTCTGCGCGATGTTCCAGAAATTGCCGGTGTTCAGCCAGCCCGCTGCCTGGATGCCCATGTTGAACAGGAACCAGACCGGTATGAAGAGCAGGAAATGCCGCTCGGCCCATGCCTTGTCGGCGTTGGCCGAGAACCACGATGAGCGGCGTGCGGCGTCGGTGGCCATGCGGTGTCTCCTGCGCGAGGTTGCGATCCGTTCACGAGCAGCAGTTTCTGCAAGGAAACCATTTACTGCAAATGTTTTGTTGGCGATGATCGGGCCATTGAGGGACTGAATCCATGTCTGTCAGACAGAGCCTTTCGCAGCTGCGCCAGCGCGCGGGCCATTTCGATTGGGGCCACGCGGCCGAAATCGAGGACATCAGCGGCGAACTCGCCATCGCGGGCGTGGGCGAGTCGCTGTTCAGCGGCCCGTCTGGCCGCCAGGCGGTGGCGATGGCGCTGCAGGCCATCGGCAACGCGATCGACGATGCGGGCCTGCGCCCGGCGGATATCGACGGCCTCATGTACACGCCGCACGTGGCCGACCAGATCCGCGTCGAGGACTTCCACCGTTACTTCGGCACCTCGCACGAGATGTGGCTGAGCGAGCGCGGCGGCGGCATGGTGTGGGCGGCCACCTGCACTCAGTACGCTGCGCAGGCGCTGCGCGAAAAGCGCGCCCGCCATATCGTCAATGTGTTCGCGGTCGACTGGGCAAGCCGTCGCGCCGCCGGCACCGGCACGCCGGGAGACTGGCACGCGGGCGAGGCGATGAAGGCGTTCTTCGAGCTGCCGTTTGGCTGGTACCCGCAGCCGGTCTACATGGCCACACAGGCCAACCGCCACATGTACGAATACGGCACCACACCGGAGCAGCTGGGCGAACTGGCGGTGGCTTTCCGACGCCATGCCAACGGCCATCCGGGCGCGGTGATGCGCGGCAAGACGCTGTCGCTGGAGCAGTATCTCGCGCGCCCCATGCTGGCGGATCCGCTCCGCGTCGAGGACTGCTGCCTGATCTCCGATGGTGCGGCGGCCTGGGTGATGACTACGCCTGAGCGCGCGCGTGACCTTGCCAAGCCTGTGGTGGAACTTGCCGGGCTGGGGCACGGCATCATCCGGGACGCGCCCTACATCAGCCAGCAAGGCGTGCTGAGCGCCACGCCGCAGACCTTCGCGGCGCCCTGGGCCTACGCCATGGCCGACATGGGGCCCACAGACATCGACGTGCTCGAACTCTACGATTGCTTCTCGATCACGGCGCTGATGATGATCGAGGATCTGGGCTTCTGCGCCAAAGGCGAAGGCGGGGCCTTCGTTCAGGGCGGCAGGCTTCATTTCGATCGCCCCCGACGCGCAGGCGGAATTCCCTGCAATACGCACGGTGGGTTGATGTCGCATGCCTATGTGCTGGGTATCGCGCACGTGGTGGAACTGGTGCGCCAGTTGCGCGGCGAGGCGGCCAACCAGGTGAGCGAGGCGCGGGTGGGCATCTATGGCGGATTCACCGCCGACGAGGCCGCCACACTGATCCTGCGGAGGGCCTGAGATGGGGGAGTTCGGACCCGAATCCAGCAACTCCATTACGGCGCCGTTCTGGGCCGCCGCACGTGAGGGTCAACTGGTGCTGCCCTTTGACCCGGCAACCGGTGTTGCCTGCTGGTACCCGCGCGAGGACGCGGGCGTCGTCTATGACTGGCGAGCGGTGGACGGGCCGGCGGAACTGTTCGCCTTCAGCGTGGTGCGGGGGCCGATCAACCCGCTCTTCGAGGCACCCTATGCGCCGGCGCTTGTGGTGCTAGGCGCCGTGCCCGGCGTGCGCCTCGTCACGCAGATCGTTGATTGCGATTTCGGGTCGCTGCGCTGCGGGATGGCGCTCGAGCTGTGTTTTCGCGAATTGCATCCGCGTGGCCGTGCCGCCTTTGTCGCGCCGGTGTTCCGCCCTGCGGTAGGCTGCTACCCCGGAACTGGAGTGAGCTCATGAGCCGTTTTCCGTTTCCTGTGCCCTGGGGCTGGTTTCACGCTGGCTACGCCGCGGATGTCGCGCCCGGCGCCCTGAAGGCGGTGCGGCGCTTCGGGCGCGATCTGGTGCTGTGGCGCGGTGAGGATGGCGTGGCGCACCTCCAGGATGCCTATTGCCCGCACCTTGGTGCCAATATCGCCGTTGGCGGTCGCGTGAAGGGCAATCTGGTCGAGTGTCCTTTCCACCATTGGCGCTTCGACGGTGCCGGGCGGGTCGCAGAGATCGACTACGCGAAGCGTCTCAACGAGAAAGCCTGTCTGCCTACCTACCCGCTGCAGGAACGTCACGGCGTGCTGATGGCCTGGTATCACCCGGATGGCGCGGCGCCGCGCTATGAGCTGCCGGAGGTGCCAGAGACGGGCGACCCCGAGTGGGTCGGTCCCTTCAGCGAGGGGCACAGCATTCGCACATGCCTGCATGAAATGGCCGAAAACACGGCTGATTCCGCGCATTTCCAGACCATCCATCGGCACCCGGGGCCTGCCGAGTACGATGAATTCCTGCTCGAGGGCCACCGGCTGGTGATGCGCAGCACGCAGGAGTTTCCTGGCTCGCAGGGCCCGGTGCAGGGAACCCTCGGTACCGACGCTTTCGGGTTCGGCTATGCGGTCGTGCGTTACTCCACGCTGGCGCAGATGTGCATGGTTACCACCAACGTGCCCATCGAGGCCGATCTTTCCGAACAACACAACCACATCTGGTACCGCAATCCGTTGCGTGATCCGCGCATCGACCGCATCGGTCAGGCGTTCGTGAAGGAAGTGAACCGCCAGCTGACCGACGATATCCCGATCTGGGAGAACAAAATCTACCTTGAGCGTCCGCAGCTCTGCGATGGCGATGGTCCCATAGCCCGTTTCCGCAAGTGGGCTGCGCAGTTCCACGTGGCATGAGTGGATCCGGCCTGCCGACTGCGGTCACGGCGTGAACACCCGCGCCCCGCCGGGGCCCGCAGCTTTTGCCGTGATGGTGGCGCTGTGTGCTGTGTGGGGGCTCCAGCAGGTACTGATCAAGGTGGGCTCGGCCGGGATCAGTCCCGTGTTCCAGGGCGCGCTGCGCTCCAGCCTCGGCGCTGTTCTAGTGCTTGCATGGGCGCTCGCCCGGCGTATACCGGTTTTCGGGCGCGACGGCTCGCTGCTGCCGGGGCTGCTTTCCGGTGCGCTCTTCGCGCTCGAGTTCGCGCTGATATTTGCCGGTGCCGAGCGCACATCCGTGTCGCGGCTGGTGGTGTTTCTCTACACGGCTCCCTGCTTTACGGTGCTAGGCCTGCACCTGATGATCCCGGGCGAACGTGTGAATGCCGTTCAGTCGGGGGGCATAGCGCTGGCCTTCGGGGGCATCGTGATTGCCTTTGCCGATCACGCCGGTGGCGGCGACTGGACGGGCGATGCCTTCGGCGTGATGGCCGCTATTCTCTGGGCGGCCACCACGGTGTTGATCCGCGCGACCGTGCTGGCGCGGATCACGGCCACCAAGGTGCTGTTCTACCAGCTTGCTGTGTCGGGGGGGCTGATGCTGGCCATGGCCGCGCTGCTCGGCGAGCGCGGGCTGTTCGATCCCACGCCAGTTGTGCTGCTAGCGCTCGCCTTCCAGGTGGTGGTCGTGGCGTTCATCAGCTACCTGGTCTGGTTCTGGCTGCTGACCCGCTATCAGGCGGGGCGGCTGATGGTGTTCTCGTTTCTCACGCCGCTGTTCGGCGTGGCATTAGGCGTGCTGCTGATGGGGGAGTCGCCGAGTCCGCGGCTCCTGCTGGCCGCAGCCCTGGTCACGGCGGGCATCGTCATGGTCAATCTGCGCTTTGCACGCTGAGCATCGGGCGCCGGCGCTGGTGTTCGCACCCGTCAATGATGATTGCCAATTGGACAATGGCTATTTACTATCGATTCCATGAGCGCACGCCCACCCCGTCTGGATAGCCATCGCGAGCTGTGGCTCCGCTACAGCACAAACTTGCCGCGGCACCTGATCGGCATCGCCCGGCATCTGCAGGCAGAGAGCATGCGCAGCCTTGGCGAGCAGGGTTACCAGGCGCTGCGGATCAGTTTCGAGCCCTACATTTCACTGGTTGGCGATGCTGGCTGCCGTCTCACCGATCTGGCCGAGGCGCTCGGCATCAGCAAGCAGGCGTGCAACCAGTCTGCCGACGAGATCGAGCGGGCTGGATATCTGCGGCGCGAGGCTGATCCCGACGATCGCCGCGCACGGCGGCTCATGCTCACCAACAGCGGCCGTGAATTGGCGCGTGACGGTCATGCGGTGATACGTGGCCTGCAGGCCGGTTATGGCGCGCTGATCGGTGCGGGCTTGCTGGAGGACCTGCTGCGCGTGCTCCTGAAACTCGACGCTGCACTTCCGGCGAGCGCGGGGCGCCGCACACCGCCCGCGCCGGCCGGCGCTGAACTCGGCGCGCTGCTGCCGCGCTTGAGTCGCCACCTGATGCAGAGCCTGATGGACCGCACCCGGGCACGCGGGCACCCCGAATTGAAGCTCTCGCACGGACAGGTGCTGTCGCTGATTGGGCCCACCGGTGGCCGCATGCAGACCATGGCCCGTGTCCAGCAGGTGAGCAAGCAGGCGATCGGTGCGGTCGCGCGCGATCTCGAATCGCTCGGTTACATCGGCCGCAGCGCGGACGCCGATGATGCGCGGCAGGTGGTGCTCGCACTGACGCCCCGCGGCGTCCGTCTGCTGGAGGATTCCATCGCCTCGGTAGATGATCTGGGCGCGGGATTCGCGGATCTGCTCGGTGTGCGCGCGCTCGCCACCCTTGAGTCACACGCGGCCGCGCTTTACCAGGCGCTTGGCCTTGAGCAGGAAGTTTTCGCCACGCCGGACGAACTCGGTCGGCTGGCGCGGAGTCTCAGACAACAACTGGGCTTGCAGGGGGCGCGGGCACTCGCCCGGCTGCTGCAGAGCCAGGCAGAGGAGCTGATGCGATGAACTACGACTGGCAGGCGGGCGCTGCGCTTTTCGCAAGTGTGGTGGTGCTCACGGTGTTGGGACGCTGGCTGGCGTTCCGCATACCGGCGGTGCAGCGTATGCGTGAATGGAACCGCCAAGAGGACGAGCAGCGTCTGACCAAGCCCAAGTACCACCCCATCCTGAAACAGAATCGCATCATCGGCACGGTGGTTTATGGCGCCTTTTTCCTGCTGGTGGCGCCGTTTTTCGCCAACCTGCAGCCGGTGCCGCTGTGGAAGGCGGTGGTGGATATCGTTGCCGTGCTGATGGTCTACGACTTTTTCTACTACCTGATGCACCGGTTTCTTTTTCACGGGCCGGTGATGCTGAAGATCCATGCGCTCCACCATCAGGCGCGCGATCCCAGTCACATCGATTCCGCCTATGTGCACCCGGTCGAAACGGTGATGGGTACCGCGCTGTTCCTCGGCACGGTGCTCGGGATGGTGCCGGTTCTGGGAACCTACAACGCTTTCACGTTGGGCGTACTCTTCGTGGTCTGGGTGCAGTTGAACACCATCAACCACACCAAGTGCGACCTGCCGCACTTCCCCTTCCGGATGATCAACTGGCTGATCCGCAAGCACCACATCCATCACGAGAACATGGGCATGGGCAACTACGCCACCATCACGATGCTCTACGATCGGTTGTTCGGCACCTTGCACTGAGATCCGCGGCGCCTGTGGCCCGCGCACCCGGGAGAAGCACATGGACATAGGCGTTCCCATCCGCGAACTGGGCGCGGTGGCCATCGAGCCGCTGCGTGAGGCTATCCTCGGCCTCGAGCACGCGGCCTGGCTGCAGGACCAGCGACGCCAGAAAGACTACGACGTGCACCGACGCACCGAGTCCGTGGTGATGGTATTCACCGACGGGGCCGGCTGGCCTGAGATCACCGTGAGCCGGGAGGCGGGCTGGGATCTGCTGGCAGATGCGGCGGTGCCGCTGATGCAGGACGTCCTGGCCCGGCATTACGCGCCGGGCGGCACCATCATCCGCGCGATGGCGGCGAAACTCCTGCCCGGCGAGGTGATCACGCCGCACCGCGACACACACCCCTCGTTTGCCTTCGGGCATCGCATCCACGTGCCGATTACCACCAACGGCCGTGTGCGTTTCATGATCGACGGGCGCCCTTACCGTTTCGAGGTGGGGCAGGCCTACGAGATCAATAACCTGCTCACCCACAGCGTGATGAACAAGGGCGCCGAGGCCCGCATCAATTTCATCTTCGACTACGTGCCGCCGGAGCGCATCGATCGCGAAGCCTGAGCCGGCGCGCTCAGCGTTGCGTCAACTCCCGCAGCAGCGCATCCCAAAAGACCACCGCGCCTGCAATGGCATCGGCCGGCACACGCTCGTTCAGGCCGTGTGTAAAATCGTCCTCTGCGCGCATGAAAAAACTGCCGACGCCGTAGCTGTCGATGCCGACCGCGCGGTAGAACTTGTTGTCGGTGGCCCCCGCTGACATATACGGCAGCAGCGGCAGTCCCGTGTGCTGCGTGTCGATGGCCTTGCCAATGGCTGCGAACACGTCTGCGCGCAGTGGCGAGGCCGGAGAACTCGAGATCTCCGCGGCCGGCGCGATCGTGAGCGCCGGCTCGGCGGCCACGGTCTTCAGTTCCTGCATCACGGCGAGCGGATCGGTGCCCGGCAGGATGCGGCAGTTGACGGTGGCGGTGGCGCGTTGGGGCAGGGCGTTCTCGGCATGGCCGCCGCCCAGCATCGTGGCCACGCAGGTTGTGCGCAGGATGGCGTTGTACTCGGTGTTCGAGGTCACCGTGGCGAGTGTGGCGGCATCACTGGCGCCCGCCACCAGGCGCTCCAGTGCGGCTCGCATTGCCGGCTCGGCGCGCGGCGCCACACCTTGCAGGTAGGCCTTGGTGATTTCGTGCATGGCGATCGGAAAGCGGTGCGCGCCGATGCGTATCAGTGCCGCGGCGAGCTGGTAGATCGCGTTGTCCTCGCGCGGCATGCTCGAGTGGCCGCCCGGGTTGGTGACCGTCAGGGTGAAGGTGCCGTAGGTTTTCTCGGCGGCCTGCACGAGGACGGCCTGCGGTTTGCCGTCGGGGCCGATGGGATTGGCCCCCATGTCGCCGTTGATCACCAGCCATGCGCCCCGCAGGCGCTCTGCCAGGACGCGGGTGCTCTCCATCGTGGTTTCCTCGTCGCCGCTCACCGCGAGCAGCACATCGCGCGCGGGCTTGTAGCCCTGCTGGCGGAGGTCCCCGAGCACCGCCACCAGCACGCTGAGTCCGAATTTGTTGTCGTCCACGCCGCGTCCGAACAGGAAGCCGTCTGCCTCGGTGAGCGTGAAGGGGTCACGCACCCAGTCCTCGCGCCGCGCCTCCACCACGTCCATGTGCACAGAGAGCACCAGTGGCGGCAGCGTGCTGTCTGCGCCGGGGTAGCGCGCGACCAGCGCTGCGGTCTCGCCGACGGGCTGGATGTCGATCTCACTGGGTGCGAAACCGTCCGCCTGCAGTTGACCCGCCAGCCACTTTGCCAGCCCCGGTACCTCGCCACGACCGGCTACGGTGGGCGTGCCGACGCTGTGGGTGAGGATCTCGCGGGCGTGCGCGGCGGTATCCGCCGAGGGCGCGGCAGCCAGCGGTTGTGCGAGTAGCAGGGCTGCACCAAGCGCAGTGAGGCGAACGAGGTTCATGGCAGTCTCCGGCAGTTGGGTGGTGGAGCCGCATGCTAGTCCGTGGAGCACCGCAGGCGGAAGCGATTGGCTAGAATGGGGCTACGCTCCGCGTGGTAATCCGCATGTCCCTCGATCCGGTGGCCGAATTCTTCCGCGCTGCTCTCTCGCGCCTGCGTGAGGGCGATGCCGTGGGCGCCGCGGTAGCGTGTCGCGAGGCTCTTGACGTCGCTCCCGGCAACCCGGATCTGCTCGCGCTGCTGGGCGCCTGTCTGGTGGCGCTGCGCGAGCCCGCCGAGGCGCTTGGGCATCTCGACGGCGCGCTGGAGCTCGCGCCCTCCCATGCCCGTGCCTGGGAGGAGCGCGGGCGCGCCCTGTTGCAGTTGCGCCGGATCGACGAGGCGGTTGCGTCGCTGCAGCGTGCCATGGCGCTCGAGCCTGGATCGGCGCTGACGCGACGGCTGCTCGCGCAGGCGCTACTCGCACAGGGCAAGGGTGCCGAGGCCGACGCCCTGCTGCAGCAGGATTTCTCGGAAGAGCCGCACCGGCAGGCGCTGCTCGAGGCCGCCGCATACCAGCGTGCCGGGCGTTTTCGCGAGAGCGAGCCGCTGCTGCGCAGTGCGCTGGAGGCGAGCCCGCGGGATGTCGATGCACTGCGCATGCTCGCACGCGTGGCCGAGGAAGCCGAACGCCCGGGCGAGGCCGAGAGGCTGCTGCGCCGGGTGCTCTCGCTGGCGCCGGATTTCGATGATGCCCGCCTCGATCTCGCCCGCGTGCTGAAGCAGCGCGACAAGGTGGAACAGGCGGTGGAGTGCACCGGCGAGGTGGTGTTGCGCAGCCCGCGCAACCCGCTTGCGCAGTATCTGCATGCGAGCATGCTGGCGCTCACGCGACGCTACGACGAGGCGATCGCCGCCTACCGGGAGTCGATCCGCCTGCGGCCGGACAACCCCGCGGCCTGGGTGGGGCTTGCGCACTTGCTGAAGACCCTGGGCCGCCAGCAGGAAGGCGTTGATGCTTACCGCGAGGCGCTGCGCCTGCGGCCGGATTTCGGCGAGGTCTACTGGAGCCTTGCCAACCTGAAGACCTTCCGCTTCACGGCGGAAGAAATCGCCACCATGGAGCGCTGTATCGCCGACACGACCCTCGACGAAGACGCGTTGGTGCAATTTTGTTTCGCGCTCGCCAAATCGCGCGAGGACGCCGACGCGCATGCGGAGGCTTTTGCCCTCTACGAGCGGGCCAATGCGACCCAGCGCATGCGGGTTGCCTATGATCCCGTGGACGCTCAGACCCAGCACGAACGCATCCGCGTGGTCTTTAGCGCCGAGCTGCTGCGCGAGCGGGCAGCGCCCGTGCGTGAGAACGAGCCGGTACCCATTTTCATCGTCGGCCTGCCGCGTTCGGGCTCGACGCTACTTGAGCAGATACTGGCCAGTCATCCGCTGGTCGAGGGTACGGCCGAACTGCCTGACATCGGCAGGGCCATCACCGAGATCACGCGCCGCCACCCGGAGCAGCGCTATCCCCAGGCGCTCGCCCGGATCCCGGATGCGGAGCTTGCCGGGTTGGGGCGCGATTACCTCGACCGCACCCGCCGTCATCGCAGCGGCAAACCCTTCTTCACCGACAAGATGCCCAACAACTTTGTCTCCGTGGGCCTGATCCGGCTCATTCTCCCGCAGGCGCGCATCATCGACGCGCGACGGCATCCGCTCGACAGCTGCCTCGGCTGTTTCCGGCAGCACTTTGCGCAGGGGCAGAGCTTCACCTACGACCTTGAGGAGCTCGCCGATTTTTATCTCGAGTACCGGCGCATGATGACGCACTGGGACGCCGTGCTCCCCGGTGCCGTGCTGGAATTGCGCTACGAAAACATGGTGCGCTCGCAGGAAGCCGAGACGCGGCGGCTGCTCGCCTTTTGCGGGCTGCCGTGGGACGCGCGCTGCCTGCGCTTCCACGAAACCGAGCGTGCCGTGCGCACGGCGAGCTCCGAGCAGGTGCGCATGCCGCTCTACGACAGCGCGCTGGGGCGCTGGCGCAATTACCGCGCGCAGCTCAGCCCGCTGATCGAGATCCTCGAGCCGGAGCTGCGGCGCGAGGGCTGGGAGCTCTGATTCTCAGGCGGCTTCAGCGCGCGCTGCGGGGCAGGCTCGCGCCGGCCATGCGCTCGATCTCGATTGCAGTCTCGCGCAGGCAGGGCAGTACCTCGGCGAGAGCCCGGCCACGGGCATTCTCGCGATAGGCCATCCCCGCGTTCAGCGCTGCCACGACGGCACCCGCGGGATTGCGCAGGGGCACCGCCACTGAGCACAGACTGCGTTCGAGTTCCTGCTCCACATAGGCGTAGCCATCGGCACGCGCCTGCCCGATACGGCGCAGCAACTCACCGGTATCCGTACAGGTGTGCGGTGTGATCCGTTGGATCCGCGATGCCTGCAGCCGCTCGATCAGGGCAGGCTCGGGCAGGGCGGCCAGCAGGACACGACCCATCGAGGTGCACCAGGCGGGAAGGCGGGCGCCGATGCCAAGTGCTACCGACATCAGTTTGCTGACGGCGATCCGTTGCACATAGACGACCTCGGTGCCCTCGAGCACGCCGAGCGAGCAGGATTCATGCACCCGGGCTGCCAGTTCCTGCAGCGGGCCGCGCGCGATTTCCGGGTAGGCGAGCGAGCCCAGGTAGCCAAAGCCCAGTTCCAGTACCCGGGCGGTGAGTGCGAAGTCGCGACCATCCTGGCGAACGTAGCCCAAGTGGGCGAGGGTGAGCAGTTGCCGGCGCGCCACGGCCCGCGACAGCCCGGTGGCGAGTGCGGCGGCGCTCAGCGTGAGTGGCTTTTCCGCGGCACCCAGTGCGCGCAGCACCGCCAACCCGCGCTCCAGCGACTGCACGTAGTCCGGGCCATCCTGGAAGCGCGCCGGGCGGGTGTCGCGGGTGTGGCGATCCGGGACGGTAGTTGGCGTGTAGCTCTTCGTTGACGGTGATTTCATGGCGCGGCTATAGTCTGTTCACAGATCGAATTAATGTTCGATATTCGCACGGAAGGTGGGGGATGACAACGACGGCGCAGCGCCCCGAGCGCGACACAGTGATGCACAGCTGGTGCAGGCAGACCGACTGGAACGCCCCGACGGTGGTGGGCGGCGCCGGGGCATGGCTGCACACGGCCGACGGGCAGCGCATTCTCGACATGAGCAGCCTTGCCGAGTGCAACCATCTCGGCCACCAGCATCCGCGCATCGTTCAGGCGATCCGTGAGCAGGCCGCGACCTTGTGCTTTGTGACGGCCGCCTGGGGTTCCGAGCCGCGGGCACGTCTCGCGGAGCTGTTGCTGGAGCGCAGTGGTTTCAGCGATGGCCGGGTGTTCTTCACCCTCGGTGGCGCCGATGCCAACGAGAACGCCACCAAGTTCGCGCGCCAGGCGAGCGGTCTCCCGCGCGGTTGGGTGATCACCCGGGATCGCTCCTACCATGGCGCGAGCTATGCGGCGATGGCGCTCTCCGGTGATACGCGCACCCGCACGCAGGTCGACCCCCATGCCATGCGCGTCGACCACGCGCTGCCTCCCTATAGCTATCGCTGCCCCTTCGGCACCACGGATGCAGCCGACTGCGCCGGGCGCGCCGCCGCGCACGTTGGCGAGCTGATCGACGCCCATGCCGACGACGGTGTTGCCGCCGTGATGATGGAGCCCAATGCCGGGACCAACGGCATCGTCGCCCCGCCGCAGTACTGGCCGGCGCTGCGCAGCCTGACGCGCGCAAAAGGCGTTTATCTGATCGCCGACGAGGTGATGAGTGGATTCGGACGTTGCGGTGAGTGGTTCGCCTGGCAGCGCTATGGCGAGGAAGGCCGCCCCGATCTCATGACCCTCGCCAAGGGCCTGACCGGTGCGCACCTGCCGCTCGGGGCTGTGGTGGTCTCTGGTGAGCTGTGCCGCATTCTCGAGCCCCAGATGCTCTTCACCGGTCTTACCTACTGCGGGCATCCGCTCTCCTGCGCTGCGGGTGTGGCCGCACTCGAGGCCTACGCGGAGGAAAGACTCGTCGAGCGCTCGCGCACGCTTGGGCGGGTGATGTTCGAGGAACTCGAGCGCATGCGTGCGCGCCACCCCGTGATCGGTGACGTGCGGGGAGGCGAGGGGCTGTTCGCGGTGGTGGAACTGGTGCGCGACCGCGACACGCGAGAGCCACTGTCGCCCTGGCCCGAGATGCACGCCGGACTGCGCGCCCTGCTGGCCGAGGCCATGGCAGCCGGGGTGTCCTTCGCCACCCGCGGTAACCTGATCATTCTCGCGCCGCCGCTGGTCATCGGCGAACAGGAGCTCGGCGATGCGCTGGCTCTGCTCGATCGGCTGCTGCTGCGGTTTGCGTGAGGAATTGCAGTTGCCTGCCGCACGTGCCGCTCTGGCTCGATACGTGCGGCACTGTGTAAAACGGTCATAAGTGGCCTGAAAAAGACGCCCGCCCTGGTGCGCGGCAACCCGATGGAACACCACGGAGACTGGCGATGAATTTCAAGCTGACCTACTCGACCATGTTCAACCCGCCGGAGGAGATCCACACGCGTTTCGAGGCAGCGCTGGCCAGCGTCAGGGCCGGTCTCGGGCGGGAGTACGGCAGCGTCATCGACGGCGCCGACGTGATGACCGGCACCTGGATCGATAACCGCAACCCCGCTGACACCAGCGAGTTACTGGGTCGCTTCGCCGAAGCCTCGACGCAGGACGCGGGGCGGGCCATGGAGGCCGCGCGCGCGGCCTATCCGGGGTGGCGGGCGATGCCAATGGCCGAGCGACTTTCGCTGCTGCGACGTGCGGCAGCGCTGGTCGAGGAGCGCGTCTACGAACTCTCTGCTGCGGTCGCACTCGAGGTGGGCAAGAACCGCATGGAGGCGATCGGTGAAGTTCAGGAGGTGGCGGATTTCCTCTACGGCTACTGCGACGATTTCGAGCGCCACGGTGGTTTCGACAACGTGCTTCCAGACGACCCGCTGCCCGACTGGCGCTCGCACAACCGCTCGGTGATGCGCCCCTACGGCGTGTGGGTGGTTATCACGCCCTTCAACTTCCCCTTCGCACTCGGTGGCGGACCCACCGCCGCGGCGCTGGTGACGGGTAACACCGTGGTTCTCAAGGGCTCTACAGATACGCCCTGGGCGGGTCGCCTGCTCGCGGAGTGTCTGCGTGATGCCGGCATCCCGCGGGGTGTTTTCAACTATATCTGCGGCGGTGCCGCCGTGGGTCAGGCGCTGGTGGAGCACCCGCATCTCGGGGGTCTGACCTTCACCGGCTCCTACGCTGTCGGCATGGAGATTCAGCGCAAGCTCGCGGGGCGGGGCTTTCCGCGGCCTTGCATCGCCGAGATGGGTGGCAAGAACGCCTGCATCGTGACGGCCTCGGGTGATGTCACACGCGCTGCCAGCGGCATCGTGCGTTCGGCCTTCGGGATGAGCGGCCAGAAGTGCTCGGCGCTATCGCGGCTCTACGTGCATGAGTCCGTCGCCGATGCGCTGCTCGAGGCAATCCGCGCCCAGATGGCGGCGATCCGCATTGGCGACCCCTGCCAGCGCGAAAACTGGCTGGGTCCGGTGGTGAACGAGCGCGCCTACCGGCGCTTTGTCGACTGCTCGCGGCGGCTCGCCGAGGGCGGCACGCTGCTCGCCGGCGGTGAGCAATTGAAGACCGCCGGCATGGAGAAGGGCTACTTCGTGCAGCCCACGCTGGCGGAGCTGCCGGCGGAGCACGCGCTGTGGCGTGAGGAGATGTTCCTGCCGGTGCTTACGGTGGCGCGTGTCAAGACTAATGCCGAGGCGATGGAACTCGCCAACGCGAGTGACTTCGGCCTCACCGCGGGTTTCTATGGTTCCGTGGCCGAACTCGCGTGGTTCCACGAGAACATCGAGGCCGGTGTCACCTACGCCAACCGTCCGCAGGGAGCCACCACGGGCGCGTGGCCGGGCTACCAGCCCTTCGGTGGCTGGAAGGGCTCGGGCTCCACCGGCAAGGCGATCGCCTCGTTCTATTACCTGCCTCTGTATCTGCGCGAGCAATCGCGCACTGTGGTGGAGTGAGCGCATGGAGCTTTTGTCACTGCGCGAGATGATCGCGCGCCACGTGAAGCCTGGGCAGATGCTCGCCATGGAGGGTTTCACGCACCTCATTCCCTTTGCCGCGGGCCACGAGATCATCCGCCAGGGCATCGGTGAACTGCATCTGGTGCGCATGACGCCTGATCTGGTGTATGACCAGCTGATCGGCATGGGGCTGGTGAAGGAACTCACCTTCAGCTGGGGCGGCAACCCCGGGGTGGGCTCGCTGCACCGTTTGCGCGACGCGGTCGAACAGTCCTGGCCGCGGCCGCTCGCCTGGCACGAGCACAGCCACGCCGGCATGGCGGCGGCCTACACGGCGGGTGCGGCGAAACTGCCTTTCGGCGTGTTGCGTGGCTATATCGGCACCGATCTCCCGCAACACAACACGCAGATCAGTCAGGTCGAGTGTCCCTACACGGGTGAGCGACTGGCCACGGTGCGTGCGGTGAACCCGGATGTCACTATCCTCCACGCGCAGCAGTTGGACGCGCGGGGCAATGTACTTATCCGTGGCATCCTCGGTGCTACGCGCGAGGCGGCGCTAGCGGCGCGCGCCGTGCTGATCACCGTGGAGGAGCAGGTCGAGCGGCTCGATGCGCCGATGAACTCCACCGTCCTGCCGCACTGGGTGGTCACGGCGGCAGCGGTGGTGAAGGGTGGTGCCTGGCCGTCCTACGCGCAGGGTTATTACCCGCGCGACAACGCCTTCTACCAGCAGTGGGACGAGATCGCCCGCGAGCGCGATGGCTTCCGTGCGTGGGTGGAACACTATGTGCTCGGCACGGCTGATCACCGCGCGTTCCTGCAGCGTATCGGCGAGGGGAGGGCAGCGTCATGAGCTACAGCAAGGACGAGATGATGACCGTGGCGGCGGCGCGGCTGCTGCGGGACGGCACCACCTGTTTCGTCGGCATCGGCCTGCCCTCGGCGGCTGCCAATCTGGCGCGACTCACGCACGCACCCGACACCGTGCTGATCTACGAATCCGGCACCATCGGCACGCGCCCGGAGGTACTGCCGCTGTCCATCGGCGATGGCGAACTCGCCGACACCGCAGACTGCATCGTGCCGCTGCCCGAGATATTCAGCTACTGGCTGCAGGGCGGGCGCATCGATGTCGGTTTTCTCGGCGCCGCGCAGATCGATTGTTTCGGCAACCTGAACAGCACCGTGATCGGTGATTACGATCGCCCGCGTACGCGCCTGCCCGGGGCGGGCGGTGCGCCCGAGATCGCCACCCACGCCAAGCGCACCTTCATCGTGCTGCGCATGTCGCCGCGCTCTTTTGTGCCGGAGATTGCCTTCCGGTCGAGCGGCGGTTATTTCGAAGGCGGCGATTCACGCGAGCGCTCCGGCGCGCCTGGCGGTGGGCCCGAGGTGGTTATCACCGACTACGGCATCCTGCGTCCGCACCCGGTTACGCGCGAGCTGCTACTGGCGGGCGTCTATCCGGGCGTCGATCCCGCCGCGGCGCAGGCCGCCTGCGGCTGGCCGCTGGCGCTCGCGGCGACACTCGAGCAGATCGAGCCGCCCTCGCAGGAGCATCTCGATGCCCTGCGCGCCCTGCACGCGCGCACCGAACGCGCTCACGCTACCCTTCATCCCTTGCCGCTCTGAGGACTCCTCCATGACCAATCCGCACATCAAGACCGAGCTTCCCGGGCCCAAGGCACGCGCACTCATCGAGCGCGACGCACAGGTGATCTCGCCCTCGTATCCGCGTGATTACCCCTTTGTGATGTCGCACGGCCGCGGCGCCGAGGTGTGGGATGTCGACGGCAACCGCTTCCTCGATTTTGCTGCCGGCATTGCGGTTTGCTCGACGGGACATGCGCATCCGGCGGTTGTCGCCGCGATCCGCGAGGCTGCGGAGAAGTTCATCCATATCTCGAGCGACTACTGGCACGAGTACCAGGTGCGCCTCGGCGAACGCATGAACGAGCTATCGCCTTTTGGCGAGCCGGCGATGAGCTTCATGTGCCAGAGCGGCACCGAGGCGGTCGAGGGCTCGCTGAAGCTCGCGCGTTACGTCACCGGGCGTAGCCGGTTCATCGGTTTTTACGGCGGATTCCACGGCCGCACCATGGGCTCTCTCGCCTTCACCTCGAGCAAATACACGCAGCAGAAGGGCTTCTTCCCGACCATGTCGGGGGTCACCCACATTCCCTACCCGAATCCGTATCGGCCGCTATTTGCCGGCGCCGACCAGGGACACGCAGTACTCGATTATCTGGAGAACGTGGTGTTCCGGTCCAACGTGCCGGCCGACGAGGTCGCGGGCATCTTGGTCGAACCCTTCCAGGGTGAAGGCGGCTACATCACGCCGCCTGACGGCTTCTTGCAGGGACTGCGCGCGCTCTGCGATCGCCACGGCATCATGCTGATCTTCGACGAAGTGCAGACCGGCATCGGGCGAACCGGAAAGATGTTCGCGGCCGAGCACTACGGTGTTGCCGCCGACATCATGAGCCTCGCCAAGGGGCTTGGTTCCGGTATGCCGATCGGGTTGGTGGTGGCGAAAAAACGTCATATGGAGAAATGGGCCCGCGGTGCGCACGGCAACACCTATGGCGGCAACCCGCTTTGCTGCGCGGCGGCCCTGGCAACGCTCGATGCGGTTGAGGGCGGCCTGATGAAAAACGCCGCCGACGTTGGCGAATACGTGCTCGGCAAGCTGCGCGCGATGCAGGAGCGCTTCGACTGCATCGGCGAGGTGCGCGGCACTGGCTTGTGGATCGGGATGGAGCTCGTTAAGTCGAAGGCCTGCAAGACGCCCGCAGCCGCGCTCTGCGACAGGTTGCTCACCCGCGGGTTCCACAACGGCTTGCTGCTGCTTAACTGCGGGCAGAGCACGCTGCGGCTAATGCCGCCGCTGATGATCGATCGCGCCACGGCCGATGAGGCCCTCGTGTTGCTGGAGCGCAGCCTGCACGAAGCCCTGGAGGCCTGAGCATGCCGACGCTCACGCCTAAGTGGGGCTGGATTAAATGGGGTCTGACCCCATTTGTTTTACGGAAGCGCGCGATTAAATGGGGTCTGACCCCATTTTTTTTGTCAGTGGCGGTGGGGGCGCAGGCGGCGCGCGAGCCGGTGCTGAAGGACGTCACCCTGCCGCATGCCTACTACTGGCGCGAGCTCTACATGCCGCAGCTGACCAGCGGGCCCTCGGCGGCGGATTTCACGCCCGACGGCAGGGCAGTGGTCTACAGCATGGCCGGCTCGCTGTGGCTGCAGCAGCTGGACAGCGACACTGCGCGGGAGCTCACCGCAGGTCCCGGATACGACTACCAGCCTGACGTTTCGCCCGATGGTCGGCATGTGGTTTTTACGCGGCAGGATCACGACTCGCTCGAGCTCGTCGAACTCGACCTGCAGAGCGGCAGCGAGCGCCCGCTGACCCGCGACAATGCCGCCGCCGTGGAGCCGCGCTACTCGCCTGACGGCAAGCGCATCGTGTTCGTGTCCTCGCGCGAGAACGGGCGCTTCACCCTGTATCTCGCGGAGCGCGGTGAGACCGGGCTGCTCGCGGCCAAACGTCTCTTCGCCGAGCACGAGGAAAAGACGCTGCGGCGCTATTACTACTCGCCGTTCGATCATGTGATCAATCCAGCGTGGAGCCCGGATGGGCAGACGCTCTACTTCGTGGGCAACCGCGGTCTCGCCTGGGGCAGCGGCGACATCTGGTCGGCGCGCCTCGATGCGCCGGAGCAATGGACCCGAGTGCTTGCCGAGGAGACCACCTGGTCGGCCCGACCGGAACCCTCGCCCGAGGGCAATCGGATCCTGTATTCGAGCTACCAGGGGCGTCAGTGGCATCAGCTCTGGCTCACCACGCCGCGGGGCGAAACGCCGCTGCCGCTCACCTTCGGGGAGTTCGATCGTCGCAACGCGCGCTGGTCTCCCGATGGCAGCCAGGTGTTGTTCATCAGTAACGAAACAGGTAACACGAGCCTCCAGGTGCTGCAGACTGTGGGCGGCGATTCCCGCGAGATTCTGGCGCGCAAGCGCATCTGGCGCCGGCCCATGCAGGTGTTGGGGCTCAACCTGCGCGATACCCGCGGTGAGCCGCTCGATGCGCGTTTGAGCGTGTTGGGTGCCGATGGTCGTCACTACGCGCCGGGCAATGCCTGGATGCGCGCCGACGACAGTTTCGACCGCGCCACCCAGCAGCATGAAATCCACTATTTCGACTGCCCGGGCGAGTGCGCACTCGTGGTGCCGCGCGGCAAGGTGGATGTCGTGGCACAGTCGGGCTTCGAACGCGTGATTCTCCAGCGGCAGCTCGAGATCGGCACGGAAGACAGCTTCCTGGATCTGGAACTCGACGATAACGCGCTGCCTACGAGCTATGGCGAGTGGATCAGCCTCGACCAGCACGTGCACATGAATTACGGCGGGCACTACCGCAGTACCTTCGAGACCCTCGGCGCCGCAGCGAGGGCCGAGGATCTCGATGTGATCTACAGCCTGGTGGTCAACAAGGAGCAGCGCGTCAACGATATCGCCGACTTCCGCCCGGAGCCGGTGAACATCGGCCCGACACGTATCGTGCCTGCGCAGGAGTTCCACACGAGCTATTGGGGGCACACCGCGCTGCTGCATCTCGACAAGCACCTGCTCACGCCGGATTTTTCCGCCTACCGGCATACGGCGCTCGCCTCGCCGTGGCCCCACAACGGCGTGGTGGCGGATCTCGCGCATGCGCAAGGCGCGATTTTTGGCTACGTGCATCCTTTCGACTGGGTCATCGACCCCGCCAAGGACGCCACGCTCACTCACGCGCTGCCAGCCGACGTGGCGCACGGCAAGGTCGATTACCTCGAGGTGATCTCCTTTGCCGAACACCGCTCCACCGCCGATGCCTGGCACCGCTTGCTCAACCTCGGGTTCCGCCTCCCGGCGGGCGCCGGGACCGACGCGATGGCGAACTACGCGTCGCTCCGCGGACCGGTAGGCTTGAACCGGGTGTACCTCAACCAGAGCGATCGCAGCGCCGAGGCACTGAAGCGCGGCATCCGCGAGGGACGTGGCTTTGTCAGCAACGGTCCGCTGCTCGGTTTCCGGCTGGCGGAAAAACCCCCCGGCGACGTGATCGCGCTCCCTGCGGCAGGCAAGGCCTCCTACAGGCTCTCGTTGCGCAGCCCCGTGCCCGTCCAGAGCGTCGAGATACTGGTGAATGGCAAGGTCGCGGCCACGCTGCGCCCGGACAAGACTGGCAGCGGTGATTGGGCGGGCACGGTGAGTCTGCGCGAAAGCGGCTGGGTGCTCGCCCAGGTCACGGGCAAACCCACACCGTTGCTGCTCGACATGTATCCGTTCGCCACCACCAACCCCGTCTGGGTCGAGGTGGCAGGAAAACCCGCGCGCTCGCCGGGCGATGCCGCGTACTTCAGCGCCTGGATCGACCGCGTCATCGCGGACGCCGCCGCGCGCACCGACTGGAACACCGATGAAGAAAAGCGTCGCACGCTCGAGTATCTGACTGCGGGGCGGGCGCGTTTTGATGCCATGCGGGAGCCGCCTGCGCGCCGCCGCAACGGGAGTGAGCCATGAGTGTCATGAGCAGTCTTGGGATACGTGCTGATGAGCCGGGCGCCTGCTCGGGCCCGAGGGCCTGGCACGCCGTCGATGGCGCTGAGCGCCTCGAATCACGCAATCCCGCCAGCGGCGACTTGCTCGGCAGCGTGCGCTGCGCAGGCGCCGAAGACTACGCGCGCGTGCTGCGCAGTGCCCAAGACGCCGCGCTCGCCTGGCGCCTCGTGCCCGCGCCCAAGCGCGGCGAGATGGTGCGCCAGATCGGCGAAGCCCTGCGCGTGCACAAGGATGCGCTCGGCTCGCTGGTGGCGCTCGAGGTGGGCAAGATCAAAGCCGAGGGCGATGGCGAAGTCCAGGAAATGATCGACATGGCCGACTTTGCCGTCGGTCAGAGCCGCATGCTTTATGGTCTGTCGATGCACTCCGAGCGTCCTGATCACGCGATGCGCGAGCTGTGGCATCCGCTCGGCGTGGTGGGCGTCATGAGCGCCTTCAACTTCCCGGTGGCGGTGTGGAGCTGGAACGCGTTTCTGGCGGCGATCTGTGGCAATGCAACAGTCTGGAAACCCTCGCCCAAGGCGCCACTCACCGCCATCGCCGTGCAGAAAATCTGCAATGCGGTACTGGAGCGCTGCGGCGCACCGCCCGTGTTCCAGTTGCTGGTGGATGGACCAGCCAACGCGCTGGCGCAGCGGCTGGTCGATGATCCCGCCGTCGCGCTGCTGTCCTTCACCGGCTCCTCGCGCGTGGGTCGCGAGGTCGCTATGCGCGTGGCGGGGCGCTTCGGCAAATGCCTGCTGGAGCTCTCGGGCAACAACGCGATCATCGTGGATCATGATGCTGCGCTCGAACTCGCGGTGCCTGCCATTGCCTTTGGTGCGGTGGGCACCGCGGGGCAGCGCTGTACGAGCACCCGGCGCCTGCTGGTGCATCGTTCCCGCGAGGGAGCTCTGGTTGGCGCGCTGGCATCGGCCTACGCACAGGTGCGCGTGGGCGACCCCATGGATCCCGCAACGCTGATGGGGCCGCTGATCGATGCGCCGGCAGTGGCCTCTTTCGAGGCCGTCGTGGCCGCGGCGCTCGCCGAAGGCGCTGAACTGGTCTGCGGCGGGAAACGTCTGCCGGGCCCGGGTCATTTCGTGCAGCCCACGATTTTCCGCGCGCGTAACGACATGGCCTGCGTGCAGCGGGAAACCTTCGGCCCGATTCTCTACGTGATGCCCTTCGACACGCTGGAAGAGGCCATCGCCATGAACAATGCCTCTCGATTCGGCTTGTCCTCGGCGCTGTTCACCAGCAACCTGTGCAGCGCCGAGCGCTGGCTCTCCGCTGCCGGCTCGGACTGCGGCATCGCCAACGTCAACATCGGCACCAGCGGTGCCGAAATAGGCGGGGCCTTCGGCGGCGAGAAAGAGACTGGCGGCGGGCGCGAGGCGGGCTCGGATGCCTGGAAAGCGTATATGCGGCGCCAGACGAGTACGGTGTTTCACGGCGAGCGCCCGGTGTTGGCTCAGGGCATCGAGTTCCGGCTCCCGGGCTGACGCATTTTCATTCCGGGCGTGACGGGAGAGTTTTCGCCCTGCGCCCTTTCACGGCAGAGGTACATGTGATGGATCTTTCAGGAAAGCGCGTGGTGGTCACGGGCGCCAACGGTGCCCTCGGGCGTGCGGTGGTCGCTCGTGCGCGCGAAATGGGCGCAGAGCTTCTGCAACTCGATATCGCTTTCCCGCCGGATGCAGGCCGCGACTGCCATGTGGTGGACCTGGTCGATGCGTCGGCGACATCTGCGCTTTTCGCGGGGCTTGGCCGCGTCGATGTCCTCTTGAACATTGCCGGCGGATTCAGCATGGGTCCCCAGACTTGGGAAGTGGCCGATGCCGACTGGGAGCAGATGTTCGCCATCAACGTGCACACGCTGCAGAACGCGGTGCGTGCGGTGGTGCCGGGCATGATCGCTGTGGGGCGCGGGAGCATCGTCAACGTGGGCGCTCTGGGCGCCTTGAAGGGCCTGCCTCGCATGAGTGCGTACACCGCAGCCAAGAGCGTGGTGATGCGCCTCACAGAGAGCCTTTCGGCGGAACTGAAGGACAAGGGCATCAACGTGAACGCGGTCCTGCCCAGCCTGATCGACACGCCGCGCAACCGCGCTGATATGCCAGGCGCGGATTACTCCCGGTGGCTGAAGCCCGAGGATCTGGCCAACGTGATGTGTTTTCTGGGCAGTGACGCGGCCCGTGCGGTGCACGGGGCGCTCGTTCCGGTGAGCGCGCTGGTCTAGCAACCCTAGGCGAACATGGCCGCAGCGCTCGCGGCAATCGTCATCAGGAGCAGGAACCATCGCAGCAGGCGTGGGCTCGCCTTCACCGCGATCCGTACCGCGATCGAGGCTCCCACCATGGTTGCCGCACCCAGCACCAGTCCCGGTATCCAGCGCACCAGTCCGTCGACGATGAATATGCCCAGCGCCACCAGCGTGAAAGCGCAGGTGCATACCACCTTCAGCGCGTTGCCTCTCAGCAGGTCGTAGCGCAGCGTCCCGCAGAGCACCGTGATCAGCACGAAACCCACCCCCGCGTGCACGAAACCGCCGTAGACGCCCGCCAAAAACAGCCCCCACCACGCGTGGGGCCGCTCGGCCACCTTGAAGGGAACAGTGCCTGCGGGTGGCTCCACGATATCGGGGCGAACCAGTATCAGTAGCGCGCAGCCAATCATGGTTGCGAGCAGCACGGGCTTCAGCGAGGCCGCTGGCATCCAGGCCGCGAGCAGGGCGCCCACTGCGCCACCGACCAGGTTCGGCAGCAACACGGGCCACAGGTCGCTCGTGTCGAGCTTGCCCCGGGTGCTGAATCCTCGCATGGCCACCAGCGACTGCAGGAAAACGCCCACGCGGTTGGTGGCGTTGGCGATGTCAGCGGGCATCCCGAGCAGCATCAGTGCTGGGATGGTCAGATTTGAGCCGCCACCGGCGAGGGTGTTGATGATGCCCGCAAGCACGCCAGTGACCAGCAGAACGGCGTAGCCTACGGTGTCGACGTCGTGCATGCGCTGGTTGCCGTGGTGGTGCAAGACGACATGATAGGCCCCTCGTGCGGGGCTACGATTGCAAACTCGTCCCTGCCTGCGGTGTGTGGGTGTCCGCTGTAGCAGCGCTCAAGCCTTTGGCATGCGCTCGTAGACCTTGCGCTCGGCGATGGACGCGGGCACCTCGGCACGATCCACGTAGAACTGCGCGTACCACTGGCGCAGCTTGTGGATCGGCCCGTCGCCGTCACAGAGCAGCGGGTTGTCGACGCGGCACTTGGTGTGCCAGATCTCGACATCCTGGAAGAAGGCGAAGCGGTTGGCTTCGGCGTAGCCGGCCACTACGGCGGCGTTTTGCTCATCGTTAAGCCCCGGGTCCTTGCGCACCAGCACACCGAAGCGCAGATCGAAGCTCTCGGTGTCGATGGGCACGTGGCTCACCAGGAGCCGCACTTCCATGTCCACGCCGTCGAATTTGCCGCTCTGGTAGGTGAGCATGTAGGCCGGTCCGTGGTAGATCGCCCGCGAGAAGAGTTCGCTGCCCTCGGCAAGGCGTTCGCTGTGACCCCAGAACTCCTGCGTGTAGTTGTGGCCCTCGACGATATTGCGAAAGCGCGTGCAGGCGGCTCCATGCACCGTCGGGAAGTGCGCCCAGTCGGCCATGTTGTCGACCAGTTCGCGGGCGTTGGTGTGGATGGTCATCTTTTCAATGTGCCAGTCGGACCAGTCCTCGCTGAAGCAATGCTCCTCCTGTGGGGGGCGTTGTTCCGGGATCGGTGGCCCGTTCTCGGGGTCGTTCCACACGAAGAGCAGGTGGTTTTCCTCCAGCGTGGGCCATGACTTGATCAGCGCTTTTGCCGGGATGCGCGTGGCGTAGGGAATATGATCGCAGCGGCCATCAGGGCCCCAACTCCAGGCGTGGAAAGGACACACGATGGAACTGCCGCAGACCTTGCCCTTGGCGAGGTTGCCGCCCATGTGCGGGCAGAAGGCATCCATCACGCGCACCTGCCCGTCCTCGCCGCGGTAGGCCACCAGTCGCGTACCGAAATAACTCAGCATTTGTGGTTCGGCCGTGTAATCCGCGGCCAGACCCAGACAGTGCCAACCACGCCCGTAACGCTCGGGGATCGTTGCGGCTTCGATCCGGTAGGGGGCGTCTTCGGCGTGTGTCATCGGGGGTGCCTCGCAGCGGGTAGCGACCAGTGAAATTCTGGTGCGTTGAGCATAGGGGGCTCAGCGCGCGTCGGGCATGGTCCGAACGGGTGATCCAGCCGCGCTAGCGCCGGCCAGTCGGCCGAATAACGTCACATCGCAGGCCGCGTAAGGCGGCTCCAGCGGGCGCAAGTAGTCCGGGTGTTTGCGAAGGAGCGGGTCGTGGCCCTCGCGCGCATGACGGTTGTAGCGGGAGACAGCCTATGCGGCGCGCCGCCTGAATCAAGCCCCGCAACGCTTACGTTGCCGCTGCGGAGCCCGATTGCTTCAGGAGAATCGCCCGGCCAGGTATTGCTTGGCCGCGTTGCGCCCGGCGGCGCCGCTGATCCCGCCGCCCGCATGTACACCGCTGCCGCAGAGCACGAGCGCGTCGATCGGTGTGCGGTGGTCCGACCAGTTTGGCAGCGGGCGCATGAAGAAGAACTGGTCCATGCCAAGCTGGCCGTGGTTCACGTCACCCTCAGTGAGGCCGTACTCACGTTCGAGATCGAGCGGTGTGAGCACGCGACTGGCGCGTACCGAGGCCGCCAATGCGGGGAATATAGGCGCCAGGGTGGCGAGCGCGATCTCCTCGAGGCGCTCGCCTGCGCTCGCCCAGTCGCCGTCTTTCAGGCGGTACGGGGCGTACTGGAAATGCACCGCCACCGTCTCGCCGCGCGTGGTCACTTCCAGATAAGGAGACTCGGAGATCTCGTGGTACTTGGAGGCGTCATAGGCGCGCTCGAGGCGTTTGAGCGCGGGTGCAATCGCGTGGGTGCCGGGGCCGATGCCGTGGCTGCCGTCGGTGCGCAGGTGGATCTTGGCCACGGCGCCGCGCATCTTGATGTTGCGCGCGTGCCAGCAGAATTCCGGCGGCAGTTCGCGCTCGCCGGCAAGCGCGAGCAGCGTGTGCCGCGGATCGGCCGCCGAGAACACTACGGGCGCGCGGATCTGCTCGCCCCCGGCCAACTCCACGCCAACCGCGCGCGAGCGCTCGATGAGCACCCGCTGTACGGCCGAGCCGGTGCGGATCTCGCCACGTGCCGCCAGCAGGCTCTCGGTGAGCGCGCGCACGATCGTGCCGGTCCCGGCGGCGTATTGCGGAGCGGCCAGACCACCACGGTTCAGCCAGTTGTGCATCAGCGTATAGCCGGTGCCCGCCGACATCGGGCCCAGCGTGTGACCGTGGATCGCCACCGAGGCAAGCGCCGCGCGCAGGGCGGGCGACTCGAACCACTCCTCGAAGAGTTCCAGTGAGGTCATGGGCAGCGCACGGATGAAGCGGAACATGTCGCGCTTGCCGAGGCGGCGCAGGCGCAGCGCCAATTTGGCGAGCGGCAATCCCTCACGGCGCAGATCCACATGGGGTAACTCGCGTGGCATGGGTGCCGCGTAGGCTGCCTCGAGCATCTCCACGCAACGGTTCATGAACGCCACGAACTCGGGCCAGCGCGCAGCGTCGGCCGCACTGAAGGTGGCGATTGCCGCGATCGAGGCGGCATCCGTGAGCGCGGGGCCTATAGAGAGCGCTCCGGTCTCGGTGTGCGCGGTAAAGGTTTGCGGCGCCGGCGCGGGTATCGACAGCCCGAGTTCCCGCACGATGTCCGGGCGCAGCATGCCGCCGGCATGGAGAGAGTCCACGCTCCAGCCTTCGCCGAAGGACTCTGTCACGGCCTGGCCGCCGGGGATCGCCCGGCGCTCCAGAACGAGCACACGCTTGCCTGCGCGGGCAAGGTAGTTGGCGGTGACGAGCCCGTTGTGGCCCGCGCCTATCACGATTGCATCGTAGCTGTTCATAGGGCTCACCAGTCCTCGAGGATCGCGGTCGCGGCCATCTTGCCGGCGGCGCCCATCACGCCGCCGCCTGGGTGGGCGCCCGCGGCGCCGAAGTAATAGCCGCTGAGCGGGGTGCGGAAGTCCGCCCACTGCGGCGTCGGACGCAGGAAGAACAACTGATGCAGCAGCAATTCGCCATGCATGATGTTGCCGCCGGTGATGCCTGCGATGCGCTGTATGTCGGCGGGCGTCAACACCTGCGCGCCGACGATGGCGCGGCGGATGTTCGGAGCGAACTTCTCCAACGTGGAGATCACCGATTCGCCGAACGCATCGCGCTTGGCGTCGTTCCACCCCCCCTCGATGTCGAAGGGACAGTACTGCACGAAGCAGGACATCACATGATGGCCCGGCGGAGCCATGTCGGGGTCGATCTTCGAGGGAATGATGATGTCGAGGTACGGGTTCTTCGAGAAGCTCCCGTACTTGGCGTCGTCATAAGCACGCTCGATGTAGTCGATGCTCGGACTGATGGAGATAGCACCCCGATGCAGCGCTCCCTCGCCAGGCATCGCGGTGAAATCGGGGAGTTCGGACAGGGCAAGGTTCACCTTGCCCGAGGAGCCGCGGATGCGGAAGTTGCGCAGTGCCGTCGTGACCTCGTCGGGGAAGTGCTTCGAATCGACGAACTGGAGAAATGTGCGCTTGGGATCGGCTGCCGAGAGCACGGCCTTGGCGCGGAATTCGTCGCCGTTCTCGAGCGCCACGCCCACGGCGCGGCCGCCGCGTACGATCACTTCCTTCACCGGGCAGCCAGTGCGCAGTTCTGCGCCGAGTTCGCGCGCCGAACGAGCAATGGCCGCGCTGACGCCGCCGGTACCGTCCTTCGCGAACCCCCACGCGCGGAAAGCGCCGTCGATCTCGCCCATGTAGTGGTGCAGCAGCACGTAGGCCGAGCCCGGCGAGCGCGGGCCCATGTAGGTGCCGATGATGCCGCTGGAGGCTTTGGTGCCCTTCAGGAGGTCGGTTTCGAACCAGTCGTCCAGCACATCGCCAGCGGACTGCGTGACGAGCTTGGACAGGAGTTCGAGCTCCTTCGAACTCAGGCTCGCGCCGAACTGCCCTAGTTTCATCAGGCCCTTGAGGTCGCGCCAGCCGAGCGAGGAGGGGTCGGGCGGCACCAGGCTGATGATCGGCTTTATCGCCTTGGCTGCGCGCGCCATCTGCCGTGAGAACTCGTCATAGGCATCGGCGTCGCGCGGCGAGTGGCGGTAGATTTCCTGCCGCGTGAGATCGTGATCGTCCCAGGCCGCAAGGTAGTCACCGTCCAGCCCGGGTGTGAAGGTGCTCGGTAGCGGCAGGATTTTCAGTCCGTGCCGAGGCAACTGCAGATCGCGGATGATCTCGGGCCGTAGCAGGCTCACGACGTAGCTGAATTCGGTGAAGCGGTAGCCGGGGAATATCTCCTCGGTCACGGCGGCGCCACCCAGGATGTCGCGGCGCTCCAGAACCACCACCTTTTTTCCGGCGCGGGCCAGATAGGCCGCGGCGACCAGCCCGTTGTGGCCGCCGCCGATCACGATTGCGTCATAGGTGTTCACTGACATGGCATTGCCTCGGTCGTCTGGGGGCGCAGGCTCATTTCTTTTTCCATTCCGGCTCGTAGAACGGCAGCTTCACCACCCGCGCGGGCGCGGTCTTGCGGTGGTGCTCGACGGTGACTTCGATCGAGAGTGTCGTGCCCGGCTCGTAGTACGGACGCTGCAGATGAGCGAGCGCGATGTATTTTTTCAGGACCGGCGACCAGGTGCTGGTCGAGGCATAGCCCACCTGCGTGGTGCCGCTGTAGATGGGCAGGCTCCCGCGCACGGCCATGGCCGGAATCTGCGGTGGCAGGCCGACCGCGACAAAGAGTTTCTCGAGGCCTTCCCAGTCCACCTCGATGCCCGTCATCCGCCAGGCGGGGCTGGTCTTGTGCTCGCGCTCGAGCGCCGCACGACCGACGAAATAGCCCTCCTTGCCGAGGTGCACGCTCCAGTCGAGGCCAAGCTCATAGGGCGATGATTTCTGGCCGTCGATCCAAGCGGCGTGCGCGGAGGTGTAGTCGACGTCCAGCATGACCAGTCCCGCTTCGACGCGTGCCATGTCCATGGCGAGGATGCCGCAGGGTACGAGGCCGTAGTCGTGGCCGGCGGCCATCAGGGCATCCCACACCGCGTGGGCGTCGGCGGGCCGCAGCCAGATTTCGTAACCGAGATCACCGGTGTAGCCGGTGCGCGATATCTCCACCGGGCAGCCCGCCAGCGTGTTGGACGCAACGCGGAAATAGCCGAGTCCGTCGAGCGAGGTGCTGCAGCATCTATTTAGCACGAGGCGTGATTTCGGGCCCTGCAGGCTGAGAGCCGCCAGCGTGTCGCTCTCTTCGGTGATGCGGACGTCCATGCCGCCGGCGTTCATCTCCAGCCAGCGCAGCGAGGGCTCTGCGGAGGTGAGGCGGAACTCTTCCGCGCCAAGCCGCGAGATGGTGCCGTCATCGACCAGCTTGCCATCCTCATCGCACCAGCCGGTGTAGCCCACCTGTCCGACGCTCATGCGGTGGATGTCGCGCGGGGTCACGCGGTGGAGCAGGGCGGCGGCATCTGGCCCGGAGATCCGGTATTTGAGCAGCGGCGATATGTCGATCAGCGCGGCGGCGTTGCGGATGCCCCAGTACTCGCGATCCAGCCCCAGATCGTAGGAGCCGAGGACGAGATGTCCGGCCCAGCGGCGCCAGTTTTGCGCCTGCGACAGGGCCGAGGTGCGCTCGTGGAAAGGGGTGCGTTTCAGTTGCAGCATGGCGGGTCCTTCGGTTCAGTGCCCGGGTCTCAACGTTCGAATTTGGTGCTGAGAACGATGGAACTCAGCGTTCGCTCGACGCCATCCAAGGCGCCGATGGCATCGATGCAGGTATCCAGCGCTCCGGTGCTGTCTTCCTGCACCAGCGCGATCAGGTCGTACTGACCACTGATGGTGTGCAGGGCACGCACCGCGTGCATTTTCTGCAGGGCCCGGGTAAGGACTGCCTGCTTTTTCGGGTCGGCGGCGATCATCACATGCGCGCCGATCCGGCTGCGCTGGTACTCGGGTGCCAGCCGCACCGTGAAGCCGCGCACCGGGCCTTCTTCTTCGAGCTTGTGCATGCGGTCTTGCACGGTGGCGCGGGCCACCCCGAGGCTCTGGGCGAGACTCGTCACGCTGGACCGGCTGTTCTCGGTCAGCAGTTCGAGGAGGCGTCGGTCGAGGTCGTCCATTCCCGCACTTTGCTCGATGAAATTATCAAAATGGCTAGCTTAACAATCCAAACCGCATAATTTGGCTATTCAATTTGACAGCCTATATCCCTACAGTTGCAGTGTTGATGCGCAGATTGGATAGCTCTGCTCTGCGCACCGTATTGAACGAGTGTACAGGAAATGTCCGGGGGGAACTACGATGGGTGTGTTGGAAATCAAGCCTGCAGAGATGGCGGTGCTCGCCCGTGAGGGGGGGCCCCGGGTCCGCGAGATTGCCCCGGAACTGAGCCTGCTGCCAGGGCTCGAATCTGTGCTCGATGTGGTCGTGCCGGCGGCGCTGAAGCCCCCCGCACCCGCAGCCCTGCTGCGCCATCGCGAGTTCGATGACAGCGAGTTCTGGCGCCATATTCCGGGCTATGAGGCGATTTCGAAGGAGACGTTCCTCGACTTCAAATTCCAGACCAAGCACAGCGTCACCTCCGTCGATCAGTTGGAGAAAGTGCTGGGGCGGCTGGTCTCGCCGGCCTTCATCGATGATGTGCGGGCGGGGATGGCACGCGCGCCCATGAACCTGCGCGTGTCGCCGTACACCGTGAGCCGGATGGACTGGAGTGACCCCTACGCCGATCCGATCCGCATCCAGTTCGTGCCAGTTGCCTCGCACCAGATTCCGGACCACCCACGGCTCACCCTTGACTCCCTGCACGAGCAGTCGGACGCACCCACCCCGGGCTTGACGCACCGCTACCACGACAAGGCGCTGTTCCTGCCGCTCGATGTCTGCCCGGTGTATTGCCGGTTCTGCACCCGCAGTTACGCCATCGGCGGTGACACGGACACGGTCAGCAAGTCGCGGCTCAAGCCAAACAGCGAGCGCTGGCATCAGGGCATCGCCTATCTTGCCTCGCGCCCCGAGATCGAGGATGTAGTGGTCTCGGGCGGTGATGCGTTCATGCTGCCGGCAGCGCATCTCGAGACCATCGGCAACCTCCTGTTGTCGATTCCGCATATCCGTCGCATCCGCATCGCTACCAAGGGCCCTGCGGTCGCGCCTATGAAGATCCTGAGCGATCACGACTGGACCCGTGCGCTGCTCGGTTTGGTCTCACGCGGCCGCCGCGAGGGTAAGGAAGTGTGCCTGCACACGCATTTCAATCACTCCGCGGAGATCAGTGGCATTACCCGTGATGCGATGGCCCTGCTGTTTCGCGAAGGCGTTACGGTGCGCAACCAGGCAGTGATGATCCGTGGCGTGAATGACACGCCCGCCTTGATGACCGAACTGGTGCGTCGCCTCGGGTACATGAACGTGCATCCCTATTACGTGTACCAGCACGACCTCGTCTCGCAGGTCGAGGATATGCGTACCACGCTAGCCACCACGGCCGAGGTCGAGCGCCACGTGCGCGGATCCACTGCCGGGTTCAACACGCCGACCTTCGTTGTCGATGCGCCGGGCGGCGGCGGCAAGCGCGCCGTTCACAGCTTCGATCATTACGATCGCGTCACCGGGATCAGCGTCTACCGCTCGCCGGCGGTGCATGCCGACGAGGCGTACCTTTACTTCGATCCGGTCGATCTGCTACCGGCGGCTGGCAGGGAGCGCTGGGCCGATCCCGACCAGCATCAGAACATGGTCGCAGAGGCTGTCGAGGCCGCCGGGTGTTCGCATCTCAAGGTGATCTCGGGCTGACATCCAATCCCGAGTTCCCGGAATCGCCCTGGTCGGTTTTTACGGGCGCGACGCTCGCGCTCTGGTCGGTATCTCTTATCGGCATATTCGTGAGCGCGACATTGCTTGCGCGGGTGCCCAAGGCCTGGATTCATCGCGCTGCTGCCGCGCTCTTTGCGGTGTTCGGCGTGCTTGCCCTGGCGCGTGCTGCGGCGTGGTCGTCCTGAGTGGGGCGCGACTCAGAGCACCAGGTAGCCGCCATCAGCTACCAGTGTGGCGCCGGTGGTGAAGGCCGACATATCGCTCGCCAGATACAGCACCGGCCCCACGATCTCCTCGGTCTGCGCAATGCGCTTCTGCAGTGAGGCGTTACGACTGCCTTCCGCATAGCCCGGGAGGATCTTCAACGCGGCATCCAGCATGTCGGAATGGAAACTGCCGGGCGCGATGGCGTTCACGCGTATGCCCATGCTGGCCCACTCCGCAGCCATCACCTTGGTCATGGCGTGGAGTGCGGCCTTGCTGCCAGCGTAAAAACCCTGATAGGCCGGCGGTTTCAGGCCGCTCACGGAGATGATGTTGATGATGCTGCCGCCGCCGTGGCTCGCCATCCGTGGTGCCGCGCGCGAGGCGAGATACCACGGCCCCTTGGTGTTCACGGCGAAAACTTTCTCGAAGAGTTCGGGCGTCAGGTCCGAGAGGCCTGCGGTCACCGGGTTGGTGCCGGCGTTGTTGATCAGTACGTCGAGGCGCCCAAAGTGCGCGTAGGTGGCATCGAGCAGCGCGTCGAGGCTTTCCATCTGGCCCGCGTGCGCTGCAAAAGGCAGCGCGCGCCGACCCAGCGCTTCCACCTCGATGGCGAGCTGCTGGCAACTCTCGAGCTTGCGGCTGGCGATCACCACATCGGCGCCAGCCTCGGCTAGCCCCAGCACCATCGCCCGGCCCAGCCCGCGGCTGCCCCCCGTGACCAGCGCCACCCTGCCATGCAGGCTCAACTGATGCATTATTCGGTGCTCCTGTTTGAGAGGGATCGAGGGCGGTAGCAGTGGCGCTTGCGGCCCCTCAAGGTGTGTGGCAGCGGCTGCGTCAGCCCGTAAAACTGCTGTGCGACCGGTCTCGTCCCCCCGGCCCGCTATAGGACATCGTGTAGCCTGGCTGCGGGTTGAAGTCGATGCGTGGCATCCCGGCGATCGCTCGCTCCCAGGCGGCGCGAAGGCGATCTTCTGCGGCGTAGTCGAAGGGATCTTCCAGCACCATTTCCTCGATTCCCCCTGCTGCGGGTGGATGCTCAGCGAGCCAGTGCGCGGTGCGTGCAAGGGCCTCGCGGGCCGGGACGGCATCGCGATAACCGAGTTCGGCCCGTATGCGCGAGATATCGAGTACGCGGTGCGTGGTGAGCGGTTGCATCACCAGCGGGCGCGTGCAGGGCGCGAGTTCCCAAGGCATCGAAACGATCTCGATATGTCGCCCCATAGCGGCGGCGATGATCTCGACGCTTTGGCGCAGGCTGAGCACCTCCTCGTCGGCGCAGTTATAGATCCGCCCGCGCGAGGATGCCGGGTGATCTGCCGCGAGCAGGATCCCGCGAGCGACGTTTTCCGCATAACCCATGTGATGCAGGGTGAGGCCACCGTCGGGAAGGATGATGAACGCCCGGCCATCAAGAACGCGCCGCAGTATCGGCCACTCGCGTGGCATCGGCTGGTACTTGCCGTACACGTAGGGATAGCGCAGGTGCGTGGCGTCCGGATGCATGGCGAACAGTGCGTCCTCGGTCTGCACGATGCGCCACCCCTTCTCGTCCTCGGCGGGCGCTGCTACGCGGGGGGCGTCCTCGCCCGTGGGGACCGGCAGCCCTGCAGGCTCCCCCAGAGCCGGGTTCATGTAGCCGCGATACGCGGGAACACCACCGGCCGAGATGAGACGCCCGATGCGGCCCGCGGTCGCGCTGGCGATCGCGCGGAGGCGGCCGTAGGTCGCCACGCACAGATCAAATCGCGGGGCGGCGGCGAAAAACGCCTCGAGCACGGCAGGATCATAGGGGTCCAGGTGATGGTGCAGGACCTCCGGGGGAATTTCCTCCACCTCGTGGTTGCCCCGATGCAGTATCTCCACGCGGTACCCGCGGGCGATCAGCCCGTTCACGATGTGGTGCCCGGTTGGCCCGGTCCCGCCGATAACCAGTGCGCGCATGAGCGATTCCTCCGGGCCCCGTTGAGCAGAATGGTCAGACGAAAATGGTGTGGGTCGGCCATGGCCGGGGCCGCATCCTTGTGGAATGATCCTCCCCGTGTCAATTCATGCCCCATAGCCTCGCGGTCTGGGGCTGCGCAAGACGGAGGCGTGCATGCCGGAGAACAATCCCGAGTTGCTCACCAAGAGCTTTGAACTCGGCTACACCTACACCCGCTCCACGGGCCCCGTGATCGGGCATTTCCTGACCGAGCTCCGCGCGGGCCGCATCGTCGGCACCCGCACCAGTGATGGTCGCGTGTTGGTCCCCGCGGCGGAGTACGACCCCGTGAGTGCCGAGGCGCTGACCGAATTCGTCAGCGTTGCCGAAGAAGGGGTGGTGACCACCTGGTCCTGGGTTGCCGAGCCGATCTCGCACCATTTGCTGCAGAAACCTTTCGCCTTCGCGCTGGTCCGCCTGGATGGCGCCGATGTGCCCATGCTGCACATGGTCGACGCAGGAGAGGAAGGTGCGATGCGCACCGGCATGCGCGTACGCGTGCGCTGGGCCGCCGAGCGCCGCGGCAGCATCACCGACATCGCCTGCTTCGAGCCGGCCTGAGGAGCACCCCTATGAGCGACACGCCGGCGCCGGTAACGGGGATCGAGGTCCCCATCAATCTCCAGTACGAATTCACCGCGGGCAAGGCGCTTACGCGCTTTCTCACCCGCATCCGCGAGGGCCGCATCGTCGGGCAGCGTTGTCCCGGCTGCAACAACGTCTACGTGCCGCCGCGGGGCATGTGCGCTGCCTGCGGCGTACCCACCGAGGAAGAAGTTGAGGTGGTCGATGAAGGTATCGTCGAGTCCTTCACGGTGGTGCATATACCCATTCCAGGTAATCCGATAAAGCCTCCTTTCGTGGCGGCCAACATCCTTCTCGACGGCACTGACATGGCCTGCCTGCACCGCGTGAGCGAGGTCGACAACGCCCGCGTCCACGTCGGCATGCGCGTGAAGGCACGGTGGAAGCCGCGCGAGGAGTGGGACTACACCTTCGAGAACATCGCCTGGTTCAGGCCCGTGGAAGGAAGCTGAGATATGCGCGAAGCCGCGGTCATCGGATACACGCAGAGCATGCAGCGTCGCTATGCCGGCGCTGCCAACGAAAGTGAGCTGATCATGCCCGTGGTGCGGGAGGTCATGCAGTCAGTGGGGGTCACGCAGAAAGATATCGACTTCACTTGCTCGGGCAGTTGCGACTACCTGCAGGGAGCGGCCTTCGCGTTCGTCGAGGGCCTGAACGCGGTGGCTACCGCGCCGCCCATACGCGAGTCCCACGTCGAGATGGATGCCGCCTGGGCGCTCTTCGAGGCGCTGCTGAAGATCTGGTCGGGCGAGGCCGATCTCTGCCTCATCTACGGATTCAGCAAGTCCTCCCCGGGCGAGTTGCGCTCCGTGCTAACCCTGCAGCTCGATCCCTACTATCAGGTGCCGCTATGGCCGGATGCCGTGAGCCTCGCGGCACTCCAGGCGAGGGCGATGCTCGATGCGGGCTCCCTCACCGAGCGTGACATGGCCGAGGTGGTGGTGCGCAGCCGTCGCGCCGCGCTGTCGAATCCCAAGGCACAGCTCGCCGCCGAAACGAGCATTGAGGCATTGCTCGCAGAGCCACGCTTCGTCTCGCCGTTGCGTCGTCATGACTGCGCGCCCATCACCGATGGCGCCTCGGCGCTGCTGGTGGCCTCCGCCGACACGGCCCGACGCCTGTGCGCGCGCCCGGCGTGGATCCGCGGCATCGACCACCGTATGGAAACCGGCATGCTGGGCGCGCGCGATCTCACCCGCTCGCCGTCCACCCGCTACGCCGCCGCCCGGGCGGGCGTGGCCGGGCGCCCCGTGGACACGGCCGAACTGCACGCGCCTTTCAGCCATCAGGAGATCATCCTGCGCCGCGAACTCGGTTTGTCCGATAACGTGGCGGTGAATCCCTCGGGCGGCGCGCTCGCCGGCAACGTGATGATGGCGGCAGGCCTTGACCGCATCGGTCACGTTGCTACCCGTATTATGCGGGGCGAGGCCGACTGCGGGGTCGCGCATGCGACCTCGGGTCCGTGCCTGCAACAGAACCTCGTCGCCGTACTGGAGGCCTGATCCCATGGGCAATCGCGTTGCAGTAGTGGGCGTCGGTCAGACCAAGCACAAATCCAAACATAAGGAAGTCTCCATCGCCGGGCTCGTGCGGCAGGCCGCGGAGCGCGCGTTGGAAGACGCGGGCTGCACCTGGAAGGACATCGATGCCCTGATACTCGGCAAGGCCCCCGACATGTTCGAGGGCGTGGTGATGCCGGAGCTCTATCTGAGCGATGCGCTGGGTGCCAATGGCAAGCCGGTGCTGCGCGTGCATACGGCTGGCAGCGTGGGCGGATCCACGGCAGTGGTGGCTGCCAGTTACGTGCAGAGCGGGGCGTTCCGCCGTGTGCTCACCGTGAGCTTCGAGAAGCAGTCCGAATCTAACGCCACCTGGGCGTTGTCGCCGCGGATGCCCTTTGTGCCCCACGTCAATGCCGGTGCGGGCGGGTTCTTCGCGCCCTACATGCGGCTGTACATGGAGCGCTACGGCGTGCCGGAGCACATCGGCTGCCTGGTGGCGGTGAAAGACCGGCAGAACGCCCTGAAAAATCCCTACGCGCACTTGCAGATTCCTGACATCTCCCTCGAGATGGTCATGCAGTCCCCGATGCTCTGGGAGCCGATCCGCTTCCTTGAGAGCTGCCCGTCCTCGGATGGTGCCTGCGCACTGGTGCTGGCAGATGAAGAGCATGCCTCGCGCTCGCCCAACCCGCCGGCCTGGATTCTCGGCACGTCCACGCGTGCCGATGGCTCCATGTACGCGGGTAAAGACAACATCCACCCCGCATCCCTGATCGCCTGCGCCAAGGACGTGTACGCCAAGGCCGGGATCACCGATCCACGGCGCCAGATCGATGTTGCGGAGCTCTATGTGCCCTTTAGCTGGTACGAGCCGATGTACCTCGAAACCCTCGGCTTCTGTGGCGAGGGGGAGGGCTGGAAGCTCGTCGAGTCAGGCGCCACGGCACTGGGGGGAGACCTGCCCATCAACGCCTCGGGCGGCGTCTTGTCCTCGAACCCCATCGGTGCCTCGGGCATGCTTCGCTTCGGTGAAGCCGCGCTGCAGGTGCGTGGCATGGCGGGGCAACATCAGGTCGATGGGGCCCGGTTGGCGATCGGGCACGCCTTCGGCGGCGCTCACTCCTACTATGCGATGTGGGCGGTCTCAGCCGATAAACCCTGAGAGCGCAACACAGGCTCCTCGGCTAGCGGGTTTTCTATTAAGATAGACCTTCGTTGATCGAGTCGATTTAATGCAAATTACCGGCGCGGACGAAGGTGCAGAGCACCGGTCTGGTGGGCTTCTCCACCGTACGCCCCCCTACGCCACTGGCTTGCTGGTGGCGATTTCGTTTCTCCTGGTCAGCGGCTCGCTTCTCGGGCTCTTGGGGTATTTTGGCACCCGCCAGCACGACCGTACTGCGGAAGAACGGATGCGTGGCCTGGCTGCAGCGGCGGCGCCACTGGTCGATGGCGACTTGCACGAGACACTGCGCGAGCCGCAGGACACCGGCTCGGAACTCTACGAACGTGCCTTATCCCGCCTCGTGGAATTCCATAATCTGTTGCCGGAGGTCTACCGCGTCCGAACGATGCGGGTGTTCGAGGGCCGGCTGTTTCACGTCCTGGATACCGCTGCCTCGCCCCGCCTCACGCAAGTCCGCGACAAGAATCGGTTTGCCCGTGTCATGGATCCCGTGCTAGATCTGAATCTCGGTGTCGAACCGGACCTTCTCCCCACCATCATGTCGGGAGCGGTCTATGTGGAACTGCGCGCATTGCGGTCGGCGGGCAAGATCTACCGGTCGGTCGAGGCGCCCATCGATGATGCCAAGGGCAATGTGGTGGGCATGCTCGTGCTCGATATCGAGGTCGGTGCTTATCGTGCTGAGCGCGACAGTTTTGTGCTGTTGGGGCAGGTGGGGGCGGGCGTGTGCCTGGGTCTCGCCCTCTTTGCGGGGCTGATCACCTCACGGCTACACAGCAGCCTGCTCCAGGCGGTCTCGAGGCTAGAGCGCGAGAGCATCACGGATGCGCTCACCGGACTCGGAAATCGAGCTTTATTCAACCGGGCCCTGGGTGCGGGCATGGCGCAGGCGCGACGCTCTTCGGCGCCGTACACGCTGCTGGTGTTCGATATCGACCGCTTCAAGCGCGTGAACGACGAGCTTGGCCATCCCGCCGGCGACGAGGTGCTGCGCCGGCTTGGGGAGCGGCTCCGCGCGGAAGTCCGCGAGGGTGACCTGTGCTGCCGTATCGGTGGGGAGGAATTCGCGCTCCTCATGCCGGGCATCGGACGTCAGGAAGGCGAGGCCGCCTTCAACCGCATGAGCGCCGCGATCCGCGTGCCCATGTTCATTGAAGGCGCCGAGCGCGTGATCACGATCAGTGGCGGGGTGGCCACTATGAACGGCCCCGACGCCCGGCCAGAGGAAATCCTTCGCGATGCGGACCGGGCGCTCTATGAGGCCAAGCGCGGCGGTCGTGACCGTGTAATGCTGGCTGTCTGAGTCGCGGCACATGGCATCTGCAGGCCTCGAAAAAACCACGCGTGACCGCGCCGAATTGGGCTATTTCCTCGGCCTGCAGCCCCGATCGCTCGGCTTGCTGGTGGCCGCGCTGTACCTCGTGGTGTTCTTCGTGGTCGCCGGCTGGATAATGGCCCGGGCCCTCGCGCTCTACCAGCAGCGTGCCGAGACGGCTGTTATCGAGCTTGCGCTGGTACTGGCCAGTCAGATCGACGTGGAGGCGCATGAGCGCCTGCAGGCGGATGCGCAGACGCGATCGCCTGACTACATGCGGCAACTCGCACCACTGGAACGCATGCATCTCGTGACGCACGAAGTGCGTGGCGTCTACACCAAACGCATCGCCGCCGATGGCGATATGGTTTACGTGCTGGATACCGCTCAGAGTAACATTGCCACTCTGCGGGACCGTGCGAGCGCCATCACCCGTGTCGGCGAGCGTGTGCTTATGGACACGATCGAGCCCGACATGGTGAGTGCGCTATTAGCTGGCGAACCATGGCTCGACCGGCAGAGCTTCGTCGAGGGCGGCATCACGCTGCGAGGCGTCTACGTCCCCCTTCGCGATCATGCCGGACAGGTAGTCGGGACGCTCGGCATGGATTTCGAGGAGGCGGAGTTTGCCGCGCTGACTCGGCGCGTCTTCGCCGACCTGGCCGTACCGGCCATCGGGGTATTGTTGGTGCTCTCATCTCTGCTGGGTGCCGCGGTGTGGCTGCTCCGAGAGCACCTCGGTGATTTCCTTGATGTATTGCGGGAAGAAACGATCAGAGATCCTCTCACCGGGCTCTTCAACCGACGCCACTTCGAGCAGCGTCTGGAGCATCACGTACGTTCAGCCATCGATACGAAGCGCTCGCTCAGCCTCGCGATACTGGATGTCGATCGGTTCAAGTCGATCAACGACGCCCTCGGCCATGCCGGCGGTGACAGCGTCCTGATCATGATCGCCTCAGCGCTGAGGCGGCTCACGCGCAGCGAGGATATCGTCTGCCGTATCGGCGGTGAGGAATTCGCGGTGATCATGCCCGGCACCGACAGCGCGCAGGCACTGGTCGTCCAGTCCCGCGTTGCCGATGCGATCCGCCGGCCGTTGGACGAACATGGCGGCGTCGGTCTGGAGCTTAGTGTCAGCATCGGTATCGCTACTCTCGATCCGGAGCACGAGCTTGCGACGGATCTGATGGGTCGCGCGGATCGGGCACTGTATCGGGCGAAACGCGCCGGCCGGGATCGCTGCGAACTTGCTGAGCCTGCGAGCGGCGGGGTTGCATGATGGAGCCCGCACGCAGCATCGGTGTGATCCGGTTCCTGCTGCTGCAGTCTCCGCTCAGCTGGTCGCTCGGGATCGGCGTCGTGTTCGCCCTGCTGATCGGTCTGCTAACGTTCCCCTTGATTTCGGGGGGCTCTGAGCGGGCGCAGCAGCAGTTCGGACATCACCTCATGGAGCTCGCAACCACCATCGCAGCGAACGTCGATGGCGACCTTCACGACACCCTCGTCTCCGCACAGCAGCAAGGCAATCCGGTTCACGAGCAATTGAACGAGATGCTGGTCCGATTCCAGAACGCGGTGCCCGGGATCCACGGGCTCTACACCCTCCGCCCTGATAACGGCGTGCTGCGCCTGATCCTCGATGCTTCGCGCTCGCCGAATCTACAGCGTCCCGCAGATCCCCCCAGCGTGATGATGGAGGCGCTCGACTTTGATCTTGCCAACGAGCCGGGCATGCTTGCTGCGATCGCGGCAGGGCAGCCTTACCTTGATCACAGCTCTTATGATGCGGGTGGCTCCCGTCGCCCGATGCGCAGTGTCACTGTACCTATCCGCAATGCCTCCGGGGCAGTCGTGGGAATCCTTGGCATGGACTACGAGGAGTCCCTCTACGCGCAGCAAATCGCCGTGCGCGGCGAGCGTGTACTCGGGATAGTGCTCGCCATCGACGGCGCTCTGCTCGCGGGGGCCATGGCGCTGGTCTACTGGTTGCGCCGGCGGATCGGCACTGCAGTTGCTGAGCTCGCCATCGAGTCCAGCACTGATCCCCTGACGCAATTGGGCAACCGCCGACGGTTCGATGTGCGCCTCCAGCAGTCCGTTGCCGCGGCCCGTGCGCGCTCCGGCGTGTTCAGCCTGCTCGTCATGGATGCCGATCATTTCAAGCGGATCAACGACACGTGGGGACATCCCGTCGGCGATGCGATGCTTAACCGGATCGCTGATTGCCTGCGCGCGGATGGTCTGTCCGTTGGTGATATTTTCCGCATCGGAGGAGAGGAGTTCGCCCTGCTGCTTCCGGGTGTGGTGGCCATTGATGCGATGGCCCTCTACTCGAGGCTCTGCGCGGCGATCGGCCGGCCGTTGATGCTGCCCGATGCGCGCATCGAGCTCACCATGAGCGGTGGGATCGCCGAGTTCGATCCCTCTGGTGGTGAGGATGGGGAGGCCATGCTGCTGCGCGCTGATGGCGCGCTCTACTTGGCCAAGAACCTGGGGCGCGATAACGCGGTGATCGCGCCGCCCGCCTGAGGTCTCAGACCTCGACGATCTTCAGCGTGGTGGTCAAGCCACCCACGCCGAGGAGGTCGCCACGGGTGAGGATCAGCCGCTCGCCGGGCCTGACCAGTCCGCGCTCCCGCAGTTCCCGCACCGCCGCCTGCGCAACCTCCGATGCGGGATGCACCGTGTAGTCGAATATCAGTGGGCGCACGCCGCGAAACAGGCACATCCGGCGTACCGTTGTGGGGTGTCGGCTCAGGGCGAAAATCGGCAATCCCGAGCTCATCCGAGACATGCGCAGCGCCGTCCCGCCCGATTCCGTGAGGCAGACCATGCCGGCGACGCCCTGAAGGTGGTTTGCCGCGTACACCGCCGCCATCGCGATGGTCTCATCGACGCGCTGGAATTCTCTGTCGGCGCGGTGTCCGGAGCGCCGGACCTCGGGCCACGTTTCCGCCCCCAGGCAGGTTGCGGCCATGGCTGTCACCGTCTCGACCGGGTAGCGGCCGCTTGCGGTCTCGGCTGACAGCATCACGGCGTCGCTGCCGTCCAGCACCGCGTTGGCGACGTCGAAGACCTCGGCGCGGGTGGGAATCGGGTTCTGCACCATCGACTCCATCATCTGTGTCGCGGTGATCACGATGCGGTCGGCACGCCGCGCCTTGCGGATCAGCATCTTTTGTGCCCCGATCAGTGCCGCGTCGCCGATCTCCACGCCAAGATCCCCGCGGGCGACCATGATCCCGTCGGCCGCCTCGATGATGGCATCGAGCACGGTCTCGTCCTGCACCACTTCGGCACGCTCGATCTTGGCGATGATGCGGGCCTCGCTGCCTGCGGCGAGCGCGAGCTTTCGTGCTTCGCGGATGTCTTCGGCGGAGAGGGGGAACGACACCGCGAGGTAGTCGAGTCCCAGTTCGGCGGCGTGCCGTATATCCTCCAGATCACGGTCGGTGAGGGAGGGCGCCGAGAGGCCGCCACCCAGACGGTTCAGTCCCTTGCGGTTCGACAGCCGGCCACCCATGCGCACCCGACACTCGACGCGCTGGCCGCGCACGGCTTCGACCACCAGGCTGATGCGGCCATCGTCGAGAATCAGCACATCGCCCGGGAACACGCTTTCCGGCAGGCTCGCGAGATCGACGCCCACGCATCCGCTGTCGCCGGCATCGGCGGCCAGTGCGCAGTCGAGCACGAAGGGCGCGTCGGCCACCAGTTCGACCGCACCCTCACGGAAGCAGTGGATGCGGATCTTCGGCCCCTGCAGATCGCCCAGCAGCGCCACCTCGTGCCCACAGGCCGCCGCTGCAGCCCGCACCCGCTCGGCGCGGTCGCGGTGATCGGCCACCGAGCCATGGGAAAAGTTAAGACGGAAGACATCCACGCCCGCTGCCACGAGCGCGTTGATGATCGCCTCCGAGCTGCTTGCAGGCCCCAGCGTGGCGACGATCTTGGTGCGACGGTGGACGCTCACGCCGCACTCCCCGACGGCGCGTCAAGCCGGAGCAGTTGCTTGCCGCGATTCTCGCCGCGGAAGAGCCGCAGCAGCGTGCGTGGGATGTGCTCGAAGCCTTCCTGGATATCGGCATGCCAGCGGAGCTCTCCGCTGCCAAGCCACGGGCCCAGTTCGGCGAAGGCCTCGTGGGTGCGGTGCAGGTAGTCGAGCATCAGAAAACCCTCCACGCGGGCGCGGCGGTAGATGAGCGTCATCAGGTTGCGGGGTCCCGGCGGCGCGTCCGGGGCGTCATAGCCGGCAATCTGGCCGCAAAGCACCGCACGGCCACGGTGCGCCAGTTGCCCGATCATGGCCTCGAGCTGCGCGCCACCGACGTTGTCGAAGGCTATGTCGATGCCCTCCGGGCACAGCGCGGCGAGCCGCTCCGGGAGATTTTCCTGGTGGTAGTCGATGCAGTCGTCGGCGCCGAGGGATTTGACCCAGGCGCACTTGTCTGCTCCTCCGGCGATACCAATGACGCGCGCTCCGCGCAGGTGCGCGATCTGCACGGCCATCGAGCCGGTGGCGCCGCCAGCAGCGCTTACCACCACGGTTTTTCCGGCCGTGAGACCGCCGATATCCACCAGCCCGAAGTAGGCGGTGAGCGAGGTCCCGCCGAGTGCGGCGAGGCACATCTCGGGCGAGACGCCGGCGGGCAGTGGCGAGGGGGGAATCGCGTCATCCGGACGCACGATGACGTAGTCCTGCCAGCCGAAGAGTCCCTGCACCAGCGAGCCCTCGGGAAGCGCCGGATTGGTCGAGCGCACTACCTCGGCGACGGCGGAGGCGCGCATCACCTCGCCCACGCCCACCGGCGGCAGATAACCCTCCTGATCCTTCACCCACTCGCGCTGGGTGGCGTCGAAGCTGAGCCAGAGATTGCGCAGCAGCACGTCTCCCGCGTCTGGGTCCGGTTCAGCCACGGGGGTTTCGCGGTACTCGAAATCCTGCTCGGACAGGCTTCCCGCAGGGCGACGCGCCAGCAGCCATTGACGGTTTCGGAGACCCATGACCTTTCCTCTCTTGATGCACGGATTATGCACCAGCCGCGACGGCAGCTTTGCCATAATGCGCGTCGACCCGACAGCGGCGATAAACAATGCTCGAACTCATCCAGCGTGCCAGCCTCCACGCCGCTCGTACCGCCTTCCGCTCGGACGCGGGCGAAACCAGCTACGCGCATCTGCTGCAGCGCTCGGCGGCGCTGGCGGGCGCTGTGCTCGGTCACGCGAGTGATCTTGGGGAGGAGCGCATTGCCTTTTTGGTAGCCGCAGGCGAGGACTATGCCGCCCTGCAGTGGGGCATCTGGCGGGCCGGAGGTGTCGCGGTGCCGCTCAACCGTGGCGCCGCTGCCGGTGAATTGCTACACGTGCTGCGCAGCGCAGGCGTGCAGCGGCTGGTGGTCGATGTCGCCTCGCCGGCACTCCTCGAGGCCTGCGCACAGGCCGGAACGCAGATTCTCGTGCTGGCCGATCTGGAGAGCACCGAGTCAAAGCCCCTGCTGCCGGATATCGATCCCCAACGGCGAGCGATGATTGTTTTCACCAGCGGCACCACCAGCAAGCCCAAGGGTGCCGTGTGCACCCACGCGGCGATAGTAGCCATGATGCGCACGCTCGATGAAGCCTGGGGCTGGCGAAGCGATGACTGCATCCCCCTGTTCCTGCCCCTGCACCACGTGCATGGCATCGTGAACGTGCTGTGCTGCGCGCTCTGGGCGGGCGCCTGCATCGAGGCCTTCGAGGGCTTCCGTCAGGACGCCATCCTGCAGCGCGTAAACGACCGGGCCTACACCGTTTTCATGGCCGTTCCCACCCTTTACGTCAGGCTGATCCGGGCACTCGAGGCGATGCCCGAGAACGAACGTCTGCGGACATGCACGGCCTTCAGATGCATGCGCCTGATGGTATCGGGGTCGGCCGCACTGCCGGCGACCGTGCACACGTGCTGGGAGGCGCTCACCGGGCAGCGTTTGCTCGAACGCTACGGCATGACGGAGATCGGCATGGCGCTGTCCAATCCTCTGCGGGGTGAGCGGCGCAGCGGCAGCGTGGGGATTCCTCTGCCGGGTGTGGGCCTGCGGTTGGTGGACGAGTCCGGGGCGCAGATCGTGGGCGAAGATCAGCCCGGCGAGATCGAGGTGAGCGGCGCCTCGGTGTTCCGTGAATACTGGAACAACCCCGAGGCCACGGCCGCCAGTTTCACGGCCGACGGCTGGTTTCGCACCGGCGATATCGCGGTTCGCGAGCGGGGCTACTACCGGATCATGGGGCGCCAGTCGGTCGACATCATCAAGTCGGGGGGTTACAAGCTCTCTGCCCTGGAGATCGAGGGCGTGCTCCTCGAGCACCCGGGGATCGCGGAGTGCGCGGTGCTCGGTCTGCCCGATGCGACGTGGGGAGAGGTGGTTGCCGCCGCCGTGGTGTTGCGGGAGGATGCGCGACTCGATGTCGAGGGTCTGCGCGGCTGGTGCGAGCGCCAGCTCTCGTCGTACAAACAGCCCAGACGTTTCGTGTTTCTGCCAGCCTTGCCGCGCAACGCGATGGGCAAAGTCGTCAAGCCTGAACTGCGGGCCCTTTTTGCAGCATGAGGAGTAGCGGATGAACGGTTTCGACAAGGTGGTGGGCAGCTACGAGGAGGCGCTTTCGGGCCTCGCAGACGGCATGACCGTGCTCGCGGGAGGCTTCGGTCTGTGCGGCATCCCGGAAGGGCTGATAGCCCAGATCCGCCGTATGGGTGTGCGCGGTCTTACGGTGGTCTCGAACAATTGCGGCATCGACGGCTTCGGCCTCGGCGTGCTGCTCGAGGATCGCCAGATCAGCAAAGTGGTTGCCTCCTACGTGGGCGAGAACAAGCTCTTCGAGCAGCAGTTGCTCAGCGGCCAGATCGATGTCGACCTCACGCCGCAGGGAACGCTCGCCGAGAAGATGCGGGCGGGCGGGGCGGGCATCCCGGCCTTCTTCACCGCTACCGGCTACGGCACCCCGGTGGGCGAGGGCAAGGAGGTGCGTCATTTCAATGGCAGGCCCTACATCCTCGAAGAAGCCATCACCGGTGATTTCGCCATCGTGAAAGCCTGGAAGGCGGATCGCTACGGCAACGCGATCTACCGCCACACCGCGCGGAATTTCAATCCGCTGGCCGCCACCGCCGGGCGCATCACCGTGATGGAAGTCGAGCACATTGTCGAACCCGGCGAGCTCGATCCCGCGCACATTCACACCCCCGGCATCTACGTCGACCGTCTGATCCAGGGCAGCTTCGAGAAACGCATCGAGCAGCGCACCGTGCGCGCCGGCTAGGCAGGAGACAGGACATGGCACTCTCACGCGAACAGATGGCCCGCCGCGCAGCGCTCGAACTGAAGGACGGCGACTACGTGAACCTCGGCATCGGTATTCCCACGCTGGTGGCCAATTACGTGCCCGATGGCATCCGGGTCATGCTGCAATCCGAGAACGGGCTGCTCGGCATGGGGCCCTTTCCCACCGAGGATCAGGTCGACGCCGACATGATCAACGCGGGCAAGCAAACGGTTACGGCAGCCATAGGTGCGGCGATCTTCGATTCGGCCGAGTCCTTCGCGATGATCCGGGGTGGTCATGTCGATGTCACCATCCTCGGTGCCTTCGAGGTGTCGGTGCGGGGAGACATTGCGTCGTGGATGGTCCCGGGCAAATTGGTGAAGGGCATGGGCGGGGCGATGGATCTCGTAGCCGCGGCGCGCAACATCCTCGTGATCATGACGCACGCGGACAAATCGGGTGCCTCCAAACTCCTCGATGACTGCACGCTGCCGCTCACCGGAGCCGGCTGCATCCGCAAAGTGCTCACGGATCTGGCCTACCTCGAGATCGAAGACGGCGCCTTTCACCTGAAGGAGCGTGCCCCTGGTGTCAGTGTCGAGGAAATCGTGTCCAGGACCGCCGGTCGCCTGGTGGTTCCCGCGGAGGTCCCGGAGATGCGCTTTTCCTGAGCTCCGGCGCGGCCTCATCCGTACGGAGTAATACACGTTCTTTCCGATGCGCTATAGTCTTGGGAGCTGCGGGGGTTCCCCGCGCCTCTAAACACAATAATGGCCTCCCCGGAGATACACATGTCACGCAGTCAACGTCCGCGTCGAATCCACACCCGCCTGATCCCTGCTCTGCTTGCGGCGCTGCCGCCGCTCGCGTTTGCCCAGGGCGGAATTGAGGAAATCACCGTTACGGCCCAGAAGCGCGAGGAAACAGTGCGCGACGTGCCGATCTCGATGGTCGTCGAGACGAGCGATTCGCTGCTGAAGAAGAGCATCAAGTCGATCACCGACCTCGGGCGCCAAACCCCCAACCTCTATATCGAGGACCAGGGGTCGACCAACGCAGTGAACCTGCGCGGGCTGGGCAGCCCGGCCGAGGGTCTCGAGAGTCCCGTCGGCTTCTTTCTCGACGGCATCGCGGTGTCCCGAGCGCTTGGCATGCTGTCGATGCCATTCTTCGATCTGGAACGGGTCGAGGTGTTGCGTGGTCCCCAGTCGACCTTTTTCGGTCGCAACACCAGCGCCGGCGCGATCAACGTGATCAGCGCCAAGCCCGGCGATGAAACCGAGGGTCATTTCCGCGTCCGTGCCGGCAACCGTCAGATGCGTGAGTACGAAGGGGCACTCTCCGGCCCGATCACTGACACGCTCTCGGGTCGACTTGCGCTCGTCACGACCGAGCGCGGCGCCTTCCTCGATAACCCGCTCGGCCGGGACGCCGGGGGTGAGGACAAGTCTGGTGCCCGCGCACAACTCGCATTCAATCCCAACGAAAATTTCGACGCGCTGTTCAAATACGAGTACATGACCACCAAGCGTTACGGCACCACGCAGCAGGGGATTGACCCCGGCCCCGGCGGCGCGGATCTGCCGATCAACCAGTACCTCGCGGCGCAGGGCGAGGATTTCAAGACCGACCTCACCCAGTACGTTGTCACCACGGGCATCTACGCCGATTTGAACGACGATACGCGCTGGACCGCACGCATGAAGAACATGCAACTGGTCATGAACTATCGCTTCGGCGATGGCTACACGCTTACATCACAGACGGGTCATCTCGACACGGCCAATTCACGGATCTTCAACTATTCGGGTCTTCCCATTAACAGCATCATGCTGACCACGCGGTATTCGCCGGTCGATTTCACCAGCACCGAGCTGCGACTGACCTCGCCGGAGGGCGAGCGCTTTAGCTGGATGGCCGGCCTCTACTACGACGAGCTGAGCTCCGAACAGACGCCCAAGAGCAAGAACGGCGGCGCCTACATTTTCTTTCACAACCCCTACAGCAGCACGGGTATTCCGGCCGCAAACCTTGCGGCGCTTAACGGTGACACCGAGGAGTCGAAGTCCTACTCCGGCTTCGCCGAGGGAACCTTCGCCGTCACGGAGCAGCTGAAATTCGGTGTCGGTGTGCGCTATGGCAGAGAGGAGAAAGATGCGGTCGACAAGGTTGGCTTGCGCATCGACCTGGCGAACGGCACGCCGCTTCCGCTCTACTACCTGGGCATTCAGGGTTTCCCGAACGGGGCGCTCTACACGACGTCCTACACCGATGTGAGCCAGGTCACGGCGCCGTGTATCGGCATCGGCGGCGGATCGTTCATCTCTCCGGATGGCAACCAGTGTGAGCAGAAGCTCGGTATCGACGACAATTTCCTCACCTGGTCGACAAAGCTTCAGTACGACATCAACGACGATGTCAACGTCTATCTCACGGTGGCAACCGGTTACAAGAGCGGCGGCATCGACAACGGCGGCAACACCTTCGTGCTGAGCGAGAAACTCGTGAAGAACGAGGACTCGATCGCCTACGAGATAGGCAGCAAGACGCGCCTGCTGGATGGCCGTATGCTGTTCAACATCGCGGCCTTCATCAATACATTCGACGATTTGCAGGTGGGCGCCCAGTCACCCGACACCGGCGTTATCGTGGTGCGCAACGCCGCCGAGGCAGAAACCAGGGGCGTCGAGGCAGACCTCAACTTCTCGCTGAACGAGAACTGGTCCATCGGGGGCAGTGTTGCTTTCCTCGATACCGAGTTCAAGAAGTTCCCCGGAGCCGCTTGCGGTGCGTTCGCGACCTGGTATGCCACCTGCGTGGGCAGCTTCGATGCCAAGGGCCAGGAACTTCCAGGCGCAGCCAAGTACTCGGGGTCTGCCTTCATCGCGCTCAACATGCCGCTTGGCGATACCCGCTGGGACTTCGACGGCAACGTGAACGTCTCGTTCCGCGACAAGAGCTTCGCTTTCGGCGACTTCGCCAATGAAAGCGAGCGTGAGCTCGACTCCTACGCCATGGTGAATGCGATGCTGTCTGTGATCGACCGCGATAACGGCCTCACGATTTCGCTGGTGGGCAGCAACCTGACCGACGAGCGCGCTGTGACGGGCAACCAGACCAACCCGGTGGTGGCTTCCGAGATCAGCGGCTGGATCCTGCGGCCGCGTGAGTACGGGCTGGAGGTAAACTACAGTTTCTGAGGATCGGTCAGTGACCAGGCGGGCTTCGGCCCGCCTTTTTTTTGCATCTCAGGCTGGCTGCAGGCGCACCGGCATCCGTTTGAAGCCGTTTACCAGGTTCGAGCGGATCCGCGCGGGCGGCGCAGTTTCTGCGACGCTGCGAAACGTCGTGAAGAACTCTTCGAAGAATACCCGTGCCTCGAGCCGCGCGAGGTTCGCACCGAGGCACAGGTGTATGCCATGGCCGAAAGCGAGATGCGGGTTGGGGCTGCGGCGGATATCGAAGCGCATCGGATCGGTGAAGACCCGCTCATCGAAATTCGCCGAGGTATACAGCATCAGCACCCGGTCGTTTTCGCAGATTGTCTGGCCATGCAACGCGGTGTCGCGGGTAGCGGTGCGCCGGAAGTGGTGCAGCGGTGAGCTCCAGCGCAGCATTTCCTCGATGGCGGGCGCAAGGGTGTCCGGGTTGGCCGCCAACTCCGCGTAGAGATCGGGTCGCTCCAGCAGTTCGTGCATGCCGGTAGAGATCATCGCTCGTGTGGTTTCGTTGCCCGCCACGGTGATCTGCACGAACAGTGAGGCGAACTCCGCCTCGGTGATGGTGTGGCCGTCGACCTCGACGTCGATCAGCAGCGAGATCAAGTCCTCACCGCCGCGCCCCTTGCGCTCGGCAGCCAGCCCATAGCCGTACATGCCCATGTCTAGCGATGACTGCCGCTGCTGCTCCGGCGTGCAACCTATGTCGGGGTCGGTGGCAGAGGTGGAGTGGTCGGACCACTCGCGGATCTGTTCCCACATCTCCCGCGGCACCCCCATCATGCTGCAGATCACCGCAGTGGGCAGCTTGCCGGCGACGTCGTTCACGAAATCGCATTCGCCCCGAGCGCGCGCATCCGCGAGGATTGCGCGCGTGATATCGCGCACCTTGGGTTCTAGCTGCTCCAGCATGCGTTGCGTGAAGCGCTCGATCACGATGCGCCGCAGGGGCCCGTGTCGCGGCGGATCCATCCCCAGCAGTTGATGCTGCGTCTGCGCGAGGATCTCGGGCGGCAGCTCGTCTGCCATCACGAAGCCGCGCTCGGCCGAGAATGTCTTGTGGTCGCGTGATACCGCCATCACGTCGGCATGGCGGCTGATAATCCAGAAGCCACCGCCGTCCGGATGCGCATGCCAGTACACCGGCGCGTTGTCGCGCAGCCAGCGCATCGCCTCGTGGGGAACGCCCGCAGCGTAGACGTCGGGGTCGTAGAGTTCTATCGCGGGTGTCTGCATGGCGGCGCTCTGGTGCTCCCCGGCGTCAGCCGAGGATGTCGGCGCGGCTGAGGGTGTGCCCCTGTGCGGCGGCCAGCGCGAGGTATTCGGCGAGCTGCGTGTGCGCATCGGAAACACCCCAGATGCTGCCATCCGGCAGGCAATGCACCAGGCTGCCGTCGATGAAAAAAATCACCTCGGCCGCCTCGGTGGCGTCGGCCGGCACGTAGAGCGTGTGGGAGGTATTGGCCGGTTCGCGCACCAGCGATCCGGGCGCCGCGATGAAGGCGCTCTCCCGATACCCCCAACGTCCCTGCAGCGTGAAGGCAAACACGCCGCCGCTGTGGCGGTGGGCGGGCAGCTCGGTGCCGGGCGGGAAGCGATTCATGCTCACCCAGTGCCCGGTGTCGTCGTTGACGCGCAGCATTTTCATCGCCACGCCGCCGCCCTGTTCCACCCAGGGAAGGGCATGGTGGTTGAGATGCGCTGATGCAAGCGGCGTCTGGGGCAGTTCGGTGACGCGAACCGGTGGGGGGAGTTCCATCGCTGTCATGCATGAATACCTCAAGTTGTCATGTCGCCCTTATAGCCCCCGCAGCCTTGCCGGTAAACCGCGGGTGCATTACCGCCTGGCAACACGTCGTGGGCACGCAGGCAGCCCAAGCTCGCTCATTCCCGTGCGGCTTGAGCGGCACCCGGGGCGAGACGTATCAGGGTTGGCTGCCCGTCTTCGATCTGCCAGCCCGGGAAGGTGGAGCTGCTGCTGAAAACGCTGCCGTCGTCGGCGACCCCTATGTCTCGCGTGAAGCTGCCACGCCGGCTGAGCGGGAATACGCGCCAGCGCCCGGTGGCCACGTCGAGGGACAACAGCGAATCTGACTGGCTGCCGGTCACCCACACCAGGCCGCGTGCGTTGTCGATATCAAGCCCGTAGGGAGTCTCGCCGGGTATGGGCAGCGCGTAGCTTCGGAAGCGCTTTTCCGCCACCACGTAACGCGCGACAAGTCCCCCCGCGAAACCCGTGATCCAGAGGTCGCCACCGGCATCACAGCGCAGCCGCCGCGGTGCGGCGAAGGGTGTGGGAATGATCTCGACCGCGAGCGTCACCGGGTCTATGCGTGCGATGTCGTCGGCGTTCAGGCGCGCTACCCACACGGTGCCGTCAGGACAGACGTCGAGTCCGTAAGGCGAGGGAAAGCCGCTGCTCTGGAGGTCGTATCGCGGTGGCTCGCCACCCCGGCCACTTTCCAGCGACCACTGCGTGTACCAGAGCAGCAGTTGGTCCAGCTTTCCCCGTGCCGGCAGATCGATATAGCGGAAGGTGCGCGCCTGGCGATCGAACACGGCCACCTTTGAACTGAGCCCGAGCGTGAACCAGGCGCGATCTTTGGCATCGAAGCGGATGGTCTGCGGGTAGAACCCCTCCTGCAGCCGCCACTCCATGAACTGTTTTTTCAGCGGGTCAAACTCGATCAGCGCCTGCTGGTTGGGCGGCGTGATGAAAATGTGTCCGTCGGTGGGCGAGAGGGCGAGCGAGTGCGCGCCGTAGAGGTTGTCTACCTTTGGCACCGCACCGGCGAGCCGATTGCCGAGCACGCCGCCCGGGGTGGCATCGGCCGAGTGCGGTATGCGGTAGACGGTGTACCTGCCATCGAGCGGGTCGATCTCGTAGATCCGATCCATGAGATTGTCGCCCGTATAGACGAGCCCATTCGGGTGCAGCAGGACGTCATGGAGTTGCGAGGCAGAATCGCCCACCGCCCACTCGTTGATGGTGACTCCAGCGAGATCTGCATCCATCGCCGGAGTCTGAGCGGAGGCCTCGGGGTGTTCGCGGAGCTCCGCGAATCTGCGCCGCAAGTATTCCGCCATGGGTTTTCGCTGGCTGTCGGCCAATTTGGCGCCGTAGCGGTTCATCCGGTCGAGCACGTCGCGCCACTGCTCGGGGCTGCGCTCGATGCGTATGAAGCTCGACGCGCCCTGATGGCATCCGGTGCAGTGGCGCAGGAAATGCTCATGCGCCACGGTGTCGCCGTCGAAATCCAGCCGCGCGAGCCAGAGGTTGGCAGCTGATGCGGCGGCAAGTGCCACCGGATCGCGTTCGGGGGTCATCACCAGGTCGGGCAGCGGGCCTGGCGGGATGTCCGGGAGCAGCGTGTCACGGTATCCGGGCTTGCGTGCGCGCAGCGAGAAGCCGGACTCCGGCGCAGCCTCAATACGGATGGTGCCGGAGGCATCACTGAAGCGTGTGATCTCGGCTGCCGCCGAGGCGGGCGTACCCGGCGCCGGGTAGCCGTCATCGGAGGTGTCAACGCGCTCGCCTTGGGCTCGTTTCAGCGTGACCATGACGCCGGCCATGGGGGTGCCGGATGCATCACGTACGCGCAGATCGAGCGCCTGCGTGGCGGCCCCGTGGAGGGCTGCCAAGGCAATGCAGGCGAGCAGCAATCGGGCCATCACGGCGCTACCTGGTAGAGCATGGGGCAGGGCATGCAACGCATGGTGCCTGCTGCCCCGCGGGGCCGCAATGATCCGCGGCAGGGGCGTGGGCCGTAAACGTCACGTTATACAGTCTGCCCTGCGCGTTATAGTGCGGGGCCTGCACGGGAGATCGTGGAATGGAACAGATCACGACCATTGAACTCACCAAGGAGTACCTCAAGTTCTCCGCGGCGCATTTCACGGTTTTCTCGGCCACCGAGCGCGAGAGGCTACACGGCCACAATTTCAAGGTGTCGGCGCGCGTCATGGCGCCCGTGGGACCCAACGGCATGTGCTTCAGCTACCGGATCCTGAAAGACAAGCTCGAGGCGCTGTGCTTGGGACTTGACGAGTACATGCTGCTCTCGGCGGACTCCCCGTACCTGCGCATCACGGAGGAAGGGCTGAATTACCGCGTGGAGTTCAACGGCGAGACGATGCTCTTCCTGAAGGCCGACACGCTGTTGCTGCCGGTCCGCAACGCCACCGTTGAGGAATACTCGCGCTACCTGGTTGATCTGCTGCGCCAGGACGGCGAGCTGGTGGACGGCTACGATATCCGCGAGATCGGCATCAAGGTGTCTTCGGGCCCCGGTCAGTGGGGCTCCGCGAACTGGAAAAAAAAGGACTGAACCATGACGACATCGACCCTTGTGATCACGGGCGCGAGCCGCGGCATCGGGTTGGCAACGGCGCAGCTTTTTGCGGATTCTGGATGGCGCGTGATCAACGTCTCGCGCAGCCCCATCCCGCTGGAGAGCGCAGTTCAGCTAGTGGTCGATCTTTCGGCGCCTGACTGGGACGCGCATCACGGCGAGACACTGCAAGCGGCGGTCGCGGGAAGCACTTGCATTTGCCTGGTTCACAACGCCGGCCTGCTCACCCATGACAGCGTGGCGGCGCTGGATGGTCCGGGTCTCGCACGTTCCTTGCAGGTGAACGTGGTTGCGCCCCAGCAGCTCAACCGGCTCCTGCTGCCGGGCATGGGGGCAGGATCATCGATCCTCTACGTGGGCTCGACGCTGGCCGAGAAGGCCGTGGCGGGCGCCTGTGCCTATGTCGTATCCAAGCACGCGCTTATCGGGTTGATGCGCGCGACCTGCCAGGACCTTGCCGGGCGTGGCATTCACACTGCCTGCATCTGTCCGGGATTTACCGACACGGAGATGCTGCACGCGCACGTGGGCGCGGACGAGGCGGTTCTCGGGGCGTTGGCGAGCGGCATCACCTTCGGCAGGCTGATCGCCCCCGATGAAGTTGCCGAGACCATTCGTTTCTGCGCGCTGAACCCCATCATCAACGGCTCGGTGATCCATGCCAATCTCGGCCAGGTAGAACGCTGAGAACGTGGGTGGGCCTGGAGATTGTCTGCGGGCCAAGGTCTCGGCTACATTGGCGCCGCTTTGCACCGATCCCCCAACGCCCACGAGGAAAGCGTGATGAGAAAGACCCTGACGATTGTTGCCGCCCTGGCGTTTCCGCTGTTCGCGGCCACCGCCCATGCCGCCTGCACGCTCGAGGCAGAGCCTGCAATCCCCGATGGCAAGTCGGCCACGCTCGACCAGATGAAGGCCGTCCAGGCCGCGGTGAAGGCCTATGGCGCCGATTACCGCGCCTGTCTCGATGCCGAGGCCGCTGCAGCCAACGCGGCCGCACCCAAGGACGAGAGCGCGGACGCCAAGACCGCGCGCGAGACAGCCACGGCTTCGGCCTACAACGGCTCGATTGACAAGCAAACCGCGCTGGCGGCGAAGTTCAATGATGCCGTGAAGGCTTACAAGGCTGCGCAAGCCAAGTAAGCCGTTACCTGTGGGGCGATGCCGGCAGGGAGTCGGCATCGCCCCTGACGTTTTCGATATGCCGGAGCGCGAATCCCATGTCTGAGCCCAATCGCAAGGATTCCCCCGAGCAAACCCGATTCCGCGAGCACTGCAGGGGCTGGCTGGCGGCCAATCTGCCCCCGGAGTCGCCGGTGCGCCTGCCGCAGTCGGCGCTCGAGATCATGACCCGTGAGCAACTGGACTACCTCCAGGCTTGGCAGCAGAGCGCCTATGAGGCTGGGTTGGTAGGCTCTGATTATCCGGTGGAGCACGGTGGCGCTGGGCGCACCGACTGCCAGCGCATTGCCAACGAGGAAATGCAGCGCTTCGGCACCCCGTATTTTCCCAACATCATCGGCCTCGGCATGGCTGCGCCCACGGTTTTCTACCACGGCTCGGATGCGCTGAAGCGTCAACTGCTGCCGAAACTCCTCTCCGGCGAGGAGATCTGGTGCCAAGGTTTTAGCGAGCCCGGGGCGGGCTCGGATCTTGCGAGCGTGCAGACATTTGCCGAGCGTCGCGGTGATCGCTGGATCATCAACGGGCACAAGGTCTGGACCTCGCTTGCCCACTTCGCGAGTTGGATGATCCTGCTCGCACGCACCGACAAGAGCAGCAAATACGACGGGCTCACCTATTTCGTGGTCCCTATTCGCGCCGCGCTCGGCAAGGGCGTTAGCGTGCGGCCACTGATCAAGATGACCGGCGAGACGGGTTTCAACGAGGTGATCTTCGAGGATCTCGAGATTGATGACGCCCTCCGGCTCGACGCGGTGGGTAAGGGTTGGACGGTGGCGATGACGACGCTCGCCCACGAGCGCGGCGCCGGGATTCTGGTGACGCCCCAGGCGGGCGGATCGCGCCTTGGCGATGCCGGCTTGGTTCCGGTGCTGGTGGCTTTGGCCCGAGAGTCATGGCGCCAAGGACAGTGTGCCGCCGATGACCCGGTGATCCGTTCGCGACTCGCTGATCTCGCGATCCGCGAGGAAGGCTTCAGACTCAACCTGAAGCGTGCCCGCGTTGCCGGGCTGACGGATCACCCTATGCGGCTCGCCCTGCAATACAAGCTGCTGATGAGCGAGATCGCCCAGGAAGCGGGACGGCTCGGCATGGATATCGCCGGCGCCGCTGGATCGCTCTATGTGTCGGACCCGGCAGCACCGCAGGCTGGCCGTTGGCCGCTGGCGTACATGAATTCCTTCGGTTTCACGATCGCCGCTGGCACCAGCGAAGTCCAGCGCAATATTCTGGGCGAGCGGGTGCTCGGCCTGGCCAAGAGCAAGTAGCACGTGGGCGCGGCGCCGCGTGCGCGTGCTCCAGGCAGCAGGTGATTTGACGATGGCAATGCCGGCTAATTTCGGATTTGGCGAAGAAGAACAAATGCTCCGCGATGCGGCGCGCAAGTTTTTCGCCGACAACCTCCCTTCCGACCGCCTGCACCGGCTGGTGGCAGCACCCGGCGTTGCCGGCGCCGAGCGCTGGGACCCGGGGCTCTGGGAGCAGATGGCGGCACTTGGCTGGACGGGCATTGCTGTGCCAGAGCGCTGCGGTGGTGTCGGCATGCCTGCGGTGGCCGCGGTGGCACTGGCCGAGGAGGCTGGTCGCGCCGCACTGCCAGCGCCCCTGGTGGGGACCTTGCAGGCCAGTCGGCTGCTGGTGGGTTGTGCCAGTGCGGCTGCCGATGCGGTGCTTGCGGATATCGTAAACGGGCAGGCTGTGGCCCTGGCGATCACGGACGCGCGTGGCGCCTGGCGTGGCGATGCCTGCGAGCTCGTGTGGCAGGACGGCACCGTCACGGGCACGGCGCCTTGGGTTCAGGACGCAAGCAAGTGCGAGGCCTTCGTGGTGAAGGCGCGTGGCCCCGCCGGCGCTGGACTCTATCTCGTGCGTGCGGGGGCTCCGGGCGTGACGATCGTGCCCGACGCCATCGTCGATCTCACCCGCGACCAGGGCTCTTTGGTGCTCGCGGGGGCATTGGCTACTGAATTGGTGGCACCGGGCGGCGCCGCTGCCGTGGTTGCCGAGGCCGAGGCTGCGCTGTTCATCTTCGTTGCCGCGGATCTCTGCGGCGCGGCTGAGTGGCTGCTCCAGACTACCGCCGAGTACGCCAGGGTGCGGCAGCAGTTCGATCGTCCGATCGGTTTTTTCCAGGCCGTCAAGCATCCGCTGGTCGATGTGATGATAAGCATCGACCTCGCGCGCTCCCACCTCTACAACGCGGCCTGTGCTATCGACCACGAGCCCGAGCGGGCACTGCGCGCCGCTCATATGGCCAAGGCCGCGGCAGCGGATGCTGCGCGCTTTGGTGCGAGTCGCGCGGTGCAGCTCCATGGTGGGATCGGTTTCACGTGGGAGTGTTACGTGCAGCTGTACTTCAAGCGCCAGCTCCACAACGAGGCCCTTTTCGGGGATGGTGACTGGCACCGTGCGCGCCTCGCCGCCATGCTGCTCGATACGCCTGCGGCCTGAGGGCCACCGCAGGTATCGCGCCGGGCTCAGTCAGTGCGCCGCGCGCTGCTCCCTGATCAACGCGGCAAGTAACTCGAAGAAACCTCTCTGTCCAGCGCCACGGCGCCAGACCAGTCCGATGCTGCGGTGTGGCGCCGGCGCCTCGAAGGCAATGAATCGCAGGCTGCGCGGCGCATCGTGCGTGGCCATCTCGGGCACCAGCGTGATGCCCAGATCTGTGCTCACCATCTGCATCAGCGTGGCAAGGCTGGTGGCGCGGAACTCTTGGGATTCCTCCACGGCGTTCAGTTTGCAGAATTCAAGTGCCTGCTCACGCAGGCAGTGACCTTCGTCCAGCAGCAGCAGGGGATGGGCGTCGAGGTCCGCGCCGCACACGCTCCTGCGGTTGGCAAGTGGGTGGTGTTCACTCACGGCCAGGTGAAAGGGCTCATCGAACAGCGTGCACCATTCAAGATCCTCGCCGATCACGGGCAGTGCGAGCAGCGCGAGATCAAGCTGCCCGCGGCGCAGCCGGCCGAGCAGCAACTCGGTTTTCTCCTCGACCAGCAGCAGGCGCAGGTGCGGATAAGCGGTGTGGATCGCCGGGACGATGCGGGGCAGCAAATAAGGGGCAAGCGTGGGGAAGGCGCCCAGCCGGTACTGGCCTGCCGAGGGATCCTTCAGGCGCTTGGCGGTCAGCTGGAGTTCCTCGTAGTCGCGCAGCAGCACTTGCGCGCGCTCGACGATCTGCTCACCTGCGGTGGTGACCATGACGCGCCGCCCCGTGCGCTCGAAGATCTCGACGCCCAGATAATCCTCCAGCTTGCGGATCTGCATGCTGAGGGTGGGCTGGCTCACATGGCAGCGCTCGGCTGCCTTGCCGAAGTGTCTGAGCTCCGCGACGGTAACAAGATACTGTAAGTCGCGGAGGTTCATGCAGGGCGCCTCAGTCGAGGTCGCGTATCAGCGAGTCCCGCGCCGCGGTGTCTTGGAGCTCGGTTTCGTAGCGGTACCGTGGATGCTCGATACCGAAGGCGAGTGCGGCCCCGGCACGCAGTGCTGCCTTGTCCTGCGCATCCAGCGCAAAGCGCAGGAAATGCACGGCGGAGGTCTTCTCCTCGTCTGAGCGCTCCATGTCCTCGTCGGCCAGCACGGCAAGACGTCGCTCGCCGATGCGCGCATACACCGCGTGTTCCACCGCGCGCAGGTACTTGAGCTGCACCCGGCGCTCGTCGGCGTCCGGGAACTCCACGAGCATCGTAGCGCGCCAGTCGCTGCCGCCGGGTATCAGCGGGTTGTAGGCATCGAGCTCGTCCTGCATGGCGGCCGGGTCTGCCGTTTTCTCGATCCGCAGCATCTCCAGCACCTGGTAGAGCACGGTGTCACGATTCTCGAATAGCAGCGTGACGTTCTCGCCAATGCGCACCTGGCGGGATTTCTTTGCGGCGAGGACACGTGTGCGGAAGGTGTCGCGGGTCCTTGCGTAGTCCTCGACCGAGGGCAGGTCTGCGAGCGTGAGTGGGGCGTTCATGCGGGCTCCTTTAAATACCGTAGGCGCGACGGAGCAGGCTCAAGGGGTGAGCCGGCTGCTCTTCCTGTCCCATGGCATGCGCGATATGCGCGCCGGCCATCGGGCAGTCGCTGGTGAGTGTGTCCGGATCGAACTGCTTTACTTGGTTTACCACCGGCTTCACGATTTTCATCGAGTTGTCGTGGGTCTCCTTGCGGACGGCATAGGTGCCATCGTGCCCTGAGCAGCGCTCGATGGCTTTCACCTCGGTGCCCGGGACAAGCGACAGCACCTCGCGGGTCTTCAGACCTATGTTCTGCACCCGCTGGTGACAGGCCACCTGGTAGGCAACCTTCCCCAGTGGCTCAATGAAGTCCGTGCGCAGAAGCCCCGCTTTGTGGCGGTGCATCAGGTACTCGAAGGGATCGAAGATGTTGGCTTTCACCAACTGCACGTCGGCGTCGTCGGGGAACATGAGCGGCAGTTCCTGCTTGAACATCAGCGTGCACGAGGGAATCGGCGCCACGATGTCCCAGCCGTCGCGGATGGCCGCCGCCAGGATCGGGATGTTGTGCTCCTTCAGCGCGGCCACCGAGGGCAGGTCGCCCAGTTCGAGCTTGGGCATGCCGCAGCACTTCTCGCCCTGCACCAGCATAGTCGGAATGCCGTTGTGCTCGAAGACCCTCACCAGGTCCTCACCCATCTGCGGGGTGTTGTAGTTGCCGTAGCAGGTGCTGAAAACCGCCACCTTGCCGCGCGTGGGGCCGGCCTGCGCCGCGGGTGACGTGAGGACCTGGTGTTTCTTCAGGCGACGCTTGAGCGTCTTGCTGTCGTACTGGGGTACCCGCGCCTTGTGGTGCACCCCGATCGCGCCCTCCAGCGCTTTTCTGACCAGCGAGTTGCGGTTCAGTGCGTTCACCGTAATGTCGAGCAGCGGGATGGTGGCCAGCTTGCCGACCGCGGTGGTGGAGGACAGCACCCGGCGGCCGAAGCTCGCACCTTCCTTTTTGAATTGCACCGCCTTAGCACGCAGCATCAGGTGCGGGTAGTCGATCGCCCACTCGTGCGGCGGCACATAGGGACACTTGGTTTGGTAGCAGAGGTCGCAGAGGTAGCAGTGCTCCACGACGTCGGCATAGGCAGACTTGTCGGCGCCATCGAGGTCGAAGGTCGGTGACGCGTCGATCATGTCGAACAGCGATGGGAAGGAATCGCAGAGGCTCACGCAGCGACGGCAGCCATTGCAGAGATCGAACACGCGATCCATCTCGGCCGTGAGTGCGCTCTCGTCGTAGAAAGCCTCGTTTTGCCAGTCCAGTGGATGCCGGGTCGGGGCCTGCAGGCCGCCTTCGCGCAGACTCATCGCGTTCTCCGTAACACTCGTAGAATTGAAAAATGGGGGGTGGACGGACGGCGGCTGCCGTCCGTCCGGTGCCGCATCAGCCGGCCAGGTAGGTATCCAGAGTTCTCTGGAACTTGCCTGCATGGCTGCGTTCAGCTTTCGCCAGCGTCTCGAACCAGTCGGCGATCTCGTCGAAGCCCTCGTCGCGAGCGGTCTTCGCCATGCCCGGGTACATATCGGTGTACTCGTGCGTTTCGCCGGCTATCGAGGCCCGAAGGTTGTCTTCGGTGCCACCGATCGGCTTTCCGGAAGCCGGATCACCCACGGCCTCGAGATACTCGAGGTGACCGTGGGCGTGGCCCGTCTCGCCTTCTGCGGTCGAGCGGAACACGGCTGCTACGTCGGGTGCGCCCTCTACGTCCGCTTTGGCAGCGAAGTACAGGTAGCGTCGGTTGGCCTGGCTCTCGCCCGCAAAGGCGTCAGCCAGATTCTTGGCGGTCTTGGAACCTTTCAGGTCCATGTCATGACTCCATGATGGGGTGGGGTGGGTTCACGCTAGAAACCCCGGTAGGGTGGTCGAGCGGTGTTCAGGATAACCGCCAACCGATAAGTTTCAACAGTAATTATCGATTCGACAGATAGATGCTGACTATCGAAAGACGCGGGCTCGGGCGCTCGCCACAGCGCAGGCAGGCTGAACTCTCAGCCGGGCTCGCCCCATCGCTTCAGCAACTCGTGTTCGATCCCCAGGCAGTCGAGCGCGCGCCCGACAGTCTGGTCGATCAGATCGTCCACGGTAAGCGCGCCGGCGTAGAACGCGGGCACGGGGGGCATGATCTGGGCGCCGTAGTCGGTGGCGCGGAGCATGAGCTCCAGGTGCCCCTTGTGCAGCGGCGTCTCGCGCACCATCAAGACGAGTCGGCGCCGTTCCTTCAGGCAGACATCTGCGGCGCGTACCATCAGGGTGTCGGCGTAGCAATTGGCCACCCCGGACAGGGTCTTGATGCTGCAGGGCGCGATGATCATGCCCTCGGTCCTGAAGGAGCCGCTGGCGATCGATGCGGCGAGATTGTCGTTGCGGTGCCACACATCGCAGAGTTCACGCAGTTCCTCGGCCCGTCGGCCCGTCTCGATGGCGAGCGTGCGGTCTGCCACTTCCGAGACCACCAGGTGGACCTCGTGAGTGCCGAGTGCGCGCAAATGTTCTAACAGGCGTGCGCCATAAATGACGCCGCTCGAGCCGCTGATTCCGACGATGATCCTGCGGGGCATAGCCGCTCCGGTACTTGTTCTGCGGGGACCTCGCCGCCTGCGAGTCAGGCGAGCGGGGCAGTGTAGACTTCGGGCCGATCGCCAAAGAATCGGTGGACGATGATGGTACTGCGACACCCCGCGTTTGTCCTGCTCCTGATCCTTGCTGTCGGAGCGCTGCCTGCGGTCGCGTCCGCCGCTTCGGCGGTGGACGACGCCGCGCTCGCGGTGCCCCCGCTGGAGTCGATGGAGCGCGCGTTGGAGTCGGTGCGCGATGCCCCCGCGGATGATCAGCAGGCGCAGCGACTGAAAGAGCTCTATTCCGCCACTGTGCAAAGCCTCCGCGGTGCGGCCGAGAGCCGTCTGGATGCGGCGCGGTTCGAGCGCCTGTACGCCGATGCCCCTAAGCAGACGGCGCGCTTCACCGCCGAGTTGCAGGATCTCCAGCGCGCGACGCGCCGCATATCCATTTCCCGCGACATATCGGTGGAGCGGCTCGAGCGCCGTCTCGACGAGGCCGAGGCGCGGGTCGCGGCGCTACGCAACGAGGAGGTGTCGCTGGGCAACACCGTGTCGACCCTGCAGACGCGCGTCGATGCGGCACGGCAGGAGCTGAAATCCCTCGGCGACGTTTCGGCTCGTCGCGAGGGTGCTCCGCTGTCCCGCCCGGGCGATAGCGGTGAGGTCACGAAAGCCCGCATCGACGAATGGCTCGCGCGTCAGGACTACCGCTCCGCGCAGCGCCTCAAGCTGGAAACCGAGGTGCGCACGCTGCCGGTGCGGCTCGATGCGCGCAAGACCGAACTGAAACTGGTCGGTGTGCAGCGCGAGGAGGCCGAGCGCGACATGACCGCACTGGCCGGGCAGGAGCATCTGCGGCGCATCGCCGAGGCGTCCCGGCTGCGCGACGAGACCGCCCGGCATGTCGCGGAGATGGGCAGCAGTCTGCCGGAGCTGCGCGCGCTCGCCACCGAAGTCTCCGCGCTGGCTGATGAGTATGTCGCGACGGTGACCCGGTTCGAGTCGGACAGCGCGAACCTGGCCCGTGCCAACCGCGCTCTCGAGACGCTGCGTGCCTCCTTCAGCGCCACCCGTCAGCAACTCGACATTGCGGCCTTGAGCGATGCCCTCGGTCCGGTGCTGGTCGAGCAGTACCAGCGGCTCGATGACCTCGAGCAGCCCGACCGGTATCTGGCGTCACTGTCAGGGCGCTTGTCCGAGACGCGATTGCGCGAGTTCCGCATCGGGCAGTTGCGCGAGCAGTCGAGCGCGCGGCGGGAGCAGGTCGAGGCGGTGGTGCATGCCAGTGGCGCGGCGGATGCGCGCGAGTACGAATCGGTCATGGACGAGGCCGAGCAACTTCTCGCCGACCGTGACGGGTTGCTTGATGCGCTTGGCGGCGTGTACGTGCAGGTCACCGGTCACATCATCGAGCTCGATTCGCTGTATCAGGAGCAGGCATCGCTCGCCGAGAGCTTCCGTCAGCTCCTTGACCGCAATCTGATCTGGATGAAGTCCCATCCGCCGCTAGAATTCCGGGATTTCGCGGCATTTCCCGCCGTGGTACTGGGGCTGGCAGCGGGCCAAGACTGGCACGGCTTTTTTGCCGAGCTCGCGGGAGGGCTGCGCGAGCATCCGCTCAGCACCGGGTTCTCGCTGCTTGTCCTCCTGCTGCTCTGGCGCAACCACGCCTGGCTGCGCGCGCGCCTCTCCAGTCTCGGGTTGCGTGCGGTGGGCTGGAAAGACTATCGGTTCCACATGGCGCTGCAGGCGCTGGGCGTGCACCTGCTGCTGGCGATGCCGGTGCCCCTGGTGATGCTGTGGTCGGGCTGGATGCTGGAGGACCTGTCGAACACCAATCCGCTGGCCCCGGCTATCGGCGAGGCGGCGCGCAGTGTGGGACTGCTGTCCTACGGATACCTGTTCTTGCTGAGTGCGTTCGGCGCCGATGGATTTGCGCGCCAGCACCTGCGCTGGCGGACGGGGCGGGTCCAGAGCGTAGAGCGCTGGATGCGCTTTGGCGTGCGCGTGCTGCTGCCGCTGGCGGTGGCGTGCCTCATGCTCCGCGAGTTCACCGACAGGCCCGAGGTTGCGGTGGCGCAACGGGTGGCGACGGTCTTGTTCACGCTGGCTTTCTTCCTGCTGTCCGTGGCGCTGGTGCGTGCGGGCACCGGCATGTTCGGCGGTGCGTTCTTTGCGCAGCGATTCGCCCTTGCGGGACGCGCCGGCCGCGTGTTGGTGATGGTGCTGCTCGCCGCGCAGCCGGTCGCGGTCTTGCTCGATGTGCTGGGCTACCACTTCACTGCGAGCGCGCTCGCGGTGCGGGTCTTCCTCACCATCGTGGTGCTGCTGATCGCTAAGCTGGTGATCGACACCGGCCTGCTGGGGCTCACCATCGCCGGGCAGCGTTCGGCTGAGCTGCGCGAGCAGCAGGCGCAGGAGGAGCAGATGAGTGTCGAGGCGCCTGCAGACGAGGACTTCGCGAGGATGAACGCCAGCGCTGTGGCGCTGCTGCAGGTGTTCGCGCTCGGTCTCACCGCTGCCGTGCTGCTCGCGCTGTGGTCACAGTTCTTTACCGCGCTCAGTATTCTCGACGCCGTGGGACTGTGGCAGCACGAGTCTGTTGTCGATGGCAAGACGGTGCTGAGTGACGTGTCCTTGTTCGATCTGATAGGCGCCTTGCTGCTGTTCGGCGCGGCGCTCACCCTGGCGCGCGGCCTGCCGGCCCTGCTGGGCATCGTTCTGTATGGCTGGGTTACCCGCAAAGGCGTGTTGTTCACCATCCAGACGATCATTTCCTATGTGGTGGTCTCGCTGGGGTTTTTCTTCAGCCTGCAGCTTCTTGGCTTCGGCTGGGACAAGCTGCAGTGGATGGCCGCGGGGCTGTCGGTGGGGTTGGGTTTTGGGCTTCAGGAAATTTTCGCCAACTTTTTTGCCGGTCTGATCATGCTCTTCGAGCGCCCGGTGCGCATCGGTGATGTGATCACGCTGGGTGAGTACAGTGGCACGATCCAGCGCATCCGCATGCGTGCCACCACCATCACCGATTTCGACAACCGCGAGGTGATCGTGCCGAACAAGATGTTCGTCACCGAGCGACTGATCAACTGGACGCTCTCGTCTTCGGTGGTGCGGATGAGCTTCGATGTGGGCGTGTCCTACAACGCGGATCCCCGCCAGGTCCGTGAGACACTCATGGAGCTGCTCGCGGCCGATCCGCGGGTGCTCAAGGAGCCGCCGCCGAATGTCGTGTTCCGCGAGTTTGCCGCCAGTGCGCTCAGTTTCCGCTGCTTCGCGCACGTCGAGGACATCAACCTGCGCTTTGCGGTGCAGAACGATTTTCATATGCGCACCACCGAGGTCTTCCGCGAGCGTGGCATCGAGATCGCCTACCCGCAGATGGATCTGCACCTGCGCACGGTTGACCTGCTGGCCGGCGATCGTCTGTCCGGGCAGGGCGCATGAGCGTGGAAGACCTTCAGTCCCTGCTCGATCGCGAGGCCTGCGATCGCGGCGGCTCTGGCGATGCACCGTCAGCCGACACGCTGGTGGTGCTGTGCCGGTCGGGTTTCGAGGCCGAGTGCATCGCCGAACTCGGCTCTTCCTGTGCGGACGGCGCCACCACCGGTAGCGGCTGGGTGACTGTCCCGGCGGGGCCCCGTGCGGGCGAGGAAGCGGCCCTTCGATTGTCACGATTTCGCGGTCTGGCCTTTGCCCGCGACCGGTTTCTGGGGAGTGCTTTCCGGATTGCGGACCCCTCGGACCGGATCAGCCCGCTGCTTTCGCTCGCGGCGGCGCGCGGCCCGTTCGGTACCGTGTGGCTGCAGCACGCAGATACCGAGGACGGGCGCTCGGTGGGGCGTCTGTGCCAGCGGTTGCAGGCCCGCTTCGAGGGCGGACTCGGCAAGGCGGGGTTGCTGCGTGGCGCCTCGCCGAGGCGTTTGCATGTCCTGTTCGTCGACGGCACGCACGGGTTCATAGGCGTTTCGGATGCGCGCAATGGGGCGTGCTGGTCGATGGGCATTCCACGCCTGCGCATGGCCGGTGCGCCGAGTCGTTCGGCCTCCAAGCTCGAGGAGGCGCTGCTGTGGTTTCTCGGCGATGACCCCAAGGGGTTGCTCGCGCCCGGGATGAGCGCGGTGGATCTGGGCGCCGCACCGGGTGGATGGACCTGGGTGCTTGCCCGGCGCGGTTTGCGTGTCTCGGCCGTGGATCATGGCCACCTCTCGGCGGCGGCGCTGGATGCGGGCTCGGTCAACTACGTGAGCGGGGACGCCTTCACCTACAGGCCCCAGCGCCCGGTCGACTGGATGGTCTGCGATGTCGTCGACAAGCCAGCGCGCACCGCAGCGCTGGTGCAGCGGTGGCTGCAGCAGCGGTGGTGCCGCCGCACGGTGTTCAACCTGAAACTCCCGATGAAGCAACGGCACGCCGAACTGCAGCGCATCCTCGCGCGCCTGGTGCAGGATCTGGGGCCGGGCCTGCGCCTGGAGGCCCGTCAGCTCTACCACGACCGCGAGGAAGTCACGGTTTTCGCCAGGCTGGGCTGATGCGCGTTGCGCCGCTGCGCCGGGCTCGGGGATACTGCCGACCCCGAAATTTTCTCTGAGGCAAGCTTCGATGAGCATCGTCCGCGACAGCGTGGTTCGTTTCCACTACCGCCTGAGCAGCGAGGATGGCGTGGAGATCGAGAACTCGTACGAGAAGAACGAGCCGGTTACCTATTTGCAAGGCCACGGGAGCATCCTGCCGGCGCTCGAGCAGCAGCTCGAGGGACGTGGGCCGGGCGACACCTTCTCGGCGCTGCTCTGCGCAGCGGACGCCTACGGGGAGCGTGATGAGACGGCGGTCATGCGGATCCCGCTGAAAAACCTGGAGCATCGCGGCAAACTCGAGCCGGGGATGATCGCCGGTGTCCAGACCAACCACGGCATGCGCCAGGTGCGCGTGCTGAAGGTCGGCAAGTTCAATGCTGATGTCGACGCCAATCACCCCCTGGCGGGCCAGGCGCTTGGGTTTGCCATTGAGATCCTCGACGTGCGCGAGGCGACGGAGGAGGAGATCTCCCACGGTCATGTGCACGGCGATGGTGGCCACCACCACTGAGGGCGCTCCTGCGGGCTTGCCTTCCGATCAGGCGGGCGTTCGGGTTCGCCGCCGTTTCTGCGGTGCGCAGATCAGCAGTGCCGCCCGCGTCGCCCATTGTCCGAAGCGCGCCATCCGCGTGAAGGCGCTGCGGTCAATGGGCAGGTTCTGTTTGTCCGTCTCGGTCTCTTCGCGGTCCCGCTTTATCTCGGGGTCGTGGATGTAGACGAAGTCCTCGTCGATCGCAGCAACCACGACCCAGTGGGGCGCCTTCTCCTGAGTAAGTTGCCAGGAGCTGATCAGCACCACCGGCACCTTGCGTGCGGCGAGTGCACGCTCCATCGAGGCGACCGTGAGCGGGCGGTGATCCACCGGTATCTGCGCCGCCTCCACCTGCTGGCGATAGTCCTCGTGGACCACACTCAGCACCTGCTTCTTGCGCTCGTCACGCACCCCGTCCAGGAACAGGACACCGTCGTCGTTAAGAAACATTTCCACACCGAAACCGCGGTGATGGGCCGCCAGGGCGAGGCCCTGCGGGCCGCAGCCGCCATGGCCGGAGGTCATGTAGATCGTTGTGGCCTCGCGCCAGATCCGCAACTCCTCGCGCTGGTCGGCGGGAAGCGGCCCGCCCACGGCGTTCATTGCCATCATCAGGCACGCCGGGCCGCAGGTGAACGGTGTGCTCTGGCTGTAATACGGAATGAAGAAATCGGAGCGGCTGCCCGTGTAGAAGCGGATGCGTTTCTCGAGTCGCAGGGCTTCGGCGCCGTCCTCGTAGTAGTCGGGTATGGCATCGAACACCCGGTAGCCGAGGCGTCGGTACAGCCGGATCGCCGTCTCGTTGTCGCGGCGCACCTCGAGACGCACATAGGCGGAGCCGGCGCTGCGAACGGCGTCTTCGCCCGCCCGGATCAACTGCTCGGCAAGGCCTCGCCCGCGACTCGCCGGGTCGACGCAGATCGAGTAGATGCGGGCGAGGCGCGTACCTTGGCGCCGCAGTAGCAGGATGTAACCCAGAACTGCTCTGTCCTCGACTACCAGCAGGTGATCGTTGCTGCCGTGGAGGAAGCGGCGAAAGCTGCGGCGACTGATGCGGTCGGTCTGGAAGGCCTGCTCTTCCAGCCGGACGAGCGCGTCGAGATCCTGCAGGCCGGCCGCCCGGATCAGGGTGCTGGCGACGGATATGCTGTCAAGGCCGTCCGCGGGTTCCATGCACGGAGTGTAGCCGGGATCACCCGCGGGCGGGTTGGCGCGAGGTGCCGCAAATCCGTGCCTCTGCTACCATTCCGGCGTCAAACCTTGGCGAGGCGCGGGGCGGTCAGGTGCTCAAAATCGTGGTGGATGATCCCTCGGACTGGAGTCCGTTCTATCCGAGCGAACACGTCATTTCTTTCGCCGATTACCTGACCCTGCCCGAGGACAGCTTCCGCCAGCCCTTGCGGGTGATCAATCTCTGCAAGAGCGAACGCTACCTTTCCCGGGGTTACTACTGTTCGCTGCTTGCCGAGGCGCGGGGTCACCGGGTGCTCCCAGGCGTTGCGACGCTGAACATCCTGCGCAACCGCAAGCTTTTCCTGCTTGAATTCGATGACCTCGAGGAGCGCATTGACGAACTCCTGCGCGAGCACCCGCTGGCGAAAGGCGAGGAGTTCAAGGTCCTGAGCTACTTCGGACGTGTGAAGGAACAGGCCCTGTCGCCACTGGCGCGGGATCTCTTCGAGCGATTTGCCTGCCCCATCCTCGCGATCGAATTCCGCAAGCGGGCGCGCTGGGAAATCGGCTCGCTGGAGCCGCTTGCGCCCTCACAGCTCGATCCCGAGCAGCAGACCGTGTTCGCCGAGGCGCTGGAGCGTTACAGCCGGGCGGTGTGGCGCCGGCCGCGCGAACGCACGCGCTACCGGTATGACATGGCGATCCTCGTCGACCCGGAAGACCCGCTGCCGCCCAGCAACCCGCGTGCGCTCAAGTACTTCATGAAAGCGGGCATGAAGCTCGGCATCGCGGTGAATCTCATCAAGCGCACGGATTTCGGCCGGCTCCAGGAGTACGACGCGCTCTTCATCCGCGCGACCACGGCCATTGACCACTTCAGCTACCGCTTTGCACAGAAGGCGGAGTCCGAGGGCATGGTTGTCATCGACGATCCCACCTCGATCCTGCGCTGCACCAACAAGGTGTTTCTCGCCGACCTGCTCAAACGGCGCAAGGTGCCACAGCCAGACACGCGCATCCTGATCCGCCAGCCGCAGGACAAGCTGATGGCCTCCCTCGCCGGGCTAGGCTTTCCGCTCGTCCTGAAAATCCCCGACGGCTCGTTTTCCAAAGGCGTGGTCAAAGTCTCCACCGAGGACGAGCTCGTGGAGACCCTGCGGGATCTTTTCCGCAAGTCTGCGCTGGTGCTGGCGCAGGAATATCTCTACACGGAGTACGACTGGCGCATCGGGGTGCTGAATAACCGGGCGATCTATGCCTGCAAGTACTTCATGGTGCGTGACCATTGGCAGATCTACCGTTACGGCGGATCGGGCGGGGTCGACAGCGGGCACTTCCAGACGATGCCGACGCACGAGGCGCCCCGGGCGGTGATCGAGGCGGCACTGCGCGCGACTCGCACCATCGGCAACGGCCTTTACGGGGTCGATATAAAACAAAGTGGCGAGCGGGTCGCGGTGATCGAGGTTAACGATAACCCCAGCATCGAGGCCGGCGTGGAGGATGAATACCTGGGCGTTGACCTCTACTACCTGATCATGGAGGATTTCCTGCGCCGGCTCGACGAGCAGCGCGCCAACCGCCCACGTTGAGGTCTTCGAAGCGTGCGCCGCTTGTGACACACACCCGATAATGTTTTTTGGAGCTCGATCATGCATACATGGCAGTTTTCCCGCGCTGGTGGTTTCTCGCAGGTGATGTTGGATCGCGGCGCCGATTTCGCCGCGCTAGCCGGCCTTGATCAGAAACTCTGGGTCGCTCTGGCCTGCCCGGTTGACGGGGTGGAGTTCGACCCGCACACACTCGCCCTTCTCGATGGCGATGGCGACGCCCGCATTCGTGCCCCGGAATTACTGGCGGCGATCGCGTGGACACTCGCGCGCCTGGCCTCGCCGGACGAGCTTCTGGCGGACTCGCCGGCACTGCCGCTCGCTGCGATCGACACCACACAGCCGGCCGGAGCCACGCTGGAGGCGGCGGCGCGTCGCGTACTGCGGGAGATGGGTCGAGAGGGCGAATCTGCCCTTGACCTTGACAGCGCTCTTGGGGCGGCCGAATTGCTCGCCGGCAAACCCTTGAATGGCGACGGCATCGTCACGCCTGCTTCGACCGGGGAGGCGGCGCTGCGAGCGCTCATCGAGACCGCGATCGCCGCGGGCTTCGGTACGACTGATCGCAGTGGTGAGCCGGGCCTGGCGGCCGACGGACTCGCAGCCTTCCAGACCGCCGCCGAGGCCGTGCTGTTGTGGCGCGCTGCGGCCACTCCCGAGCCTGCGGCCAGCGCTGCGGCTGTGGCTGCGGTCGATGCGGTCGGGGCCAAGGTTGACGACTTTTTCGCCCGTTGCGCGTTGGCGCGATTCGACGCCCGCGCCGAGGCTGCACTCAACCGGGAAGAGGGCGCCTGGCTCGCGCTCGCAGCGCGTGATCTCGGCATCGATACCGACGAAATACGCAGCTTCCCGCTGGCGAGGGTCACGGCTGGTGGCGATCTGCCGCTCACGGGCTCGCTGAACCCGGCATGGGCAGGTGCCGTCGCCACCCTCGCCAGTGACGCGATAACGCCGCTCCTCGGCGCTCGTGCGAGTCTTGCCGAAGCCGATTGGCGCAGCCTTCTCGCCGGACTGGAGGCCTTCCGCACATGGGTGTCGGGGAACCCCTGCCCGGCACTCGACGGGGCGAGCGATGCCGATCTGCAGGCCGCGGTGACTCCTTCGCAGCGGACGGCGATGGACATGCTCATCGCCGCTGATCTCGAACTCGCGCCCGCCTACGATGCCCTCACGGATCTGGTGCGACTGATTCGGTTGCGCCGTGATCTTGCTGGCTTCTGCCGAAATTTCGTCAATTTCCAGGATTTCTACGACACTGACACGCCGGCCACTTTCCAGTGCGGAACACTTTTCATCGACCAGCGTAGCTGCAGCCTGTGCCTTCGCGTGGTGGATGCAGGGAGGCATGCGGCGCTGGCAGGCCTGGCGGGCGCCTATCTGCTCTACTGCAATCTCAGCCGTCCGGGAGGCGAGAGTATGCAGATCGTGGCAGCCGTCACCGACGGCGATGCCGAGAACCTGCTGGTCGGTCGCAACGGTATTTTCTATGACCGCGCCGGGCGCGATTGGGATGCCACGATCACCCGGATCGTCGACAACCCCATCAGCGTGCGTCAGGCCTTCTGGACGCCGTACCGGAAAGTCGCCCGTTTCATCGAGGAGCAGGTGGCCAAGCGTGCGGCCTCTGCCGACTCTGCAGCGGCCGACAAGTTGCAAACCACCGTGGTGACGCTGCCTGCCGAGGCAGCGGCGCCGCCGGCAGTCGGTGCTCCACCGCCACCAGCGCGTCGCATCGATGTCGGCACCGTTGCGGCTCTCGGCGTTGCGCTGGGATCGATCGGTACCGCCTTCGGCTATTTCCTCAAAACCATCGCCGACATCAAGGCCTGGCAGTTCCCGTTGGCCATTGCCGGCATCCTGCTCGCGATCTCGGGACCCGCGATGATCCTGGCATGGTTGAAGCTGCGCAGGCGCAATATCGCCCCCCTGCTCGATGCCAGCGGTTGGGCGGTGAACGGGCGGGCCCTGGTGAACGTGCCCTTTGGGGCCACGCTGACGACGCTGGCCACGCTGCCCGTGGGTGCGAGTGCGGGTGGGGACCGTTACGCGGTAAAGGGATCGGTGTCGGGGCGTCTTGCAGTGCTGGCTTTCATCGTCTGGTGGGCGTATGCCTTCCTGAGCGATCAGGGTTATCTGCAGGCCTTGCTCGCGCGCTGAATGCCACCCGCGCCTTGTCCGGTGAGCGTCAGTATTCTTGGGTTTCGGCTATGAGGGAGCAGACTGTGTTTCGCCAATGCGTCTGCGGCTTCGCTGTCTGGCTGCTCTTTTGCGTTGGGCCGAGCGTGGCCCGGGCGAGCGTGTTCGCGGATCTCGAGGTGCAGGCAAGCCGCGATGACAACGTAGGCCGTGCCGCAAAAAGCGGCGATGTACGCAATGACGCGTCCGTGCAGGTCGCCGGCCGGGTGGGGCGCGCGGTGGAACTGGCTACGGGCACCTCCCTCTCCGTGGCGGTGCTCGCGCGCGCCGTCGAGTTCCAGCGCTTCTCCGATTTGAGCGAAACGGCAGCCGGCTTGTCGGCATCACTGCGACATAAATTCGGCCTGGGCCCCGAAGCGCCGTGGATGAGCCTCGTGATCGATGGCGAGCGCATCGATTCGGACAGCTATATCCGCGACGGCTCACGCTATGGCGTCACGCTCCGCGCTGGCAAGAGGGTTGGTGAACGCTGGAGCCTTTCGACGGCGCTGCGTCAGGACGTTCGGGAGGGTGACGAGGACGACCAGCATCTCCCCGCTAACCGCCCCACGTTCCCCGGTGTTGTGGGCAGCCGCCGGGGCGATGTCTTCGATTTCGAGGGCAGGGAGGTTGAACTGGCGGCGGACTATCTGCTGGACACTGGTGTGCTGATACTCGGTTCGTACCGGCTGCGTGGCGGCGATGTTGTGTCTTCAGGACGCCCCGATGCCGATATCGTGGGTGCCGCGAAGGCTATCACGGCGGACGCGGCATTCGGGCCGGGTCGGTCTGCGTACCGCCTCGATGCGCTCACGCACACGGCGGTCCTTGGTATCAGTTATCCGCTGGCTGACACCACTGCTCTCGAGCTTGATTGGGAGTACCAGTTGAGCGATGCCGATAGCGGCATACGCTACGACAAGAACCTGCTGCGTCTGCGCTTCATGTGGAGTTATTGATTGCCATGACAAGCCGCGCGCGGGTAAGGGCTTGGGTGGCGTCGCTGTTCGTTCTGGCAGTGCTGCAAGGGCACACATCTGCTGTGGACGCGGCCTCGTTGTCAGTGTCGGTGAGCGATCCGGCGGGCGAGCCGGTTGAGGGGGCAGTGGTGTTTCTGGAGGCCACTGGCCGCCAGCCCGCGCCGGCGTTTGCCCAGGCAAAGTGGGTGATGGACCAGATCGACAAGCGCTTCGTGCCACGGATCCTGGTGGTCCCCGTGGGTGCGTCGGTGCGCTTTCCCAATAGCGACAACATCCGGCATCACGTCTACTCCTTTTCGGATGCCTTGCGTTTCGAACTGCCGCTCTATGCGGGAACGCCTGCAGAGCCCGTGCGGTTTCCCCAGGCTGGCGTGGTGACGCTGGGCTGCAATATCCACGACTGGATGCGCGGTTATATCGTTGTCGTGCCCACCGCGTTGTTCGCGCTGACTGGCGCCGATGGCATCGCGCGTATCGAGACCGTGCCGGCGGGCCCTTGGCGCGTGATGGGCTGGCACCCCGATGTCGCCGGCCAGAGCCCCGCATCGGGGCCTGAGGTCAAGGCCGCAGATGCGGACATGACGGCCGCCGTGACTCTTGAGCTCAAGCGCAAGCTGCAGCTCCGCCGCGCACCTGCCGCGCGCGCCGACCGGTACTGAGTCCTGAACCCCTTGCGTGGTTTCCGGAGTTTCCGCAACCGCATGCTCGTGCTGGTCATCGGCCTTGTGCTCGTCACGCAGGCAGTGGCATTCCTGCTGGTGAGCGTTGCCACCACACGCAATGCCACCCGGCAGATTGCCACCAGCCTCGATGTGGGTGCGGGCGTTTTCCGCCGCCTGATCGATGAACGCAGCGCCGGCCTCATCGCCAATGCACGCCTGTTATCCGGCGACTTCGCCTTCAAGCAGGCCTTCGCCAGCGGTGATCACGGCACCATTCTCTCGGCCATGGAGAACCATCTCCAGCGGATCGAGGCCGATACCATGATCCTGGTCGACCCGGATGGACGGGTTATCGCGAGCACGGCTTCGCCCGTGGCCCAAGGTGCCCGCGCGCCATGGGAAGGGCTGCTTGCGCGCGCCAGTGCGGACGACTTTGGCGAGGGCAGCGGTGTCGTCGACATCGGCGGCGTACTGCAGCAAGTGACGGTGGTGCCGCTGTTCACGCCGGAGCCCAGCGCCTGGATCCTGTTCGGTTTCGCGATCGACGATGCGTTCGCCCGAGTGCTTGGCAAGATTTCCGAGGTGAGCGTGCTCTCCCGCGGCAGTGACGGCCGCTGGGAGGCGGTTGCCTCGACCATGACGCCGGAGACGCGTGATGCGCTGGTGAAAGCCCTCGGGCACGCGCCTGCGGGGGAGGACGTGCGCACCGAGAGGCTGGCTGGCGAGGACTACGTGTTGCTGCCCGCGACACTGGATCCCCGCGCTGAGACGGATGCGGTCGCCGTACTGGCCCGCTCGCTGCGCGCCGAACTGGCGCCCTACCGCAGGCTGATGGCGTCACTGGCTGCGCTGCTCGGTGCCGGTGTTGCGGTGGCGGTAGTGGCCGCCGTCCTCATCGCCCGCAGTGTGACAGGCCCGGTGCTCGAACTGGCGCGGGGAGCGCGACGTATAGCAGGCGGTGACTACGCGGGGCGCATGGATGTTTCCGGGCGCGACGAGATCAGCGAGCTCTCGCAGTCTTTCAACCAGATGGCCGGTGGACTCGAAGATCGCGAGCGGGTGCGCGCCGTGCTGGGGCGGGTTGTCTCGCCCGCCATCGCCGAGGAGTTGCTGCGACGCCCCATCCAGCTCGGTGGCGAGGAACGCGAGGTCACCGTGCTGTTTGTCGATATCCGCGGGTTCACGGCGCGTTGTGAGGGCGCATCGCCGGCGGAGGTGCTCGCCCTGTTGAACCGTTATCTCACCCGTGTCACCGAGGCGATCGAGGCCGAGGGCGGCGTGGTAGACAAATACATCGGCGATGCCGTGATGGCGCTCTATGGCGCGCCACTCGCCAATCCCGATCACGCTGCGCGCGCGGTGCGTGGCGCGCTCGGCATCCACGCTGCGGTTGCGCTACTGAACACCGAGTTTGCGGCCGAGGGCTTGGCGCCGCTCGCCATTGGCGTGGGCATCAATACTGCCGCCGTCGTTGCAGGCAATATGGGCAGCGCTTCGCGCATGAACTACACCGTGATCGGCGACGGCGTGAACATCGCCTCGCGGGTGGAGGGGTTGTGTCCCTTTTACGGCGCCGGGATCCTGGTGAGCGATGCCACCCGCGAGGCCTCACCCGGCATGCCGTTCCGTGAGATCGATCGCGTGCGCGTGAAGGGTCGGCTGGAGCCCGTGGTGATACACGAACCCATGGGGGCGGCCGCACAGACTGATCTCGTGGCTTATGCGGCCGCGCTGGCGCTGTATCAAGGTGGCGATTTTGCGGCGGCGGAGCAGGCGTTTACCGCATTGCTTGACGCCGCTCCCGAAGATGCCGTTTGCGCCTTCCATGTGCGACGTTGCGCGCAGATGTTGCGCGAGCCACCGCTGCCCGGATGGGACGGCGTGCATGAACACCGTAGCAAGTGAGCCCCGCGTCGGCGCGCTTGCAGGGCGCTTGCGCGAGATCGGCGCGCAGCTGCGGGATACGCGTTCTTTCTGGCAACCCAACGCCTTTCGCAGTCCACGACTTGCCTGGGAGGAGACGCTTCCAGATTTGTCAGCGGCACTGCGCGCCCTCGATCCCGCGGCAATCTCAAGGCTCCAGAGTGATCCGCTCGCGCATGATCAGTTCCTCGCGCCGTGGTTCCCGGTGGCACGCTGGCGCGAACTCGAGCAGGTGGCTAAAGCGGCGCAGCGTCCACTCGTGCCCTGGCCCCGTGACGACGACCGCGACGTGCCGGGGCGCAAGTGGTCCCAGGTGCTGTCCTTCGCAGCTGCCGTCGAGCCCGCGCAGCGCCTGCGTTGTGTGGACTGGTGCGCCGGCAAGGCCCACTTGGCACGCGCGCTTGCCCTCCAGTGGGGCAACCCTGGCTTCGTTGCGTTGGAGCGTGATCGTGCACTCGTTGAGGCGGGTGCATCACTAGCCGGTCGCGCTGGCCTGGACGTGCGCACGGTTGGCTGTGATGTGATGGGAGACGGTGTTCGGAAGTGGTTTGAGTACCCCGCGCATCTGCTCGCGCTCCATGCCTGCGGGCCGCTGCATCGACGCCTGCTCGATCTGGTGCTCGCTGCCGCGGCCCCGGCTCTCAGTCTCGTTCCCTGCTGTTACCACCTCGGCACGGACGGGCATCTGCCGCGCTCGCTGGCGGGCCGTGAGTGCTCGCCGGCGCTTCAGGTGGATGATCTGCGCACGGCGGTGCAGGAGTCCGTCACGGCCGGTTCATATGTGCGTCGGCGGCGCGAAAAACTGCAGGCGTGGCAGCTCGGCGTCGGTGCGCTGCTGCGCGACGACGATCCAGAGTCGCAGTACCTGCCGCTGCCGTCGGTGCCAGCCGCCGTGCTCGCCAGGGATTTTGCGGGGTTTTGTGCGTTCGTTGCCGACCGCAAGGGGCTGCGTCTGCCGCAGGAGCTGGACTACGCACACTGGGAGGCGAGAGGGCATGAGCGGTTCTGGGAGGTGAGTGCACTCGATCTGCTGCGTCAGCGCTTCCGCCGGCTGATCGAACTCTGGGTTGTGCTCGATCTCGCGGTGGCACTGGAGGAAGGAGGCTACCGGGTACGGCTCGAAACCTTCTGCGAGCGGTCGGTCAGCCCGCGGAACCTGCTGTTGCAGGCTCGCCTGTAGTCGCTCTCGCCGGGTTCAGCGGGTCCATTGACGCTTAAGGCCAGCGCGGAGCAGCATCACGCCTAGCAGCGCAGATCCCGCGGAGCCGAGCAGGATGCCCACGCGCTCGTCTACGCCCTGACCCAGGCTGCCCGGCTCGAACGCGAGCGAGCCTATGAACAGGCTCATCGTGAAGCCGATGCCGGTCAGGCAGGCCACACCAAGGAACATCAGCAGATTGCTGCGCTCGGGCAGACGCGCAATTCCCAGTGCGATCGCTGCGCCGCTGCACAAGAGCACGCCCACGGGTTTGCCGAGCAGCAGCCCCAGTGTCACACCCAGAGGGACCGGGTGAGTCAGTACATCAGCTCCCAGACCTGACAGCGAGACGCCGCAGTTGGCCAGCGCGAACAGCGGGAGAATCAGGTACGACACGGTGCCACGAAGCCCGTGCTCCAGATCCTTGAGCATCGAGGCACCATCGGCTGAGCGGTTCGGGATGAACATGGCGAGCACCACGCCCGCAAGTGTCGCGTGGACACCTGATTTGAGCACCGACAGCCACATCACCACGCCGATCAGCAGGTACGGAGCGGCGCTGCGCACGCCGTAGCGGTTGAGGCAAAACAGCACCGCGCAGCAGCCACCCGCGATCGCGAGCGACAGCGGCGCGATATCGGCGGTGTAGAACAGCGCGATGATCACGATCGCGCCGATGTCATCGATTATCGCCAGCGTGACGAGGAAGAGTTTGAGCGACGAGGGAACCGAGCGCCCCACCAGCGTCAGTACTCCCAGCGCGAACGCTATGTCGGTGGCGGTGGGAATCGCCCAGCCGCGCATGGCGAGGGCGTTGCCGTGGTTCAGCGCCACGTAGACCAGTGCCGGCACCAGCATGCCGCCGAGTGCGCCGAAGGCGGGCAGTGCGATTTTCCGTGCGCTCGAGAGCTCTCCTTCCAGCACTTCGCGTTTCAGCTCCAGCCCTATCGTGAAGAAAAAAACCGCCATGAGGCAGTCGTTGATCCACAGCAACAGGGGTTTCTCGACGTTCAGCTCATGCACCCTCACCTGCAGGTCGAGGCTGAAAAACGCGAGGTAGGCGTCGTGCAGCGGGGAGTTCGCCAGCACCAGGGCAACGGCGCCCGCGATCATCATCAATACGCCCGCGCCGGAGTCGGAGACAAGCAGTTCGCGCAGCGCTTTCATGGATCAGGTCCGCCAAGATGGTCGGGCAGTGTAGGTGTGGCGTGTCACCGTGTCACCGCGTCACGTGCTGTGCAGTGGTGCCAGCAGCACGCTCACGGTGGCGCCCCAGCCCGGTTCCGAGGCAATGCGTATGTGTCCGCCATGGGCTGCGGCGATGCGGCTCGCCGTAGCCAGCCCGAGCCCCATGCGCTGCGACGTGGCAAGTTCCCGCTGCGCTGCCCCGATGTTGCGGAAGGGCAGGCAGACCGTACTGCTATGTGCGGGGTCGATGCCGCATCCGTTGTCACGCAGGTACAGACTGCATCCCGGGCGAGACCCGAGTTCCAGGCGTATCTCGGCGCGCTGCATGGCGTGGCGTATCGCGTTATCGATCAATTCATGCAGGAGAATCTGCAGCATGGCCGCGTCTGCATGAATCACGCAGTGAACAGGATGTTCCACAACCACGGCGGGTGTTGCCGGTCGCAGCAGAGCGACGTTCTCGATGAACACGGCGATCACGTCCAGCGGCTCCGGTGCGGGTGTCCTCGCCGACTCGACGTAGTGACACAGTGAGCGCAGCCGAGGATCCCGGATGGTGCGCGTTCGCCGTCGCGGATACTCCTGCGTCAACTGCCGCAGCAGGTCCTCGAGGTGATCGGACCCGATCAGCTCCTGGGCCTGCCGGCACTCCGCGGCGTTCAGTGGGCAGAAATCCGCGGCCATCACGCGATGCTCGCCTCAGGACTTGCGCGGCGCGCGCCGTTTCGGGGTGGTCCCGGCCATCAGGTCTGCGAGGGCCTGGAGCAGGGCAGCGCGATCCTCGGGTGTCTCGCGTGTGGATGCGGACAGGTGGCTCGGGTGTGGTTCGCGATCGAGCCAGAAGGCACCGCTTTGCTGCGCCGCCTCGGTGGCCGCCGCGAGCCACACCACGGTGTCCGCGCCCTGTTCGGGCGTGCGCAGCAGCGGACGGGTCAGGCGGTGAAATGCGGGAAGCGCGGATTCCACACCCGGTGTGTCGGCCCAGCCCGGGTGCATCGCGTTTACCACGATGTTTTCCTCGCGCCAGCGCTGGGCCCACTCTTCGGTGAGGATCATCAGTCCGCGCTTCGCACGCGCATAGGCGACCGATCCGGAATAGGTGCCGCGTTCGCTCTGCAGGTCGCGCACACGAATGCGCTGGGAATACATGCCTCCGGAGAGCACGTTCACCACGCGTGAATGCCGGGCCGCTGCAAGCAGGGGCTGCAAGCGCTCGGTGAGGATGAAAGGGCCCAGCAACAGCAGGGCAAAGCTTTTCTCGAGATTTTCGGCGGTGGTCTGGCGAGGGTTGAAGAGGGCGCCGGCGTTGTTGATTAGTGCGTCAATGGGATGACCCGCGCGCAGTAATCGCTTGGCCAGCGCATGCACGTCTGCCATCAGGCTGAGATCGGCGGTCTCGGTGCCGATGCGTGCGTTGCCTGTCCCGGTGCGCAGCGTTGCTGCCACGGACTCCAGCTTGGCCGCGTCCCGGCCGACCAGCGTGAGCTTGGCGCCCATCGCCGCGAGTGATCTGGATGCAGCGAGCCCTATCCCCGAAGTAGCGCCCGTCAGCACGATATGCCGGTCGCCGAGCCACGCCGAGACGGGCTTCCAGCGCCGTCGCGCTCGCTGGTAACCGAAGCGGGTGAAGCCGAGCATCCCCGGGATAATCAGCCGGTCAGCCAGGGCGTGGCGCTCCGCATCCGCGGGTGCGGTGTAGGCGTCTTCCAGCGCACGGCGCAGCCCCTCCATGGTGCTCTTGCCGACCTCCTGCATGACGCCGGGAAAGCGTCTGGAAAGCGCGGCGAGCGAGGCTGGGAAACTGAAGCGTGCGATGTAACGGATGCGGGTGCCGTCAGGCGTAGCCTCGAAGAGAATTTCCTCGCGGGCCGAAAAAAAACGGGATTCAACCTGCATCAGCATCTGCGCGAGGGGCCTGAACTCGATCACGGTGTAGCGCAGGGAGAAGCCCGCTTTCATGTCGACGCGATACTCGCTGCCCACACCCGGAGGCCCGGCCGAGAGTGTGGTGGCGCTGCGCACGCCAGGATCCCATTGCTCGATCCGGGAGAACTCCGCAACGTAGGCGAAGGTCTCCTGTAGCGGGCGTGGGACCTCGATGGATTCGTCCAGAATGATCTCGTGGCTCATATGTTTTGCCGCGGACAAGTAGATGATAAGTTCACACGTGGGGTTAGGGGCCCCGATTCAACCGGTTTTCCCGCCGCCGGAACCGCGCTATGCCGGCGGTAGCGGATTTCGACCTCCAGATCACCGCCCTTGTCGTCGCTGATGTTGGAAGGGCCGCGATAGAACACCAATTCCCCGGCCTGGCTATAACCCAGCAGGATTGCCCCGGCAAAAAGCCGGAGGAGCCCCTGCTCGGGTTCGACGCGGAACCAGTTATCGACCCCGGTCTCCGTGACGGCGTTTTCCTCGCGCCGTATACGCATGCCGATGCTCGAGAGCCTTGCAGGCAGGGCGAACTCGAAGCCTAGCGTGTCACCCGCCAGCAAACGTTCCCGGTGCTTGCGGACGAAGCGGTCGAAGCCCGAGCTCGCGACCAGCGAGCCTTCGGGGCGTAGGGCGGCCTCACGGCCATCCCTGACCAGCATGTAATCCTCGCCCGCCCAGTACCCTCCCACCACTTTGCCGCTGCGGAGGTCGTGCTGCTCCCATGCCGGGGCGCTGTCGCTGCAGGTGTAGTCGAGTTGCTTTTCAGCAAGCAGTGCGCCATTGGGGCTGAGGTAGCTGATGCGGTGCTCTTTTGCAGAGATTTCGTGTGTTTCGTGATAGACCTCGGTGCGCTCGGGAAGCCGCAGAGCAATGCCTTCGACGATCTCGGTGCTGGCCAGAGCGATGCGACTCGCTGTGAGCAGCAGGACAACGGCGGCCAGTGCTGCGCAAAGCCGGTGCTTCATGAAGAAGCGCCCGCTGTCTTGCGACCGCGCGCCAGGCATGCAAACAGCGGCAGCAAGATGGCCCAGGCGGGCGCCATCGCGAGGGCGATGACGCTGTCCGAGTGAGCGCTCTGCGCGGCACCGAGGCGGATACCTGCCATGTAGCTGAGCGGCCCGCTGAGCGCTCCCAGAACGGCAGCCAGCACCAGCCTGTCCTGCAGGAAGGCTAGCGAGCGGAACAGGGTTCCCGCGAACATCAGCCACAGCACCACGAGCCAGCCGGGCGTACTCCAGAGAAGCTGCCCCTTGAAAGCAAGCACTCCGAGGGCCTGCCAGCCGAGATCCATCGCAAGCCCGACAGCCGCGAAAAGCAGCAGCATCCGCCACTCGCTGGTCGAACGCCGCCCGGGCCAGGTCGCCTGCAGCGGCACTAGAATCACGGCAGCGAGCAGGGCTCCCCGGTTGCCGCCGGCGACGCAACAGAACCACCCCAACTGGAACACGAGGCCATCGCGCAGCGCCGGGCTCATCCGCTGGCGTCCTCGGCGGCTTCGATGCCCGCGTTGCGGAATGCGCTCATCACGCGTTCGCGTGCTGCACGCGTGTCCACCATGGGCGCCGGGTAGCCGGCGGCCAAGAGCTCCGGGTGACCTGGCTTCAGCAGCGCCTTGCGGCTGCAGTTGGCGATCTCCGGCAGGTATTCCCTCACGAATGCGCCCTCCGGATCGAAGCGTACCGCCTGGCGTTCCGGACTCAGGATCCGGAAGTAGGGCGCCGCATCAGTGCCGGTCGATGCCGACCACTGCCAGCCGCCGTTGTTCGCGGCCAGCTCGCCATCCACCAGTTGCTCCATGAAGCAGCGTTCGCCGCGGCGCCAGTCGATCAGCAAATGTTTGGACAGGAACATGCCTGCCAACATTCGCAGCCGGTTGTGCATCCATCCGGTTTCAGACAACTGACGCATGGCAGCGTCCACCAATGGAAAGCCGGTAAGCCCGTCACGCCAGCGGTTGAAGTCAGCCTCGTCCTGTCGCCACGGGATACGGTCAGTGTCAGGGCGGAACGGGCGATGCCGGCTCACGGCCGGAAAGGCCTGCAGGATGTGCGAGTAGAACTCGCGCCAGATCAGTTCGTTGATCCAGATCTGCGCCCCCTGGCTGCCGCTGTCCCACTCGCCGTGATTGGCTGCCAAGGCTGCCTGCAGACAGCGCCGTACCGACAGTACGCCGGCCGCGAGATAGGGGGACAGGCGGGACGTGCCGTCCAGCGCGGGGATGTCGCGATCAACGTTGTAACGGTGAATCCGGTCGGTGCAGAAATCCGCCAGACGGCTGTGCGCGGCCTCCTCGCCAACGGGCCACCACCCCGGGTCAAGGGTTGCATCCGGCGGCTCCCATGCGGGAAGCGGCGGTGGCTGCACGGGCGGGCCAGCGTCCGGCGCCGACATGCAGCTCGGGCTGTCGCCGCGCACCAACTCGAGCCAGGCGCGACGGAAGGGCGAATAGACCTTGAAGGCTGCGCCTTCGCGCGTGCGCACACTCCCCGGCGGCAACAGGCAATAATCGTGCAGCAGTCGCCATCCGATACCGGCCCCTGCGAGTGCCGCTGCAACACGCACATCACGCTCGGCCTCGTCTGCGCCGTACTCGGCGCTGGCGATCACACAGGAACCCTGCTGCTCGCGCGCGAAGTCGAGCAGTGCTTTCCCGGCATCACTGAATCGGGGCGCACGCAGCACCCACAACTCGATGCCGCGCCGGGCGAGCGCCGCACGCAGCGCGAGCACATGGCGCCAGACGAACTGCTGCTTGCGCGCACCCCAGTCGTGGCGTTGCCACTGCGCATCGGCGAGCAGAAACAGCCCGATCACGCGCTCGCCGGTGGCGCAGGCCGCTGACAGTGCCGCGTTGTCATCGCAGCGCAGATCCGAACGGAACCAGGCGATGGTGCTCATGGGCTGGCCGACGGACGCCAGTCTGGCTTGGCGAACAGGAACTGCGCCGTGCTGATCGCCCGCTCACGGAAGCCACCCTCGCAGTACGCGAAGTAGTAATCCCAGAGACGCACGAAGTCCTCGCTGTAGCCGAGACTGCGTATTTTCTGCACGCCGGCGCCGAAACGCTGGCGCCACGCCTCGAGGGTGCGCGCGTAGTCTTGCGTGATGTCGCGGAGATCGAGCAGTTGCATGTCGCTGCGCTGTGCGACTTGCTTCAGGATTTCGGCGGTGCAGGGCAGAAAGCCGCCGGGAAAGATGTAACGCTGGATGAAGTCCACGTTGCCCAGGGCGCGACTGTAGCGCTGGTCGGGAATAAGGATCGACTGCAGCACCATCAGCCCTTCGGGCTTCAGCAGCTTGCTGCAGGTCTCGAAGTAGGCAGGCAGGTAGCTGTGGCCGACAGCCTCGATCATCTCGATGGAAACCAGCTTGTCGAACTGCCCCTCGAGGTCACGGTAGTCTTTGAGTAGCACCGTCACGCGGTCCGCGAGCCCGGCGGCCGCGATGCGCTTCAGGGCATATTCCTGCTGTTCGCGCGAGATGGTGGTCGTGGTCACGCGGCAGCCGTAGCGGCTCGCGGCATGCAGTGCCATGCCACCCCAGCCGGTGCCGATTTCCACCAGGTGGTCGCTCGTTTTCAGTTCGAGTTTCTGGCAAATGCGGTCCAGCTTGGCGAGCGAGGCTTCCTCTAATGAGGCGCGGTCGTTGGGGAACAGCGCCGAGGAATACATCATGGTCGGATCGAGGAACTGCTCGAACATCTCGTTGCCGAGGTCGTAGTGCGCCTCGATGTTGCGCCGTGAACCATCGCGGCTGTTGCGCTTTAGTGTGTGCAGGATGCGCAGCGCCATGCGATCGAAAAACGACGATGCATCATCCAGTCGATTCAGTACCTCGACATTTGCGGCCATGAGCCGGGTCAGTTGCACGAGATCGGGGCTGCTCCATTGGCCCCGGACCCAGGACTCTGCCGCTCCCACGCTGCCACTGGCTGCAAGCGCGTGGTAGAAGCCGTCGTGATGCACGCGGATATGTGCTTGCAGTTCGGGACGCGATTGCCCTGAGCCGGCTACGTGGTTGCCATCGGCATCCTCGATGATCAGTCGCCCTGCGGGCAGGGCGACGATGCGTTTTAGCATGCGGTCCCGCGTGATGCGGGCTGCCCAGCCCGGCTTGGCAACGCCGACATCTTGTTGGAATTCGCGGGCTGCAGAGTTCATCAGAGGGTCTCCTTGTCAGTCGTCAGCGGTGCGCCTGGGTGAGCGTGAAAAGGAACGCGTTTCAGGAACAGCTGGAGTGCTTCCCAGTAGATCGCGCCGGCTATCTTCAGGCTGATCAGCGGGAATCGAAGCAGCAGCAGTCGCGCCAGGGCCGCGCGGTTGATGGGCTCACGGCGCAGGCTCAGAGTGGCATCGAAAACCCGGGTGCCGTTCATGTGGTTCTCGAGGTGGATGCCCAGATGTTCCTGCGGCGCGCGGCTGGTCCATCGGTAGCGCATGGTCATGGGGTTGAAGGGCGACACGTGGAGCTGTTTGTCGAAGCTCGCATGAAGCAGGCCGGAGCCCGGCTGCGCCGGCAGCACATAGGCGTGATGCTCGCCCCACGGGGTGTTGGTGACCTCGGCCACCACGGCCGCCAGCGTCGTGCCATCTGCCTCGTAGCAGTAGTAGCAGGCGATCGGATTTGTCAGCACGCCGAAGTAGCGCAGGTTTGCGAGCAGCATCACCGGGCCTGTGGGCTGCTCGCCGGTGTGCTGGGCCACGAGTTCGCGCACGCAGTCGGCGAGGGGGCGTGCGGGGTCACCCAGGAAATCACGCCTGCGAAACCAGCCCGGGGCCGGCTTTTGTGATGACCACAGCCAGGATCCACGGAACAAGGCGTCGAGTTTTTCCAGATCCAGAAAAAGCATGCAGAGACGGTAACGGAACGCGTGGCCCGTGGGCGTGAACCGCCGGTGCCGCACCTGTCCGGTGTAGATCGCCGGTGCAATCACCACTGCACTCCCAGTTCCTGCGCGACGCGAACGGCGCTGTTCACGCCGTCCTCGTGGAAGCCGTTACCCCACCAGGCGCCGCAGTACCAGGTTCGGTCGGTGCCGTTTATCTCGCGCCAGCGCTGCTGGGCGCTGATCGCCTCGATGCTGTAGACAGGGTGGCTGTAACGGAAGCGCCCCAGAACCTTTGAAGGATCGATGTTCGCGTTGTCGTTCAGGGTCACGCAGAAGGTGTGCGGCGACTCGATGCGCTGCAGGATGTTCATGTCGTAGCTGAGCACGGACAGTTCATCGGCGCCTTCGCGTATGCGGTAATTCCAGCTCGACCAGGCGAGCTTGCGCTGCGGTAACACGGCGGTGTCGGTGTGCAGGACCACATCATTGGCTCGGTACGCAATGGCCCCAAGCACCTCCCGTTCGGCGGCCGAAGGCGCCTCCAGCAGGAGCAGTGCCTGGTCGCTGTGACAGGCCAGTACCACCTGATCAAAGTGGCCCGCCTCGCCCGCCCGGGTCTGCACGTCCACGCCATCGTGGTCGCGCCGGATTTGCGTCACGGGATCCGCCGTGCGAATGGAGCCGGCGAAGGGGCGGGTGATCGGTTCGAGATAGCTCCTCGAGCCACCGACCAGCGTGCGCCACTGGGGCCGGTTGGTGACCGCCAGCAGACCGTGGTTGCGGAAGAAGCGAATGAAGAACTCCACCGGGAAAGCATCCATGGCACGCGTGCCGGATGACCAGATGGCGGCCCCCATGGGTACCAGATACCAGTCGCGAAACTCGGACGAATACCCCCCGGCCCGCAGGTAGTCACCGAGTTGCATGTTGGGGTTGAAGCGGCCTTCGTCCAGATCGCGCTGTGCTTCCCGATTGAACCGGAGGATATCCCGCAACATCCGCCAGTAAGCGGGGCGCAGGAGGTTGCTGCGCTGGGCAAACAGGGTGTTCAGGTTCGAGCCCGCATACTCGAGGCCGGCCGTATCGTGGCTGACGCTGAACGTCATGTCGGTGGGCTGCGCGGCAACGCCTAACTCCGCCAACAGGCGAATGAAGTGCGGATAGGTGCGATCGTTATACACAATGAATCCGGTGTCGATGGCGTAGTCCTGGCCATCCAGGCGTATGTCCACGGTGGCGGTATGGCCTCCGATCCTCGACGCGGATTCGAACACCACGACCTCATGGCGGCGCGCGAGCAGCCATGCTGCAGTCAGCCCGGCGATGCCCGAACCGACGATGGCGATTCTCATGACGTTCCCTTGGTTTTCGGTCTTATGGTCGGTCCGTCAAGTGTACGGATCTTGCGGGTATGCGGATCAACCTTCCGCAACGGGATCGTTGCCGTGTGGGCCTTGCCGCGCACGGTTTTCTGAGCAATTCGGGATGGTGCTGATCCGGGTAGGAAGTTGCGGCGTACTCCGACCAGATATGTGAAGGAGGATCCACATGAGTGTCAATAGCAGCGGCCTGCGGTTCGCGCCTCGCGCGGGTTTACAACGTGGTGCTACCCGTACATCATTGTCCGGCATGAACCAAGTAGTTGCCCTCGAGCGTGAAGCAGACCCGTGGACCGTTCGACTCCAGGCGGTTGCTCTCGATCGCGACCGCGAAGCCTACCGCGAACTGTTCCGCCACTTCGCGCCACTGATCAAGTCCTTTGCGCTCTCCACCTCCGGGATGTCGTCCAACGCACTCGCCGAGGAGTTGGTGCAAGAGGTGATGTTGAAAATCTGGAACCGCGCGGCGACCTTTGATGCCGCCAAGGCCAGTGCCACCACCTGGATCTACACGCTGGCCCGCAACTGCCGGGTTGACCTGTTGCGGCGCAAGTTCCGCGTTCGGGAAGAGGTCGATGTCGACGAGTTGTGGGACTTCGGGACTGATCCCGAGGACCTGCACGACGAGCTCTACCAAAAACGTATCGAGGTCGAGATTCGCGAGTCGCTGCGGGCGCTGCCGATGGAGCAGCGTCAGATCATCGCGAAAGTCTACATGGAGGGAAAATCGCACAGCGAAGTGGCGGAGGAACTCAGTATTCCCCTCGGCACCGTGAAGTCGCGTATTCGTCTCGCCCTGAGCAAACTCAAAGTGACGCTGCAACGATGAATTCAAAGCCCAACCCGCAATTTCATCCCGACCAGTGCATGCTGGCTGACTATGCAGCCGGCACGCTGCCCGGCGCAGTCGCATTACCAATGGCTGTGCATCTCGAGCATTGCGGTCAGTGCCGCTCCGAGACACAACAGTTCGAGGAAGTCGGTGCCCGGTTGTTCGAGGGTCTGGATCCCGTTCCAGCGAGCGAGCGCGCACTGGAGCAACTGATGCGGCGTCTCGATGACGGTGGCGTGTCTCCGGCGCTCGGCGCCATCCCCGTGCGTGTCGGACTTCCGCGCGTCCTGCAGCGGTTGGTGCCCGAGGGGCTTGATGCCTTGGCGTGGAAGCGGATTGGTTCACTTCGTTCATCACGTCTGCGCTTTGGCGATCCTCTGCGGGAAGTGGCACTCCAGCACATATCCGCTGGCGGCAAACTGCCATCGCACGGCCACTGTGGCACCGAGATCACTGTGGTGATCCACGGGAGTTTCTCTGATCAGGATGGCTGCTATCGGGCTGGTGATTTCCTGATGCGCAGCCCGGATGATGTGCATCGCCCGGTTGCGGCACAGGATGGCGATTGCCTGTGCCTTGCCGTACTTGACGCACCGCTCAGGTTCCAAGGCCTGGTGGGTCGCATCGTCAACCCGTTCCTGAAAATCCATCCCCGCTGATAACGTTGTGGAAATGCACTCAGGGTGACTCAGCCAAAGAGCCCCTGCACGAACCACTCGCCACTGGTTCTTTCGCGGAACATCCATAGCAGTGTTCCGTTACCATGCCTGCCGATGAAATAGTCGCGTCGCTGCGGTTCGCTCCACCAGCTGCTGTCGATCCGCTCTGGCCCCGAGATCAGGTCTATCAGGCCATTCCAATCCGGTTGTGCCTCGGTTCCCCCAAGTCTTGTGGGTTGCCGTAACAGCCAGCAGGGTCGTTGCACCCAGATGCTGGTGCCTGCGTGTGCCGTGGGTTCGTGTACGCCGTTCCAGGCCTGCTCGGGCAGGGTTGCATCCGCGAGGTACAGCCCGTGTACCCGTTCCCTGCCGAGCCGTAGTCGCAGGCGATCCAGCAGTAGCCGTTCGGCTTCGCTGCAGTCGCTCGAATCCTCTGCGAAGAGACTGTTGATCTTCCCCTCGAGTGCGGCTGTTTCCAGGCAGGCAAGTCCGAGGGATTCCGTAGCCTCTGCAAGACGCAGCCCCTCCAGTGCGAGTCGCGTGAGGTCCAGCAACGCATCGGTGCGATGCTGCTGTAGCGAGCAGGCTACCGGCAGTGTGCGGTGTGCGCCGTGTGCCGTACCCAATCGCCACTCGAGCCGCTGGCAGTAGAGCTGGCGGCGCTCCAGAAAACGCCCCATGTCGGCCAGAAGCCGCCGGGCCGGGAACAGCAGCATGTTGGTGTTACCGACGGGCTCGAGGAAGTGGAGAGTACTTTCGAAGTGATCGCGCGGGCGGTGCGTGCAACGTGGGTCATGGCTATGGCCTGCGAGCCGCTGCAGGTAATCCGGGAATGCCTTCCCGAAGCGTCGGCCCAGTGCCGCCGGCGGCAGCGCGAGCAACTCGCCGATCCGTGTGAAGCCCATACGCTGCATCGTGAGCTGCTGTTTTTCAGGTGCATCAAGCAGTTCCACAGGCAGGTTTCCCAGTATCTTCTGGAAGGCATCGAGATCGCGTTGTAGCTGCCATAGCGGTAATGCCGAGGCGCTGCAGGGCAGGGCGCGCGCCATCAACTCTGCTCCTGATGGCGTGGGTCCCAGTCCGCAGAGCACCGTGTGCCGGCGTGTGGCCAGATCTGCCTCCAGCACACCGAGCAGCGCAGCCGCGCCATGAAATAGCCGCAGGCTTGCGCCTACTTCAAGCAACAGCCGATCGGGTGGGGATATGCATACCTGCGAGCTGAAGTTGCAGGCCCAGTCCGCGAGTGCGATCAGTGCGGCTGTCTCGTGTGCAGCTTCGCGCTCGCGCAGCTTGATCGAGCCGGAGAGCGCTTGTGCTGTGCTTGCCGACATCCCCGGGCGGACGCCGAGTGCTGCGGCGGAGTCGTTTGCTGCATGGACGCGGTGCCGCTCCGTCACGGCAAGCGGTGGATCCGGGTCGGGTGGCCCTGCAAGGCTGAACACCTCCAGCGGCAGCTTTGTGAAATGCAGGCACAACCAAAGCATGGCAGTCAGTGCAGGGCTGGCTGCTGCAGCCCCGATGAGGCCTGCGGGCTGTGCGTGTCCACGGGCAGTTCCGCGTCGGCATCATCGCGCGAGGTGGTGTTTCCGCGCACGATCACCGGCAGCAGCGCCGGCACTACCTGTGACGCCAGCAGCTGGGAGGGGCGGCTCAGCAGAATGCGCTGTCCGGCGCGCCCACCGCGCTGCTTGAGGATCTCGAGGGCCAGTCCTGCGGTTTCGTGCTGGAGCCGGATCCGCAAGGCCGCCGGCGATACCAGGCTCGTGCCCGCGCAATCCCGGAACAGGAAAACCGGCCCACGCGCATGACGCGCGGCAATCTGCAGGCGGCGCAGCATCGTGTAATCCACCGCTCCGCGACCGCCAGGCAGCCAGCCGAGCAGGCACCCACAAACGCCAGAGCGCAGTATCTGCTCCAGACTCCAGAACAGCTCCCCGGGTTGCTCCGGCGTGAGCACCACCAGCCGTTCCAGCCGGAGGCCTAGCGCATGCAGGGCGGGTGCGTAGGGGGTATGGGGTGGAGCCACAAAAAAGATCCGCTGAGCCCCCTGTGAGAGCTGTGCCAGTGCGGGTGCGATCAGCTGCATCTCGCCAATACCACAGCTCGTTGCCAGCAGTTCAGTCAGGGCGGCGCGCGGCCAGCCACCCTGATGCAGTGCTGCATCAAGCGCCGGGTGCCCGCTCGGCAGGCAGTGGCGCGGCTCGTTGGCAGCCGCATGGCGTCCGGACTGCCAGATATCGGGGCGGGCGAGAATGCTGCGCAGAGAATCTGACATATGCATTGATACTGTAAATACATACAGTATTTTCTTGCCATTGCCCCTGCTTGTAAAGAAGCTTGTTACTGGCTGTGTCCAGGCCTTCTGCAACCTACAATGGGCTTCGTCGCCAATCCCCCTCTGCCGAGGACGCTACCCATGCGCCAGCAATTCATCACGATGCTCGAAATGCAGGAGCGGATGAACCGCAAGGTCCACCCCGACTGGATCAAGCAGGATTTTGCCTGGCACCGGGCGCTGTGGATCGAGTGTGGCGAGTTGATCGAGCACCATGGCTACAAGTGGTGGAAAAAGCAGGAGCCGGCCTGGGCGCACGTCCGCCTCGAGTTGATCGACATCTGGCACTTCGGCATGAGCATGTGCTTCGACGGCAGCAACACCCCTGGCCAGATTGCAGACCAGATGCTCGACGAACTCGCGCTTGAGCGCCCTGTCGGCGTTCCCCTGCTGGAGGCGGTAGAGGCGCTCGCCACCGACGTTCTCGTCCGGCGCTGTTTTTCCGTACCCCGTTTCTGGACTGCCATGGAGGCCGCAGGTCTTGACAGCGACAGCCTGTTCACGGCGTATGTGGGTAAAAACGTGCTCAATTTTTTCCGTCAGGATCACGGCTACAAGGATGGCAGTTACCACAAACAGTGGGACGGTCGGGAGGACAACGAGCACTTGAGCGAGTTGCTCGAATGTCTTGACAGACATGATTCAGCGTTCCCGGAGCGGCTTTATGCAGCACTTGAAGAGCGCTACCGGCAAGCCGCTGTTACTTGACCCGCTCATGTTGGTTATGCACACCTCAGTTGCCGCTGGAGGTAAGCGTGTAAAAACGACACAATTGTGTCATGTTTATTCATTATGACTTTAAGGTATGGCTGTATGTATTTGATTTATATGTATAATATTCGAATTGTACATTTTGTAACCAATCCGTATCAGAGCCAGCAAGCGCACGGACCTGCGCAGCATACTCAGATCTTATCCTCAACCTTATCCACAGAATTTGTGGACAACTCCCAGGCGTTCCGGGATGCCTGACACAGAGCTTTTTGTGTCTGGGACCTCCCTGGCCCGGCGACTGAACATGCCCCCAAGAGAGCTGTTTCGGCTCCTCTCCGAGCACGGTTGGATACAACGTCAGTGTGAGCAGTGACGGTTGAGCGACAAGGGTGAATTCGACGGTGGGCGCTACCGTGGGAGATCACGCCGCCGGGCAAGCTCCGTAAATACGGGCTCGCTGTTTATTGAGCTCTGCCGCCGTCCGCGGCGAAGGCACTCATGGCCTCTGCCAGCAGCATGTCCAGCTCCGTTACGCCACCGACGTCGTGGGTGTTCAGTTGCACACGCACCCGGTTGTAGACGTTGAACCAGTCGGGGTGATGATCCAGCTGCTCTGCCCGCATGGCCGAGCGGGTCATGAAGGCAAATGCGGACGAGAAATCCTTGAACCTGAATTCACGTACCAGCCGGTCGTCGCGATGCTCCCACCCTGGCAGGGACGCGAGCCGTGAGGCCACATCGGTGTCGGAAAGCCGGGTCGGTCTCATGGATGTGATGCTCCTGATGTCTGCCTTTCGAGCACAACGCCGCACTCCATGTGGGGCGTGTAGGGGAATTGGTCGAACAATGCCGTTCGCGTGATCCTGAAATCAGGGCCCAGCACTTGCAGGTCCCGGCACAGCGATTGCGGATTGCACGATACGTAGGCAATGCGCGAGAAATTTGCGGCCAGCGCAAGCGTATCGCGATCAAGGCCTGCGCGCGGAGGGTCCACCAGCAGTGTCTGTGGCCGGAATCCATCGAGATCGAAATCCTTCAGGCGGTGGAATGGCCGTTCACGGGCCATCGCCGAGGCGGCCTCAGCGCTCGAGAGCCTGGCGACAACGGTGTTTGTGATCCCGTTAGCAGCCAGGTTGTAGCGGGCGGCAGAGATCGCGGCAGCCCCGATTTCAGTGGCCAGCACCTGACGGAAGCACCCGGCCACCGCAACCGTGAAGTTGCCGATGCCGCAATAGAGCTCGAGCAGATCACCCCCGCCCGAGTCGGCGCAGGCGCGCCTCGCCCAGCCGAGCATGGCCTGATTCACCGCCGCATTTGGCTGGGTAAAGCTGCCCTCGGGCTGCCGGTAACTCAGTCGGTGGCCCTCTACTTCGAGACTCTCCAGTACCCAATCCCGCTCCAGCACCACGCGCTGTCCGCGCGAGCGGCCGACGATCATCGCGCCGAGTTCGCGAGCGGCCTGCCGGGCGGCCTGCTCCCATTCCTCATCGAGTCGGCGGTGGTAGACCAGTGTGACCATGCTGTCCCCGGCCAGCGTATCGAGGAATTCGGCCTGCCAGAGTTTTCGCTTGAGCACGGGTAACGTGGCCAGCACCTGCAGCAGCTGCGTCATCAGCGCGTTGATCCGGAGCGATGCGGTGGGAAACTCCCGCAGACGCACTTGCTCGCGTGAGTCAGGGCCGCCGAACATCAGGTAAAAGGTATCTACTCCCTCGTGCCAGACGCGGAACTCCGCCCGCTGCCGGAAGTTAATGGGTGCCGAGGCATGCACCTCGGGTTCGGGTGCGCCCAGTGGCGCGAGCAAACCCGTCAGATGCTCCCGTTTACGCTGCAGTTGTGCCGCTGCTGCGACCTCGCTGTATTCCTCGGGCAGGGGATTCATGGTGTGCCACCCGGCCATCGACCGCGTTGTTTCCAGAGTACGTTTGCTGCCTCGCGTGCTGCGACGGGTTCGCCGGCCGCACCCACGTAAAGTAGCGCTACCGCTGCGGTTTGCAACACGGCTTCCAGCCCATAGCCGTTTGGTGCGACGTCATCCCACAGGCTGCGCAGCGGAGCGGTTCGGGCAACATCAGGTTTGAGGGCGCGCTGTGTCAGCCGCCGCGAGAGGTTCAGGGTTTGCTGGCCGGCACCGGAGGCCAGCGAAACCACGGTGTCGGCATCCGGATGAATGTCACACTCGCCACCCTCGCCACGAAATACCCCCACGGCGGACTGATCGAGTGCCACCACCGTCTCCGCATGCAGGCGCACGTAGGCGAGATGGTGCCGGCTGCGCAGCCCGAATTCATCCCGCTTGTCCATCAGTTGCTGCAGCGCGGGGGAGATGATGCGAAGCGGCAGATAGGCAAAATTGCCCTGCTCCAGATGCGCGATGGCTGCCGGCCATGACTGCGCGGGTGCGATACCGAGTTCGGTCAGTGCCTGCTCTGCTTCGCACTCGTCCAGCGCGCGCCCGGCGGTTTTGCCACGACCGAGTGCCCTCACGAACGGTGCAAATGGATGCACCACCACGCGCGGTGTTGCGGCAGGGTTATCTGTCACAGGCAGTGCTCGGGGCGGGGCAGTCCCGCGATCCGGGCAGCCACCCGCGCGGGACTCTCCGGGAAAAGCTGTAGCAAATAGACGCTGCGGCCCTTGTCTGCGCCAAGTTCACGCCGCACCACGCTCACCATGGCGCGCATGGCAGGCGAGTGCCCGTGCTTGCGGAAATACTCGCGCAGAACCAGCAATACTTCCAGTCGACAGTTGTCGAGCTCCAGCCCCGCAGCCGTCGCCAAGTTGGCAGCCACCTCTTCATTCCAGGTGCTCCAATCCGCAAGGAATCCATCGGCGTCGAGCAATGGCAGGATGGCAGGCCCCATGTGCGCGGGTTCCTGCTCAAAACCAGCTGACGGAGCGGGCATGCTCACAGGCAAGCGACACGAAGCCCGGGTAGTCGAGCGCATGCGCGAATGCGGCACGTGCGTACACGGCGCGGATCGCGCAATCTTCCTCGATGACATAGATCGTGATCGATTCGGGCAATGCCGCGAGGCGCTCTGCAGCCAGACTCTCGCGCAGCGCCGCATACACACCATCGCCCAGCAGCAGCAATGCATCGGCTGGCCGCAGCGCCGCGCAGCAGGCGTCGAACACGTGGGTGTTCGCGGGTGAGGTGGAGAGGATGTGCAGTGTCATCGCATATCAGGTCATAAGCACGATGTCGTGCGTGTCGTGGAGCTCGGCGATCCCGCGCTCGTCAAGAATGTGGCAACCGGGAACCAGTGTCGTGCTAGCGATGCCACGTACTGCCAAAGCGTCAGCATCGGCCAGCAGCGGGTTTATGCCGTAGTCGGGAAGTGCGCCCAGCAGGCGCTCAAGGCTGCGTGCCCCGTCCTCCGATTGTCCAAGCATGAGGTTCAGCACACCATCCCCGGCAAATAGCAGTGAGACTTGTTGATCGAAGGCGCCGAAAGCAAGGGCGAGATCCACCGCCTCGCGCGCACGCGGACCACCGGCGGCGGATGCACGGCATATCACGAGTACGCGTGTGGTCTGATTCACGGGAACATCAGCCGCCGAAACTGATCAAGCGATCGCCGCGTAGCGTGGCGTCGACGAGTTGTCCGAGTCCCGCGAGTTCGAACCCCTCGCGGATGCTTGCGGCTGGCAGGTTGTGGCGTGTGGCTTCACGCCCATCGACCACGCCGCGTCTCAGGGCGGAGCCGATACACGCCAGCAGTTCGATGCTGTGCTCCGTGGCGAGCGCTTGCCACAGTTGGGGCAGATCCGCGGCGCCCGCGGGCGGCACGAGAAAGGCGCTGGCATGCGCGGCTCCCGCGCCGTAGAAAAACACCCGCGCTATCGAGTGTCCTCCCGCGAGAACGGCCTCAGCAAATCGATACGCTGCGAGGCTCGATGCCGCGCCTGTCGGACTGCCCTGCACGAGAATAGCGAAGCTCATGGCTGCGCAAATGACACGGCCCCTCGAGGGGGCCGTGCGGTGACCCCGTGATGGGGCATCAGTCGTCGCGGCCGATGCCGATCAGATGGAGCAGGGTGGTGAAGAGGTTGTAGATCATGACGTAGAGCGTCACGGTAGCCGAGATGTAGTTGCGCTCGCCGCCATGGATGATCTGGCTGGTCTGCCACAGGATCATCCCCGAGGAGAGGAACAGGAACATGCCGGTCACGAGCATCGACAGCGCCTGAATATGCAGGAAGGCATTGGCGAGCGCGGCCACGAACGCGACGAGCATGCCGGTGACGAGGAAGCCGGTGGCAAAACTGAAGTCCCTGCGGGTGATCAGCACGTATGCGGAGAGTCCGCTGAAGATCACTGCCGTACCCCCAAGTGCCATGAGGATGGGCTCGAAACCGGACACCCCCACGTAGTGGTTCAAAACGGGTCCGAGGCTGAAGCCGAGCCAGCCGGTGAGAGCGAACACCCAGCCGATCCCGGCTGTGGAGTTTTTTGTCTTCTCGACCATGTACAGCAGGCCGAAATACGGCAGCAGCATGAAGAGACCGAGGTAAGGCACGCGCAGTGCCATCGAGATCCCGGCCGCCACGGCGCTGAAAAGGAGTGTGAGCGAGAGCAGCGCATAGGTATTGCGCAGAACCCGTGTCGCGCTGTCATCAAGCGTTGTACTGCGAGCGGTCTGAATGCTTCCGGCCATGGTCCGTTCCTTGAGTGATATGAAGTCAGTTCCAGTTTAGCCTTTCGTCGGGCCGAAGTGAAATGGCTCAGTCGAGCGGCAAGCTGCGGCTGCACTTGAACTCCCGCAGGCTGAAGCTCGATTCGACGTTGCTCACGCCGGGGTAGCGGAGCACGTGCTCCATGCACAGCTCCGAGAAGTGCTCGATGTTGCGTGCGACGACCTTCAGAAGATAGTCATAGCCGCCACTCATCGCGTGACACTCCACGATGTGGGGCTCCTCGGCGACCTTGGCAAGGAATCGTGACGGGTCCGCGTGTTTCTGTTTGTCGAGGGTCACCTGTACGAACGCGGTTACCTCCAGTCCCAGGCGGCGTCGGTCAAGTACCGCGGCGTAGCCTGCGATCACGCCGGACTCCTCGAGTTGCCGCACGCGGCGGAAACAGGGAGATTCGGACAACCCGACCTGTTTCGCCAGTTCCACATTGCTCAGCCGGCCATCGAGTTGTAACGCGCGCAGGATCTCGCGTTCATTACGACTCAGGGCGATCGGCAAGATCTGCCGCTTATCGGCTCGCAATGGGCGGACTCCTTCGATAATGACGTCTGGGATAGAACAAAAAGGCAATTATCACCGCAGAACAGATCATATGATGCGGGAAGAAGGTGGCTTTTTTATCGCTGCGCTCAACCCCCGCGACCGAGGAGCAATGTCAGTGAACAATCTTGGCGACAACCCCATGGGGCTGGATGGCTTCGAGTTCATCGAGTTCGCAGCCTGCGAAAAGGGTGTCATCGAACCCGTCTTCGAAGTGCTGGGATTCTCTAAAGTAGCAGTGCATCGATCCAAGGATGTAGCCCTCTGGCGCCAGGGCAATATCAATTTCATCCTGAACCATGAAGCCCGCAGTCCTGCCGCCTATTACAGCGAGGAGCACGGTCCTTCCGCCTGTGGCATGGCTTTTCGGGTGCGTGATGCCCACAAGGCCTATCTCCGCGCCATCGAACTTGGCGCCCAGCCCATCGACGTGCCCTGTGGGCCCATGGAACTGAAGCTACCCGCCATCCGTGGTATTGGCGGCGCGATCCTGTACCTGATCGATCGTTACGAGGATGGTGTCTCCATTTACGACATCGACTTCCGCTTCCTGCCGGGCGTCCCGCGCCGGCCATCCGGTCATGGCCTGCTCGAGATCGATCATCTGACCCACAACGTCTACCGCGGTCGCATGGGCTACTGGGCTGCCTACTACGAAAAGCTGTTCAACTTTCGCGAGATCCGGTACTTCGACATCAAGGGCGAACACACGGGATTGCAGTCGCGCGCGATGAGCGCTCCCGACGGCAAGATCCGCATTCCGCTGAACGAGGAGCGCAGCGGAAACGGACAGATCGAGGAGTACCTGATGGCCTACAACGGTGAAGGTATCCAGCACATCGCGTTTTCCTGCGAGAACCTCCTCGACACCTGGGACCGGCTTACAAGCGCGGGGCTGCAGTTCATGACAGCCCCGCCGGCAACGTATTACGAGATGTTGGATGAGAGGCTCTCTGGTCACGGTGAGCCGGTCGAGGAGCTGAGGCGGCGGGGAATCCTGCTCGACGGCTCCACAACCGGTGGTGATTCGCGCCTGTTGCTGCAGATCTTCTCGCAGAACATGGTTGGGCCGATTTTCTTCGAGTTCATCCAGCGCAAGCGTGATGAGGGCTTTGGCGAGGGGAATTTCCGGGCGCTCTTCGAATCGATAGAGCGTGATCAGCTGCGGCGTGGCGTGCTGAGGCCCGTCTAACGTCAAGGCACTCGATTGTTAAAAAAAAGGCCCCGCGCGGAGCCTTTTTTGTTTTGGTGGAGAGGGTGGGATTCGAACCCACGGAAGCGATTAAACTTCGGCGGTTTTCAAGACCGCTGCCTTAAACCACTCGGCCACCTCTCCTCAAACCACTGGGATCAGAGCCCGCCTCAGGGGGTCTCTGCCGTCTCAGGCGCAGTCTCCTCCGTTACACGTGGCGCCCGCCCGATCCGCGGATCGTTTGCCGAGCGTGGGGGACGCGCTCGGGTCGACTCGGGGATTTGTACCGGAGGGAAGCTCGAGGGGTCAACAACCAATGACTCGGTGATTATCTCAAGTTGCTGCACCGGGCGGGGGCTGATGCGCGGGTCGTTGGTCACGCGACCGACGACGCGTTCACGTGGAAGCGACGGGCTCGGCACGGCTGCTGCCGCTATAACCCGAGGCGCAGGAGCCTGCGGCGTCGGGGCAGGGCGCTCAACTGCGGGCTGAGCAGCCATCGCCACGGGGGCCTGCGCCTCCTCAGCTTCAGCGACTTCCTCTGATTGCTCGCTGTGCGCCTGCTCCGGCTCCTGTCCTTTCTCCGGCGCCTCATCGGGCTCTGCGTCCGCCCCCGCAAGTGCGCGGGGGCTCGCTACGGACTCTTCCTGATCCTGCTCATCGCCCGCTTCGTCCAGCAGCTCTCTCTGGTCGGAATCAGACTCGGACGATTCGGTTTCCGTGCGCTCGCCACTGCGGCGGCGACCACGTCCACGGCGGCGACGGCGTCCGGTTCTCTCCGCCTCGGTGCCGTTGTCAGGGGTCTGATCGGTCCGACTTTCCTCGTTCAGTTGAGCCGGCAATACGCCCAGATCTTCGTCCCGATCTGCCTCCGCGGCAGCGATGATCTGGGGGCTCTGCTCCGATGCCTCTCCGCGACGCCGCGGGGCGCGACTCGGGGGGCGTACGTCGGACGGTCGACGCGACGGTGCATCTCCCTCGGCGGCACCGCTACGGTCTCTTCCGCGACCACGCTCTGCGCGTTCCGGGCGCTCCTCGCGCGCAGGACGTTCCTCACGAGCTGGGCTGTCCTCTCTCGGGGGACGCTCGGCTCCGCGTTCGCCGCGAGCTCCGCGCTCGTTGCGCGGTGCGCGTTCGCCACGCTCCTGGTTCGGAGTGCGCTCCGTACGATCGGCGCGGCCAGCCCCTGCTTCGGTGCGATCTCCCGGGGCTTCCTGCGAACCCGAACCCGAGCGCGACCGGCTGCCTCCTCGACGTCCGCGTCGACCGCGGCGCTCCCCGCCCTCGTCTCCGCGTGGTGTCGACTCTGTCTCGGTCGCCTCGATGGGCTGCGGTTGGGGCTCGGCAACTGGTTCCGCTGCAGTCCCCGTACCGAACAGTCGGCGTAGCAGTGAGCCGACGATGCCGGGTTTTTTCGCTTCGACCGCAGTCTCGACCGGTGCTGGTGCTGGTGCTGGTGCTGGTGCCGGTGCTTGTGCCGGTGCCGGTGCTGCAGCCGAAGCGCGCTGCGGAGCCGGTTTCATCGGCGATATGCCCTGTACTGCAGCTACCGGAAGCTTTGCCGGGGGGGCCGCCAGCGCCGCCGGGTCCATGGGCTCCGGGGGCAGAGGTATCAGTGCAAAGCTGTCTTCGTCCGTTTGTAGAAGCGTGTTGTCGTCACGCAGACGCTGCACCTCGAAGTGCGGGGTCTCCATGTTCGGGTTCGGGATGATCAGCACGCGGATCCGGTTACGCTGCTCCATCTCGATGATCGCGCGCCGCTTCTCGTTCAGCAGGTAAGAGGCGATGTCTACCGGCACGATGGCACGGATCTGTGCGCTGCGGTCTTTGCCAGCTTCTTCCTGCATCAAACGCAGGACCGAGAGCGCCAGCGACTTGGTGTCACGGATGCTGCCCTGGCCGCTGCAGCGTGGGCAGACAACAGAGCTGGTTTCCTCCAGCGACGGACGCAGCCGCTGGCGCGACATCTCCATGAGGCCGAAGCGGGAGATCCTGCCGGTCTGAATCCGGGCGCGGTCGGGTTCGAGCGCGGTGCGAAGTCGGTTTTCGACCTCTTTCTGGTTGCGGGCGCTGCTCATGTCGATGAAATCGATCACGATCAGGCCGCCCATATCGCGCAGGCGCAACTGGCGTGCGATCTCGTCTGCTGCTTCGAGGTTGGTCTGAAGCGCCGTCTCTTCGATGTCGCTCCCTTTGGTTGCCCGCGCGGAGTTGATATCGATTGCGACCATCGCCTCGGTGGGGTCGATCACGATTGCCCCGCCTGAGGGGAGTTTTACTTCGCGCTGGAAGGCCGTTTCGATCTGCGACTCGATCTGGTAGCGATTGAACAGCGGCATCGAGTCCTGGTAGAGCTTGACCCGGCTGCGGTAGTTGGGCATCACCAGATCAATGAATTCGAGTGCCTTGTCGAGTGAATCCTTGGCGTCGATCAGGACTTCATCGATGTCTTGACGCAGGTAATCCCGGATGGCCCGGATGACGACGTTGCTTTCCTGGAAAATAAGGAAGGGCGCGCGCCGGTCTGCGGTCGCGGCGATGGAAGTCCAAAGGTGGAGCAGGTAGTCGAGATCCCACTGCAGTTCTTCGGCGCTGCGGCCTACGCCTGCCGTGCGGATGATGACGCCCATGCCTTCGGGCAGTTTGAGGGATTCCAGTGCATCCCGGAGTTCGATGCGCTCATCGCCCTCGATGCGGCGGCTGATGCCACCGGCGCGCGGGTTGTTGGGCATCAGCACCATGTAACGCCCGGCAAGACTGATGAACGTGGTCAGGGCTGCGCCCTTGCTGCCGCGCTCTTCTTTCTCTACTTGAACGACGATCTCTTGGCCTTCCCGTACCAGATCGCGGATTTTGAGCCTGGATTGGCCGTCATCGGCACCGCCTGCAAAGTACTCGCGCGCGATTTCTTTCAGCGGCAGGAATCCGTGCCTCTCGGCGCCGAAGTCCACGAAAGCGGCTTCAAGGCTGGGTTCTACGCGGGTAATGCGGCCCTTGTAGATGTTGGACTTGGTCGAGATCCTGTTGCGATTCTCGATATCAAGATCGTATAGACGCTGGCCGTCGACAAGGGCTACGCGCAACTCCTCGGCATGAGTTGCGTTGATGAGCATTCTTTTCATGGCTTCCAATTTCCTCCAGATGGTTGCGGGAGGACCTTGGCGCCTGCATTCACGGCTCGTGCCCGCCTTTTCAGGCGACACGCCGTAACGAGCTTTCTCGTTGCCTTTAAGTCTGGCCGACGACACTTCAGTCGCCGCTGGCGTCCCTCTCTGGCGCGGTTCCGGGCCTGTGGGGCTGCGGATGCGGCACATCTGCGAGAGACGCGTATCAGTCCTTTCCGGACGAGCGGGGACGCCACCCATGTGGCCCTCCCGCGGAAATCTCGACACGCTGTTTGTTGCCGTAAACGCGGTACGCTTCGGGTCCGGTTCACTGCATAAATAAGCCGCTAGCCGCGCGACGGATATTCCTGAATACGGCGGCTTGCTGCCCGCTTTCGACTCGCTTGGTCATCGATGCGCCTGCCTGCAACGGAGGGTCCTCTCGCTTGTGGCGGGGGCTCTGGTCGGGCTTCGCGGCGCTCGGCGCGGGTACGAAAGCAGGCCGGAGTATAGCAATGCTTGTTAAGTGCTTCAATTGGCTAAAAAAACCGATAGACTGACGGTATGCCTGACGAATCTGCAGCCACCCCTCTCGGGGCTCGAGTCATTGAGGTCTCCGCCGAGGAGGCCGGTCAGCGACTCGACAACTTCCTGATCGCCCGATTGAAGGGCGCGCCACGTTCTCTTGTTTACCGGGTGGTCCGCAGCGGCGAGGTCAGGGTTAACAGTGGCCGGGTCCGGCCCGACCGGCGGTTGGAATCCGGTGATCGCGTCAGGGTTCCCCCCATCAGGCTCGTCGAACGTGCCCCGGCCACTCCCTCGGCTTCACTCAGTCAGGAGCTCGGAAAACGCATCGTTTTCGAGAACGAAGGGCTGCTGGTTATCGACAAGCCTACCGGGCTTGCCGTTCACGGCGGCAGTGGTCTCAGTCTTGGTTTGATCGAGGCGCTGCGGGCCATGCGGCCTGATTGTCCGTCCCTTGAATTGGTCCATCGCCTCGATCGGGACACCTCGGGCTGTGTGATGGTTGCCAAGAAGCGCTCGTTCCTGCGACACCTGCATGCGGGCCTGCGGGAAAGTCGAATCACCAAAACGTATCTGGCTCTCGTCATGGGCAACTGGCCTTCCCAACGAACCCGCGTCACGGCGCCTTTGGAAAAGAACACCGTCAGTTCCGGGGAGCGCGTTGTGCGTGCCGACGATTCTGGCAAGGCAGCGGAGACCCGCTTCAGAATCCTGCGACAGTTCGCGGATGCCACTCTTGTAGAGGCCAAGCCACTTACGGGTCGAACCCACCAGATCCGGGTTCATGCCCAGATATCGGGGCACCCGATTGCCGGCGATGACAAATACGGAGACCGTGATTTCGACAAGCGGATGCGAGCGCTCGGGCTTCGTCGACTGTTCCTGCACGCGTTTGGGCTTGGTTTCGAGTTGCCTTCCGGTGAGCGACTCGAGATCGAGGCCCCGCTTGACCCCGCACTCAGCCGGTTTTTGGAACAACTGCCGCCATGACCCCACCGCGTCTTTTCATATTTGACTGGGATGGCACCCTGACCGACTCGGTGGGGAGGATTGTTGACTGCCTTGGGTCTGCTGCCCGGGACGTTGGACTTCAGGTGCACAGTGAGGCTGCCTATGGCGAGGTGATCGGGCTGGGCCTTCCAGAGGTGATTCGCAGGTTGTATCCGGAGTTGCCACAGGATCTTGCCGGGGTGTATCGGGATCGTTATGCCGCGCATTTCATCGCGGCCGACACGGAGCCTTCGGCGTTTTTCCCGGGCGCCCTCGACGCCTTGCATGTGCTCCGCGCCCGCGGGCACTTGCTCGCCGTTGCCACCGGCAAGAGCCGGCGTGGCCTGGATCGGGTTTTGGGGCGTCACGGGCTGGAGGCTTTTTTCGATGCCACGCGCTGCGCTGATGAGACGGCATCAAAACCTGATCCGCTCATGCTGACGGAGATTTTCGCCGAGTTGGGCACAGATCCCGCCGACTCTCTGGTGGTCGGTGACACCGAATTCGACATGGAGATGGCGGCCCGCGCGGGCGCCCGGCGGATCGGCGTGAGCTACGGGGTCCACGCCCCCGATCGGCTTGCCCGGCACGGTACGGAAAAGATAATTAGCGGTATTGGTGAGTTGTTGCTCTGATCAAGAGTTCAGGCGGCCAGTACCGGCAGGCCGAAGAAGCCGAGGAACTCGGTCAGCCGTATCAGGGGTAAGCCCTCAAGCGCGGTGGGGTCTTCGATCGCAAGCCGCCTGAACAGCGCTATCCCGAGACCTTCGACCTTGAAACTGCCTGCGCAATCGAGTGGCCGCTCCCGTTCGACGTAGTCGAGGATGGCTTTGTCCGTCAATTCCCGGAACTCGACCGTACAGATTTCGACGCTGCTTCTGGACTGGCCGCTTGCCGTATCCAGAACACTGAGTCCCGTGAGGAACCGGACCTCCCGCCCAGAGGCAGCCCTGAGTTGGCGGCACGCCTGCTCGATGGAGCCCGGTTTGTTCAGCGTGGTTCCACCAAGTATGCCTACCTGATCCGACCCTATAACCAGGGCATCGGGGAAGACCGAGGCCGCCATTTCCGCCTTTTTCAGGCTGAGTCGCCGCACAAGTTCCTCGCCGCTCTCGTTTGGAAGCGGGGATTCATCAATGTCGGGCTGCCACGTTTCAAAGGCTAGTCCGAGCCGTCGGAGCAAGGCGCTCCTGTAGGAAGATGATGATGCAAGAATGAGAGTTCTCACGCGGGCTCCTCTCCAGTTCGTCGGCCTCCGGTGTCACAAACGACAAAAAATGCCGGATTTCCAAGTCTTTGATTTTTGACACTGCAGGGTGCCCCACCTATTATCGGCGCCCTATGTTGAACAGCGCGCTTCCCAAGCAGGCGGATCTTCGCAGACTCGCCGCGGGGTCTGCCAGTGTGACCGGACAAGTGGCATTGGCGGATTTGGGCCGTCTCGAGGGTGTTCTGAGCAACAGTAGCGGCGTTGTTGACGTGTCGCTGCAACTCGGGGTGGATGAAGAGGGGTACCGTTCGCTGACGGGCAAGATTTCCGCGGCGCTGCATGTGGAGTGCCAGCGGTGTCTTGAGAGTGTGCGGCTAGAGGTCGAGGCTCCGGTCTCCCTGGCGCTGGTCTGGGCGGAGAAGCAAATTCCGTCCCTGCCGTCCCGCTACGAGGGTTTGGTGGTGGGAACCGAACCCGTCGACCTTTATGAATTGGTAGAAGAAGAATTACTGCTCTCGCTGCCTTTGGTGCCTGCGCACCCTCCCGGTCAGTGCCCGTCGCGTTTGACCGGTTCGAAGGAGGATGTTGAGGCGCCGTCGCGGGGCAACCCTTTCGCGCTATTGCGCGGAGGAGAGGACGGTTGAGGGGAGAACCCTGACACCTGTCGGTAAAGAAAGAGTTAGTCAGTATGGTCGGGGTGTCGGGTTTTCCGTGCCGACCGCAACGGTTTCAAGACAGCGAGGATATCTCCATGGCAGTTGGTCAGGCCCGTATGACGCGTTCGCGTCGTGGCATGCGCCGTTCACACGACGCTCTCAGCGCAACTGCGCTCTCTACCGATGCGACCTCTGGTGAAGTCCATCGTCGTCACCACGTGAGCCCCGATGGCTTCTATCGTGGCAAGAAAGTCGTCGAAACCAAGAACGACTGATTGCGCGACCCGGCCGGCCGGCTTTACAGCGGGCTGGTTGGATTGCGAGCGCACGTAACCGCGGGATGAGCAATCGCTTCGCGTGTATCTTCCCCGGTCAGGGCTCCCAGCATGTGGGGATGCTCTCTGGAACTGCAATTGAGTTTCCCGATGTCCGCCAGACCTTTGATGAGGCCTCGGCGGTGCTCGGATATGACTTGTGGGAACTCGCCCAGACGGGTCCCCAAGAGAAGCAGAATCTCACGGAGCGCACGCAACCCCTCATTCTCACCGCGAGCGTAGCCCTGTGGCGCTTGTGGTGTGGACGTGGCGGTGAAGCGCCGGCATTTTTGGCCGGGCATAGTCTTGGTGAGTTCTCGGCTCTTGTTTGTGCTGGCGCCCTGGATTTTCAGGACGCAGTGGCGTTGGTCCGTAACCGCGGCTTTTATATGCAGGAAGCGGTACCCGTCGGGCAGGGCGCCATGGCTGCGGTGCTCGGTCTTGATGACCAACTTGTTGCCGAGGCGTGCGCCGAATCGGCGCAGGGGCAAGTCGTTGATGCCGTAAACCTCAACGCGCCCGGGCAAGTGGTCATCGCCGGTCATGTCGCGGCAGTCGATCGGGCCATCGCCGCGTGCAAGGCGCGTGGTGCGCGCCGAGCCTTGCCATTGCCGGTTAGCGCTCCTTTCCATACGAGCCTCATGAAGCCCGCAGCCGACTGGTTAGCGATCGATTTAGCCGCTATCACTATTCGCGCCCCGCTTATCCCCGTGGTGCACAATGTCCATGCCAAGCCCGAAACCGACCCCGGTTTGATCCGTGAACTGCTGGTGAGGCAGATATACAGCCCCGTTCAGTGGGTTGCCTCTGTGCAGTTCATGCGCGATCACGCAGTTGCGCGGCTTGCGGAGATCGGGCCTGGCAAAGTTCTCTGCGGCCTGTGCAAACGCATTGATTCTTCCCTGATGTGTGGCGGGGTGGAAGATCCCGTTGAATTTGCCGGAGCCCTTGCGGCTTCGAACCCCTGAATCACAGAGATCTGCTCTCATGCAGCGAACCTGCCTTGTAACTGGTGCCAGTAGGGGGATCGGCGCGGCCATTGCTGCCAAACTGGTTTCTGATGGTCACGTTGTGATAGGCACAGCGACCACGGAAGCAGGGGCCGCCCGGATCACGGAGGCTCTGGGTTCCTCGGGCGAGGGCCATGTGCTTGATGTGCGTTCGGCGGAAAGTGTCGAGTCGCTCCTCGATGTGGTGGCTACACGTCACGGCGCCCCCCTTGTCTTGGTAAATAATGCGGGGATTACGCAGGACAACATCCTGATGCGTATGAAGGACGCAGAGTGGAGTCAGGTGATCGACACCAACCTCGGCTCCATTTACCGGCTCAGCAAGGCCGTCCTGCGCGCTATGATCAAGGCCCGTTGGGGCCGCATCGTGAACGTAAGTTCGGTAGTCGGCTCCATGGGTAACGCGGGGCAGACGAACTATGCCGCCAGCAAGGCAGGCATGGAGGGTTTTTCGCGCTCTTTGGCGCGCGAAGTAGGATCCAGATCTATCACGGTGAACTGCGTCGCGCCGGGTTTTATCGACACGGACATGACCCGCGAGCTACCTGATGCGCAGCGAGCGAGGCTCCTCGATCAGATTCCGCTCGGGCGTCTTGGTGATGCCTCAGAGGTGGCTGCCGTGGTAGCCTTCCTCGCGTCGGAAAGTGCCGGTTACGTAACTGGCGAGACCGTCCACGTGAACGGTGGTCTCTACATGGCCTGAGTTTTCGCAGTGATGTCAAGATTTCAACAGGGCTTGCGGATCGGGTTACAATCCGTCCGCCGTCCCTTCGGCAAAGAGGCCAGCACCGGGAGCCTCAGCGTATTCACCCCCCAGAGGAGCACTGGACTACAATGAGCAGCATCGAAGAACGCGTAAAGAAAATCGTCGCCGAACAGCTTGGTGTCAAGGAAGAGGATATCCAGAACACCGCTTCTTTCGTCGAGGACCTCGGCGCGGATTCGCTGGACACCGTCGAGCTCGTCATGGCTCTCGAAGAAGAATTCGAGACTGAGATCCCCGACGAAGATGCAGAAAGCATCACCACAGTGCAGCACGCGATCGACTACGTCGAATCGCATTCCTGAGACACCTCCTGCCGCTGCAGACTACGTTCCTCGGGTGCGGCCTGCGCGGGCCCGAGGGACCATTGAAATACCCTCGCAGCGCTTTGTCTGCTCCCGGACAACGCGCCGGAACATGAGTGGTAGAGCCGCCTCTCATTGGGCTTGCAAATCGGGGTCAGCGCGGATTACGGGCAGCGCGATCCGTGACGGGAGTGTGTCTTCATGAAAAGGCGCGTCGTCGTTACCGGGGTCGGGATGGTCACTCCTCTCGGCAACAATGTGCATGACACGTGGTCTGGCATTGTCAATGGCAAGAGCGGTATCGGCCCCATCGAGCATTTCGATGTGTCGGCCTACACCACACGGTTCGGCGGTTCGGTTCGAGGCTTCGATCCGGCACTCTTTCTCCCCCCCAAAGAAGTCCGCAAGTTTGACGACTTCATTCTCTACGGATTGGGTGCCGCCGCGCAGGCTATTGAAGACTCGGGGCTGGTGATTGACGAGGAAATGGCCCCGCGAGTCGGTGCCGCCATCGGGTCTGGCATTGGGGGCATTGCTTCCATAGAAAAGAACGCGCTCATCGTTGCTGATTCCGGGCCTCGCCGGATATCACCGTTCTTCGTACCCGGGTCCATCACCAACATGATTGCCGGCTACCTGTCCATCCGCTATGGATTCTGTGGTCCCAATCTTGCGGTGACCACGGCATGTACTACGGGAACACACAACATTGGCCTCGGTTACCGGCTCATCGCGTGGGGAGAGGTGGACGCAATGATCGTTGGCGGTGCCGAAATGGCGACGACACCCGTCGGTCTTGGTGGTTTTGCGGCATCACGCGCGCTGTCCACCCGAAATGATGACCCTGCCGGGGCCAGTCGACCGTGGGACCGTGATCGTGATGGGTTCGTGCTGAGTGATGGTGCTGGAATCCTGGTGCTGGAGGACTTGGAATCCGCGCGCCGCAGGGGGGCCAATATCTACGCGGAGATCATCGGTTTTGGCATGAGCGGAGACGCCTACCACATGACGCTCCCGCCCGATGATGGCCGCGGCGCTGCAGCCTCTATGGCAAACGCACTGCGTGATGCCTCGATTGCGCCAGCAGACTTGCATTACATCAATGCCCATGGGACCTCGACGCCCGCGGGCGATGTCGCCGAGAGCCGCGCGGTACAGCGGGTTCTTGGTGCGGCGGCAGACGGCGTCGCCATGAGTTCCACCAAATCCATGACCGGGCATCTTCTGGGTGCAGCGGGCTCTGTTGAGGCTATTTTCAGCGTGCTTGCAATTCGCGATGGCGTCGCGCCTCCCACGATCAATCTCGACAACCCCGATCCCGAGTGCACCTTGAATTACGTTCCCCATGTTGCCCAGGAGCGCGTCATCGATGTCGCACTGTCCAATTCTTTCGGTTTCGGCGGCACCAACGGGTCCGTCGTATTCCGCCGCATCTGACCGAGCCTGAATCCACTTGAGCCCTCGCGATCCGCTGGTCTGGGTAAACGGCGAGCGCGGAGCGACTCTGGATCCGCGTGATCGTGGACTCGCCTTCGGCGATGGACTCTTCGAGACCATGCGCTATGGCTCCAGCGGGGTTCCTCTTCTCGACTACCATCTGCGGCGACTCGAGACCGGCGCGTCCCGTCTGCGGATCCCTTACGACGCACAACCGCTACGCAACGAAGTCACGGCCGTGATGGAGGCTGCACGCGCGGAGATTCCTCAAGGCGTATTGAAGCTTGTGCTGACCCGCGGCGTCGGGCAGCGCGGTTACCGCGTCACCCCTGGTCTGTCGCCCACGCGGATTGTTACGGCATCGGCTTTGCCGTCCAACCCGCCGGCCTGGGCATCGGAGGGTGTTGCCGTCCGCTTTTGCGATTTGCGGATGGGTGCGAACCCACTGCTTGGGGGGCTCAAGCACCTGAACCGCCTCGAGCAGGTCATGGCCCGCCTCGAGTGGGATGACCCCTCCATAGCGGAGGGGCTGCTCGCCGATTCGCGGGGACGCATCGTTGAGGGTGTCTCCACCAATCTCTTCATCGTGAACGGGGGGCGGCTGCTCACGCCCGTGATCGACACCTGTGGGGTTGCCGGTGTCATGCGCCAGTACCTTATCGATCGCGCTCCGGAGATTCTGGGAATGGCCGTTGATGTCACCGGTTGCGAGCGGGGTATGCTGACCGGCGCCCGCGAACTCTTCCTGTGTAATGCGGTTATAGGTGTCTGGCCGGTGTCTCGCCTTGGCGACAGGGCCCTGCAGGTAGGTACTCTCACGCGAAAGGTTCGTGATCATGTCGAGCAGTTCTTCGGCGCCTGAGAGGCTCTGGCGCTTGCCGCTTGCGCTGGTGCTCGGCTGCTTGCTGCTGGCCTGTAGCGCGGTAATCGGTATCCGTGGCTGGCTTGATGCCCCGCTGAACCTGCGTGAGGCCCTGGTGATGGAGATCCCCGAGGGAGGCAACCTCACGAGGTTTGTCTCCAGCCTGCACCAGAGGGGTGTGCTGATGCATCCCGTTGTGTTGCGATTTCAGGCCCGCCTCGATGGCGTTGCCAATCGCGTGCGACCGGGTGAATACCAACTCGACCCTGGTCTTACCGCGCGGCAGTTGCTCGCCAAGCTGATAGCGGGTGGGGTCGTGCAGTACGCCGTCACAGTGGTCGAGGGAACCACGACAGCTGGCATGCTGGATCTTCTGCATGCGCAGCCCAAGCTCCAGAAAACATTACTGCCCGGGGCGTCGTCCTCGCTGCTGGCGGAACTCCATTTGGAGGCCCCGGGCGACGGTTCTCCGGAGGGGTTGTTTTTCCCTGATACCTATCATTTCCACCTCGGCATGACGGATCGCGACCTGTTTCGTCTGTCGCACCGCCGGATGCATGAGATCCTCGAGGCGGAGTGGGCCATGCGCGCACCCGATGTACCCTATAAAAACTCCTATGAGGCATTGATCATGGCCTCCCTGATCGAGCGTGAGACGGGTCGTGGCGACGAGCGATCCGCCATTGCCGGCGTGTTTGTGAGGCGGTTGCATGCAGGTATGTTGCTGCAGACCGATCCGAGCGTGATCTACGGTCTGGGCCAGGCGTTCGATGGCAATCTTACCCGGGTGCACCTGCGTCAGCCGGGGCCTTACAACACGTACATCAACAGAGGCTTGCCGCCGACGCCGATCGCGCTGCCTGGGCGGGCAGCCATCCATGCGGCATTGCATCCGGCGTCCGGGGATGCGCTGTACTTTGTGGCAAGAGGTGACGGGTCACATCAATTCTCCGCAACGCTCGATGCGCATAACCGCGCCGTCCGTCAGTTCCAGCGTTCGCGCCGTCAGCGGACCGCTGGCCCCACGCAGGAACCCTGAGTGATGAGCATGACTTCGGTCCGGCGTGGCAGGTTTATCACGGTTGAGGGCGGGGAGGGCGCGGGCAAGAGCACCCAAATCGACGTGGTCAAGAGGGTTTTAGCGGAGCAGGGGGTGGTGGTGCTCAGCACACGCGAGCCCGGCGGCACCCCGCTTGCCGAGGAGATCAGGTCCCTGCTGCTTGCGCCCCGAGCAGAGCCAGTCACGGATCTTGCCGAATTGCTGCTGGTGTTTGCTGCCCGGGCGCAGCATGTAGAGGGTTTCATCAAGCCCGCGCTGGCGCGGGGTGACTGGGTGCTGAGCGACAGGTTCATGGACGCAACCTTCGCCTATCAGGGCGCCGGCCGGGGAACGAATTCCGCACTGATCGAACGCCTGCGCGAGTTTGTTATCCCGGAGTTCCGCCCCGATTTCACTCTGCTCCTCGACATCCCCGTGTCGCGTGGCATGGAAAGAGTGGGAGAGCGCGGAGCCCATGACCGCTTTGAGCGTGAGGAGCGGGGTTTTCATGAGCGCGTGCGTGATTGCTACCTCGAAATCGCCTCGTCCGAGCCCGACAGGGTAGATCTGATCGATGCCAGCCTGCCATTGACTGATGTCTCGCTGGCTGTTCGTCAGGCGGTGCTCGGGTTTCTCGCGCGTCCGGGAGTCCTGCAGTAATGGGATCGACCGCCTCGCTGGTCGCGCCGTTCCCGTGGCAGAGCACAGACTGGTCCCGATTACTTGCGGATCTGTGCGAGGAGCGTCTCCATCACGCCTTGCTGCTCTCCGGTCCTTCCGGGATCGGCAAGCGTCTCCTCGCCGAGCGGTTGGCGCGTTCGCTGGTGTGTGCAACGCCTGCAGGGGGTGGCGACTGCGGACAGTGTCGCGGTTGCAGGCTCATGCAGGCAGGAACGCACCCGGATTGCCTGCGTATCGCCCCTGAGGAGCCAGGCAAGCAGATCCGTATCGCGCAGGTCCGTGAGGAGTTGATCGATTTCGTTATGCGCACGGCCAGTATTGCCACGCGTAAGGTCGTGCTGATCGAACCCGCAGACGCCATGAACACGGCTACAGCCAACTGCCTGCTGAAAAGTCTGGAGGAGCCGGCTCCCGGGACCTACTTGCTGTTGGTGACCGACACCCCCGCCCGACTCCTGCCGACCATACGGTCACGCTGTCGCACAGTGGCCTTGCGGCCGCCGGGCTGGGAGGAGGCGCTGCAGTGGCTCATTGCGCGTCGTGGTGAGGCCAACGCCGAAGACCTGCTGGGCGCCGCATCAGGCCGCCCCCTCGAGGCTCTGCGTCTCGATGGCACCGATGCACTCCGGCAGTTCGATCGAGCGGCAGATCTGCTGCTGCGCTCGGCTTATCCCGACCCTTGGTATTCCGCGCTGGCCGGGGAAGTGGCAGATGTCGATGTGCACCAACTTCTCTCCTGGATGCAGATCTACCTCGGAGATCTCTCACGGTGGATGGCGTGGCCAGCATCTTCCCGTCTGCCGCGGGCGCTGGCAGTCCATGAGGCCATGCGAACTCGCGTATCGGAGCAGTCGGTGGCGCGCTTGCTTCGCGACACCCTGCGGGCTGCGCGGGACGCGCGCTCCACCACCAACCCTAACAAAACTCTGTTGCTAGAATCCCTTCTCGCTGGATGGCAGGGCCGGGCGGCGGATGCCTAGGAATGGTCTATAGCCAAACGGCTGACGACTGACTACTCTTGGGACACATGTATTGATTGATGTTCCGGCTAACGCATGAATTCGCCGCAAGCGACCCGCAACGGTATCTTGTCCCTGACTATCAAGGACAAGGCGGTTCTTTACGCTGCGTACATGCCGTTTCTGCAGCATGGGGGGCTTTTCATCCCCACCAACAAGCCCTACCGCATCGGGGATGAGGTGTTCATGCTCCTCAATCTCATGGACGAGCCGGAGAAGATCCCGGTCGCTGGCAAGGTCGTCTGGGTTACGCCGCGGCGGGCACAGGGTAACCGCGCCTCCGGTATCGGTGTGCAGTTCAACGCGCAGGACGACACCGCGTCACGAAAGATAGAGACCTATCTAGCCGGCGCGCTCGAGTCGGAGCGGCCTACGCATACCATATAGGAAGCCTTGCTTCCCCGTGGATTCGGTCGCACCAGCCATGCTCATAGACAGCCATTGTCATCTCGATTACCTCGAGGATCCGCGCCACGGCATGCGGGTCGAAGACGTGCTTTTGCGCGCCGCCGAGGCGGGCGTAGGCCACATGCTCTCCGTCGCGGTCGATCGCGGCAACATACCCAAAGTTCTGGCGCATGCCGCGATGTATTCCCAGGTTTCCGCCTCCGTGGGTATCCATCCCGGATCCTGTGCCGATTCCTTGCCTATCGAAGAGTCCGAGTTGCTAGAGCTAGCCGCCGCGCCCTCGGTTGTTGCGATAGGCGAAACCGGTCTCGATTATCACTACGGTGAGCAGAGCGCCGAGATCCAGCGTCACAGCTTTGCCGTGCATCTCCGTGCGGCCTCACGGGCAGGCCTGCCGGTGATCGTACATACCCGCGAGGCCGTTGATGACACCCTGCGCCTGATGGAAGAACACGCCGATCGCCGGTTTGGCGGCGTGATGCATTGTTTTACCGAATCGGTTGCCATGGCGCTTGCTGCCATCGAGATGAATTTCTTCATTTCATTTTCCGGCATCGTGACGTTCCGTAATGCGGATGCGTTGCGGGATGTCGTGCGGGCGGTGCCTCTGGAGCGCCTCCTGGTGGAGACCGATTCCCCGTATCTGGCGCCAGTACCTTTCCGGGGTCGGAGCAACGAACCGGCCTTCGTCGCACGCGTAGCGGAGGTCGTGGCCGAGTTGAAAGGCGTACCGCTGGCGACGCTCATCGAGGAGACCGGTCAAAATTTCCAGCGCCTGTTCCCCCGAGCCAGGCTCCCGGTCTGAGTCCTGCAACCCTCTGCGGTTCGGGTGGCCGTGACGGCGGGCAGACTCGTATAATCTCCTAGGTTTCCCCTTAAAGCAGCGTTGCTGCGGTCAGCACTATGTCCACGATTCCGGACCCCAGGGGCCTGCGCTGGTTGCTCGCGGCGACCTACGCATCGGTTGCGGTTGCCTTCGTGTTGATAGCGGCAAAGGCCGTTGCCTGGTACCTCACCGACTCTGCGAGTCTGCTGGGTTCGTTACTCGATTCGGTCATGGATTCTATGGCGTCGCTGGTCAACATGGTGGCGGTGCGTTATTCCATCAAGCCTGCCGATGACGATCACCGTTTCGGCCACGGTAAGGCCGAATCGCTCGCGGCTCTCGCCCAGTCGGGATTCATCCTGGCCTCTTCGATACTGCTCCTGGTTCATTGCGCAGAGCGCCTGTCGACACCGCAGGAGCACATGATCGAGCACGCTGGAGTTGGTCTTGCGGTGACCGGCTTTGCCCTGTTGAGTACCCTTGCGCTGGTGGCCTTGCAGACCCACGCAATCCGCCTGACCGGCTCCACGGCCATCCGCGCTGACAGCCTGCACTACAAATCCGACATCCTGCTCAACCTTACGGTGATCGTGGCTCTGGTGGGCGCCTCCTACGGCTACGCCCATATCGATGCATTGCTGGGGACGGCGATAGCGTTCTATCTGGCCTATGGGGCTTGGCGAATCGGCTGGGAAGCCTTTGATATGTTGATGGACCGCCAACTGCCGCCGGAAGTGGACAGCGAAATCCTCGCCCTGGCGCTGGCGCACCGCGAGGTACTGGGGGTGCACGATTTACGCACTCGCCGGTCGGGGAATCGCTACGTGATCCAGCTGCATCTGGAGTTCGCCGATGAGACGCTGCTTCTGGCTGCCCACAAGGTTGCCGATGACGTGGAGGCCGCCATGGCAGCACGTTTTCCGGGCGCAGATATCTTGATCCATCAGGACCCTCAGGCAGCCGTGGAGGCCGAGCGTTACGCAGGCCGGTCGGCGCCTGCAGCCGACTGAGTGCTCGGGCAATCCTCCACACCGGGATCAACCCCGTCTGGATGCGCCGGCTTTCATCGGGTATAACGCTTCCCCGCGATTGGAGAATGCTCTCTCGCGGAGTACCCCCGGGCGAAAGTGGCGGAACTGGTAGACGCGCTGGATTTAGGTTCCAGTGCCGCAAGGCGTGAGAGTTCGAGTCTCTTCTTTCGCACCATGGGGTACTCGACGCCGGGGCGTCGATCGCGTGCTAGACTCGCGGGCCCCGGGCGGTTTCCGGCGGCGTGAGTGGGGTGTCTGCACATGGCAGATTTCCCTGGGGCATTCGGGAGTGTGACAGGTCGCTGGCAGTGCAGTGCACCAGCGAGCACTGTTCGTCGTATCCGTAACATTCAAGCATTTATCGGCAGAATCATGAGGGGGACTGCAGCATGCAGGTTTCGGTTGAGATCACCTCAGGGTTGGGCCGGCGCCTGACCATCGGTGTCCCCGCAGAGCGGATCGAGGCGGAGGTCAACTCCCGACTCGAGAAGGCGTCGCGGAACATTCGCCTGAAAGGTTTTCGGCAGGGTCGCATCCCGATGAAGGTCGTTCGCCAACGTTTTGGCGCAGGCGTTCGTCAGGAGGTTCTGGGTGAAGTCATGACGCAGACCTTCTACGAAGCGGTCCGTCAGGAAGACCTTCGCCCTGCGGGGCAGCCGACCATCGAGCCACGATCCCTCACCACGGGGCGTGATCTGGAGTTCACCGCGACCTTCGAGGTGTATCCGGAGGTCGATCTCGTCGAGTTCTCCCTCCTGCGCATCGAGAAGCCGCAGTCGGGCGTGCAGGACGCCGATGTCGATCGCATGATCGACGTACTGCGCAATCAGCAAGCGTCCTGGGAAACGGTAGAGCGTGCTGCTGCAGATGGTGATCGCGTCAATATCGACTTCACGGGCCGTCGCGACGGCGAGGTTTTCGAGGGCGGTTCGGCAACCGGCACTGATCTCCAACTCGGCTCTGGCAGGATGGTGCCCGGTTTCGAAGCCGGCATCGTGGGGATCTCGCCCGGTGAAGCCCGTATCGTCGCGCTCACCATGCCCGAGGCCTATCACGCCGAGGCCCTGAAGGGTGCTGCGGTCGAATTCGAGATAACGGCCAACTCGGTCTCCGAGAAGCGCCTGCCCGAACTCAACGATGCGTTTTTTGCCCGCTACGGCGTGGTTGAGGGCGACATGGATGCGTTCCGCGTGGAAGTGCGCAACAACATGGAGCGGGAGTTGCGGCAAGCATTGCGGAACAAGTTGAAGGGACGTGTTCTGGAGGCGCTGTTCGAGCGTACCGAGGTCGAGGTTCCCAACTCCCTGGTTGCTCAGGAAATAGAAGGGCTGCGCCGGCAGGCGGTGCGGCAGTTCGGTGGGGATGCATCCCGGTTTGACGCCTCTATGCTCCCCGATGACATGTTCCGCGCCCAGGCCATTCGCCGCGTTTCGCTCGGCTTGCTGCTCGGTGAGGTGATCCGGCGCGAGAGCCTCAAGGCAGATCCTGCGCGGGTCAGGAGAATGGTCGAGGAGACCGCCTCGACCTATGAGGAACCGCAAGAGGTGATCAACTGGTATTACGGTAACCGCGAGCAGTTGGCTTCCATCGAGGCGGTGGCGCTGGAAGATCAGGTGATAGACCTGATCCTCGAGCGGGCCACGGTCACGGAGATCGATTGCTCGTACGAAGATGCCCTTCGGGCCGATCCTCCCAAAGCGACGACCGCGTCCTGATAACCCCGCACCAACTCCGGAGCTGCGTCATGTCCAGTCGATTCCAGTCCCCGTCGAGCCCCGTGACCGCGCTTGGCCTGGTGCCGATCGTAGTCGAGCAGACCGCGCGCGGGGAGCGGTCATACGACATCTTTTCGCGCCTGCTGAAGGAGAGGGTGATTTTCATCGTCGGTGCCATTGAGGACCATATGGCGAACCTCGTGGTGGCGCAATTGCTGTTTCTCGAGTCCGAGAACCCGGACAAGGATATCCATCTCTATATCAACTCACCCGGGGGTTCGGTGACCGCTGGGCTATCTATCTACGACACCATGCAGTTCATCAAACCTGATGTGAGCACCATGTGCGTGGGGCAGGCGGCAAGCATGGGAGCGTTCCTCTTGGCTGGCGGAGCCTCTGGCAAGCGTTTCGCGCTGCCCAACTCGAGAATCATGATCCACCAGCCCAGTGGCGGCGCGCATGGCCAGGCCTCGGACATCGACATCCACGCACGCGAGATCCTTGTGATCCGCGAGCGACTGAACAAGCTGCTTGCCGAGCACACCGGCCAGACAGTCGAGGCCGTGGCTCGGGATACGGAACGGGACAACTTCATGAACCCCGAGCGTGCCAAGGAGTACGGCATCATCGACGAGGTTCTCGGGCGTCGCCCGGGCAAGTGAGCCCCGATACCAATTTGGCGGAGGCCTGCTATGCTTCTGGCGTGCGGGCCCGAAGGGTCGGCCGGGGCAGGTGACAAGGCGCCGGACAGCCCCCATAACCTCGCGGAGACGGAATGACGAAGGATAGCGGCGGCGACAAGAGCAAACTCCTGTATTGCTCTTTCTGTGGCAAGAGTCAGCATGAGGTCCGCAAGCTGATCGCGGGCCCATCCGTGTTCATTTGTGATGAGTGCGTTGACCTGTGCAACGACATCATTCGCGAAGAAGTCCAGGAATCGGCCGGCCAAGCCGGCAAGGGAAAGCTGCCGCGCCCACGCGAGATCTGCCAGACACTCGACGAGTACGTGATCGGTCAGAACCACGCCAAGAAAGTGCTTTCCGTCGCCGTCTACAACCATTACAAGCGCCTTCGCGTCGGCGAACGCTCGCGCGACGACGTCGAACTCGGCAAGAGCAACATCCTGCTCGTAGGGCCCACGGGAAGCGGCAAAACGCTACTCGCAGAGACCCTGGCCCGTATGCTCGATGTGCCCTTTACCATCGCTGATGCAACCACACTCACCGAAGCCGGTTATGTGGGCGAGGACGTTGAGAACATCATCCAGAAGCTGCTGCAAAAGGCTGATTACGACGTCGAGAAGGCCCAGATGGGCATCGTCTATATCGATGAAATCGACAAGATTTCCCGCAAGTCAGAGAACCCCAGCATCACCCGCGATGTGTCCGGCGAAGGCGTGCAGCAGGCCTTGTTGAAGCTGATCGAGGGTACAGTGGCCTCGGTTCCTCCGCAGGGTGGTCGCAAACATCCTCAGCAGGAGTTCCTGCAGGTTGACACCTCGAACATCCTGTTCATCTGCGGTGGTGCGTTCGCCGGCCTCGAGAAGATCATCCGCGATCGGTCGGAGAAGAGCGGCATTGGTTTCTCTGCGTCCATCAAGGGCAAGGACGAGGCAAAAAATATCAGCCAACTGCTGCGTGAACTCGAGCCCGAAGACCTGATCCGGTATGGTCTTATCCCCGAGTTCGTCGGGCGTCTTCCGGTGGTGGCGACGCTCGAGGAGCTTGATCACGCAGCGCTCATCCAGATCCTCACCGAACCCAAGAACTCGCTGACGCGGCAGTTCCGCAAGCTCTTTGATATGGAAGGTGTGGAGCTCGATTTCCGCGAGGACGGCTTGCGGGCGATCGCCGAAAAAGCCCTGGCACGCAAGACCGGTGCCCGCGGGCTGAGATCCATTCTTGAGTCAGTTCTGCTCGAGACCATGTTCGAGATCCCGTCGGAGCGCGATGTGACCAAGGTCGTCATCGACGAGTCGGTCATCAAGGGCGACTCCGAGCCCCTCAAGGTCTATCAGTCGCAGCCCGCCAAGGCCGCACCGGCCGAATGATCCACGGGCTACGGTCACACCGTAGCCCTTCGCGTCGAAGCATCTTGTAGAATCCCGCCAGAGCCCCCATATAAGGTGGCTCTGAACCATCGTGCGCCCGACCAGGCGAGGAGTTCCGTATGAAAGCGATCACCACCGCGGGTTGCACTGTCCCTCTTTTGCCCCTGCGGGATGTGGTTGTGTTCCCGCACATGGTCATTCCGCTGTTCGTGGGTCGCGAGAAGTCCATCCTCGCCCTTGAGGCTGCGATGGGCGCTGACAAGAAAATCCTGCTCGTCGCGCAGCGCAACGCCGCCGATGACGATCCGGGCGTCAAGGAGATATACGGAATCGGCACACTGGCCAATGTGCTGCAGATGCTCAAGCTTCCCGACGGCACGGTAAAGGTCTTGGTCGAGGGCGGCGAGAGGGCGGTGATCGATAACGTGGTTGCCTCGCAAGGCTATCTGATCGCCCATGCGTCTCCACTGCGTGGCGAGGCGATTGCCGATGCCGAGGGCGATGCACTGGTCCGCAGCTGCATGCGGCTGTTCGAGCAATATGTGAACCTCGGCAAGAAAATTCCGGCTGAGGTATTGAGCGCATTGAGCGGCATAGACGAAGCCGGACGTCTGGCAGACACCATTGCGGCACACATGTCCCTCGAACTCTCCCGCAAGCAGGAGATCCTCGAGATCGGCTCGATCGCCGATCGGGTCGAGCGACTGATGGGCATCATGGAAGGAGAGATGGAGCTCTTCCAGGTTGAGAAACGGATTCGCGGCCGCGTCAAGAAACAGATGGAAAAGAGCCAGCGCGAGTACTACCTCAACGAGCAGATGAAAGCGATCCAGAAGGAGCTGGGCGAACTGGAGGACGCACCTTCCGAACTCGAGAACCTTGAGAAGCGCATCCGCAGCGCAGGCATGGCGCGTGATGCAGAGACGAAAGCTCTCACCGAGTTCAACAAGCTGAAAATGATGTCGCCGATGTCCGCCGAGGCCTCGGTGGTACGCAGCTACCTCGACTGGATGGTGTCGGTGCCCTGGAAGAAGCGCACCAAGCTGCGCAATGACCTTGCGCGCGCCGAAAAGATCCTCGAGGAAGACCACCACGGTCTGGAGGAGGTCAAGCAGCGGGTTCTCGAGTACCTCGCGGTGCAGAAGCGTGTGGGCAAGTCCAAAGGGTCGGTGCTGTGCTTCGTGGGGCCTCCGGGCGTCGGCAAGACCTCCCTCGGCGAGAGCATCGCGCGCGCCACCAACCGGCAATTCGTACGCATGGCGCTCGGTGGGGTGCGCGACGAGGCGGAGATCCGCGGACACCGTCGCACCTACATCGGTTCGCTGCCCGGCAAGATCCTGCAGAAGCTCTCGAAGGCCGGGGTGCGCAATCCGCTCTTCCTCCTCGATGAGGTGGACAAGATGGGCATGGACCACCGGGGTGACCCCGCATCGGCGCTGCTCGAGGTCCTCGATCCCGAGCAAAACCATGCCTTCAACGATCACTATCTGGAAGTGGACTACGACTTGTCCGACGTGATGTTCATCTGTACCTCCAACTCGATGAATATTCCACCTCCACTCCTCGACCGTATGGAAGTCATCCGTCTGTCCGGTTACACCGAGGACGAGAAGAACAGCATTGCCGAGCGTTACCTGCTGCCCAAGCAGTTAAAGAACGCGGGCCTGGAGGCGGGTGAGTTGTTCATCGCGGATGGCGTAATCCTCGACATCATCCGTTACTACACGCGCGAGTCGGGCGTGCGCGGTCTCGAGCGCCAGATAGCCAAGATCTGCCGCAAGAAAGTGAAACAGCTTTCCCTGGGGGATTCCACGACTGCCGCCACTGTCACGCCTGCTACCCTCGAGAAGTACCTGGGTGTTCGCAAATACCGGCACGGCGAGGCCCCCGAGCGCAATCAGATCGGTCAGGTCACCGGACTTGCGTGGACGCAGGTCGGTGGAGAGTTGTTACCGATCGAGGCTGTGGTAGTTCCCGGGAAGGGGCGGCAGGTTAAAACCGGCTCGTTAGGCGACGTGATGCAGGAGTCTATCCAGGCGGCGTTGACGGTGGTTCGCGCGCGCGCCAAGGCGCTCGGCATCAAGCCCGACTTCCACGAGAAGTCCGATATGCACATCCACGTGCCAGAGGGCGCGACGCCCAAGGACGGTCCCAGCGCCGGGATCGGCATGTGCACAGCGATGGTCTCTGTGCTCACCGGTATACCAGTGCGCGCCGAGGTTGCAATGACCGGCGAGATCACGCTGCGAGGACAAGTGCTTGCAATCGGGGGATTGAAGGAAAAACTGCTCGCGGCGCACCGCGGTGGCATCAGGATCGTCGTGATTCCCGAGGAAAACGAGCGTGATTTAAAAGAGATTCCGGAGAACGTGAAGCGCGATCTCGAGATACGCCCCGTACGCTGGATAGAACAGGTGCTGGATATCGCACTCGAGACGATGCCGAAACCACTCTCCGACGAGGAGTGGAAGGCGCTGAGCGAGAAAGCGGTCTCGGAGGGCGCTCGGTCACCAGAAGACGCGAGAGTGAATACGCATTGAAGCGGTCACTTGCTTGACCGTCTTCAAGGGCGCTGGTGTACACTTCGCTCCCTTTTTAGCGCGACGCAAAACACCTTCTTGCGCCGCAACCCAGCGCACACTACCGAGGCTAACTGTGAACAAAACCGAACTCGTCGATCTCATCGCGGACAAGGCTGATCTTTCCAAGGCTTCTGCCGCACGTGCGCTCGACGCTGCGCTTGCAGGTATCACGGCAGCGTTGCAGGCTGGAGATCAGGTGTCTCTGGTTGGCTTCGGCACCTTCGCTGTCAAGCAGCGGGCGGAGCGCCAAGGCCGCAACCCCAAAACCGGTGAAGCGCTCAGCATCGCGGCGAGCCGCGCCCCCGGATTCAAGCCCGGGAAGGTTCTCCGCGACGCCCTCAACTGAGGGGCGTGCATGGCGCACTGAATGCGCCTGCATCACATCGTTTGATCTGACCTCGACTCAGCGACTGGAGCCGTCCCTCGATGCTGCAGAAGATCCGCGACAACCTCCGAGGCACTATCGCCAAGGTCATCATCGCGGTCATCGCGGTTCCGTTTGCCGTGTTTGGCATCGAGGCGTTTTTCACCGGTGGCCCACCCAAGGTCGCCCGTGTTGGTCAGGAGAACATCAGCCAGCAGGAGCTCGAGCAGGCAATCGAATTGCAACGGCGTCGCGTGTTGGGTAATGCACAAGAGAGCATCGATCCCGCGGAACTTGAAGACGCCAAACTCCGCGGCCCGGTGCTCGACTCCCTGATAGAGCGAAAGCTCCTCGGGCAGGTCGCAGCCCATAGCGGCTTTCGAGCCGGAGAAGGGCTGATCGATCGCATCATTCTCGATGATCAAAGCTTCAGCGAAAACGGCAAGTTCTCGCAGGAGCGCTTCCAGGGCATCCTCGCCAGCAATGGCCTGAGTCCCGCGTCATATCGGAGTCTGCTTCGCGAAGAGGTCCTGATCAATCAGGTTCTTGGTGGTCTTGCCACCAGTGATTTCGCGACCGAGGACGAGATCCGCGAGGTCGCTCGCATCACGCAGCAAAGCGTCGATGTCAGGTATATCAAGGTTCCTTTGGACACCAAATCTCCCGCGCCAGAGGTTCCCGCTGACCGGGTCAGCAGTTACTTCTCAGCGAACGCTGCAGACTTCCGGACGCCGGAGTCTGCGGGCTTCGACTATCTTGAATTGCGGATCGAGGATCTTTACGCGGCAGTGGACGCGGGGCAAGTCAAGGCCGCCTACGAGGCAAGGCTCGCCGATTACAAGAACGCAACCGAGCGTCATGCGGCACACATCATGATTTCCTCGCTAGATGACGACAAGGCCAAGTCGCGTCTCGTTGATTTGCGGGGCGAACTCCTCAAAGGCGCGGATTTCGTGGCGCTTGCCAGTCAGAATTCGGAGGACGTCGGCTCGGCCCAGAGCGGCGGCGACCTTGGCTATTCCAGCGGAGATGCTTTTCCGGCCGAATTCGAGAGTGCACTTGCCGGGCTGGAGCCCGGAGAGGTCTCGGAGCCGCTTCGTACCGAGTCTGGCTGGCACATCGTCAAGCTTCTCGATGTGCGGGCCAAGGAAGCACCAACGCTCGCCGAGCTTCGCTCTGGGATCGAGGCCGAGATCAAGGCTCGCGTTGCCAAGCCGGTTTTCGTCGAGCGCTCGGAGCAACTCGCCGACCTGACATTTAATTCCGAGGGTCTCGATGAGGCCGCCAAGGCGCTTGGCACCGTGGTGCGGCATGGTCCGGTGATCAGCAGGCGCGGTGGTGAAGGGCTTTTTGCGGATGCGCGCCTTATCAGTGCGGCCTTTGGTGATGATGTGTTGAAGTCCGGCCAGAACAGCGAAGTAATCGAGATCGACGACACGCACGCTGTGGTGCTGAGACTGCGCGAGCATCAACCCGAGCGCCAGCAGGAAGCAGCCGAGGTGGAGCCTCAGATCCGTGCGGTGTTGGGTGAGGCTATTCGTCGTGAACAGGCCGTCGCGCGCGCCGAGAGCCTGCTGCGCGAGGTGTCAGCCGGAACCGCCATGGAGCAACTGGCCAGCCGTGACTCCCTCGAGTGGCAGGTCGCACTGGCGCACCGTCGCGGCGCCTCAGAGGTGCCACGTGAAATGAGCGATGCTGTGTTCTCCATCAGCCGGGCGCCAGGGGCTTCGAGTAGCGGCACGGTCGTGCTGCCGGCGGGCGATGTGGTGATCTTCCAGACCTCGAACTTCAAGGAAGGCGATCTCGCAGCCATTCCGTCGGAACAGCAGGGCTCGCTTCGCGGCATGCTGGCGCAGTCCCGCGGTGCCGCCACGGCTGCGCACTACCGGGAACGACTTCGCGCCAGCGCCGATGTGGAGTTGCTCTGAGGTTGCGGATACCTCTGCTGGACGCCTCGCGTTCGCCGGTTGACGCGCCCGTTCTCTGGGTCTGCGACAGTGCGGAGATCTCTGATCAGTCATTGCTCGACCGTTATCGGCAATTGCTCGACCCGGTCGAACTTGCCAGGCTGGAGAGGTTCCGTTTCGCCACAGATCGGCACCTGTTTCTCGTCAGTCACGCGCTGCTGCGTTGCGTCCTTGCTCGGAGCCTCGGTCGGGAGCCGGAGTCGCTTGGCTTTGAGTGTGGTGCCCACGGGAAGCCCCGGCTCTCAGGCCAAGACTCCGCATCCGCCGCGCTGGCATTCAACCTCTCGCATTCCGGTGGACAGGCTGTCGTGGCCGTGCAGGCAGGCGCGGCGGCGATCGGCGTCGATATCGAATCCCACCGCCCGGAGCGGCGCTTCGATGCGATTGCCCAGCGCTTTTTCTCGCCAGAGGAGGTAGCCGCCCTGCGCGCACTACAGGCTGATGCGCGCAGCGAGCGTTTCTTCGACCTGTGGACGCTGAAGGAGGCCTACATCAAGGCCCGTGGTATGGGATTGCAGTTGCCGCTGGGTGACTTCGGTTTTTCTTTTCAGGGAGACACCGTGCTGTTCAGCGCGAAAGCATCGCTCGATCCCGCGCCATGGCGGTGGCGGTTCTGGTGTGCGCGACTCGCGGGTAACTTCAGTGTGTCTGTTGCGGTCGAATCCGGCCCCGTGGTCTGCGAGCCGCAGCTTATGCGGATGATTCCGTTACGGGAAAGTGTCGCGATTTCGGCAGGCAACCGGATCGGCTATAGCCGGTAATTACTCCGCAAGGCGCCGGGTGATGCCCGGTGGCCGGATCGTTACCATACGACCCCTGAAGCCGCAGTAGTCAGTTATTGAAAGGAGAGCCTGGCATGTTCAGGATTCGCACGTACAACCAGATCTCGGTGCGTGGTCTGGAGCGGTTTCCCCGTGACAGCTACGAGATCGCGAGCGAGATCGGCTCGGCAGACGCCTTGTTGTTGCGCAGTCACACGCTTCAAGTCGAGCAGATACAGGCATCTGTTCGAGCCGTCGCCCGGGCCGGAGCCGGTGTGAATAACATTCCCGTTGAGGCCTGCACGGCGCGTGGTATTCCCGTGTTCAACACGCCCGGTGCCAATGCCAATGCCGTGAAGGAGTTGGTCGCCGCGGGCCTGCTGCTGGCTTCGCGGGGCATCGTGGAGGGTGTCGGCTACGTCAATTCCCTGGCAGCGGACATGCCTGCTGCAGAGATGAGCAAACAGCTCGAGGTCGAGAAAAAGCGTTTCGCCGGCAATGAATTGTATGGCCGTACCCTGGGTGTGGTGGGCCTTGGCGCGATCGGCAGCCTGGTCGCCAAACTGGGGCTCGATCTCGGGATGGATGTCATCGGTTACGACCCTGCGCTTTCTGTCGAAGCCGCGTGGCGGCTTCCTGGCGAGGTGAGGCGCATGGAGAACATCGGCGCACTTTTCGCAAGGGCGGATTTCGTCAGCTTGCACCTGCCAGTGCTGGAGAGCACGCGCAACCTGATTGGTGCCGACACCCTCGCACAGGCGCGGCAAGGAGCTTGCCTCCTCAATTTCGCGCGAGAGGAAATTGTCGATCTCGACGCCCTGATCGGGGCGCTCTCGCAGGGGCGTTTGCGCCGTTACGTCGCGGATTTCCCGCATCCCCGCCTGGTTGGGCGCAGTGACTGCATCCTCATGCCTCACATCGGCGCGAGCACTGAAGAAGCCGAGGAAAACTGCGCGATGATGGCTGCCGATCAGTTGCGCGCTTTCCTGGAGCACGGCAACGTTCGCAACGCCGTCAACTTTCCCACGCTGGAGCTCGAGCGCACCGGGGGTTGCCGCATCGCGGTGGCCAACCTCAACGTGCCGGGCGTGCTGGGACATATTCTCTCGATTCTCGCCGATGCGCGTATCAACGTGATCGACATGCTGAACAAGAGTCGCGAGAACGTCGCCTACAACCTGATTGACGTCGAAGGCGAGCCCGCCGACGCCGTGATGCATGCCATATCCGGGGTTGATGGCGTGATCAACGTCCGGCTCATTCCGCCGTCTCGCTGACGCCCCGATGGCTGCCCCTGGTCCGCGCTCCCCGGCACGCCGCCCTGCGGATTTCGCCATAGACGGGGAGGGCGCCTGGCTCTATCGCGGAAGCCCGATTCGACGCGAGCCTCTGGTGCGGATGCTGGCGGGTATGCTGGCACGGGCGGGTGATGGATTCGTGCTGCTGACGCCTGATCAGACGCTGCGCGTTGATGTTGCGGACGCGCCCTTTCTTGTCACGGACTGTGATCTGGACGAGGCCGCTGGCGAGCGTCGTATCTGGTTCAGCAGCAGCCTTGGCGAGCGCGTCCCCCTTGATGCCGAGCATCCGCTCGTGATGCGCAGTAGCCCTGACGGGCAGCTTAAAGCCTATGTCAGGCTGCGCGATGGCCTGGATGCGATGCTGCACCGCAATGTTTTCTACCGCCTGGCCGAACTGGCAACCGGCCCGGAGTTGGATGGGCCCGCGGGACTCCTCAGCTGCGGACTCTTCTTTCCCCTCGAGTGACCAGCCTCCGGCAGGGTTCCCGTTCCTCCCGAGCGGTCAGGCACCCCATCACATATTGGGATAATTCGGCCCGCCGGTACCCTCCGGCGTGACCCACACGATGTTCTGCGTCGGGTCCTTGATGTCGCAGGTCTTGCAGTGAACGCAGTTCTGGGCGTTTATCTGGAAGCGTCTCGAACCGTCGGCTTCCGCAACCACCTCGTAGACGCCCGCCGGGCAGTAGCGCTGCGCGGGCTCGTCGTAGAGCGGCAGGTTGTGGCGGATCGGGACCGCAGGATCCTTCAGCGTCAGATGGCAGGGCTGGTCTTCCTCGTGATTGGTGTTCGCGAGATAGACCGAGGATAGCCTGTCAAAGCTGAGCACTCCGTCCGGCTTCGGGTAGCTGATAGGACGGCATTGCGCGGAGGGCTTGAGTTGCGCATGGTCCGGTGTGGTATCGCTGAAGGTCCAGGGCACCTTGCCTTTGAACAGGTTGATGTCCAGGAAGGCATAAGCGGAACCCAGGATGTTTCCGAATTTGTGCTGCGCCGGACCGAAATTGCGCTGGGTGTGCAGTTCGCGTCCGGCCCACGAGCCGAGGAAGGCCTCGGTGTAGCTGCTGATCTCCTCTCCGGCATGACCCGACTCGGCGATCGCCCGGTGCACGGCTTCCGCTGCAACCATGCCGCTCTTCATCGCCGTGTGGGAACCCTTGATCTTGGCAAAGTTAAGCGTGCCGGCATCACAGCCGATCAGGAGTCCTCCGGGGAAGCTCATTTTCGGCAGTGATTGCAAGCCGCCTTTGGCGATGGCGCGTGCGCCATACGAAATGCGCTTGCCACCCTCGAGATATTGCCGGACCAGGGGATGCTGCTTGTAGCGCTGGAACTCGTCGAAGGGACTGATGGCGGGATTGCTGTAACCGAGATCGGTGATCAGACCGATCGACACGAGGTTTCCCTCGAGATGGTAGAGGAAGCTGCCGCCGTGGGCACCGCTCTGCTGCAGTGGCCAGCCGGCCGTGTGCATCACCAAGCCCGGGCGATGCTTCTGCGCGTCGATTTCCCAGAGTTCCTTGATGCCGAGGCCGTAGTGCTGTGGGTCGCGACCCGCATCGAGTGCGAAGCGGCTGATCAACTGCTTGCCCAGATGGCCGCGACAGCCTTCAGCAAACAGCGTGTACTTGGCGTGGAGTTCCATGCCCGGGGTGAAGCTGCCCTTGGGGTTGCCGTCAGCACCGACGCCGGCATCCCCGGTGGCGACCCCTTTTACGCGACCGTCCTCATGGAACAGGACCTCTGCCGCGGCAAAGCCGGGGTAGATCTCGGCGCCGAGCGCCTCGGCCTGCTGCCCGAGCCAGCGGCACAGGTTGCCGAGGCTGATGATGTAGTTGCCCTCGTTATGCATGGTGCTCGGCACCATGAAACCCGGGACGCGCATGCCCGAGGTCTCGTTGCGCAGCACGAAGATCGCGTCCGTCGCCACCGGTGTGTTGAGCGGCGCGCCCTGCGCCGCCCAGTCGGGGAACAACTCGTTCAGTGCGGTGGGCTCGAATATGGCGCCCGACAGGATGTGGGCTCCCACCTCGGAGCCTTTCTCCACTACGCAGACACTGATGTCCTGAGAAAGTTGGCGAAGCCGACAGGCAGCGGCAAGGCCGGCAGGGCCCGCGCCGACGATGACGACATCGAATTCCATGGATTCCCGATTGCTCACGTACTCGACCTCTCTGTTTTCCGTTTGCGCTGGGCGTGCCTGTGGCCCCTCGGCGCTGGGCGGCGGCGACCGTTGGCAGTCTCAGTTTCACTGTTGGTGCCGCGCGCGAGCCGGCATTCCAAGGATACTGCAAGTCTCCGCGCGGCGGACCCGCATATCGGTAGCATTGCCGATCTTGGGTGGTGTCGCCATTGACCTGCCCGCGGTCAGTTCGGAGAATACCGGTGTCTCGCGGAGGGTGCCTCGCACCCGTTTTTTCGCGGGTGCACAGACCCCTCAGTTTCGATCGGAGAGTCCATGAAAGTTCTCGTAGCGGTAAAGCGCGTCGTCGACTACAACGTCAAGGTGCGACCGAAGAGTGACGGTTCGGGTATTGACCTGAACAACGTAAAAATGTCCATCAACCCGTTCTGCGAAATCGCCGTCGAGGAAGCCGTGCGACTGCGCGAGAAAGGTGTCGCGACCGAGGTCATTGCCGTGTCTCTGGGAGACAAGGCCTGCCAGGAGCAGATACGCACCGCGCTTGCGCTGGGCGCGGACCGCGGCATCCTGATCGAGACCGACGTCGAGCTGCAGCCTCTTGCGGTCGCCAAGCTGCTGGCAGCCGTGATCGAGCGCGAGGGCATTGCATTCGCCATCCTCGGCAAACAGTCGATTGACGGCGACAACAACCAGACCGGACAGATGCTCGCCGCGCTCGCCGGGATGTCGCAGGCGACCTTCGCCTCCAAGCTCGATATCGCCGATGGCAAAGCCATCGTGACCCGTGAAGTCGATGGCGGGATGCAGACGTTGGAGCTCACGCTCCCTGCACTTATCACCACCGACCTCAGACTGAATGAGCCGCGCTACGCGTCGCTGCCGAACATCATGAAGGCGAAGAAGAAGCAGCTCGATACGCTGACACCCGCCGAACTCGGCGTGGATGTCACGCCCCGCGTGAAAACGCTCAAGGTCTCGCCGCCGCCTGAGCGCAAGGCCGGCATCAAGGTGGGTTCCGTCGCGGAACTCGTCGACAAACTCCGCAACGAAGCTAAGGTGATCTGATGGCTACCCTGGTAATCGCCGAACACAACAACACCGAGTTGAAACCCGCCACCCTGAACGCGGTCACCGCCGCGCTGCAGATCGGCGGCGAGCTGCATATTCTGGTCGCCGGTGGCGCATGCGCCGCAGTGGCCGAAGCCGCAGCGCGCATTCCCGGTGTGAGCAAGGTGCTGGTTGCAGACAATGCTGCATACGCCGCGCAACTCGCCGAGAACATGTCCGCGCTGATCGTGGCGGTGGCCTCCGGCTACGGTGTCGTGATCGCAGCGGCCACCCCCAACGCCAAGAACGTGATGCCCCGCGTCGCCGCACTCCTTGATGTCGCCCAGATATCCGAGATCACCGCGGTCCTCGGCCCCGACACCTTCGAACGTCCGATCTACGCGGGCAACGTCATCGCCACCGTGCAGGCCCTGGATGCGTGCAAGGTGATCACCGTGCGGGCGACCGGCTTTGATGCGGCTCCCGCGGAAGGTGGCTCTGCGGCCATCGAGGCGATCAGCGCCGCTCATGATTGCGGCATCTCGCGCTTTATCGACGAGCGGGTCGCCAAGTCCGATCGTCCGGAACTCACCGCCGCGAGAGTGGTGGTGTCTGGCGGCCGTGGCATGCAAAACGGGGATAATTTCAAGCTGTTGGAAGTGGTGGCCGACAAACTGAACGCTGCCGTGGGTGCCTCGCGCGCGGCGGTCGACGCCGGCTTCGTGCCCAACGACTATCAGGTCGGTCAGACCGGCAAGATCGTAGCGCCGGATCTGTACATCGCGGTGGGAATCTCGGGTGCCATCCAGCACCTCGCTGGCATGAAGGACTCCAAGGTGATCGTCGCGATCAACAAGGATCCCGATGCGCCCATCTTCCAGGTGGCCGATTACGGGCTGGTGGCTGATCTGTTCGCTGCGGTGCCGGAACTGAGCGCTACGCTCTGATCCACAGCGCTCGCCGCGCTCTGGCAAAGGGCGCGCTTCCTGCGGGGAGCGCGCCCTCTTTTTCGTTCAGGAGAGTCGTTCAGGAGAGGCGGTCGCGGAAGTCGCTGTAGCCGAATCTGCGCACCACACGCAAATCCTGCGTGTCGGAATTCCAGATGGCGATAGACGGCAGGTTTATGCCATTGAAGGTGGTGGTCTTCACCATCGTGTAATAGGCCATATCCTCGAAGACCAGTCGCGAGCCGAGCCGCAGCGGTTCGGCAAAGCTGTAATCCCCGATCACGTCGCCTGCGAGGCAGGTCTGGCCGCCCAAACGATAGAGGTGTGGCTTATCACCCGCCTCGCCTGCGCCGGTGATCACCGGGCGATAGGGCATCTCGATCACATCGGGCATATGGCAGGTAGCGGAGGTGTCCAGGATAGCCTGCTCGATACCGTTGTGCGTGATGTCCAGCACCTCGCAGACCATTACGCCCGTGTGATAGGCAATCGCCTCGCCCGGCTCCAGATATACCTGTACCCCCCACCGTGACTGGAAATCCCGGAGCAGCGCGATAAGCGCATCGACCTGATAGCCGGGACGCGTGATGTGGTGGCCACCGCCGAAGTTGATCCACTTCATTCGTGGAATCAGGTCGGCGAAACGCTCCTCGAACGCCCGCACCGTACGCTCGAGAGGCGGGAAGTCCTGCTCGCAAAGCGTGTGAAAGTGAAGCCCGGTTACATGCTGGAGCGCTTCCTCTCGCAGTTCTCCGCGAACCACGCCGAGGCGCGAACACGGCGCGCAGGGATCGTAAAGGGGCACCGTGCCCTCGGAGTGCTCGGGATTCAGCCGAAGCCCTATCGCAAGCCCTGGACGCTCACGCCGGGCTTGCGCGATAAGCGGCTCGAAGCGTTCGAGCTGGCCACAGGAGTTGAATACCACATGGTCCGAGACGCCGAGGATCCGGGTGAGGTCGGACGCAGTGAAAGCTGCCGAGAAGGTGTGCACCTCACCGCTGAATTCCTTGCGCCCGAGCAGTGCCTCGTGCAGGCCGCTCGCGCAGGTCCCCGCAAGGTAACGCGACACCAGTGGTGCCAGGCTGAACATCGAGAAGGCCTTGAGCGCGAGCAGGATTTTTGCGCCGCTTTCCTGCTGCACGCGAGCCAGCAGCCGCAGGTTGCACTCGAGTGCTGCCTCGTCGACCACGAAGCACGGCGAGGGAACGCGCGCCAAGTCCAGTCTCGCGAAGCGCTCCAGCAGGCCGTTGTTCACGCCATGCATGCCCATCGCGCGCCCGTTACTCCATGCCCTGCTCGGGCGTCACCAGATGCCACGGCAAGCCGTGCTCGTTCAGTGCCGCCATGAAGGGATCCGGGTCCAGCTGTTCCATGTTGAACACGCCTTCGCCTGTCCACTTGCCGGTCAGCATCATCTTCGCGCCGATCATGGCGGGAACGCCGGTGGTGTAGGAGATAGCCTGCGACTGTACCTCGCGGAAGCAGGCCTCGTGGTCGCAGATGTTGTAGACATAGGCGACTTTCGGCTTGCCGTCTTTGGTGCCGCGCGCGAGGCAGCCGATACAGGTGCGGCCCTTGGTGAGTGGCCCGAGGCTGGACGGATCCGGCAGGAGCGCCTTCAGGAACTGCAGCGGGATCACTTCCTGGCCGTTGTACATGACCGGGTCGATGCGGGTCATGCCAACGTTTTGCAGGACCGTCAGGTGGTTGAGATAGTTCTCGGAGAAGGTCATCCAGAAGCGCGCACGCCTGATGCCGGGGAAGTGCTTCACGATGGACTCGAGTTCCTCGTGATACATGAGATAAATGTTCATCGGGCCGATGCCTTCGGGGAAGTCGAAGGACTGTTTCACGGTGAGCGGATCGGTTTCGCGCCAGTCGCCGTTTTCCCAGTAGCGGCCGCGGGCTGTCACCTCGCGGATGTTGATCTCGGGGTTGAAGTTGGTGGCGAAGGGCTGCCCGTGGTTGCCGGCGTTGGCGTCGATGATGTCGAGCTCTTCAATGGTGTCGAACTCGTGCTTGTGAAGCCAGGCGGTGAACACGTTGGTGACGCCGGGATCGAAGCCGCTCCCGAGCAGTGCCATCAGGCCCTTCTCGCGGAAGCGCTCTTGATAGGCCCACTGCCAGCTGTACTGGAACTTGGCCTCGTCCGGCGGCTCGTAGTTTGCGGTGTCGAGGTAGTGCACACCCGTCTCCAGGCAAGCGTCCATGATCGCAAGGTCCTGGTAGGGCAGGGCGACATTGATCACCAGCTGGGGCTGCACGCGGCGGATCAGCGCAACCGTCTGCGATACGTCGTCGGCATCCACCTGCGCGGTGTGTATCGGGCGGTTGATCTGCGCGGCAATGCGGCGGCATTTTTCTTCGGTGCGGCTGGCTAGCCAGATCTCCGAGAACACCTCCGGCACCTGCGCACACTTGTGCACCACTACCTGCCCCACGCCCCCCGCGCCGATGATCAGTACCCGTGCCATGTCTGCTGTCTCCCCTATTCCTCGAAGTAGGTATATCCGCGCAGGCTCGCATCGAAGGAGGCGAGCATCGCCTGGCGCTCCTGCGGCGATATCCGCCCCGCACGTACCGCGCCCTCGGCGGTGCGGCGGAACTGTTCCAGCAACTGCTGCGGCTGGTACTCCACATAGCTCAGCACGTCGGCGATGCTGTCGCCGTCCATCTCGCGGATGAAGTCGAAGCTACCGTCGGCATTGATCCGGATGCTGACGACGTTGGTGTCGCCCATCAGATTGTGCAGGTCGCCGAGTGTCTCCTGGTAGGCCCCAACCAGGAAAACCCCGAGGTAGTAGGGCTCGTTCTCGCGTAGCGCGTGCACCGGCAGAGTTTTGCGCAGCCCGCGCGGGTCGATGAAGCGGTCTATCTTGCCGTCGGAGTCGCAGGTGATGTCCGCAATGATCGCCTGTCGCAGGGGCTTCTCGTTGTGGCGGTGCACGGGCATCACCGGGAACACCTGCTCGATCGCCCAGACATCGGGGAGCGACTGGAACACCGAGAAGTTGCCGTAATAAATGTCGGCAAGCGAGTCCTCGAGCCCGTCCAGGCCGGGCGGAGCGCGGCGCGAGCTAGACGTTTCGCGGGTGATCACACGCACTATCTCGATGAACAGACGCTCGGACAGCGAGAGCGAACGCAAGCGGATCTGGCCGCGCTTGAAGAGATCGCGGATCTCGTCGCGGTAGAACACCGCGTCGTTGAAACATTCCTGCAGGTTCTTGCTGCCGATACCGCTGAGTACATCGGCCAGATTCCGCAGCAGTTCGTGCTCGGCACTGTCGACGATAGGCGGATCGCCGACCTCGAAGCTGGTGACGTCCAGGATGTTGAAGAGCAGCACCGAGGAGTAGGCCACGGTGGCCCGGCCGGATTCGGTGACGATCACCGGGTGCTCAATGCCCTCGGGATCCAGCGTCGTCATGATCGTCTCAACGATATCCGTGCAGTACTCGTCGAGGCTGTAGTTCTTGCTGTACTCGTAGTTCGTCTGGGAGCCGTCATAGTCGACGGCCAGACCGCCGCCGAGGTCGAGGTAACCAAGCGCTGCACCCTCTCGCACCAGATCGACGTAGTAACGGCAGGCCTCCAAAACGCCGCTACGGATGTCGCGGATGTTGGGGATCTGCGAACCCAGGTGGTAGTGCAGCAACTGCAGGCAGTCGAGCATGTCGTGGCTGCGCAGCAGATCGAGCGTTTGGACGATCTGCGAGGTGGTGAGCCCGAAGATGCTGCGATCGCCGCTGCTCTCGCTCCAGGCACCGCTCACCTTGGAGGCAAGCTTCACCCGCAGGCCGAGGATAGGCGCGATGCCGAGGCGCTTGCTCGCCTCGAGGATGATCGGGAGTTCGGTTGGCGTCTCGATCACGAAGGTGACCCGGTAGCCCAGTCGCAGAGCCTGCAGGCCCAGCGAGACGAACTCTTCGTCCTTGTAGCCGTTGCAGACGATGTGACCGCTGCCCGGCTGAAGTGTTGCCAGAGCGATCAGCAGTTCGGCCTTGCTGCCGGCCTCCAGGCCGTGGCCGTAGCTCGAGCCGAAGCGGGCGATCTCCTCGATCACCTGGCACTGCTGGTTCACCTTGATGGGGAATACGCCACGGAAGCTGCCGCGGTAGCCCAGCGTGCTGATGGCGCGCGTGAAGCTCTCGTTCAGTACGGTTATCTGGGCGTCGAGGATGTTCTCGATGCGCAGCAGCACGGGCATCTGCATGCCGCGACTGCGCATTCCCTCGATAATCTGCGGGATGCTGACGCCGACGCGTCCTTCCGGGAACTGGACGTTGACGGTGACTGCACCGTCCTCGGCGAGGTCGAAATAACCCGCCCCCCAATTCCTGATGCCGTATAACTCGGCGGAGTCCGCCGGGGTCCAGTGGGGTGCGCCGTTGGTCTTCAATTCTTGCCTTTTCCTCCGCAATGGAACCGGATCATCGAGTGGGCGCGCATGGTGCGATCCGCGCCCCCCTATAGCAAGCCTTCGCGGGATGAATATTTCGTGAATTTCCGGCGCTCGCGGCGGCTCAGTTTTCGAAGCGCTGCAGGATCCCGGTTCGGCGGTCGAGGAGTTGCGCGGACCGCGCCTCGCGGCTGATCCGCTTGACCGCGGGCGGCAGCGCGGCGGGGAGTTCGGATGCCGCTATCAGATGGCAGTCCGGCCGGGGATAGTGGTCGGTGCCGATCCAGCGAAAGGTGATGTAACCCTCCTCGTAGCCCGAGGGATCGAGCCAATTGGGTAAGCCGGGGTCCTCGTGACTCACGACCACGATGAGTTCGCCGTCATCCTCGATCACCGCGTGGTCGCAGTTGGTGCTGCAGAGGCGGTAGCGGTAGTCCATCGTCTCCCAGTAGTAGTTGCCGAACTCCACGCCCCACCAGTAGCCCGCTGGCGGCCGCACGCGCACGAGCAGCACCTCGCCACGCTTTACTTTCCAGTAACAGATCAGCGGCTCCCCGCCCGGAGTGGCGTCGATGGCGTTGCTGTCGAGTTCCCGATACGACAAGAACACGTGTGGCTGCAGTTGCCAGCGGTCGAGCATGTCGGCCCAGTAATTGAGGGACACATCCACCCAGCGTGCGGCGGCAGCAAGTCCGCGGGACAAGTGCTGCGCATCGGGTACGGGCGGTGGCTGTAGGGGATCAGCACCGAGGCGGTCGATGCGCGCATGCATCGGTCGCTCGACCGACCAGTTGCCGAAAAACTGCCGGATCGTGACTCGGTAGGTGCCGGGTGATGTCCTGATCCAGTTGCCGGGCTGAGGTTCGGGGGACAGCGTCACGCGGAAGCTGCCATCGTCCTCCACCCTGAGATCCTTCCCGAGGAGCGAGCCAACTACCTTGCCGCCCCAGGGCGTCGCCCCGTCCTCCAGCACGGTGATTGCGAAGTAGCGTGCCGTGCCGCGGTCGCCGTGGATCACGTAGGTGTCGTGCCCGTTGACCGGCGCGCCCACATAGATCGCATCGGTATTGTCGCCGCCCTGTTTGCGGATCGGATCGAAGTAGTGGAGCAGCTCTGGGTAGAGCGGGTCGTTGTTCTCCAGTTCGAACTGCAGTGCTAGCGCAATGTTGCGCGACAGCGCACGTGCGCCAGTCACCTGGTCGATCTCCCCCTGCGGTGTGGTCGGTCGCAGCAACAGGCGGCCGGCGCTCTTCAGGTCATCACAGAAAGATTCCCAGGCGCTGAGCGCCTCGTGTTTCCCGGTCATTGGCTCTCTCCGCGCGCAAATAGATAGGTGGGAGCGCGGAGTGTAGTGGGCGCCAAGCCGGGCGGCGATACTCTCCGGCGGCAGGCGGATGAGCGCTTTACCTTGCCTGTCTGCAGGTCGGGCGCTCCGACATCGGGTTGACTCACGGTTTGGGTGGAACTGCCTCGGCGGGTTCCGGATTTGCCAACTCGGCGTCGCGCATGATTTCCTCCTGGCTCCGCGTCACCAGCGTGTTGCCCTTAAGGGCATCCTCGATTTCCTTCTTCAAGACAAGGATCACGATCCGGCGGTTCGACGGGTCCTGCGGGTTCTCCGGCAGCCGCGGGACTGACGGGCCCATGCCCTGCACGGTGAGGACCTTTGTTTCCGGGTATTCGCCCTCGAGCAACGCGCGTCGGGCACTGTTGGCGCGATCTGCCGAGAGTTCCCAGTTCGTGTAGTCAGAGCCCGGCCCGTAGGGAATGGCGTCCGTGTGGCCGTTGACGCTCAGTTTGTTCACAACCTTGTTCAGGATGGTGGCGAGGCGGTAGAGCACTTCTTCGGCGTAGATCTCCAGTTCCTTGGAGCCGCTCTGGAACATCGGGCGATTTGCCTTGTCGACGATCTGGATCCTGAGGCCCAGCGCAGTCTGGTCGATCAGGATCTGGTCGCGCAGCTTCACGAAGGCCGAGTCATCGCGGGCGAGTTCTTTCTCGAGATCCTTTTTCAGTGCGTCGAGGGTCTTCTGCTCGCGCACGGCCTGCTCTCGGGCAACTTCGGCGTCCGTGGCCTTCTGGAGATCAGGTTTTTCCGCCGAGGCGGGCGTGGGACTGGGCTCAGGGTTAGCCGCCTCCCTGCCGCTCTCTGCCGGGGGTTCGACTGTAGGCTCGGGCTGAGTAAGCGGGTTGTTCCAGTTGATCATTCCCTGGTTGGCGCCTCCCGGGCCGGTCTGCCCGACCCCAGGGGCGTCCAGTCCACCACCGGCTCCCGCGATGGAGCCTGTCGGGTCCTGGAAGTAGGCCTGGATCTCCTGGCGGTCTTCCTTGGTGGTGCTACCGAGCAGCCACAACAACAAAAAGAACGCCATCATGGCCGTTACGAAATCGGCGTAGGCTACCTTCCAGGCCCCACCATGGTGTCCGTGCCCGGATACCTTTTTCTTCTTGATGATGATCGGCTGTTCGCCGCCGGCCTTGGCCATGGATCAGGCCGGCTTCTGCTTGACGCGTTCCTCGACCTCGGTCCACGTCGGGCGGACGGAGTGATACAGCACCTTGCGGCCGAATTCCGTGGCCAGTTGCGGCGGTGCGCCGTTGAAGCTGGCCATCATCGAGATCTTGATGCATTCGTAGAACTTCCCTTCCTCGCGTGCCTTGTGCTCGAGGAACTTGCTCATCGGGCCAAAGATCCCGTAAGACATGAGGATGCCGAGGAAGGTACCCACCAGCGCTGCGCCCACGTGGTGGCCAAGCTCCGCGGGCGGGCCACCGATGTGGCTCATCGTGATCACCACGCCCATGACCGCCGCCACGATACCGAAACCGGGCAGCCCATCGGACAGATTGCCGAGGGAGGCGGGCACCAGGTGTGATTCGACGTGATGGGTCTCGAGTTCCGCATCGAAGAGGGCGTCGAGGTCGTGGCTTGCCACGCCGCCGAGGGTCATTACGCGAAGATAATCGATGATGAAATCCATGGAGCCATGGATTTTGTCGATGGTCGGGTACTTGCTGAATATCGGGCTCTCGGCCGGGGCATCGATGTCTTTTTCGATGCCGAGGAGGCCTTCGCGGCGGATCTTGTTGAAGATCTCGTACATCAGGGCGAGCAGATCGAGATAGAGCGCTTTCTTGAACGGGGAGGCCACAAACAGCTGCCCGAAACCCTTCAGGACGCCGATGCTGATCGGGATGGGATTGGACATGATCAGCGCACCGAATGCCGCGCCGCCGATGATGATGAGCTCGTTGGGTTGCCAGAGCGCCATCAGCTCTCCGCCGGCCATGGTGAAGCCAAGCGCGCAGGCACCGAGGACCATCACCAGTCCAATGATGGTATTCATGCGCTCCTTGCCCCCCCGCTTACACCCACTCCGGCGGCATCCTAGCGTGGCGGCCAATGCTCCACAACTCTCGTGATCGCGGTGGCTGCCCGGGAACAAGCTGGCTAGAATCGCAGCGTGGACTCTCCGGCAGCCCGGCGGCCGTTGCAGTTCCGGGATCTCTTGCATGCAGCAGCGCACCTTGCTCCTCAACCTCGCGATTTTCGTGAGCATCGCCGCAGCCTGTGTGGGCGCATGGGCCTGGTTCAACCGGCCCGTCGATGCCCCTGACTGGCCTGAACATGTTTCGGGCTATTCCTTCTCGCCCTTCCGTGACGGCCAGGATCCCACCCGGTCCATTTTCCCCACCGAGGCGCAAATACGCGCGGACATCGAGATGCTCTCCGAGCACACCAATCGCCTGCGTACTTACTCCGTCAAGGGATCGCTCGGCGATATCCCGGGCATCGCGCAGGACTACGGGGTCACGGTCACGCTGGGGATCTGGATCGACAAGGACATGGCTGCAAACGATGCCGAGATCGTGCGCGCGATCGACATCGTGAACAGAGTGCGTAACATCGATCTCGTCGTTGTGGGTAACGAGGCGCTGTTCCGTGCCGATGTCACGCCCGAGCAGATGATCGAGTACATCGAGCGGGTCCGTGCGGCAGTGAAAGTGCGCGTTACCACGGCGGAGCCCTGGCACGTCTGGCTGAAGTATCCTGAGATCGCCTCACACGTGAAAGTGATTGCCGCGCATGTGCTCCTTTTTTGGGAGAAGGTCCCGGCGAACAAGGCCGTCAAGGTCACGCTTGATCGGGCGCGGGAACTGCGCAAGGTCTACCCTAAAAAGCGCCTGCTGCTGGCAGAGGTGGGCTGGCCCTCGCACGGCCGTCCCCAGGGCGCGGCCGACGCGACGCCGGCGTTGCAGGCCATCTATCTGCGCGCCATGCTCGACAAGCTGAACAGCGGCGGTTACGAGTACTTTGTGATCGAGGCTTTCGACCAGACCTGGAAGACCGGGGACGAAGGAGATGTAGGCGCCTACTGGGGCGTCTATGACGTGCAGCGCCGCCCCAAGTTTCCGTTCACCGGCCCGGTTGTGGCGATTCCGCAGTGGCGGACGCTGGCCGGTGTCTCGGTCGTGCTCTCGGTGCTCGCCTTCGCGCTGTTGCTGATCGACAGTTCGGGGTTGCATCGCCGGGGTCGCAGCTTCCTTGCGGTCATCGCCTTTGCTATGGCGTCATTTCTGGTGTTCGTGGGTTATGACTACTCGCGGCAATACCTCGGTGTGCTCGAGTGGGTGCTCGGCGCGGTGCTGGTGCTCTCGGCGCTTGGTGTGTTCACGGTGCTTTTCGTGGAAGCGCACGAGATGGCCGAGACGATCTGGTCAGATCGACGGCGATCATTTGCGGCGGCACGGGCCAACGGTACGTTCCTGCCGAAGGTCTCGATACATGTGCCCTGTTATAACGAGCCTCCGGAGATGCTCAAGCAGACGCTGGACGCTCTGGCGGGCCTTGATTACCCGCACTTCGAGGTGCTGGTGATCGACAACAACACGCTGGAGGAATCCACCTGGCGTCCCGTTGAAGCGCACTGCGCGAAGCTTGGTGAAAGGTTCCGTTTTTTCCACGTCGCACCGCTGGCGGGTTTCAAGGCCGGGGCGCTCAACTACGCGCTTGATCGGACGGTGAGCGATGCGGAGGTCGTGGCCGTCATCGATGCCGACTACATCGTGGAGCCCGGCTGGTTGCTGGCGCTGGCGCCCCATTTCGTCGAGCCGCGCATCGGCGTTGTGCAGGGGCCGCAGGACTACCGCGACGGCGGCGAGTCGCTGTTCAAGAGGCTTTGCCATGCGGAGTACAAGGGTTTTTTCCATATCGGCATGATTACCCGCAACGATCGCGACGCGATCATCCAGCACGGCACCATGACCATGATCCGCCGCTCGCTGCTCGACCGGCTGCGCTGGGGAGACTGGACCATTACCGAGGACGCCGAACTCGGACTGCGTGTGTTTGCAGCGGGATTCTCTGCCGCCTACGTGCCCGATTCGGTAGGCCGTGGTGTGATGCCGGATCGCTTCATCGACTACAAGAAGCAGCGCTTCCGCTGGGCCTTCGGGGCGATGCAGATCATGCGTCGCCACGGGCGCATGCTCTTCCTCGGGGAGGGCAGCCAGTTAACGCGCGGGCAGCGCTACCACTTCCTCGCCGGCTGGCTGCCGTGGTGCGCGGATGGGCTCAACCTGTTTTTTACTGCAGGTGCCTTGGTGTGGACCGCCGCGATCCTTCTGGCACCGACGCAAGCCATGCCGCCCGATTTGATCTTCGCCTTTCCTCCCTTGATGTTGTTCACCGGAAAGGTCGCCAAAATCCTCTACCTCTACATCCGGCACATGCGGGTGCCGTTCAGCACCTCCTTCGGTGCCGCGATCGCCGGCTTGGCTCTGTCGCACACCATTGGCAAGGCCGTGGCGTTCGGCATGGTCACGCGCTCCATCCCCTTCTTCAGGACACCGAAAATGAGCAGCCACGGTGGCGCCTGGCAGGCGATTGCCGAAGCCCGTGAGGAGCTGTACGTGATGCTGCTGCTGTGGGGTTCGGCTGCCGGAATGGTCATGATGAATCGACTGGACAGTGCCGACGCGAATGCCTGGCTTGCCATGCTTCTGGTGCAGTCCCTGCCTTACCTTGCAGCGGTGATCATGTCCGGGCTCGCCGTGATGGCTGCGCCGCGCGCTGATGAAGTTGCGGCCGAGGCGGTAGCCTGACGTGATACGCCGGTTGTTCGCGCTGGCTGTGGGCTTGTCCGTCGGAGCCCTGTACTGGGGCTTCCTCGGGCGTGCGCAGGAAGTCCCCGGGGGGCTAGCTCCAGGGCAACGCCTGCAGTGCGCCTCGTACACGCCTTTCCGCGAAGGCGAGACGCCAGCTCGCTTCAGCGTGACACGCGAGCGCCTTCGCGAGGATTTCGCCCTGCTCGCGACCCGCATTGGGTGTATCCGTATCTACTCCATGAAGGGCATGCAGCTCATCCCCGCTGTAGCACGGGAGTTCGGTCTCGGCGTGATCGCCGGCGCATGGGTGAGCCGAGACGATGTTGATACCGAGAACGAGTTGCGGCTCGTGATCGAGATGGCTGCGAACTATCCGGATGTCGTGCGCACCGTGCTGGTGGGAAACGAGGTCCTGTTGCGGCGGGAACGCACGGCGGCGCAGCTGCTGACATACATGAAGCGTGTCCGTGAGCAGGTACGCCAGCCCGTCAGCTATGGCGATGTCTGGGATTTCTGGATCCAGAATCCGCAGATCATCGACGGGGCAGACTTTGTCACGATCCACCTTTTGCCCTACTGGGAAAACAAGCCCACTCCCGTCGATGCGGCGATACATGCCGTGGAGCATGCCCACGATGAGATCGCTCGCGCATTCCCTGGCAAAGACATATTGATCGGGGAGACCGGCTGGCCCTCCGAGGGGCGGCGCCGTGAAGCTGCCCAGCCCGGACGCGTCAGCGAGGCGAGGTTCATTCGCGGATTCGTGGCGCACGCCCGCGAGAAGGGCTGGCAATACAACCTGATCGAAGCCTTTGACCAACCCTGGAAGAGGGGGCAGGAAGGTGCGGTCGGGGGTTATTGGGGGCTCTTCGATACCTCGAGGATGGACAAGGGGCTCCTTGCCGGCCCGGTGTCGAATGTTCCTGAATGGCGCGGCCTGCTGGCCGCATCCTCAGCGCTCTTTTTCGTCTTGTTCGCGCTGCTTCGTCCGTCCGGGTTGGGTGGGGCGCTGGTGCTCGCATTAGCGGCCAATACGGTAACCATGCACCTGCATCTGATGAGTCTGTACAGCCGCAATCTGCCCGAATCGGCTTGGTTCATCGGGCAGGCGCTCGCGGCCATGGCTTGCGCCGCCGCGCTGTCGAGGGCGCGGGATTCGCGGCCAGCAGCGCGCTGGCAAGAGGCAGCCCTTGGATTAACGCTGGCCTTTGCCGCCGTCGAGTTGGTGGGGCTGGTGTTTGACGCCCGTTACAGGCACTTTCCGGTCGCCGTTTTCGTGGTGCCTGCGCTGGCCGTACTGCAGATCGGCCTCAACTCCGCGTCGTGGCGCGCCCGGGGCAGGGTGCTCGGGCTTCTCATGCTGCTCGGCATACCGGTGCTGCTCTGGCAGGAAACTCTGCTGAATCTGCAGGCGCTCGCCTGGTCGGTGGTGGTCGGTATGTTGGCAGTCGGCGCGCTCCGGCAGGGCGCTCAGTCCCGCGCGGGATCTGCAGCCAGCGCCAGCAGCGCGATCACCGCGCCAGGCGTCCCGTAGCGAGCGTTGTAGAGCACCAGCGCGGCGGCTGATACCAGCAGCGCAGCTGTCGCAACCAACTGGCGAGGCCTGCCGTGGAGTGCCAACCCGAGCACTCCGGCTCCCAGCGAGGCAAGGCCGAAGACCTGCCAGTGAATGCTCATTCCCAAGGCCGCCCGGATGCCGCACGCGAGACCGCCCGGGTCCAGGAAGCAGGGGTCGGCCCCCGGTTCAATCTCGAAATATCCGAAGCGAAGACCGTACAGCAGTGCTATCCAGCACGCCGTTCCTGCCACGAGCAGGGCATGCTTGCTCATATCTGTGAGTATTGAGCGGAAAAACATGCATCAAGGCCCCGGGCAAGTAACGCGCCGAGACTAGCACAGGGGCTGGTGCCCCCGGCACTTCCCGTCAGCGGGTGAACAGTGCCACGGACTCTGCGTGTGCCGTCTGTGGAAACATGTCCAGCACACCCGCCGCCTGAAGCTTGAAACCGCCTTCGCGCAGCAGCGCGGCATCGCGCGCGAGCGTGGCGGTATCGCAGGAGACATAGGCGATACCGCGCAGGCCCAGCGCCCGGGCCTGCTTGCACACCGCTGCCGCACCCGCACGTGGCGGGTCGAGCACTGCGAGGCGGTACCGGTTGCGGGGGAGGGCTGCAACGCCCTCGACGCTGAAGAGATCGGCGCGCTCGAAGCTGCAGTTGACGATGCCATTGCGCCGGGCATTTTCGCGCGCGGCATCCAGGTGTTGCGCGCTGCTCTCGACGCCGAGCACCGCTGCTGCGCGCCGCGCGAGGGGCACGGTGAAATTGCCGATGCCGCAGAAAAGGTCGAGGACCTGATCCTCGGGGCCGGGGGCCAGCAGTTCGAGCACCGAGGCCAGCAGACGCCGATTGACGAGGCGATTCGCCTGGGTGAAATCCCAGGGCGCGAACGCGAGTGTCGTGCCTTCTTCGGGTGAGTAGTGCAGCTGCGGTGGCGGCTGCTCCCAGCGCGGCGGCTCGCGCGCGGCCTGTGTGCCAAAACCGATCTGTGCGCCGAGTGCCGCTCCCAGCGCCTGCAGTTGTGTGCGTTCGGCCTCGCCCACTGGCTGGCGAAAGCAGAAACCGATACCGATGCCGTCATCGCCTGCTGCGAGCCAGATCTCGTGCGGTATCGCTGGTCCGGAGAGTCTCTCCAGCCCGCAGCGCAGTTCCGCTGGGAGCGGAGCGAGCGCAGGTACAAGGACAGGGCAATGCTCGAGTGGCTCGAGGTGCGCTGACTCCTCCCGCCTGAAACCCACCAGGATTGCGCCGCTTGTTGCTTCGCGTCGGACAGCCAGTCTTGCCCTCGAGCGGTAGCCCCACGGGGCAGACTCTACGGGTGGCAACCAGCGACGGGCGGTGCTTTTGCCGATGCGTCGCAGCGTTTCCTCAAGGCGCCTCGCGTGAGCGGTTAGTTGTGCGGCCGGCGTCAGATGTTGCAGGGCGCAGCCGCCGCAGGCGCCGAAGTGGGGACAGGGGGGAGACACGCGCTCCGGCGAGGCGTGCACAATTGTTGTTACGGCGGCCTCGTCATGACGTGGATGACTGCGCAGCAGCCGGATGCCCACGTCTTCTCCCGGCAGTGCGCCCGAGACGAACACCGTCTTGCCCGCGTGTCGTGCCACCCCGCGCCCGTCGTGGGTCAGACCCTCGATATGGAGGATCTCCTGCGTTTTTGCCGGATTCACCTGATCGCCCATGATTCCCCACGTGCCACCCAACGGCGCGATGATGCGCGAGCGCGGGTAGCAGCGCCAGCGACCGCGGGCTTTCAATCGGATGACCGTTTGCGCAACATGGATGCCCTGCCAACCCTTGCCGAGGAACCCTGCATGAAAGACCTTGCTGTCCGCATTGCTGTGATCGCGTTTTACGCCGCTGCTGCGGCTTCGTTCTTCACTGCATTTTCGCCGCTCGTGGCCGCCGTGTTGCGCTACGGCACGCTCGCGCTGCTGGTGGCGCATACGGCCGAGGTGCTGCTCTGCTTCCGCTGGGTGCGCGCCTATCCGGGCCCGCTGGTGCTCAGCATCCTGCTCACATTGTTGTTCGGGTTTGTGCACTGGATGCCGTATAAGCGCGCCGCCGAGGCGGCCGGACAGGCCTGAGCGGATGCGCCGCGCACGCGCGTTTTGCGTGGCTTTGCTGCTGGCTCTGCCGGGGCTCGGGTGGGGTGGCGATCTCGCACAGACTGGCTGCGAGGACCGCAACGAGCTTCGTAACCTCTATGTTGGTGACCTTCACGTGCACACGGCCCTGTCGCTCGACGCGGCCACGCAGGACACGCGGGCGCGCCCGGCCGATGCGTACAGATTCGCCCGTGGGGAGCAGATTGGCGTACAGCCTTATGCGGCGTCGGGGCAGCCGCTGCGCAGCCAGCAACTGCGTCGGGCGCTCGACTTCGCCGCCGTGACGGACCACTCGGAGCTCCTTGGCGAGGTCGAACTCTGCCAGACACCCGGATCCGCTACCTACGATACCTGGCAGTGCGCGCTGTATCGCCGCTGGCCGCGCGGGGCCTACTATCTCTTTAACTACACCGCCAGCAAGTCCCAGCGACTGGGCAACTGCGGTTCCGACGGCAACGTGTGCCGCGAGGCTGCCGCCGGACCGTGGCAGGAAATCCGCATGGCGGCCGCCGCAGCGAACGACCCCTGCCGCTTCAGCAGTTTTGTTGCTTACGAATGGACCGGCTCGCACGGCAGCGGCGACAACCTTCATCGCAACGTGATTTTCCGCACTGCGGAGGTTCCGCGCCTGCCGGTGTCCTTTGTGGATACGGGCAGCCCCGAGCGACTTTGGGAGACGCTGGGCAAGGCGTGCAGCAGCCCCGGCTGTGACTGGCTTGCCATTCCGCATAACGCCAACCTGAGCGCTGGCAGCATGTTCACCGCGGTGCGTCCCGATGGCGCGCCCTACCGTCGGGAGGACGCCGAGCGCCGCGCACGTGCCGAGCCTCTTTTCGAGATCATGCAGCACAAAGGGGCCTCCGAATGCGTGGCGGCAGCGGGCGCGGGTGGCGTTGGCGCCGACGAGTCCTGCAGTTTCGAGCAACTCCCCTACGACTCCTTTGCCGGGCAAGTGCGACCGTGGGAGGCGCGCGTTGGGAGTCACACGACCGGCTATTTCCGGGATGTGCTCCGTGATGGCCTCCGGCTTGAGAGTCTGCTGGGCGTAGACCCCTACCGGATGGGGGTCATCGGCAGCACCGATACCCATCTCGGGATAGCCGGGGGCACGCTGGAGGATCGATTCATCGGGCACGGTGGCGCCGGGCAGCCTGCGCGCGATGGCGTTCCCCCGGGATTGCCCGATGCAGCGGAATTCGGGCCTGGCGGGCTGGCGATGGTGTGGGCCGAGCAGAACACGCGGGACTCCCTGTTCGCGGCGCTGCGACGTCGCGAGACCTACGCGACCAGCGGAACCCGACCGCTGCTGCGGTTCTTCGGCGGCTTTGACTATCCGGCGGATCTTTGCGGCGATCCGGAGCTCGTCCGCAAGGGCTACGCCGGAGGCGTTCCCATGGGTAGCGAGTTGTCTGTTGCAGCCGGCGAGGGCCGGAGCCCCGTGTTTGTGGTCGCCGCGATGCGCGATGCGGTGGAAGGCCTGCCGCTCGCCGAACTGCAAGTCGTCAAGGGTTGGATCGGCCCGGATGGTCAACCCGGCGAAAAAGTCCTCGGGCTCGCCAAGGCAAGCTCTGCAGGCAGAGTCGATCCTGCTACCTGTGCCACCTCTGGTGGCGGGGCCGAGTCCCTGTGTGCGCGCTGGAGTGATCCCGATTGGCATGTCGGTGATCGCGCCTGGTACTACGCCCGCGTGCTGGAGAACCCCAGCTGCCGCTGGAGCCAGAAACTCTGCGTGGCTGCAGGTGTTCGCTGCGAGGATCCTGCGACGATCGAGGAGGGCTACGACGCCTGCTGCGCCGCCACGCATAAGCCAGTCATCCAGGAGCGCGCGTGGAGCTCGCCCATCTGGGTGGGTTCGGCCAAGGGGGCGGGCGGCTGAGTCATGCCGGCGCTTCTGACCCGTTTTCTCCAAGCAAGGCCACTGCACTTTCTGCTGGGTGGCTGCCTGCTCTTCGTCTTGCTTGAACCCTCTGCGTCGCGGCGCGCCGTGGAGCCAGTGCGTATAGAACCGCACGCCGAGGCACGGTTGCGCGCGGGTTTCACAGCTTCGCTTGGACGGGAGCCCACACCGGCGGAATTTGCTGGCGTGCTGCGACAGGAGCAGGACGACGAAGTGCTGTTTCGTGAGGCTCTGGCCAGTGGTTTGATCGAGCATGATGCGGTGGTGCGTCAGCGTCTTGCACTAAACATGCGTTTCCTCGAGCCCGCGGCAAGCGGCAGCGACGAGGACCTCGCGGCCAAGGCGATCGCGCTCGATATGCACCACAACGATCTCGTCGTGAGAAGACGTCTCGTGCAGTTGATGGAATTTGCTCTCGCCGATGTGCCCGCGGATCTGCCCGTGAGCGCTGAGGAGGCGCAGCGTATGTACGGTGAGCGCCGTGCCGAGTTGCTGCTGCCGGAGCGATGGAGGATCAGGCAGGTGTATTTCAGCGCCGAGCGGCGCGGCGAGCTGGCCGCGACCGAGGCGCGTGCCGCCGCTACCGCCCTTGATGCAGGTAAGGCTGACGCTGCCGCGGCGGCAACGTTGGGCGATCCGTTCCTCGGGGGGCATGTGCTGCCGCTGCTCACGGGCAACCAGCTCGAGGGGCAGTTCGGCAGTGGGTTCGCGGAGGCAGTGGCCATGTGTCCGGTGCGCCGGTGGTGCGCACCTGTGATGTCCGGTTTCGGCGCCCATGCGGTGCTGGTGGAGGAACACGTTGCAGCACGGCTTCCCGGACTGGAAGAGCCAACGGTGCGCGCGCGTATCGAGGCCGACGTGCGTCGCCGCCGCGCCGAGCAGCGTCTGCTGGAGGGTATGCAGGCCTTACGGCTGAAGTACGGGGTAGCCTCATGAGGCCGCGCGCCTTTAGCCTGTTGTTCCTGCTCCTTGCATGGTGCTGTTTGTCGATCCCCGTGCAGGCTCACAAGCTGGCGCCTTCGCTGCTGGAATTGCACGAGGCGGGTGGCGGGGATTACGAACTTGCCTGGAAGACGCCGCGTTTCTCACCAACGCCGGTGGCAATCGTGCCGCGCCTGCCGGATTTCTGCACCGACATCGGCGAGCGACGTGCGCAGTACGAGGGCACAGGGGTGCGTGTTGCGTGGCGCGTCCATTGCGCCGAGCCACTGGCCGGCTCGCTGCTGCGGGTGGACGGGCTGGCGGAGAACCAATCCGCTGCTCTGATACGCATCGACTGGGCGGGCGGTGAAATCTCACAGGGTCTGATCAACGGAGGGCAGGCGGGTTTTCGCGTGCCAGTGCCTGCCGGTGCGCTGCAGGTCTCCTGGGATTACACCCAGTTGGGCGTGCGCCATATCCTGGGCGGCGCCGACCATCTGCTTTTTGTACTCGGCTTGCTGCTCCTGGCAGGCAGTACGCGCCGGCTGGTGTGGACGGTCACGGCGTTCACGGCGGGGCACAGCGTGACCCTGGCCCTCGCTGCGCTCGGCGTGCTGCGTTACCCGGTGGATCTGGTCGAGTGCGCGATCGCTCTCAGCATTTTTGCGGTGGCGGTGGCGCTCGCCAGGGCTGACGCCGAACCGGACTGGATGCGCCGTTATCCATGGAGCGTTGCCGCGTTGTTCGGGCTGCTGCATGGCATGGGTTTCGCGGGAGCCCTGCGCGAGGTGGGCTTGCCTGCTAGCGATATCCCACTCGCACTGCTTGCTTTCAATATCGGCATCGAGATTGGCCAGCTGGCCTTTGTGGCGGTGGCCTTGCTGCTCGCCGTGGGCTTCCGGCGATCGCCACTGGCGCGCCAGTCCTGGCTTGCATGGGTGCCCGTGTACTTGATCGGTGTGCTCTCGGCATACTGGAGCATCGAGCGCGGTCTGGCCGCGGTCGCGTCGTTCTGATCGTTCACCGCGAGGCCTGCCTTGAAGTACGAGTGGGGAGTGTGCGGGCCGCTGCTCGCGAGGGTCGCGTTCGTGACGGCGCTGATTGCGGTGTCTATCGGCGCGGTGCTCGACCTCGGCCATAGCCCGGTAGTCCGCTGGAACGACAAGTTCGAGCATATCGGAGCCTTTGCGTTGCTCGCGTTTCTGGCCTGTGCGGCTTACCCGCGCGCGCAGCGCTGGCAACGGGTCTTTGCCCGCTTGCTGTGTTTTGGCCTGCTGATCGAATGCGTGCAGTGGTGGCTGCCTTGGCGCGAGTTCTCGCTGCTTGACCTTGCTGCCGATGCGCTCGGATTGTGCATGGTGCTCGCGCTGCCCGATGTATGGATTGGCCGCCGGCCTCCGGAGTCACTGTGAAGGAATTGCTGATCGTCTACCACACGCAGAGTGGCAGCACGGCGAGACTCGCCAGGGCGGCCCTTGCGGGTGCGGCGCTGGAGCCCGATTGCCACACGCGTCTGCTGCAGGCCATGGAAGCCGGCGTCGCCGATCTCCGCGCCGCCTCCGGGGTGATCTTCTGCACGCCCGAGAATTTCGGCTATGCCGCCGGTGCCATGAAAGATTTTCTCGACCGTACCTTCTATGCCCTGCAGCCCGAGCAGCTCAACCAGGCGTATGCACTGATCGTCAGTGCGGGAAACGACGGCAGCGGTGCGGTGCGCCAGATGCAGCGGATACTGCGGGGCTATCCGATGCGCGAAGTCGCGCCACCGCTGGTGGTGCAAGGCGAGCCGGACGAGGGCGCCCTTGCACGCGCCGCCGATACCGGCACGGCGCTCGCGGCGGGCCTTGCGCTGGGCATATTCTGAAATCAGCGGTAGCAGTGCCGCACGCAGCGGCGCGAGTGGCATCGCCGCAGGAAACCGGGAGAGATACAGAACATGCACATCGAATCTGCCGAGGAGCAGGTGCTCGCCACGCTCCGCGACTGGTTGCGCGCGGGGCAGCGCACGTGGCTCTGCACCATCGTCGAGATTGCCGGTTCATCGCCGCGCCCGCTCGGCACACTGATGGCCTGCAATGCCACGGGCAGCCAGGCGGGTTCGCTCTCGGGTGGCTGCGTCGAGGAAGACCTGATCGAGCGTCTGCGGGCGGGCAAGGTTGCAGCCGAGGCGCCCGAGTTCTGCAGCTACGGGCTGAGTGCCGAGGAGAACGAGCGTCTCGGTCTGCCATGCGGCGGGCGGCTGTCGGTGCTGGTCGAACCAGCGACAGACGCGAGCCACGGCGCGCATCTCGACCATCTCCTGCAGGCCCTTGCCGGGCGGCGCTGTATCACCCGCGTCGTGCCCTTGGATGGGGGTCCCTGCGCGGTGGAGCTGGCGGCGGCGGTCCTGCCGCTAGAGCGTGAGGGCGCGCTGCTGCGTCATACGCTGGGGCCCCGATTGCGGCTGTTGCTGATCGGTGCCGGCCAGTTGGCACAGAGCCTTTCACTGCTTGCCAGCATGCTCGATTACCGCGTCCTCGTCTGCGATCCGCGGCGCCAGGCGATCGACGCGTGGCGTGGGCCCGAGCTGGAACTGGTCTGTGGCATGCCCGATGATTTCATCCGGGCCGCTGGCGTCGATCGCCACACCGCGGTGATCACCCTGACCCACGACCCGCGCATCGATGACATGGCGCTCATGGAGGCGCTCACCACAGATGCCTTCTATGTCGGTGCGCTGGGCTCGCCTCGCACCTCCGCCAAGCGGCGTGAGCGCCTGCGTGAACTCGATCTGAGCGATGCGCAGATCGCGCGGCTCCATGCACCCGTGGGCATGCCCATTGGCAGCAAGCAGCCGCTGGAGATCGCCATCGCCATCCTTGCCGAGTTGATCCAGTTGCGGCGTGCGGGCGCGGGCGCGCCCTGATGGCAGTTGGCATTGGCGGGGTCCTGCTCGCCGCCGGTCGGTCGCGGCGATTTGGTTCTGACAAGCGCATCGCGCGTCTAGCCAGTGGCGAAACCGTTCTGGAGCGTGCGGTGGCGGCGTTTGCTCCGGCTGTAGACGAACTCTTCCTGGTGATCGGCGCCGAAGACGAGCCCGCTGCCTTCGCCGCCCGGTTCCCGGGCGTCCGGATCTTCAGTGCCCGCGACTCGGCGGCAGGCATGGGCTCATCGCTGGCCGAAGCCATCCGCGCGGCGCCGGCGTGGCGTGGCTGCCTCGTGGGGCTCGCCGATATGCCCTTTATTGCCCCGGGGACGGTACGCGCCGTGCGTGCCGCTATGGGCGAGGAGATCGTAGTACCCCGATACCGTGGGCAGTCGGGACATCCGGTAGGCTTCCCACATCGCGTCTTTGCCGCGCTCGCCGCCTTGCAAGGAGAGGCGGGCGCCCGGGCGCTGATCCTCGCCGAGTCAGCGCGCTGCCGCTTTCTCGATGTCGAGGATCAGGGGGTGCTGGCCGATGTTGACACACCCGAGGCATTGCGCGCCGCCGAGGCTGCCTGCGCGCGCTGATCGTCGGCCGTGGCGTCCAACAGATCGAGCATGGCCTGCGCCGCGTTGCCGAGGCTGCGCCCCTGATGCAGCACATAGCCAAGACCGCGCCGCATGCTGGCTCCCTCCAGATCAAGCCGGCTCAGCTCCGCCGTCAGCATGGTGTCGGGGAGCACCGACCAGCCAAGCCCGATGCCCGCCAGCATGCGCAGGGTCTCGAGGTAGTTGGTGGACATGCCCACGTGTAGCCGCGCACCACGCGCGCTGAAAAGTCCCTGCAGGATCTGCCCGGTATAGGTGCCGGGCCCCGGCAACACGGCAGGCCAGGCGGCCAGGGTGCCGACGTCCACGCTGCCGCGGTCTGCCAGTGGATGATCTCGCGCGACCATCACCGATAACGGATCGTCCCAGATCAGCCGTGAGCGCAGCCGCGAATCCCCTCCCTGCGGATCGAGTGTCACCACCGCCAGTTCAAGGCCGCCCGCGGCTACCGTCTCGTGCGCCTTTTCGGAGTCCATGAAGCGGATCTCCAGTTCAACGCCCGGATAGGCGCGCGCGTACTGCCTGAGGACTGGCGGCAGACGGTGGAGTCCCACGTGATGGCTGGTGCCGATGGCAAGCCTCCCGCCCACGCTGCCGTCCAGATCGCGCAGTGATCGCTCGGTTTCCGCAATCTCCCGCAGGATTCTGCCAGCACGCGGCAACAGCGCCTGCCCGGCCTCCGTGGTATCCACCCGGCGGCCGATACGGTCGAAGAGCCGCGCTCCGAGGTGCCGTTCGAGTGCTGCCACGCGCTTGCTGACAGCCGGCTGGGTCAGGTTCAGGCGCTCCGCGGCCAGCGAGAACGAGCCCGTCTCGGCAACGGCGATGAAGGCGAGGAGGGCGTGGGTGTCCATGGCGCGCATCCGTGTTTTGGCAGGCAACGAATTCCAGCACGGAATGGGAAATATGAAAAACATGAATTTGTTTTATTGGTGCCGGACTACCTACACTGGCCTACCGATATTCGGGGAGGTTGATATGGCTCGCACGCTCTACGACAAGCTCTGGGATGCCCACCTGGTCCACCAGCGCGATGACGGCACAGCGCTGATCTACGTCGACCGCCACCTGATCCACGAAGTGACCTCTCCCCAGGCCTTCGAAGGGCTGGCGCTCGCGGGGCGTGCTCCATGGCGACTGGCGGCCAATCTTGCGGTCCCGGATCACAACGTCTCCACCGATCCGCTCGAGCGGCGGGGCGGTTACGCGGCGATGCGCGACGAGGTCTCGCGTATCCAGCTCCAGACCCTCGATGACAACTGCAAGCGCTTCGGGATACACGAGATCCCGCTTGCAGACCGCCGTCAGGGCATCGTTCACGTGGTAGGCCCCGAAACCGGCGCCGTATTGCCGGGCATGACGGTGGTTTGCGGGGATTCTCATACCTCCACCCATGGTGCGCTGGGCTGCCTGGCGCACGGCATCGGCACCAGTGAGGTCGAGCATGTGCTGGCGACTCAGTGCCTGATCACTCGAAAGATGAACAATATGCTGGTGCGGGTGGATGGCCGCCTGGGCGCCGGCGTGACCGCCAAGGACCTCGTGCTTGCCGTGATCGGGCAGATCGGAACAGCAGGCGGCACGGGCTTTGCCATCGAATTCGGTGGCGAAGCCGTGCGCGCATTGTCGATGGAAGGGCGCATGACCGTCTGCAACATGGCCATCGAGGCGGGCGCCCGTGCCGGGCTCGTGGCCGTCGATCAGTCCACCATCGACTATGCGCAGGGGCGTGAGTTCGCGCCGACGGCTGAGCTCTGGGAGCAGGCGGTGGCGGTGTGGCGCGAGCTGCACAGTGACGAAGGTGCGGTCTTTGACCGTGTGTTTGTCCTCGACGGATCGGCGATCGAGCCGCAGGTCAGCTGGGGTAACTCGCCCGAGATGGTGCTCGGCGTCTCGGGCCGGGTCCCCGATCCTGCGGCGATCGCGGATCCTGATCGGCGGGGCGGGGTGGAGCGGGCGCTCAGCTACATGGGACTCGTCGCGGGTATGGCGATCACGGAGATCCGCCTCGATCGTGTGTTCATCGGGTCCTGCACCAACTCGCGAATTGAGGATCTCCGCGCTGCTGCAGCAGTTGCACGGGGGCGTCAGAAGGCCGCAACGGTCAAGCAGGTACTGGTGGTTCCCGGCTCAGGGCAGGTCAAAGCGCAGGCCGAGGCCGAGGGTCTCGACCAGATCTTCACCGCGGCGGGTTTCGAGTGGCGGGAGCCCGGATGCTCCATGTGCCTCGCCATGAATGCCGACAAGCTGCTCCCCGGCGAGCATTGTGCCTCGACCTCGAACCGTAATTTCGAGGGCCGGCAGGGCTTCGGTGGGCGCACGCACCTGGTAAGCCCGGCCATGGCGGCCGCGGCGGCGGTCCGGGGTCATTTTGTTGATGTCCGTGAACTGATGAGCTGAGGGAGGGCCACAGATGCAAGCTTTTAGCGTACACACCGGTCTCGTCGTGCCGCTCGATCGCGCCAATGTCGACACTGATCTGATCATTCCCAAGCAGTTCCTGAAGTCGATTCGGCGGGCGGGCTTCGGGCCCTATCTGTTTGATTCGCTGCGCTACCTCGATGAGGGCCAGCCTGGCCAGGACTGCAGCGCCCGGCCCCTCAATCCGGATTTCGTCCTCAATGCACCCCGTTATGTGGGCGCCAGCATCCTGCTGGCCCGGCAGAATTTCGGCTGCGGATCAAGCCGTGAACACGCGCCATGGGCGCTGGAAGACTTCGGGATACGCGCGATCATCGCCCCCAGCTTCGCTGATATCTTTTACAACAATTGTTTTAAAAACGGACTGTTACCGATCGTTGTTAACGCAGAGACTGTGGATTCACTTTTCGCTGGCGTTGCATCTAGCGAGGGCTACGGGTTGACGGTTGATCTGCTTACTCAGGAAGTTCGGGGTCCCGGCGACTTGTGCGTACGGTTCGAAGTCGACGCCTTTCGCAAGCATTGCTTGCTGCATGGCCTGGACGATATCGGTTTGACGCTGGAGCACGCCGACAAGATCCGGTCTTTCGAGGCTGCCCATCTGGCCCAGTGGCCGTGGCTGGCGCGGCAAACCAGCTAGAAAACGATTGCGTTCATAGATTCAAACTTATGAAAATACTGACTTTACCGGGTGATGGTATCGGTCCCGAGGTCACGCGTGAGGCGCTGCGCGTGATGCGGGCCGTGGACCGTCGCTTCGGGCTGGGCTTGTCCTTTTCGGAGGCCCTGATCGGTGGTGCTGCGATTGACGCGCACGGCGTCCCTCTGCCCGAGACCACTCTGACCGCCGCCCGCGGGGCAGACGCGATCTTGCTTGGGGCTGTCGGCGGCCCGCGCTGGGACGGGATCGAGCGATCGCTCCGTCCGGAGCGGGGGCTGCTTGGCATCCGTGCCGCGCTGGGTCTGTTCGCCAACCTGCGCCCCGCCATTCTTTACCCTCAGCTGGCAGCCGCCTCGGCACTCAAGCCAGAGGTGGTCGCCGGGCTCGACATCCTGATCGTGCGTGAGCTGACGGGAGGCATTTACTTCGGCGAGCCACGCGGTATCCGTGTCCGCGCCGATGGCGAGCGTGAGGGCTTCAACACGGACATCTACAGCGAGTCCGAGATCCGCCGGATCGGGCGGGTGGCTTTTGAGGCCGCCCGCAAGCGCGGATGCCGACTCTGCTCGGTCGACAAGGCCAATGTGCTCGAGGTCACGGTGCTCTGGCGGGAGGTCATGGAGGAGCTTGCGCCCTCGTACCCGGATGTAGAGCTTTCTCATATGTACGTCGACAACGCCGCCATGCAGCTGGTCCGGGCGCCCCGGCAGTTCGACGTGGTGGTCACGGGGAACCTCTTCGGCGACATTCTCTCCGACGCCGCCGCGATGCTGACGGGCTCCATCGGCATGCTGCCCTCGGCCTCGCTGGACGAGCAGGGCAAGGGGCTCTACGAGCCGGTGCACGGCTCGGCGCCGGATATCGCAGGGCAGGGCAAGGCCAACCCGCTGGCGGCGATCCTGTCGGCGGCCATGCTGCTGCGCTACAGCGCAGGTATGGGCGAGGCGGCCACCGCCATCGAGCTCGCTGTCGGGCAGGTGCTCGATGCAGGGTTACGCACGGCAGACATACACACGGCCGGCATGCAACTGGCCGACACCACAGCCATGGGCGAGGCGGTTTGCGCCGCGCTTGCCTGAGATCTGGCTTCGATTCATCAGGCATTCAAAAGAGAGAGCAGTCATGGTAAGGACCTGGGACGTGGCGGTGGTCGGCGCAACGGGAGCCGTGGGCGAGTGCATGCTGGAGATTCTCGCGGCACGCAAATTCCCGGTGGGCAAGGTCTACGCTCTGGCGAGCGAGCGCTCGGTGGGGAACACGGTGAGCTTCGGTCGCCAGGAACTCGAGGTGGAAAACCTTGCCGACTTCGATTTCCGTAAGGTCCAGATCGCCTTGTTTTCACCCGGCGCCAGCGTCTCGGCGATATACGCGCCCAAGGCCGGCGAGGCCGGCTGCGTGGTCATCGACAACACATCGCAGTTCCGCTACGAGGCGGACATCCCGCTGGTGGTGCCCGAGGTCAATCCCGAGGCCATTGCGCTCTACCGGAACCGCAACATCATTGCCAACCCCAATTGCAGCACCATCCAGATGGTGGTCGCCCTGAAACCAATCCATGACGCCGTGGGCATAGAGCGGATCAACGTGGCCACCTACCAGGCGGTCTCCGGAACCGGCCGGGAGGCCATTGACGAGCTCGCGGGCCAGACTGCCAGCATGCTGAACGGGCGGCCTGTAGAGGCGAAGGTCTACCCCAGGCAGATCGCCTTCAATGTGCTCCCGCAGATCGATACCTTCCTGAACAACGGCTACACCAGGGAAGAGATGAAGATGGTCTGGGAGACCCGCAAGATCCTCGGTGACGAGCGCATTCAGGTGAATCCCACCTGCGTGCGCGTGCCCGTCTTTTATGGGCACTCCGAGGCGGTGCATATCGAGACCCGCGACAAGATCAGCGCTGAGCGCGCACGGGAATTGCTGATGGCAGCGCCCGGCGTGGTGGTGATAGACGAGCGGGTGCCGGGCGGTTACCCCACGCCGGTGGGTGATGCCAGCGGCAAGGATCCCGTGTTCGTCGGGCGCATCCGCGAGGATATTTCCCACCCCAGGGGCCTCGACCTCTGGGTGGTGTCGGACAACCTTCGCAAGGGAGCTGCCCTGAACAGCATCCAGATCGCCGAAACCTTGATCCGGGACTTTATGTAGCCAATACTCAGCAGCGACCACGGGCTCTGTACGGGCATTCGGTCCGTGTGCAAGGATAGCGTTCAAACTCCATATTCAGGGCGGCTGATGTTCAGCAAACGTTTTCCCCCCCTTGTTGTCGCGCTGGCGGCACTGAACGCGGGATTCGCACAGGCCCTTGGCTTGGGTGAGATCACCCTCCACTCCCAGCTTGACCAGCCGCTCAATGCCGAGATCCGGCTTCGCGGTATGGGCGATCTGGACCCGGATCAGATCATCGTGCGGCTCGCGCCCGCCGCGGATTTCGAGCGTTCGGGCGTCGATCGTCTCTATTCGCTCACCGAGATGCGTTTTGACGTCAGGCCCGGGAAATCCGGCGAAGGCGTGGTTCAGATCCGCACCGAGCAACCCGTTCGCGAGCCTTATCTGGACTTTCTGATCGAGGTGCGCTGGCCGAGCGGGCGGGTGCTCCGCGAGTACACGGTGCTGCTCGATCTGCCCACTTACTCTGCAGAACCTCCGCCGGTCGTGCGCGCTCCTGATGTCACCGCCCCTGCTCGGTCTGCGCGTGCGCCCCGTGCCGCGGTCCGCAGCACCTGGAGCGGCGGCAGCAGCTATGACGTGCATTCCGGAGACACCCTCTGGAGCATCGCGAGCAGGACGCGTCCGTCCGGCGTATCCGTTCAGCAGATGTTGAAGGTGCTGCATCGGGACAACCCCGAGGCCTTTGTAAACGGAGACATCGATCGCCTCCGTGCGGGCGTGGTACTGAGAGTTCCTGCTGATCTGTCCGACGTTACGGCCGATGCCGATGCCGGCGGTGTGGATGGCGGAGCGCCGCAGTCGGCGCTGGAGTCACCGCCCCTGACGACCGATGTAGGGGGTTCCTCGGGCGCAGCCCCAGCCACACCCGATGAGCAGGCTTATCTGCGCTTGGCTGGCGACAAGACGCCCTCCGGTGCCAGCGCAACCGGCGGCGAGCCCGGTGGTTCAGGAGATGGCAGCAGCCCGGGGCAGGGGGACATAGCAGCCGTCCAGGAGAACCTGTCTGCGAAGGAGCGCGAGAACGCCGAGCTTGCCTCCCGCGTCAAGGCGCTGGAAGAACAGGTCCAGAATTACCAGCGCGTCGTTGATTTGAAAAGTGATGTCATGGCTGCCGCGCAGACGGGCGCTGCAGCCCCTGCGGCTGGCGCCGCGAGCCCGGCACCGGCGCCGAAGCCCCCGGTTGCAGCCGCGCCTGAGCCCGGTTTGCTGGATATGCTGCTCGCCAGCAGCGTGGCTTTGGGAGCCACCTTGGGGGCGTTGGTGCTCGGTGTGCTTGGATTCCTTGTGCTGCGGCGTCGCGGTGGGGCGGCAAGCTACGCCGCGCTGCCCGATACGCAACAGCGTTACCGGGGCGCCGGTCGGAAGTCCGAACCTGAGCTACCGGGTGGGCGTGAACCTACCGTCCCGCCTGCGACACCCGTTGCCGCCGTGCCCGTATCGCCCCGGCCGGTGGCGGTGTTCCCCGCACCGGTGGTCGCTCCCGTGGCACCGGCGTTCGCGATGGAGCCGGCAACGTCTCCGGAGCGAGATCAGCGCGAGCGCGAGCTAAGTGATCCCATCGGTGAAGCCGATATCTTTATTGCCTACGGGCGACGTGACAGGGCCATCGAAGTCCTGCACCTGGCGCTGGCCGCTGATCCCGAGCGCACTGCTGTGCGTCTGAAGTTACTGGAAATGCTGGCTGAGCGCGGCGATCAGGCGGCTTTCCTTGCGGAATACGACCAGCTCCTCGCGCTTGGTCAGGACGATGACGTCGCGGCGGGCCGAGAGATCGCGGTGGCGACCGGCCACCCCGACTGGCTTGCCGAGTGCGATGCCCCGCCGGGGATCGAATCGGCACCGGCGCCAGAGCCCCTCTCGTCGTTGTCGCCGGCCGGAGATTTCGACCTCGATCTGAACCTCGACCTCGATGAGGGCCTCGACGCGGTCGAGCACGAGGTAGTTGACGAGAAAGAACTCGCGTCGGGCTTCGGCGAACTCGATAGCGGTGAACTCGATATCGGCGAACTGGATATCGGAGAACTCGATATCGGCGAACTGGATATCGGCTCCGTTGCCCCCGAGGCTGATGGTGCCGACGCAGACGATCTCCTCGCCCTGGCCGCAGCGGATGCCGAGGAAGAGGCTGCTGATTTCGGTCTTCTCGAGGGCACGGATGAAGTCGAGACGCGCATCGAACTGGCGAAAGCCTTTATCGATATGGGTGATGCAGAAGGCGCGCGCGATATCCTGGACGAGGTGCTTGAAGAAGGCTCACCGGTCCAGCGTGAGACGGCGATAGCGCTTCTCGACACCCTCAAGCCAGCCTGAGGCATGAGCCCCGAGGGGCCCCTGCATCGGCTTGCACTCTGCATTGAGTACGAGGGCTCGATCTATTCAGGGTGGCAAGCCCAGCGCGACCCGCAGCGGGTCACCGTGCAGGAATCGCTCGAGCGCGCCCTGTCGCGCATTGCCGATTCGCCCGTGCATACCGTGTGCGCAGGACGTACAGACGCCGGCGTGCATGCGTGCGCTCAGGTGGTTCATTTCGATACGCTCGCGTCCCGGCCGCCCCGTGCCTGGACCTTGGGCACCAACTCGGTGTTGCCATCGGGCATCGCGGTGCAGTGGGCCGAGCCTGTGGCGCCTGACTTCCATGCCCGCTTTTCCGCGACGTCGCGCACCTACCGTTACCTGATCCTGAACCGCGCCGAACGCTCGCCGTTGCGCGCCTTGCGTGCCGCACGCGAGCGCCGTTCGCTGGATGCCGAGAGGATGGACGAGGCCGCGCATGCCCTGCTGGGCGAGCAGGACTTCAGCGCCTTTCGGGGTGCGGGTTGCCAGTCGCGCACGGCGATGCGTTGCGTGCAGGCTGTGCGCGTGCGGCGGGCGGGCGCACTGGTGTGCATTGACATTCGGGCCAACGCTTTCCTGCTGCATATGGTGCGCAACATCGCGGGCAGCCTGATCCGCGTGGGTGCAGGCGAGGCAGGGATCGACTGGATTGCCGAGCTTATGGCCTCCCGCGATCGCCGCCTCGCCGCGAGTACGGCCCCACCCCAAGGGCTCTACCTGAGTGCTGTCACCTACGATGCGCGGTGGGGACTCCCGCCGGGTGCTCCGCCGCCGCTTGCCGAGGCCATTGCGCCACTTGAGTAGTGCCGGGCGGGTTGGCGGGCTATCATTCGACGCAAGATTTTGCGGGGTGTCTGGCGGATGCGCGTTCGAGTAAAGATCTGCGGCATCACGCTGCCGGGGGATGCGGCAATGGCCGCAGCGGCGGGCGCTGACGCACTCGGGTTGGTGTTCTACCCGGCAAGTCCGCGAGCGGTAGACCCCGGTGCCGCCGGCGAGATTGCGGCGGCGGCAGGCCCCTTCGTGAGCACGGTGGCTCTCTTTGTAAACCCGGATGCAAACGAGGTCTGGCGAGTGCTGGGTTTGATGAGGCCGGACCTCCTGCAATTTCATGGCAACGAGTCGGCGCCGTTCTGCGAGCAGTTTGGTGTGCCGTATATCAAGGCAATAGGCGTCGCCGATCGCGCCCCCGGCGCGGTTGATCTGGCGGCGCATCCGCGTGCGTGCGGCCTCTTGCTCGACACCCACGATCCGCTGCGGCACGGCGGCACGGGCAGGGCTTTTGACTGGTCGCTCATGCCCGCTACGGCGCGGCGACCCCTGGTGCTTGCCGGCGGCCTGGACCCTGGCACCGTGGAGTCGGCCGTGCTGCAGGTGCGGCCGTGGGCGGTCGATGTGAGTAGTGGAGTGGAAACATCGCCTGGTCGCAAGGACGCTACCAAGGTCGAGCAATTCATGCGCGCAGTGGCGCGTGCCAACGCGGCCCTCTGTGGGCCCAGCGGGGAGCAGTAACACGATGAGCTGGTTAGACAAAATCGTTCCCGCGGCAGTGCGGCGCGGGGAGCAGGCGCACAAATCTGCTGTACCCGAGGGGCTGTGGAGCAAGTGTCCGCGCTGCGAGGCCGTGCTGTACCGCCCCGAACTCGAGCGCAACCTCGAGGTCTGCCCGAAGTGCAGCCATCATTTCCGGATCGGCGCACGCCGCCGTCTCGACATGTTTCTCGACCCCGAGGGTTGCACCGAGATCTGCACCGAAGTCGAACCCATCGACCGGCTCAAGTTCCGCGATATCAAGAAGTACAAGGACCGCTTGTCTGCGGCCCAGAAGCTCACTGGCGAACGCGATGCGCTGATTGCCATGAAAGGCAGGCTGAAGGGGCTTGCGCTGCACGCCCTGGCCTTCGAGTTCAGTTTCCACGGCGGCTCGATGGGCTATGCGGTGGGTGAGAAGTTCACCCGCGCCGCCGCGGCCTCGCTGGAGCAGCGGATACCACTGGTCTGTTTCTCCGCCAGCGGCGGGGCACGCATGCAGGAGGCGCTGATCTCACTCATGCAGATGGCCAAGACCAGCGCCATCCTCGAGCGCCTGAAGCTCGCCAGTGTGCCTTATATCTCAGTACTGACCGATCCCATCTACGGTGGTGTCTCGGCGAGTCTTGCCATCCTCGGCGATATCAACATCGCCGAACCGGAGGCCCGCGCGGGCTTTGCCGGCCCCAACATCATCGAGCAGACCATACGGCAGAAGCTTCCGCCCGGCTTCCAACGGAGCGAGTTCCTGCTCGAGCACGGCGCCATCGATATGATCGTCCCGCGCCCCGAACTGCGCGGAAGGATCGCCGCGTTGCTCGCCAAGCTCGGTGGCCTGCCAGAGGCTGTCTGAGAGCTGTGGACGAGGCGCGCCAGTGACAGGTCTTTCCCTCCCCGACTGGCTGCAAAAGCTGGAATCCGCGCATCCCGTGCGAATCGAACTCGGCCTCGAGCGTGTCATGCAGGTGGCCGAGAGGCTTGGGCTTCATTGGGCTCCCTGTCCGGTGATCACCGTGGCGGGAACCAACGGCAAGGGATCCTGTGTCGCCACGCTGGAGGCCCTGTTGTTGGCGTCCGGGCAGCGCACGGGCGTGTATACCTCGCCGCATCTGCGGCGCTACAACGAGCGCGTGCGCATCGACGGTCGCGAGGCGGAAGATGCCTTGCTCTGCGCCGCTTTTGGCGCCGTAGAGGATGCGCGAAAGGGTGTATCGCTCACCTATTTCGAGCACGGGACGCTGGCAGCGCTGGCGGCATTGCGCCGGAGCGCGCCCGACTGGTTGTTGCTGGAGGTCGGCTTGGGAGGGCGTCTGGATGCCGTGAACATCCTTGCGCCGACGGTGGCGGTGGTCACGGGCATCGGCTTGGATCACCAGGACTGGCTTGGCCCTGATCGCGAATCCATCGGCCGCGAAAAAGCAGGCATCTTCCGATCTGGAGTTCCGGCGATCGTCGGCGACCGCGATCCCCCGCGATCGCTGCGTGACCGTGCTGCGGTGATCGGCGCGCCGTGGTACGGCCTCGGCGAGGCCTTCGACGAGGCGCAGGATGGAGCCGGGCGCTGGCGCTGGCGTGGCCTTGATGGGGCAGGCGTCTCGATTGAACACGCCGCATTGCCGCAGCCCATGCTTCATGGCAGCAACGTCGCTTGCGCGCTGCAGGCGCTGGCGCTTTGCCAAGCGCTGCCCGAATGGGACATCCTTGCGCGCGAGTTACCCGGGATCGCCGTGGAGGGCAGGATGCAGCGCTTTGTGCGCGGCGGCGTCGAATGCCTGCTCGATGTGGCGCACAATCCCGACGGCGTGCGCCTTCTCGCCAGCAGGCTTGCCGCGGAGCCGGTGCCCGGGCATACCGCGTTTGTTCTGGGTGCGATGCGTGACAAGGACTACGCGGGGATGGTCGCCGCGCTGGCGCCGGTCGCGGATGCGTGGTTTTTTGCCGATCTGCCGGGTGATCGCGCTGCATCGGCCCGGGATCTGGCGCAATTGCCCCGTGGTACCTCGCCGGCGCTATGCTGCCCGGGTATCGCCGAGGCCCTCGATACGGCATTCGCGCAGCTCTCGCGGGGTGACCGGCTGGTGGTCTGCGGTTCATTTTTTGCGGTGGGCCCCGCCCTCGATTGGTTTGACGCGCATCCGGAGGCCGTGTGAAGGAGTCCATGAAGCACCGCCTGGTCGGTGCGGCTGTTCTGGTCGGCCTGGGCATCATTGCTTGGCCGGTGGTCTTCGACACCACGCCGGTACGCGAGATCAGCCAGCGCAGCCAGATTCCCGCGCCTCCTGCCATGGAACCTTTCCAGGTCGCCGAACCCGCGCCCGTGGCGCTGCCCCCGGAGCCCGACAGTGAACGCTTGCGCGCCAGCATCCCCGATGCGCCGACCGAGGAGCCCGTGGCTCCGGTGGTCGAAGCCGCGGCAGCCGTTCCCAAGTCGAGCTCCGCCGCCGCCGCAGTCTCCGCGGTTCCTGCACCCGCCAATGACAGCCACGGTCTCCCCGAGCAGTGGGCGTTGCAGTTGGGTGTGTTCGCGGCGCGCGCCAACGCGCTCGAAGTGCGGGAGCGCGCTGAGAAGGCAGGCTTCCACGCGCTGGTGCAGCCGGTCGGTAAGGGCGCCGGAGCCCGTTACCGGGTATATGTGGCACCCAAGCTCGACCGTGCGGCCGTGCTGCGGCTGGCGCCCGATGTCCAGCGCAAGCTCGGTATCACGGGCTATGTCACGCGGTACTATCCCTGAGTAATTGCAGCGGGTGCTGGGCTAGAATACCGTTCATCTTCCAGTGTCCGGAAACCGCTCCGTGGATGCCCTGAACGCCGCTGACTGGACGATCATCATCGTGGTGGGCGTCTCGATGATTCTTAGCCTGTTGCGAGGCTTCGTCCGCGAAGCGCTCTCGCTGCTCGGCTGGTTGCTCGCGTTCCTGATCGCGATGGTTTTTTCCGATCGGTTTGCGTTCTTGTTGACTGGCAGCGTCGAGGACGAGACGGGGCGGTACCTGGTCGCCTTCGCCTCGCTTTTCGTGCTGACACTGATCACCGTAGCCCTGTTGGGCCGCCTGCTGCAGAGCCTGATCTCCTTCGTGGGTCTTGGATTTCTGGATCGGGTGCTCGGAATGAGTTTTGGCTTCGCGAGGGCGATTTTCGTGCTGCTGGCGGCCATCGTTCTGATACGGCCGATCCTGCATCCGGAACGCTTTGGCTGGTGGGAACACTCCGTGCTGCTGCCGCACCTGCTTTTGATGGAGCACTGGTTCCGCAGCGTCACCGGAGCGGCAAGTGGCCTGCTCTCCGGTATCGGCAACTGAACAGGAGGTAGCGCAGATGTGCGGCATCGTGGGAATCGTGGGGCGCAGTGCGGTCAATCAGCATCTCTACGACGCCTTGACCGTGATGCAGCATCGCGGCCAAGACGCGGCGGGCATCGTGACCTGCGACGGCGGTATGTTCCGCCAGCGCAAAGGTAACGGATTGGTGCGCGATGTCTTCCGGTCGGAGCACATGGAGCGCCTCACGGGCAACTTCGGTATCGGCCACACGCGCTATCCGACTGCCGGCAGCGCGAGTTCGGCGCTCGCTCAACCGTTTTACGTGAATAGCCCCTACGGCATCTGCCTTGGTCACAACGGCAATCTCACCAACGCCGATCAGCTGCGTGAGCAGGTCTTCCAGGCCGATCTGCGCCACATCAACACCGACTCCGACAGCGAGGTGTTGCTGAATGTGCTTGCACACGAGTTGCAGATCCTCGGCAAACTGCACCCCGACGCCGACGATTTCTTTACCGCCGTCCGCGGCCTGCACCGTCGTGCCAAGGGCGGCTATGCGGCGGTGGCGATGATCGCAGGACACGGCATCCTTGCCTTCCGCGACCCCAACGGCATCCGCCCGCTCATCTTCGGCGAGCGCAAGGTCGAGGGTGGCATGGAGTACATGGTGGCCTCGGAGAGCGTGGCGCTGGACGTGCTCGGATTCCGCATCGTGCGCGATGTGGCGCCTGGCGAGGCGATCTATCTCGACGCCCGCGGCACCCTCAGCACACGCCAGTGCGCCGAGTCCCCTCGCTTGCGTCCGTGCATCTTCGAGCACGTCTATTTCGCGCGGCCGGACTCCATCATGGACGGGGTTTCCGTCTACAAGGCGCGCTTACGGCAGGGCGAGCGTCTCGCGGAGAAAATCCGCCGTCTCTGGCCCGAACACGATATCGATGTCGTTATTCCCATCCCCGACACCAGCCGGGTTTGCGCGCAGGTGATCGCCTACGAGCTCGACGTGAAATTCCGCGAAGGCCTGATGAAGAACCGCTACATTGGCCGGACATTCATCATGCCCGGGCAGGCAATCCGCCAGAAGTCCGTACGCCAGAAGCTGAACCCCATCGAACTCGAATTCCGCGACAAGAACGTGCTGCTGGTCGATGACTCCATCGTCCGTGGCACCACCTGCAGGGAGATCATCCAGATGGCGCGCGATGCGGGGGCGCGCCATGTCTACTTCGCCTCGGCGGCGCCACCGGTGCGCTACCCCAACGTCTACGGCATCGACATGCCCTCGTCCGAAGAACTGATCGCCCACGGCCGCAGCGAGCAGGAAGTCTGCGAGCAGATCGGCGCCGACTGGCTCGTCTACCAGGATCTCGCAGACCTCATCTCCAGTTCGCGCGACGGCAACCCGGCCATCGAGGATTTCGATTGCTCGGTGTTCGACGGCAAGTACGTCACCGGGGACGTCGACGGCTCCTACCTCGCGCGGCTGCACGACAACCGCAACGACGACCGCAAGCAGCAGCGCGAGGCCTCGACCCGTGCCGGCGAGAGCGGGCTGGTCGGGCTGCATAACCACAATATCTGACGCTGCTGGAGCGAAGCGCGCAATGAACGAGCAAGATCGGCGCGAACACCTGCGGTCGGCGCGACCCGACACCCTTGCCGTGAGGGCAGGGCAGTCGCGCGGCCCAGAAGGCGAGCACGCCGAGGCGCTGTTCCTCACGTCGAGCTACGTCTTCGACTCCGCCTCGCAGGCGGCGGCGCGCTTCTCGGGGGAGGAAGCCGGAAACGTCTACTCGCGCTACACGAATCCCACGGTGCGCAACTTCGAAGAGCGGATCGCCGCGCTCGAGGGCGCTGAGCAGGCGGTGGCCACGGCCTCTGGCATGGCGGCCATGCTAACGGCCTGTATGAGCTGGCTGTCGGCGGGCGATCACATCCTCTGTTCGCGCGGCGTGTTTGGCTCCACCACAGTGCTTTTGAATCGCTTCATCGCACGCTTCGGCGTCGAGGTGAGCTACGTCGATCCCACGGACTACGCGGGCTGGCGCAGCCTGCTGCGGCCGCGCACACGGCTCTTGTTTCTCGAGACCCCCTGCAACCCGACCATCGAGATCGTCGATATCGCGCGGGTCGCGGAGATCGCGCGCGCAGCCGGCGCCGTGCTGGTGGTGGACAACTGTTTTCTCACGCCGGCGCTGCAGCGTCCGCTCGATCTTGGCGCCGATGTAGTAATGCACTCTGCCACCAAGTACATCGACGGGCAGGGTCGCGTGCTCGGTGGCGTACTCTGCGGGCGACGCGATCTGCTCGAGCAGGCGACGGCGTTCATGCGCTCCGCCGGCCCCTCTCTCAGTCCGTTCAACGCCTGGGTGCTGTTGAAGGGGCTGGAGACGCTTCGCCTGCGCATGGAGGCCCACAGCGCCAACGCGCTTTCTCTGGCGCGGTGGCTGCAAGAGCAAGCGGGCGTACCCGTGGTCAACCACTGCGGCCTGGAGTCGCATCCGCAGCATGCGCTGGCGCGGCGTCAGCAGCGTGGCTTCGGGGGCGTTATGTCCTTCGAGCTCGAGGGTGGGCAAGCGGCGGCCTGGCGATTTATCGATGCGACGCGCCTGCTGTCCATCACGGCGAACCTTGGTGATGCCAAATCCACCATCGTGCACCCGGCCAGTACCACGCACGGCCGCCTGAGCGAGTCCGAGCGCGCGCAGCAGGGCATACGCGGCGGGCTCGTGCGGGTGGCGGTCGGGCTCGAAGACATCGAGGATCTCCGCGAGGATCTCGCGCGCGGGCTTGCCGCGCTGCGCGGTTGATCGCGCGGCTTCAAGTGCATCAATAGCGGCAGGGCCACGTGCAGCAGATCATCGACCGGACAGTGCAGAACATCGGCGGCGTTCTGCTTGGCAAGGAGCGGCAGATCCGGCTGGCGCTGTGTGCGCTCTTCGCGCGCGGGCACCTGCTGATCGAGGACCTGCCCGGCATGGGCAAGACCACGCTCGCGCATGCACTGGCGCGAGCGCTCGGGTTGTCGTTCTCGCGGGTCCAGTTCACCAGTGACATGCTGCCGGGCGATATCCTCGGCGTTTCGATCTTCGAGCAGTCGAGCGGCAGCTTCAGCTTTCACCCGGGACCGATTTTCACCGAGGTCCTGTTGGCCGACGAGATCAACCGCACATCGCCCAAGACGCAGAGCGCGCTTCTCGAGGCGATGGCCGAACGGCAGGTAACGGTCGAGGGTGAGACACGCCCGCTTCCGCATCAGTTTTTTGTCATCGCCACGCAGAACCCGGTAACTCAGGCGGGTACATTTCCGCTGCCGGAGTCGCAACTCGACCGGTTTCTCATGCGGATCGCGATCGGCTATCCCGACCGCGGTTCGGAACGGGCCATGCTGACCGGCCGCGCCGGAGGTGCTGTCCTCGAGACGCTCGCCCCCAGCCTCGCGCGCGAGGACCTTGCCGCGATACAGTCGAGCGCCGCCGAGGTGAAGACCGCGGACATGTTGCTCGACTACGTCCAGAGGCTCACCGAGTACACCCGCACCGCGCCGGAATTTGTCCACGGGCTGTCTCCACGCGGAGCCATCGCGCTGGTCGCAGCGGCTCGCGTGTGGGCCTATATGGAAGGACGCGGCCACGTGGTGCCTGAGGACGTGCAGTCGGTGCTTCCCGCAGTGGCGGCGCACCGCCTGCGCGGGGCCGCGGACTTCGCAGGCGACGGACTCGCCTTGGTCGAGCGACTGCTCGCGCGGGTCGACGTTTTCGGATGAGCGTCCTCGGGCGCGCGCGCGCCGCGCTGCGTGCTGCAGTCGAGGCGCGCTGGGAGCGCTGGCTCGCACGGCGTGTGCCTCCGGCACGCGAGATCCTGCTGGTGCAGGGCAACGTGTACATCATGCCCTCGGCGGCGGGTTTTGCGTTTTTCGCGTTGCTGCTTGCGATGCTGCTCGCCGGCATCAACTACGAGAACAACCTCGTCTTTGCGTTCACCTTCCTGCTGGGAGGGCTGTTCGTGGTGGCGGTGCTGCATACCTATGCCAACCTCGCGGGACTGCGGCTCTCCGCGCTTTCGGTAAGGCCCGTGTTTGCCGGCGAGAGAGCCTCGTTCAGCGTGCACTTGCGCGATGAGGGGCATCGCAGTCACGACAACATCGAGTTGTGGTGGCGGCAGGGTGAGCCTGCCGAGGCGCGGCTTGTCGCCGGGGGAGAGAACGTGTCTACGCTGCACCTGCCCGCGCCGCGCCGCGGCTGGCTCCGGCCCGGCCGCTTGCGCGTGCGCAGTTACTACCCGCTGGGATTGCTGCGCGCCTGGTCGTGGGTGGATTTCGATGTGGCGTGTCTGGTGTACCCGCGCCCGGCAGCGGTGGGCGCGTTTCCCGTGGACAGTGGCCGCTCAGACCAGGGCATTGCGACCCGGGACCCGGGGGCGGAGGAGTTCAGCGGCTTCCGGCGCTATGCACCGGGGGATCCGCTGCGTCACGTTGCCTGGCGTACGCTTGCCAAGGGCCAGCCGTTACAGATCCGGGAATACCTCAGTTTCGCTGATCGCAGCATCTGGCTCGATTGGGAGCAGACGCTCGGGGCAGGCGGTACGGAAGAGCGCCTGTCGCTGCTGTGCCGGTGGGTTCTGGAATTGCACCAGACCGACACAGAGTACGGACTGGTCTTGCCGGATACGCGTATCGAGCCGGCGTTGGGCGACATCCAACGTGATCGCGCGCTGGCGGCGCTGGCCGTGTTCGGACTTCCCGCCGGTAGGTGCTCGCCATGACGGCGCAGTTACCACGGCGCAGCCTCCTGTGGATCATGGGTGCGTTGGCGCTGGTCATCGCCCCTCATGCGCTGCACCTGCCGTTCTGGGTGTCCGTGGTGCCTGCGTTCGCATTCGCATGGCGCCTGCGGGTGTATCAGGGGCGCTGGCCGTTCCCGTCCGGCCCGGTACGCGCCTTGCTGGTGTTCGTGTCTTTTGCCGGGGTGGGTCTGGGGTTCAGGACCATCAACGGATTGGACCCCGCCGTGGCGCTGCTGGTGATTGCCGCTGGCCTCAAGACCCTCGAGATGAAAGACCCCCGTGATTACACGGCGGCGTGTTTCGTGGGGTTTTTCCTGGCGAGCGCACAACTGCTCTTCGAGCAGGAAATTCACTACGCGCTGCTTGCGCTTGCAGGTCTTACAGGCATGACCGCCGCGCTGGTCGCTCGCCACCAGCGCGCGCCAGCCCAGGGTTTTCCCACACCGCTCGCCCTCGCGGCGCGCTTGCTGGCACAGGCCCTGCCGTTGATGCTGGTGTTGTTCGTGGTGTTTCCCCGGATCGCGCCCTTGTGGTCGCTGCCGCAAAGCAAGAGTGCGGCGCGCACCGGTCCCTCGGACACCATGGCGCCCGGGGATATCGCCCATCTCGGTAATTCCAGCGCCCTGGCATTCCGGGTCAGTTTCGCGGATCCGGTGCCTGCTCAGCGCGAACTCTACTGGCGCGGGTTGGTGCTTTCGCAATTCGACGGCCGGGAGTGGAGCGTGCCTGGATTTGCGCGTATGGAGGCCGATCTCGCGCTGCGCGGTTTGCGCAAGGTCGCCGTACGCGAGCCCGGCTTTCTGCCCGGCGGGAACCGCACCCGTTACTCGGTGATCCTCGAGCCCAGCAACCGCCAGTGGGCCTATGCGCTCGGCTATCCGCTCAGTTACGACGACACGCTTCGCATTGGCGGCGATTTTCGCCTGATCAGCACCTCGATGGTGACCCAGCGCAAAGGCTATCGCGTGAGCTCTGATCTCGCAGCGGTACTCGAGCCGCAATTGCACCCCTTGCGTCGCGCGCTGGAGTTGCGGCTTCCCGAGGGTTTCAATCCCAGGGCGGTCGCGATGGCCCGCGACTGGCGTGCGGCGGCAGCCTCCGATGAGGCCTTCATCGACCGCGCGCTGCAGTGGTTTCGTGACGAGGATTTTTTTTACACGCTGAATCCGCCGCTGCTCGGGCGTGACAGCGTCGATGATTTTCTCTTCGGGGAGCGGCGCGGCTTCTGCGAGCACTATGCCAGCGCCTTCACGGTGATGTTGCGGGCCGCCGGCATCCCCGCACGTGTGGTGGTGGGTTACCAGGGAGGCGAGCGCAATCCCTACGAAAACTATCTGCTCGTGCATGAATTCGATGCGCATGCCTGGACTGAAGCCTGGCTTGCGGGGCGCGGCTGGGTGCGTCTCGACGCCACTGCTGCGGTCGCACCGGGGCGGGTGGAATCTGGCCTTGGTGAGGCGGTCGGAGACGAGTTCCTGTCGGATTCGCCGCTGGCTTTCGAGCGCTACCGCGGCGTGCCCTTGATTGCGTTGATCCGCATGCGCTGGGATCTGGTGACCTACCAATGGGCACGACTGGTGCTCGAGTACGATACCGAGCGCCAGGTGGCGTTGCTCAGTCGCCTGCTGGGTGGTCTGAGCCCCGCTCGCCTCGTGGCCGCGATGCTGGCTGCGGGGGCGCTCGCACTGCTTCTGGTGGTGCTAAGCCTCTTCGGGGCACGCCTGCGGCAACCGCGCGAGCCTCACACCGAAGCCTATCTCCGGATGTGCGCTCGACTCGCTCGCACCGGTTTGCCACGCGCCCCCGGCGAGGGACCGATTGCCTATGCCGCGCGCGTTGCCACGGCGCGGCCCGAGCTGGCCGCAGCAGTGCAGGGCATCACTGACGATTTCGTCGCCCTCGGTTATGCTTCGGCCACGCAACACGGATTGCTTGCGCGTTTGCGCAGAGCAAGCCTGAGTTTCCGCGCCAGTGCCTGGCTATCGGACAACCTTCCATCCGGGACCCTCCGTTCATGAGTGATCTTCTGCAGCGTCTTCTCAGCACCCGGCCGTGGCTTCTCGCCGATGGTGCCACCGGCACCAACCTGTTTGCGATGGGCCTGCAGACCGGCGATCCGCCCGAGGCCTGGAACATCGACCATCCCGACCGGATCGCGGCCAATTACCGCAGCTTCATCGAAGCCGGTGCCGACATCATTCTCACCAACAGCTTCGGCGGTAACCGCTACCGACTGAAACTCCACGCTAACGAGGGACGGGTGGCGGAATTCAATGAGGCCGCAGCCCGTATCGCGCGCGAGGTGGTGCGCGAGAGCGGCCGCGAGGTTGTGGTGGCGGGTTCCATTGGCCCCACCGGCGAGATCTACGCCCCCATAGGGCCGCTGGAGATCGCAGACGCCCGCGAGGCATTTCGCGAGCAGGCCGAGGCGCTGGTGCGCGGCGGGGCGGATGTGCTCTGGGTCGAGACCATTTCCTCGCACGAGGAAATGGAGGCGGCCGTCGAGGGCGCATCCGGGCTCGGTTGCCCGGTCGTCTGCACCATGAGCTTTGATACCAACGGCCGCACCATGATGGGGCTCGCGCCGGGCGACGTTGCCGCCACCGTGGCCGCGCTGCCCCACCCGCCGCTAGGTTGCGGAAGCAACTGTGGCGTCGGGCCATCGGAGACCGTGTTAAGCGTGCTCAACATGGCGCGCGGTGCGACGCCGGATCAGGTGATCGTTGCCAAGGGAAACTGCGGCATCCCCCAGTGGGCCGGTGGCCACATCGTCTACGACGGCACGCCAGAATTGATGGCGGACTACGCGCGCTTTGCCTATGCCGCCGGTGCACGCATCATCGGCGGCTGCTGTGGCACCACGCCCGAGCATCTGCGAGCCATGCGCGCGGCGCTTGCGGCCTGCACGACACCTCCTACAGCGCCCTCGCTGGACGATATCCTCGCCAGGCTCGGCGATGTGACCAACGGCGCCAAGGCGCAATATGGTGGCGATCTCACGGTGGCCGGTGGCAGCGTCTCGGGTGGCGGCGCGCGCAGGCCGCGACGCGCCCGGTGAGTTCAGGTTGCGGCGCCTCAGAGTTCCGCGCGCCAGGGCGAGCGTTCAGTCGAGCAGGAATTCCCCGCAGCGGCCTCGCATGCAATGGTTCGACGCGCTCGCTGCGCCGTAGCCGCCGGCGTTCATCAGCGCGATCAGATCGCCTTCTTCCAGCGGCGGCAGTTCCACATCCTCGGCGAGGATGTCGATGGCCTCGTTGATGTTTCCGGTGACGGTGTGGCGCTGGGGTGTTCCCGAGCGTCGCGTTAAGGGTGCCACGATGAACGGTGTCTGGTAGTAGGCCCAGAGGTTCTGCAGGTTGAGCCCGGCGTTCACACCCGCGAACAGTACGCCGCCTTTTTCCTCGAGTGTGTTGAGCTCACAGATGAGGGTGCCGGCGTCTTTCATCAAGTAATCGCCGGGTTCCAGATGAACCTCGAGGCCGCGTGGTTTCAGGTGACGGGCGATCAGCGCTGCCCAGGCATCGAGGTCGAGCGGCTCACGGTCTGCCGTGATCTGCGTGCCCATGCCGCCGCCGATATCCACCGTGTCCAGAGCCGGGCAGCGGTCCATGAACCAGGCGCTGTTTTCCAGCGCTGCGTCCAGCCGCGGCAGGTCCTGGGTGAGGTAGCCGTAGCCGAAGTGGAAGTGCAGTTGCGTGACGGGCATCCCGAAGGAGGCGGCCACCGCCAGAGCCTCCTCGAAACGATCCTGGTAGACGCCGAACTTGCTCGGCTTCTCGCCGGCGTAATGGACTCCCTCGTGGTAGCCGGCGCCGACCCGCGGATTGATGCGGATGCCGATGGCGCGCCCGGGGCTGCGTTCACCGAGCCGCCGTATGGTCGATATGGCATCACAATTGACATGCACGCCGGGATGGCGCGCCAGCACCTCGAGGTCGGCGTTGGACACGGCATGTCCGGTAAACGAGATGTCGCTCTCGCCAAAGCCGCGCTCGAGGGCGTACTCCACCTCAGCCGGCGAGCAGACGTCGATGCCGCAGAGGTCCCACGCCCGCATGCGTTCTACCAGCGGCGCAAAGCGGTTCGCCTTGATCGCGTAGAAAACGCGGTGCCGCATGCCGGCACCGCTGAGTGCGGCGTTAAGTCGCTCGAGATTCGCGCGCACCCGCGCCGCGCTGTAGACGAAAAACGGTGTCTCGCGCCCGGCTGCGAACGCGTTCAGATCTCTGCCGCCAACGTGCAGCCGCTCCCGCTCATAGCCGCGACCCTCACGCTCCCACCATGCCGGTTCGCTCATCGCCCCGGCCTCCCGGTCACGACGCTCACGCCATCGACACCTCGGTGATTTCCACCGCGGCGATCCGCTTGCCGTCCTCGGCCCCTTTCTGGAAGGACTCGATCTCGTCGAAGTTGAGGTAGCGGTAGATCTCGCTTGCCATGGCATCGAGTCGCTCGGCGTATTCGAGGTACTCCGCCACGCTGGGCAGACGCCCGAGTATCGCGCCCACTGCGGCGAGTTCCGCTGATGTGAGGTACACGTTCGCGCCCTCGCCGAGGCGATTCGGGAAGTTGCGGGTAGAGGTGGACAGCACGGTGGAGCCCGCCGCAACCCGGGCCTGGTTGCCCATGCACAGCGAGCAGCCAGGCATCTCGGTGCGGGCGCCGACGCGGCCGTAGATGCTGTAATAGCCTTCCTGCATCAGGGCGTGCTCGTCCATGCGCGTGGGCGGAGCGATCCACAGCCGCGTGGGGAGGATGCCCTTGAATTTCTCCAGCAATTTGCCGGCCGCGCGGTAGTGGCCGATGTTGGTCATGCAGGAGCCGATGAAGACTTCGTCCACCTTGTCGCCAGCCACCGAACTGAGGAGCCTCGCGTCATCAGGATCGTTTGGCGCGCAGACTACGGGTTCGGTGACCTCGGCGAGATCGATCTCGATCACTTCCGCGTATTCCGCGTCGGCGTCGGCTGCGAGCAAGGCCGGTTCGGCGAGCCAGGCCTCCATGGCGCATGCGCGGCGCTCGAGGGTGCGCGGATCGCCATAGCCCTGGCTCACCATCCAGCGCAGCAGGGTGATGTTCGACCTCAGGTACTCGGCGATGGTCGCCTCTGAGAGCTTGATGGTGCAGCCGGCCGCCGAGCGCTCGGCAGAGGCATCCGAGAGCTCGAAAGCCTGCTCGACCGTGAGGTCTTCGAGTCCCTCGATCTCCAGGATGCGGCCGGAAAACGCGTTTATCTTGCCCTTTTTGGCGACGGTCAGCAGTCCCTGCTTGATGCCGTAGTAGGGGATCGCATGCACCAGATCACGGAGCGTGATCCCCGGTTGCATCTTGCCCTTGAAGCGCACCAGAACCGATTCGGGCATGTCGAGCGGCATCACGCCCGTGGCAGCAGCGAAGGCCACCAGGCCAGAGCCCGCGGGGAACGAGATGCCGATCGGGAAGCGGGTGTGCGAGTCACCGCCGGTACCGACGGTATCCGGGAGCAGCATGCGGTTCAGCCAACTGTGGATGATGCCGTCGCCCGGGCGCAGCGAGACCCCGCCGCGGGTCATGATGAAATCAGGCAGCGTGTGCTGGGTCTCGATGTCGACCGGCTTCGGGTAAGCGGCGGTGTGGCAGAAGCTCTGCATCACCAGATCCGCGGAGAAGCCGAGGCAGGCGAGGTCTTTCAGTTCATCGCGCGTCATGGGGCCGGTGGTGTCCTGCGAGCCCACGGTGGTCATATGGGGTTCGCAGTAGGTGCCGGGGCGCACGCCCTCGACGCCGCAGGCGCGGCCGACCATTTTCTGCGCCAGCGTGAATCCCTTGTTGCTCGCAGCCGGCAGCTGCGGCGTGCGGAACAGGGTGGAGGCGGGCAGGCCAAGCTCCTTGCGGGCCTTCAGCGTGAGTCCGCGGCCGACGATAAGGTTGATGCGGCCGCCTGCTCTCACCTCATCGAGCAGCACATCGGACTTCAATTCAAACGTTGAGAGCACCTCGCCGGTGGCCGCGTTCAGGATCTTGCCGTCATACGGGCGGATCTCGATCACATCGCCCATGGCGATGCGATCGACGGATGCCTCGAACACCAGCGCGCCCGCGTCCTCCATGGTGTTGTAGAAAATCGGGGCGACCTTGCTGCCGAAGCACACGCCGCCGGTACGCTTGTTGGGGATGCCCGGAATGTCATCGCCGAAGAACCACAGCACCGAGTTGGTGGCGGATTTCCGGCTGGACCCCGTGCCGACTACATCGCCGACAAAGGATATCGGGAGCCCTTTGGTCTGCAATGCTGCGATCTGTTTGAGGGGGCCGATGGCGCCGTGCTCGTCCGGCTCGATGCCATCGCGGCGCATCTTGTACATGGCGAGCGCATGGAGCGGGATGTCGGGGCGGCTCCAGGCGTCGGTGGCGGGAGAGAGGTCGTCGGTGTTGGTCTCGCCGCTCACCTTGAAGACGATGGTTTTCATCGATTCCGGTACGGCTGGGCGGCGAGTGAACCATTCGCCCTCGGCCCAGGAGTGCAGCACTTCGCTGGCGTGTGGGTTACCCGTCTTGTGCATCTCGGCGACATCATGGAAGGCGTCGAACATGAGCAAGGTGCCCTTCAGTTCCGCCGCCGCCAGCGCGCCCAACTCGGTGTCGTCCAGCGCCTCGACAAGGGTGCCGATGTTGTAGCCCCCCAGCATGTCGCCGAGCAGGCGGACGGCCCGGGCGCGGTCGATGAGCGGCGAACTCGCCTGCCGGCGCACGATCGCGCTCAGGAAGGCGGCCTTGACGTAGGCGGCTTCGTCCACGCCGGGCGGTACGCGGTTGGTGATCAGCTCCAGCAGGAAGTTTTCCTCACCGGCCGGCGGGGCCTTCAGCAGCTCGACCAGTTCGGTGGTCCAGCCGGCATTCAGCGGTTTCGGCGGGATGCCCTGAGCGGCGCGCTCGGCGGCGTGTTGGCGATAGGCTTCGAGCACGGCGATTCTCCTCGCGTGATGGCGGGCCGGGCGGCCCACGGTGCGTAGGGATTATAGTGCAGCGACATGGCTGTGACGTAGCTGCCGGCGCCTATGAGGGATCTGCAATGGGGGGCCTCGTGATTGCTTGCCAGTCAGGATGAGGAATATCTCCCGCAGCGCCCGAGGGACAAAGTGCCCTGTCTGGAGAGGCCAGAGGGTTTCATTGCCGAGGCCTAGGTGATCCGTCATGGGTGACGCGCTGACGCGCGCGAGAGTTGCGGGCCGGGGCGTAGCGCTCCCGGCGCAGCGAGCAGCCGCACCGGGAGCATCCTGACTCAACTGATAGTCACGCGCTCGATGGTGACGGTCTCCTCCGGCACATCGTCGTGGCTGCCGCGACGGCCGGTTTTGACGGCTTTTATCTTTTCGACCACCTCCATGCCCGACACGACCTTGCCGAACACCGCATAGCCCCAGCCCTGTGGCGAGGGCGAGCGGTGGTTGAGGAATTCATTGTCGCTCACGTTGATGAAAAACTGCGCTGTGGCCGAGTGCGGGTCGTTGGTACGCGCCATCGCGATGGTGCCCGCGGTGTTCTTCAGGCCATTGTCGGCCTCGTTCTTGATCGCGGCGCGAGTGGTCTTCTGGCTCATGTCGGCAATCATGCCGCCACCCTGGATCATGAAGTTCTCGATCACCCGGTGGAAGATCGTGCCGTCAAAGAAGCCGTCCTTCGCATAAGTGAGAAAGTTTTCTACGGTCGCGGGCGCTTTCTCGGCGTCGAGTTCGAGGCCGATGTCGCCGAGACTGGTGTGCAGTGTGAGCATGATGTCCGCCAAGGGCTAATATAAGGGATAGGCATCATACCTGCGTATCGCCTTTCAGGCAGCCTGCAGCGGCGTGTCCGGAATGCCGATTTCGCCCGTCCGGAACGGGTTGCAGCGGCGGTTGCTTGCGGACGTTTCAGGTGGCGTGAATAGTGCGAAGCGCCTCAAATGCCCCCGTCCGTGGCCCGGGTCTATACTTTGTGACCAGCCGCACGAATGACCCCTCATGAGCGACGCGCCACGCCCCTCGAATTTCCTGCGCACCATAATCCGCGACGATCTGGAGTCCGGCCGGGTGGTCACGGTGACCACGCGCTTTCCCCCGGAGCCCAATGGCTACCTGCACATCGGTCACGCCAAGTCGATCGGCGTGAACTTCGGTCTGGCCGCTGAGTTCGGCGGCCAGTGCAACCTCCGATTCGACGACACCAACCCCGACACCGAAGACGCCGAGTACGTGGAGTCGATCATCCGCGATGTCAGTTGGATGGCCTATGCGTGGGCGGGCGAGGTGCGTTATGCCAGCGACTACTTCCCCCAGCTCTACGCCTGGGCGCAGCACCTCATTCGCGAAGGGTTTGCCTACGTGTGCGAGCTCTCGCCAGAGGACACCCGTGCCTATCGGGGCACACTGACGGAGCCGGGGCGCAACAGCCCCTTCCGCGACCGGCCGGCCGCACAGAGCCTGGAGCTTCTGGAGCGTATGCGCGTGGGCGAGATCGATGAAGGGCGCATGATTCTGCGGGCCCGGATCGACATGGCGGCGCCCAATCTCAACCTCCGGGATCCCGTGCTCTACCGCGTGAAACATTCACGCCATCACCGCACCGGCGATGCATGGCACATCTATCCCTCCTACGATTTCGCGCATGGTCAGGAAGACGCCATCGAAGGGGTCAGCCACTCGATCTGCACGCTGGAGTTCGAAGACCACCGACCGCTCTACGACTGGTTCATCGAGCATCTGCCAGTGCCCGCGCGACCGCGGCAATACGAGTTCGCCCGCCTCAACCTGAGCTACACCGTCACCAGCAAGCGCAAGTTGAGGCAGCTGGTCGAGGAAGGCCACGTCGAGGGCTGGGACGATCCGCGCATGCCCACCATTTCAGGGCTGCGTCGGCGCGGGCTGACACCCGCATCACTGCGGGATTTTGTCGAGCGCACGGGGGTCAGCCGCTCCGAGAGCGTGGTGGACCTCGGCATGCTTGAGTTCTGCATCCGGGATGATCTCGACAAGCAGGCCCCGCGCGCCATGTGTGTGCTGCGTCCACTTAAACTCACCATCCGCAATTTTCCTGGAGGCGATGGTCAGTCGCTCCAGGCGCCGCGGCACCCTTCACGCGAGGAGCTCGGCACGCGTTCCTTGCCGTTCGGCCGCGAGCTGTGGATCGACCGCGAGGATTTCCGCCTCGAGGCCGGCAAGGATTTCAAGCGCCTGGTGGCGGGGCAGGAAGTGCGCTTGCGCAATGCCTACGTCATCCGCGCCGAGGACGTGGTGTGCGATGCGCGAGGGGAAGCGATCGAGGTGCTCGCCAGTTACGATCCCGAGACCCTTGGCAAGAACCCGGCTGACGGCCGCAAGGTGAAGGGCGTGATCCACTGGGTTGCAAGCGCTTCGGCGTTCGATTGCGAGGTGCGACTCTATGACAGGCTGTTTCTCGACGCCTCGCCGGATGCCGCAGACGGCGGCTTTCTTGCCAACCTGAATCCCGGGAGTCTCGATATCCTGCGCGGCTGCAAGGCCGAGGCGAGTCTTGCCGACGCCGCGGTCGGGGACCGTTTCCAGTTCGAACGTGAAGGCTATTTCTGCCTCGATCCGCGGCGCGGCGAAGGCGATGTCCCGGTGTTCAACCGCACTATCGGCCTGCGTGATACCTGGGCGGCTGGCGCCAAGGGAGGCTGAGCGGTGGGCTTGCGCATCTACAACACGCTTAGCCGCCGGGTCGAGGATTTCTCCCCGCTCGTTCCGGGCCACATTGGTCTCTACGTCTGCGGCATCACCGTCTACGATTACTGCCACCTTGGCCATGCGCGACTGCTGGTCGGGTTCGACACCATCGCGCGCTATCTGCGGACCCGCGGCTGGTCGCTCGAGTACGTGCGCAACGTCACCGACATCGACGACAAGATCCTGCGTCGGGCGAGCGAGAATGGCGAGAGCTTCGATGCGCTGGCGATTCGCTTCACGCAGGCGATGCACGAGGACGAACGCGCGCTTGGCAATCTGCCGCCTGATCATGAGCCTCGTGCCACGGCGCATATCGGTGAAATCCTCGGCATCACCCAGCGACTGGTGCACGAGGGGTATGCGTATCCGGCAGCCAACGGGGATGTCTATTACCGGGTGAGCCGATTTGCCGGTTACGGCAAGTTATCCGGCCGCAAACCCGACGAACTTCTCTCCGGTGCGCGCGTTGAGATCGACGAGGACAAGGAAGACCCACGGGACTTCGTGCTCTGGAAGGCAGCCAAGCCGGGCGAACCCAGTTGGCCCTCGCCCTGGGGCCCGGGGCGTCCCGGCTGGCATATCGAGTGCTCGGCAATGTCGATGCAATGCCTGGGCGAGACCTTCGATATCCACGGGGGCGGACCTGATCTGGTGTTCCCCCATCATGAGAACGAGATCGCCCAGTCCGAGGCCGCCACCGGGCATGAGTTCGCACGACTGTGGATGCACGTCGGGCCCCTGCGCATCGACGGCGAGAAGATGTCGAAATCGCTCGGCAATTTTTTTACCATCCGCGAGGTGCTCGCGAAGTATCGGCCCGAGGTCGTGCGTTATCTCCTGACCTGCAGCCACTATCGCAGCCCCATCAACTACGCCGAGGACAGCCTGCAGGGTGCACAGGCCGCGCTGGAGCGTTTCTATGCCGCACTGCGCGATTTCGGTGATGTGCCCGCGCTGTCGTGGCAGGCGCTTGCTGCCAGCGCCTATCAAGAGCGGTTCATCGCCGCGATGGACGAGGATTTCAACACCCCCGAGGCGCTGGCGGTGCTGTTCGATCTAGCCCGCGATCTGAACGCTGCAGCCCGCAGCGATCCAGGCCGCGCGCGCGCGCTGGCCGGCGAATTGAAGGGTTTCGGTGCGGTGTTCGGCATCCTGCAGGAAGACCCGCTGCTGTTTCGCCGCGGTGGCGAAAGCAGTAGCGAAGATGCCGGTATTGATGCCCTGGTGGCGGAGCGCTCAGCGGCCAAAAAAACGAAGGACTTCGCGCGTTCGGATGCCATCCGCGCTGAGTTGCTGGCGCGAGGGATCGTGCTGGAGGACACGCGGGAAGGAACGCTCTGGCGTCGGCCCTGAGGCCGCAAAAAGGGGCAGAGGCGAAAAACGGGCTATAGCTTCAGCCTGAGCATCAGAGGTTGACCACCGGGATCAGATTGCCTTCGAGAGCCCGCGTGCGCGCCAGCCGCATCAGCCACATCCAGCAGCCACCCAGCAGTGCGGATGAGCCCAGTATCCAGCCAAGCGCAGATGCCGGCGTGCTGGCGATCTGCCCCGACTGGTACACGCAGACCGCCAGCGACCAGGCGATGACCGTGTTCCAGGTTGCCGAGAAAAACGCCCAGAATCCGCCCTGTTCCTTGTAGATTGCACCGAGCGTTGCCACGCAGGGCATGTAGAGCAACACGAACAGCATATAGGCGAATGCACCCAACTGGCCGTCAAAGAGATGGCCGATCTGACCAAGCGTGCCCACGTGGATGTCCTGCGCCGCGGCGGCGGCCTCGCGGTCGCCGATGTTGCCCATGTCGAGCCCCAGCGGGTCCCCGAGCTGGCTGCCGAGCTCACCCAGGTTGGTGCCCACCGAAGCGAGCGCCTCGCGGAGCAGGCTGGCCGTACTGGGCGGAACCTGCGGACCGGTATCGCCGCTTGCCATGGTGGAGTAGAGCGCATCGAGCGTCCCCACCACCACTTCCTTGGCGAAGATGCCACTGAAAATGCCCACGGTGGCAGGCCAGTTCTCCTCGCGCAGTCCCAGTGGTGCAAAGAGAGGCGTGATCGACTTGCCAATCGCCGAGAGCAGCGAGCGCTCGGTGTTCTGGTTGCCGAAGCTGCCATCGGTGCCAAGCGAGTTGACGAAATTGAGTACCACCACCACCGCTACGATGGCTTTGCCCGCGCGCATCACGAAGCCTTTCAGGCGGTGCCAGGTGTGCATGTACAGGCCGCGCAGGGTCGGCAGATGATAGGGCGGCAGTTCCATCACGAAGGCCGAAAGATCCCGGCGCAGCAACGCGCGGCGAACCAGAAACCCGGTGAAAACCGCCAGCACCACCCCTATCAGGTAAAGCGCAAAAACCACGTTCTGGCCGTTGCGCGGGAAAAGTGCTGCAGCGAAGAGCGCGTAGACGGTAAGCCGCGCGCCGCAGGACATGAAAGGCGCCATCAGGGTGGTAAGCAAGCGGTCTTGTTGCGCATCGAGGCCGCGTGAGGCCATCACCGCCGGGACGTTGCAGCCGAAGCCCACGATCAGCGGCACGAAGCTCTTGCCGGGGAGTCCCATCGCACGCATGAGCCGGTCGAGGATGAAGGCCGCGCGCGCCATGTACCCCGAGTCTTCGAGAAAGCTCTGGAACAGGAACAGCGTGGCGATCACAGGAATGAAACTCGCCACGAGCTGCACGCCGCCGCCCAGACCATCTGCCAGCGCGGCGATCAGCCACGCCGGCAGACCGATTCCTTTGAACAGGCTGCGCGGCAACTCGACGAAGACGGCCGCACCGGCGAGGTTGAAGAAATCCGTGAAGGCGCCGCCCACATTGATCGTGAACGTGAACATCAGGTACATGATGCCGAGGAACAGCGGGAAGGCGGCCCAGCGGTTCAGCAGGATCGAATCCAGCAGTGCCGTGATATCGAGGCGGTTGTCCTCGTCGCGCGTTAGCGCGCCGTCGAGCAGTCCGGCGATGGCGCGGTAGCGCTCCTCGATCAGCGCATCCGCGGCACCGCGACCAAGCTGCTGTTCGAGGGTTTCGACCAGCGCCAGCGCGTGACCGCGCTCGGCTTCATCGAGCCGGGCGAGAACGGCGCAATCGCGCTCGAGGATCGCGGCCGCCACCAGTCTCCCGTGCGCACCGGCCTGCGCGGGCGGCAGCGATGCCTGCAACCCCGTCAGCGCGGTTTCGAAGGGGGCGTCGAGCATCACACGGGCCGGTGGCCTGCGATTTTTCAGCTGGCTGTCGATGGCGTCGAGAAGTGCCGCCATACCCTCGCCGCGGCTCGCTACGATCGGCACCACCGGGCAGCCAAGGCGCGCTGCCAGGCGTTGGGCATCGATGTGCACGCCCTGTGCGTTGGCGACATCCAGCATGTTCAGCGCAATGACCAGCGGGGTGCCGGCATCGAGCAGTTGGGTGCTCAGGTAGAGGCCACGCTCCAGTGAGCTTGCATCCACAATATTCAGCAGAAGATCGGGTTTTCCCGAAAGAATGAAGTTCTGGGCGATCTGCTGGTCAATGGAGTCCTCGCCATGCGAGACATGCAGCGAGAAGGTGCCTGGCAGGTCGACCAACTCGTGCCGCAGGCCGGCATGCATATAGGTTCCGGTCTTGCGCTCCACCGTGACGCCGGGCCAGTTGCCCACCGACTGATGCGCCCCGGTCAGGCGGTTGAACAGGGTGGTCTTGCCGCAGTTGGGGTTGCCGACCAGCGCGATGACAGGAGATGGGCTCACACGCGTCGCACTCTGAGGGCGGCTGCCTCGTCCCGGCGCAGGCTCATCCTGAATCCACGCAGGCGGATCGCGATCGGGTCGCCGAGCGGGGCGGGGCGCTCGACCACGAAGGGTGTTCCCGGTGTCAGGCCCATGCTGAGCAGGCGATTGCGGTAGTGCTCCGGCATGCCCGCAAAGCCGATGACTTCGGCGCGATCACCGCGTATGAGTTCGGCAAAACTGATGGTCTCTGTGTCCATAGGAGGATGGTATGCGCAAATGAGAATTATTAGCAACAACCACTCCGGAGAGCGGTATGAAGCCCCGTGCTAACCTCGTATCCACAACGCGCGGGGCCCCCGAACATGATCTGTCAATGTCGTTCTGATGCCATGCCGCACGCCGATACCCCGGTGCCCGGAAGCGGGCAAGGCGCGCTGCGGTACCGAGTCACGGCGGCATGAGCGGCGTCGCGGCGGATCACTTTGCCGACCTTCTGTTGGCCGGTACCCGGTTCATCGATGTCCGTGCTGAGGTTGAGTTCGCGAAGGGTCAGATCCCGGGCGCGATCAATCTGCCGATCCTCGATTCCGGCGAGCGGGAGCAGGTGGGCACCTGTTACAAGCAGCGCGGACAGGAGGCTGCCATCGAACTCGGGCATGTGCTGGTCGGGGGAGCCCTGAAGGAGGCCCGGGTCGCCGCCTGGTGCGAGATTGCGGCGCGTGAGCCGGATACCCATCTGTACTGCTGGCGCGGCGGTTTGCGTTCGCGGACCGCCGCGCAATGGATGGCGGAGGCGGGTCACCCGGTGCCAGTCATCGCCGGCGGGTACAAGGCGCTGCGCCAGCGCCTTATCGACGAGCTGGCACCAGCCGGTCCCGAGGAATCCTGGTTTGTGATCGGCGGCCGTACCGGGAGTGCCAAGACGGCGTTGCTGAATGAGCTGCCGGGCGGGATCGATCTCGAGGGCTTCGCCTGGCATCGTGGCTCCAGCTTCGGGCGTCGTCCCGGGGTGGTACCGGTGCAGGTTGACTTCGAGAATGCGCTGGCGCTGGCGCTGTTACGGCGGCGGCATGAAGTGCCGGCAGGCTGTCTGTTCTTCGAGGACGAGAGCCGCCAGATCGGTTCGCTCTCCGTACCCCTGGAGGTGTTCCGCCGCATGCGCGAGGCACCGCTCGCCATTCTTGAGGTGCCCATGGCGCAGCGGGTGGGCAAGATTCTCGATGACTACATCCGGCTGGATCTGGCCGAGCATCTGGCACTGGACGCCGAGGCCGGATTCGAGCACTTCGCGCGGCAGCTGACCGCGAGTCTGCAACGGATTCGGCGGCGACTTGGCGAAGAACGGTACCAGCTCGCTGATGGCTGCATGCAGGCCGCCATCGCGGCGCATCGCTCGCACGACGATGCCGAGGGGCATCGGGGCTGGATCGAATTGCTGCTTCGCGACTACTACGACCCGATGTATGACTATCAGCTGGACAAGTCCGTGGAGCGGGTGGTGTTCCGTGGCGGGCCCGACGCCTTGCGGGAGTGGGCCCTCAGCGTGGCCCGATCCGGCCCGGCGTGAGCGTGGCGTCGGTGCAGCCCACCACGCTGGCTGCACCATAGCCCGCAGCGCGCAGGGCGCTCACGCACGCCACGGCGCGTTGCTCGGGAACCGCCGCCAGCAACCCTCCCGCGGTCTGCGGATCGACCAGCAGCGCGAGCGTCGCCTCATCCACCGGAACAAAACCCTCGAGCGCGGCGAGCGCTGCAGCGTTGGCGCCATGGAGTGAGCTGCGGTAGCCCATCGACAGGCATTCGCGGGCACCCCTGAGTGACGGAATTGCCAGCAGATCAAGTCGCGCCCCTATCCCCGAGGCGCGGAGCATCTCGCCCAGGTGACCGAGCAGGCCGAATCCCGTCACATCGGTGCAGGCGGATATGCCGTGTTCGCGCAGGACCTTCATGGCGGCGGCGTGTCCCTGCTGCATTGCGGTGAGTGCCGCGTCTATCCAGTCTCCTCGCGCCGCCCCGGCCATATTGGCCGCGAGTAGCACGCCGCTGCCGATCGCCTTGGTGAGGATCAGGGCCTGCCCCGGCCGCAGTGCCGACTTCAGCAGGAGCGCAGATGGGGCGACGAAACCGTTGACGCTCAGCCCGAAACCGAGCTCGGCACCCTCGCTGCTATGGCCCCCGGCCAGCGCCACCGATTCGGCTATCAGCGCGCTGCGGGCGCCCAGCATGAGTTGATCGAGGGTCTCGCGCACGATGCCCGGCACGCCGTGGGGGATGGTGGCGATAGCGAGCGCCGAGTGGGGCTGCGCGCCCATCGCGTGAAGGTCACCCAGGCAGTGCACGGTTCCGATTCGCCCCAGCAGCCAGGGGTCGTCGGTGAAAGAGCGAAAATAGTCGACGCTCTGCACCAGCAATTGCCCCGCGGGCGGCTGAATGACTGCAGCGTCCTCGCCGCTTGCAATCCCGTGCGGTATGTCTGCTCGCGGCGGGGCAGCGAGGCGATCGAGCATCCCTGCCAGCATCGCAGGCCCCACCTTCGCAGCGCAGCCACCGCAACGCATGGCGGGTTCGGTGCCCGGAGCCGCAGGCGGCAAGGGGGGCAGGGCGTACATCGCCATGAACCGGCGGTCGATGCGGTCCTTCCAGCGCCAGACCCAGTCGCCGGATGCAAACAGTGGGCCCCGCGAGGCCACGGCATGGCGCGGCCCTGTTGCTAGCAAGGACAGGAAGCGTCGCTGCGGGCGATAGGCGCGCAGCGGCGCTCCCCGCAGTGACTGTGAGAGGTTGTGTGCGAGCACCTCGCCTTCGCGCACCGCGTAGACGCCGCTCTTGGGTACGGCGACCGGCAGCGCGGCAATATCCCCCGCTGCAAACACGCAGTCATCCGAGACGGATCGCAGCGTGTCGTCGACCGCAAGGAAGCCCGCCGCATCACAGGCAAGACCGGTCGTACGCGTCCACGCAGGCGCGCCGGCATGGATCGCCCACACGGCGAGATCACAGCCATGTTGCGTGCCGTCGGCAAGCTCGAGTTGCGTAGCCGTGACTGCGGTAACGCGGGCAGCGAGTCTCACATCGATGCCTGCCGCAACAAGTTTTTCACCCAACAAACGCCGCACCCGCGCGTTGTGTGTTTCCAGCAGCCGCTCGCCTGCAGCGAGCAGCGTGATACGGCACGCGCGGCGTGATTGCTCGAGGCGCCACGACAGCGCGAGCGCCATTTCCACGGCAGCCGCGCCACCGCCGACCACCATCACCTGGCGCGGCGATCCAACCCGCGGCAGTGATTGCTCAAACGCCTCCCAGGCGCTGATGAAACGGTCGATGGGTTTCAAGGCAATGCCGTGATCGCGCGCACCGGCAATGCTGTCCAGCGCAGGCGCGGAGCCGGTGTTGATCGACAGCATGTCCCAGGCAAGCGAACCGCGCTCGGCTAGCTCCACGGTACGCGATGCGGTATCGATGGAGGTCAGCGTGCCGCGGATCAGGCGGGCACCGGTTGCCTCGCACAGACGCCGCAGATCGATGTGGCAGTCTTCGTGGGAGTAGTGCCCTGCCACGAGCCCGGGGAGCATGCCGGAGTAGGGCGTGTGGGTGTCGCGCGAGAGCAGTGTTAACCGTACCCCGGGCACCGGCGCGCGCCCGAAGTGCCTGAGCACCGCCACATGCGCGTGTCCGCCGCCCACCAGCAGCAGTTCCCGTGCTATGGGCACCATCGCTTGGCGCGTTGCGGTTTTCATGCGGCGGGACGATGGGTGCGCGGGCCGGGAGTGTCAACCATCGGAAGTCGCGCGGGTCATGGCGCGCAGCATGACGCGCAAGCGCTCGCGGTCATCCGTGGAAAGCGTCGCCAGCAGGGTGTCATTGGCGCGCGTTGCGGCCCGCTCCAGAACCTCCCGCAGCATACGTCCGCGCGGCGTGAGATGGACCCGGATGATCCTGCGGTCGCCGACGCAGGGGGTGCGCTGGACATAACCATCGGATTCCAGTCGCGTCAGGGCGCGAGTTGCGGCTGCCTTGTCTGCCGACACCGCATTGGCGAGAGATTGTTGTGAACGGCCATCCTCGATGTAGAGGGCGAAGAGATACAGGTAGCGGCCGGGGCCCAGCCGGAGCGGCGCAAGCTCGCGCTCGAGCATGCGCAGGGTGCGACGCTGCAGAATGGCAATGTAGCGCGCTTGGGTGTCGGCCAGATCAATCATGGGCAGTCACCGCGGGCTCCGGTGCGGCAGCGGCGCCCGGTTTCACGCGCAGCCACCAGGCCCCTGCGCTCATCAGCAGCATGCCCGCGGCGAACATCAGGAACAGATCCTGCTGCGCCAGCGTGCTGGCTTCCCGGGTGATCATTGATTCCATTACCGCCATCGCAGCTTGCGGGTCCGCTGAGGGATCCTGCAGCTGCATGAACATGTCGAGCTGCCCAGCCGAATCGCGCGAGACGCTCTCCACCAGTCTTTCGCGGTGCACCACGGTCCGTTCGTCCCAGAAGGTGACGGCCACGGCGGTTCCCACGCTGGAAGCGAGCATCCGCAGGAAATTGAACAAGCCCGCAGCGCCGCTGATCTTGGCCGGCGGCAACCCCGTCATGATCGTCATCATGAGTGGTATCCAGGACAGAGGCATCGCTACGCCGATCGCAAAGCGCGTCATCGAGAGGTAGTCGAAGGAGGCGCCGGTGTTGGCGCGGGCATGCAACCACAGCGCTATGGCGCCCAAAATCCCGCCAATCGTGATCAGCGGCCGGGGATCCATGTTGCGGAATACCTGCCCCACCACGGGAAGCGTGAACAGCGGAATGACGCTGGTGGTGGCCATCACCAGGCCGGCGGTCCGCGCGTTGTAGCCGAGAACTGTCTGCATCCATATCGGGTAGATCACGCCCGATACCACCAGGCCTGCATAAAAGATCGAGATGAGAATGCAGCCGAGCGCGAAATTGCCGTGCCTGAAAATCGAGAGATCCACCACGGGGTGTGACTCGTCGCGCTCCCACACAAAAAACAGCAGTAGGCATGCCGCGGAGAGGGCAACCAGAACGCAGATCTGCTGCGAGGCGAACCAATCGAGCTCATGCCCGCGGTCCAGCGCGAGTTGCCCTGATATGACGCCGGTGACCAACAGCACCAGCCCGACCAGGTCGACCGGCCCCCGCACGCGCTCGGATTCGTAGGGTCGCAGCAGCGACCACACCGCCCAGCCCGAGAGAAGGCCGAAGGGCAGATTGATGTAAAACACCCATTGCCAGCCAAGCGTGTCCGTGATGAGCCCCCCCAGTACGGGTCCCGCGATTGGAGCCACACCACTGGTAAGGCTCCATATGCCCAACGCCAGACCGTGCTTTTCCGGCGGATAGATCCTGAGCAGCAGCGACTGTGAGAGTGGCAGCAAGAGCCCCCCGGCGAGCCCCTGGAAAGCGCGAAACAGCAGCAATTGATCGAAGGTCGTGGCCGCCGCGCACAGCCAGGAGGCAAAGGTGAACAGCAGCACTGATGTCGCGAATGTGCGGACCTGTCCGAACTGACCGGTGATCCAGCCCGACAGTGGCAGCATCACCGCAAGGCAGACGCCGTAGATGGTCATGATCCAGCTGCCCTGCGAGGGCGTCGCGGCAAGATCACCGGCGATCGTCGGCAGTGCTACCACCACGATGGTGGTGTCAAGCACGTTCATGAAGCTCGCCGTGGCGATCCCTACGGAGGCGATCAGCAGTGGCAGCCCGGCGAGGCGGGGCGGTTCGGGCGCGCTCACAGCGGCAAACTCGTGCTCCGCGCTGCGGCGATTGTCGCTGCAACCAGCGCATCCGCGCCGGCGTCTCGGTTGTCGTAGACCGACGAGCTTCCCAGCGGAGCCGTTCGCTCGCCGCTTGCCGTGCGGGGCGCGCTGCGGTCGTGGGTGTCGACGTCCACATGCAGGCCCGCGCCCATGGGCAGGGGATGCGCCGCATCCAATCCGCTTGCCACGCTGATGCGCACGGGTACGCGTTGCACGATCTTGATCCAGTTGCCGGTGGCGTTCTGCGCCGGCAGCAGCGCGAATACCGAGCCGGTGCCCGCACCGATGCCTGCGATATGCCCCTCGAGCATGCGCTCCTCGCCATAGAGATCCGAGAAGATGCGTACCGGCTGGCCCGGGCGCATATGGCGGAGCTGGTTCTCTTTGAAGTTAGCCTCGACCCAGCTCGAGCCCTCCTCGCTGATACTGAAGAGCGGCGTTCCCGGCGCCACACGCTGCCCCAACTGCACCCGCCGCCGGGCGATCGTGCCCGCTACCGGCGCCAGCACCGGTGCCTTGCGCAGGGCACGCCACGCCGAGCGAACGCTCGAGGCCGCAGCAGTGACCATGGGGTGTGATGCCAGTTCGCCGCTCCCGGCACGCACCTGTGCCTCGATAAGCGTGCGGCGCGACGTCTCCAGTTTGCCGTTGGTCTCCTCGGCGCGGGTGCGGGCCGCGTCGAGTTCTTCCTCAGCGACCATCTTGCGTGCCGCAAGCCGCTTGCGACGGTCGTATTCCTCGACGGCGAGGCGGTGGGTGATTTCCTTCAGCTTGAGTTCGGAACGTGCACGCTCGACCTGGGCGCGGCGTGCCTCGACTTCCTGTACGGCCAGAGCGAGCATCTGTTTGCGAGAGTCGAGCGTGAGCAGCAGATCCCCATCGGCAACGAGGGCGAGCTCCTGCCCGGCGACCACATGATCGTTTTCTTCCGCACCGATGCGAACCACCGGTCCATCGACCTCGGCCGCCACCGTGACGAGGTTTCCCGCGAGATAGGCGTTGTCCGTGCTTTCCTGCCATTGCCCGACGCGGAGGTACCAGAGTGCGCCACCGCCGGCCACCGCAGCGAGCAGTAAAAAGACAATCAGCAGGGTAAAACGACGGCGGCGCGGTCTGACAACGGAATTCATGCTGGCTCCTGTGCGTGGCGGCGGGATGATAGAGGTTGGTCGTTGATGCATCAACGGTACTGAGGCAGCGATCCTCTGCCGCCGCCGGTGCAGATCAGGCTAGACTCTGTCTGCGAATCAAAACAGCATTGGAACACCATGGATTTCGTTCCCTACGCAGTGCCTTTCTTCCTGCTGGCCATCGCACTCGAGTACGTGTGGGGGCGGAGCGTCGGCCGTAATACGTACCGGTTGAACGACACCATCAACAGCTTGAGCCTCGGCACCTTGAGTACGGCGATCAAATTGCTGGGCCTCGACCTGGCAGGGACAGCTTTCAATCTGATCGAGAGCCATTTCACGGTTTTCAGGCTGGATGCATCCTCGGTTTGGACCTGGCTTGCAGCCCTCCTTGCCTACGATTTTTGCTATTACTGGTTCCACCGCATCAGTCATGAGCGCACCCTGCTGTGGGCCGCGCACGTGGTGCATCACCAGAGTGAGGAGTTCAACCTTTCCACCGCCCTGCGCCAGACGAGCACCGGCTTCCTGCTCGGGTGGGTGTTCTACCTGCCGTGTTTCGCGCTGGGTATTCCCGGCAAAGTGTTTGTCAGCGTCGCCTCGCTGCACCTGATCTACCAGTTCTGGATCCACTCGCGGCATATCCCCAAGCTGGGCCCGCTCGAATGGGTGCTCGTCACGGCATCGAACCACCGGGTGCATCACGCCCAGAACCCGGGCTATGTCGACACCAATTATGGCGGGCTGCTGATCATCTGGGACCGCCTGTTCGGGACCTTTGCCGAGGAGCGTGAACAGGACCCGTGCGTGTACGGCATCCTCGGGCCGTTGCGCAGCTGGAACCCGCTTTGGGCGAACCTGCATATTTACGCAGGTATGGTCCACGACCTCGGGCACACCCGGGACTGGGCGAGCAAGCTGCGGGTGCTCGTGAGTCGCACCGGCTGGCGCCCGCAGGATGTATCCCTGCGCTTTCCGCGGGAGAAGTCCGATTTGCGGGATTTCAGACGTTTCGATCCCCCGGTCCCCACAGCAGCCCGCCTCTACGTTGGGCTGCACTTCCTTGCGCTAAGCGCTTTTTCCCTCTGGTTGATGGCGGCTGCCCCCGAGCTCGCACCGGCGCCGCGTGCCGCGCTTTTGGCGTATCTGGCGCTCTGGCTGGTTACGATCGGGATGATGATCGAGAGGCCCTTGGCAGGGCTGCGTCTCGAGTGGCTACGTTTGTCCCTGTGTCTCGCAGTCCCTGTGTTGTCCGGGGGCTTGTATGCGTCTTATCTGATGTGGGCTGCCTATCTGGCGGGCTCGCTGGCGCTGTTGTCAGGGATGGGCAAAATCGTGCGTGCGCAACTCCTATCCGCAGAGGCTGCGGGCCTAGCCTGCCCGACCGGTTAAAAAAAAAGTAACAGACGGCGGCTCGGTGGATTGCTAGAGAATGTTCTAAAATCCGCAGAGTACATCTGTGCGTAGAAATGCGGCCCCCTAGGTTTTACGGGAAGGAACCCGACATGAGTGTCCAGAAAACCACAATTGCCCGCGCTGGCCGGTTTCAGAAGGTCACGGAGCGTCTGCGCCTGCCGGTCTGGGGCGTCAAGGTGGGCATGCGGATTGTCGAACTGGACCGCCCCTGGACCGAGACACCCTTCCTGTTCCAGGGTTTCGCCATCGGGAGCGTTGAGCACATCGAGGAGCTTGGCAAGTATTGCCAGGAGGTATTGGTCGAGTTCGATCGCGAGGAGTGGATGCCCCCCACGGAGCGCGGCGTGCTCACACCACCCGCATCGCGCACCGCCTACGAGTACCACGCCGCCACACCCCGTGACTATGGCAGTGCCGGCACGGTGGTCTCCGCCAGCCAGTCGCTCACCCGCAGCCTGATGGACGATGTGCGCCTCGGTAAGGCCATCGACATCAAAGAGATCAAGGCGACGGTGTCGTCAGCGGTAAAGTCGATCATCGATTCGCCGGATGCCATGCAGTGGATGCAGAAAGTACGCGATCGCAGCGAGTACACGGCGGAGCACTGCGTGAACGTGGGGCTGCTGGCGATCACGTTTGGACGGCATTTGGGATACAGCGAGGAAGACCTCAACACGATCGGCATGGCCGGGATGCTGCACGATGTGGGGAAGGCGTTCACTCCCGTAGATATCCTCCACAAGGATGGAGCGCTGAACGCCGAAGAATTTCTGATCATGCGCAATCACACCACTGATGGCCGCAACATCCTGATCGGCCAGCCGGATGTCGACCCGGCTTGTGTGGATTCCGCGTATTCGCACCACGAATCCCTCGATGGCACCGGCTATCCGCGCAAGATCAAGGCGAGTGGCATTTCCGATCTCACGCGGATCGTCACGATCTGTGATGTCTACGACGCGATCACCTCAGATCGCTGTTACCGCAACGGGCAGTCCTCTCTGCGTGCGATGGATGTGCTGAACCGCGAGGCCGGCCTCAAGTTCGACACCCGCCTCGTCGAGGAGTTCGTCCGTTGCATTGGCCTCTACCCCACGGGCAGCGTGGTGGAGCTGCGCAACGGTTCCCACGGTATCGTGGTCAGCACCAACTACCGCAACCGTCGCCTGCCGCGCGTGCTGGTGGTGCGCGGGGAGGACAGCCAGCCCTGCGAGGAGCGTGTACTCGACCTCCAGCGCGTATCGGGGGTGGATGGGCAGGAGGGCTTGTTGATACGCACGGTGGTGCCCAACGGTCGTCTGGGCATCCGTGTCGAAGAATATGTGCGTCGGGGACTCAACATCTCCTGATGACCCTCTCCCGCCGCGAGTACACCGCGTGAGCTTCTACGAAAACCGCATCCTGCCCTGGCTGATAGACGTTGGCTGCGGCACCAGCCCGATCATGAAGCAGCGCGCCAAGGTGGTGCCCGGCGCGAGAGGTGCCGTGCTTGAGATCGGCATGGGCTCCGGACACAACCTTGCGTTCTACGACCCGGCGCAGGTCGATCTGGTCTGGGGCCTTGAGCCCAGCGCGAGCATGCGTCGCCGCGCCGAACCCAGACTGCTCACATCACCGGTTCCCGTGCGCTGGCTCGATCTGCCCGGCGAGCGGGTACCGCTTGAAGACGACAGTGTCGACACGGTGGTGCTTACCTACACCCTCTGTACCATCCCGGACTGGGCCGCGGCACTGCGTCAGATGCGGCGTGTGCTCAAACCGCAGGGGCGTTTGCTGTTCTGCGAGCATGGTGCCGCGCCGGATCCACAGGTCCGGGCCTGGCAGGCGCGCATCAATCCAGGCTGGCGCCGCCTCTGCGGCGGCTGCAATCTCGATCGTGACATCCCGGCATTGCTCGCCCAGGGCGGCTTCGAGATCGATCGGCTGGAGACGGGCTACATTCCCGGCACGCCGCGTATCGCGGCCTTCAACTACTGGGGCAGCGCACGCGCGACGCCCTGAGCCTCAGTTGTCCTCGGGCTTGGTGAAGCCCGGGATCGGGCCGCGCTGGGGGCGAGGCTGGGGGGCGGCGGGCACTGCATCCGGATCCTCGTGGTCAGCCAGCACGGCCCCTGCGCTGCGAAAACCTACCGTCATCGCGGCGTTGAGCTCTTGCGTGGAATAGCCCTTCCCCTCGCAGCGCTGCATGGAGTCGTACATCCGCCCCGCCCGCATCTTGCAGCGGGAATCCTGGCGGTCGAACTCCTGGGTGCACTCGGTCCAGCGCCGGGAGTCGGCCGCCAGCGTCTCCAGGCAGTTTGGTGGCAAGCCCATCGCCTGGAGCCGCGCCGACATCAGCCCGGCAGCCAGAGCGACACCAATCCACGCACGGTCCCTGATCCTTGGCATTGCCGACTGGTCTCCGCACAGTGAATCTCGGCCGAGTATAGACGAGGCGCTGGCCCCGCCGCCTTCCAGTCGACCGGAGTCACCGCGGATGATGTATAGCCTCGCGGCTGCGGTTACTCTCCCGGTGGCAAGCAAAGTCAGGCGGAGCAGCAGCGATGAGCACGGGCAGTGGGTGGGCTTACGAGACGGATGTGGTGGTGGTTGGCTCGGGGGCGGGGGCCTTGACGGCGGCAGTGCGAGCCCGGGACCTCGGCTGCGAGGTGCTGGTGATCGAGAAGACCCCGCAGTACGGCGGCACCTCAGCGATGTCCGGCGGCGTGCTGTGGTTGCCAGACAGTCCGCTGATACCCGCAGCCGGCGCCAGCGATTCGGCGGAGGAGGGCAAGCGGTACCTCCATGAGGTGGTGGCGGAACCTGCGCTTGCCGGGCGCATTGATGCCTTTGTCGACAATATCCCGGCGTTTATCGACTACATCCACCGCGCCACGCATCTGCGATTCGCTGTGCTGCCCCAGTTTCCCGATATGTATCCCGATCATCCGGCTGCCAAGATGCACCGCTGTCACGAGGCGCTGCCGTTCCATGGGCGGGTGCTGCCGGATGCCGAACTTCTGGCTCTCAGGCCGCAGCATCCACAGACCGCACTGTTCGGTCGCATCGGCTGGACCCCCAGCGAATCGCTGATTCTCCAGGCCCGTGGTCCGGGCTGGAAGCAGGTGGCTTTCAGCATGGTCGCGCGCTATCTCCTCGACCTGCCATGGCGCCTGCGTTCGCTGCGTGACCGCCGGCTGGTGCTCGGCGGTGCGCTGGTGGGTGCGCTGCGCCGCTCGATGCTCGATCGAAGCATGCCGCTGTGGCTGCAGACACCGTTCGAGTCCTTCATTCAGGATGACAGCGGTACCGTGACCGGCGTGGTCGCACGGCGTGATGGCGTGAGCGCGAGGATCCGTGCACGCAAGGGCGTGATTCTCGCCAGTGGAGGCTTCGAGCGCAGCGCGGAGATGCGCGCGCAGTATCTCGGTCAGCCCACCGATCCGCGCTGGAGCGCTGGTTCGCCAGGCAACACCGGTGAGGTTATCCGGGCGGCCGCCGGGCTCGGTGCTCGACTCGAGTTCATGGACGAGGGCTGGTGGGGCCCGACTGTTCTGATGCCCGGCGAGCCACAGGCGCGCATGCTTATCATCGAGAAAAACCTTCCTGGATCGATCATCGTGAACCGTGCGGGGCGCCGTTTCGTGAACGAGAGCTCGTCGTACACCAAGGTGATCCGCGGGATATTTGCCGCCAATCGCACTGGCGAGGAATCCATTCCCGCTTACATGATTTTCGACGCCACCTACCGCGGACGTTTCCCGATCGGCCCGATGCTGCCCAGCAACTTCCAGCCTGACTGGGCCGTTCCCGCGGCGGTGAAGGAGGCCATCCCCAGCGCCCCGGACGTGCGCGCTCTGGCGCTCAAGCTGGGCGTGGATCCCGAGGGGCTGGCAAAGACTGTTACTGATTTCAACGCCTACGCACGCAGCGGCAGCGACCCCGACTTCCAGCGCGGTGACGCCAACTACGATCGCTACTACGGGTATCCGCACGAGCACCCCAATCCCTGCCTCGGGCCGCTCGAGAAGGCGCCGTTCTACGGCGTGAAGATTTACCCCGGCGAACTGGGCACCAAGGGGGGTGTGGCCGTGGATGCGCGTGCGCGTGCCCTGCGCGAGGACGGCTCGGTGATCGAGGGGCTCTATGCGATCGGTAACTGCAGTTCGCCCGTAACCGGAAGCACGTACCCCGCCTCGGGCTCCACGCTGGCCCCGGCGATGGTCTTCGGCTTTGTGGCAGGTGGGGATGTGGCGTCTCGCTAGGCAAGCCATTCCTGTCTTTATCTCCAATCCCTTTGCTGGATAACCCAACCGTGGAAGACCGGATCCTCATCGAGGGCGCGCGCCAGAACAACCTGCGCAACCTCAGCCTGGAACTGCCGCTCGGCGAACTGACCGTGATCACGGGGGTGAGCGGCTCCGGCAAATCTTCGCTGGCCTTCGATACGATCTACGCCGAGGGTCAGCGCCGTTATGTCGAGACCTTCTCGCCCTACGCCCGGCAATTCCTCGAGCGCATGGACAAGCCGCAGGTCGATGCAATACGTGGTATTCCTCCGGCCATAGCGATCGATCAGACGAACCCGGTGCGCACCTCGCGCTCGACCGTCGGCACGATGACCGAGCTTAACGATTACCTGAAGCTGCTGTTCGCGCGCGCTGGCCGGCTGCATTGCCGCGGTTGCGGCAGCGCGGTCCATCACGACAGTCCGGATGCGGTTGCCGCCTTGCTGTCCGCCGATCCCGCGCTCGCCGGCGAGGCAGCCGAGATCCGCTTTTTTGTCGATCTGCTACCCGGCATGGACGCCGCCGCGATGACGGCGGTGCTCGGTGCGCAGGGCTACACCCGCGTGAGCAGCGAAGGCGAGCGACTCGCCGTCGTGCAGGACCGGCTCCGGCTGTCCGAGGACAACCGGTCTCGCCTCCAGGAGAGTCTTGAGGCGGCGTTCCGCGTGGGGCGCGGGAGGGTCACGGTCCGTCTGGGTCGCGAAAACGGCACCCGTGAACTGCGCTTCTCCGCGGGCTTGCATTGCGCGGCCTGCGACATCGCCTACCAGGATGTCAGCCCCAACAGTTTCTCGTTCAACTCGCCGGTGGGAGCCTGCGAAAGCTGCCGTGGCTTCGGTCGCACCATCGGCATCGACTACCGCTTGGTGATACCCGACACGGCGCGGTCGCTCTCCGGCGGCGCCGTCAAGCCGTGGCAGACGGCAAGCTTCAGCGAATGCCAGAAAGAACTCGAGAAGTACGCGCGCAAGCGCCGCATCCGGCTCGACGTGCCTTGGTCCGATCTTGCCGATGCCGAGCGCAACTGGGTGATCGAGGGCGAGGGCGATATCGACAGCGGAACCTGGTACGGGATCCGGCGCTTTTTCGCATGGCTGGAGACCAAGAGCTACAAGATGCACCTGCGCGTGCTGCTCTCCAAGTACCGCAGCTACGACGACTGCCGCGCCTGCAACGGGGCGCGCCTGAAGCCCGATGCCCTGCTGTGGCAACTGCCAGGGCGGGAGCAGTCGCTCAATTTCCCCGGCGTGGTGCAGTTGCCGATCCGGCGGGCGCGGGATTTCATCGAAGGTCTGCGGCTCGGTGAGGCCATGGACGAGGCTAGCGCCTTGGTGCTGGCGGAAATCCGTTCGCGGCTCGGCTATCTCGTCGAGGTGGGTCTTGGCTATATCTCGCTCGACCGCCAGTCGCGCACGCTCTCCGGCGGCGAGGTGCAGCGCATCAACCTTACCACCGCGCTCGGCACCTCGCTGGTCAACACGCTGTTCGTGCTAGACGAGCCCAGCATCGGCCTGCATCCGCGTGATATCGGCCGCGTCGTTGGTGTGCTCGAGCGACTGCGCGATGCCGGCAACACGCTGCTGGTGGTCGAGCATGATCCGCAGTTTATGTACGCGGCAGACCACCTGATCGACATGGGGCCGGGGCCCGGCAGAGCCGGTGGCAGCATCGTCTACGAGGGTCCACCCGCCGGTGTGACGGCGGCAGCCGGCTCCCTCACCGCCGCGTACCTGCTGGGCACTCGCAGCGTTTCTCGCAGCAACCCGCGCGCCGTCCGGGCCGAAGGGTCCTGGCTTGAGCTGCGGGGTGCCGCCGAGCACAACCTGAAAGACATCGACGTCCGGATTCCGCTCGGGCATCTGGTCTGTGTCACGGGTATCAGCGGGTCGGGCAAGTCGACGCTGGTCAGCGATGTGCTCTATGGCGCCGTCGGTGAGGCGCTCGGCAAGACGGGGCTCCAAGTCGGCACGCATGCGGCGCTGCTCGGCGCGGAGAAGCTTGTCGATGTCGTGCTGGTGGATCAGGCGCCTATCGGCAAGAGCGCGCGCTCCAACCCCGTGAGTTATGTGGGCGCCTGGACGGGCATCCGCGAACTCTTCGGTCGTACCCCGCTCGCCAAGGAACGCGGCTACACCGCGGGCACCTTCAGTTTCAACTCGGGCGACGGGCGCTGCCCGGCTTGTACCGGCAGTGGCTTCGAGCATGTCGAGATGCAGTTCCTGAGCGATGTGTACCTGCGTTGCACCGAGTGCGACGGCAAGCGGTTTCGCGCCGAGGTGCTCGAGGTCCGGCTCGCCGGCGGCGAGAACATCGCCGATGTGCTTGGGCTCAGCGTGGCCGAGGCGCTGGAGCGCTTCGACGGCGAGTACACCGTGCTGGAGGCGCTGCAGCCCCTGCGCGATGTGGGGCTCGAGTACCTCGCGCTCGGGCAGCCGGTGCCGACGCTCTCGGGGGGCGAGGCACAGCGACTCAAGCTCGCGGGCCATCTTGCCGAGGCCGGCTCGCGCAAGGCCCGCAAGGGCGCCATGCTGTTCGTGTTCGACGAGCCCACCACGGGACTTCACTTCGAGGATATCGCCCGTCTGCTGGGCGCCTTCGACAAGCTGATCGCCGCCGGACATACGCTGCTGGTGATCGAGCACAATCTCGATGTGATCGAGGCTGCCGACTGGCTGATCGATCTGGGACCGGAGGGCGGTGAGGGTGGCGGACTGCTGGTTTTCAGCGGTACGCCGGCGGATATCATTGACTGCACTGAGAGCCACACCGGCACTGCGCTGCGCGAGTACCGGCGTGCGCGGCAGGGTATCCGCGAAGCGGCTCCGATCGCCCTGCGTGCGCCCCGCGTGCGGGTGGTGCCGCAGATCGAGATCCAGCGCGCGCGCGAGCACAACCTGAAGGACATCGACATCACGATTCCGCGCGATGCGCTTACGGTGATTACCGGGATCAGCGGCAGCGGCAAAAGCACGGTGGCTTTCGACATCCTGTTCGCCGAAGGCCAGCGCCGTTATCTCGAGTCACTCAATGCCTACGCGCGGCAGTTTGTGCAACCTGCTGCACGCCCGGACGTAGATGCCATCCGGGGCATTCCGCCCTCTGTAGCGGTTGAGCAACGTACCAGTCGCGGCGGACGCAAGAGCACCGTTGCCACAGCCACAGAGCTCTACCACTATCTGCGCCTGCTGTTCGTCAAACTGGGTGTGCAGCATTGCCCGGATTGCCACACGGCGATCGAGGCGCAGTCGGTCGATCTCATTCTTTCGCGCATCCAGCGCGATTTCCGCGGCCAGAAGGTGCAACTGCTCGCACCGCTGGTGGTGGCGCGCAAGGGTTACTACACCGATCTCGCCGCCTGGGCCGCCAAGCGCGGCCACGCGACGCTGCGGGTGGATGGTGAGTTCTTGCCCACCGAACCCTGGCCGCGACTCGACCGTTTTCGCGAGCATTCCATCGAGTTGCCCATGGCCGAACTCGAGGTCGGCCCACGCAACCGCGCACGCCTCGCAGCGGCGCTTGCCGAGGCACTCGAGGCGGGCAACGGCATGGTGCAGCTTTTCACGCGTGGCCGCGGACGTCCACGCCTTGCCAGCTACTCGACGCGCCGCGCTTGCCCCGGTTGCCAGCGCAGTTTTCCCGAACTCGATCCACGGCTCTTTTCCTACAACTCAGCGCACGGCTGGTGCGTGGCGTGCTTTGGAACCGGGCTCAGCATGGAAGGCTTCGACGGTGAGCAGACTGGCGAGGAACACGTGTGGACCGACTGGTGGCAGGGCAGTGAAAAAAACTGCACGGCCTGCGCGGGGCAGCGACTGAAACCCGAGGGGCTGGCGGTCAAGCTCTGGGACCGCGGCATTGCCGACTACAACGCGATGACCGTTGATGCGGCATCAGGCCATTTCAATGCACTTAAGCTTACTGGCCGGGCGCGCGAAATCGCTCGCGACATCCTGCCTGAACTGAAGGCGCGACTGGGTTTTCTGCGCGAGGTGGGCCTTGGCTATCTGACGCTGGAGCGTTCGGCGCCCAGCCTGAGCGGTGGCGAGGCGCAGCGTATCCGGCTCGCTGCACAACTGGGCTCGAACCTGCGCGGCGTGTGTTACATCCTCGATGAGCCGACGATCGGACTGCATCCGCGTGACAACGAGATGCTGCTTGGCACCCTGGACAAGCTGCGCGCCAAGGGCAACACCGTGGTGGTGGTGGAGCACGACGAGGAGACCATCCGCCGTGCCGATTACGTTGTTGATCTGGGTCCTGGCGCTGGGCGCGCGGGTGGCGAGGTGGTCGCCGCGGGCAGCTTTGAGGACATCCTGCGCGCCGAGTGCTCGGAGACGGCCCGCTGTTTGCGCGAGCCTCTCCCGCACCCGATGCGGGGGCATCGTCGCGCGGTTGACGCCACCACGCCGTCGCTCCGGGTCCATCGCGCGCGGCTCCACAATCTCGACGGTCTGGATGCCGTTATACCGCTCGGCCGGCTGGTTGCCTTGTCTGGTGTCAGCGGCAGTGGCAAGAGCACTTTGATGCGCGATGTGCTCGAGCCCAATCTGCGCGCGGCGCTCGCGGCCACGCGTAAAAGCCGGCTGGCGTGGCAGTGGTGCGACAAGCTGGAGGGTTGGGAGCAGGTGGAGCGGGTGCTGGAGGTCGACCAGACACCAATCGGCAAGACACCGCGCTCATGCCCTGCAACGTACGTGGGCGTCTGGGATGCCATTCGCAAACTCTACGCCAGCACGCCGGAAGCGCGTCTGCGCGGCTTTACGGCGGGGCGTTTTTCCTTTAACACCGCCGGTGGTCGCTGCGAGGCCTGCGAGGGACAGGGCGTGCGCAAAGTGGAGATGAGTTTTCTGCCCGACGTGAGCGTGCTCTGCGAGGAGTGCCGCGGTGGCCGCTTCAACGCCGAGACGCTGCAGGTGGCCTACCGGGGCAAGTCGATCAGCGATGTGCTCGAGATGAGCGTCACGGACGCCGCGGCTTTTTTTGCTGTGCATCCCTCGATCGCGCGGGCGCTGCAGCTCATGTGCGAGGTCGGGCTGGGTTATCTGCGGCTTGGCCAGCCGAGCCCCACGCTGTCGGGTGGCGAGGCGCAGCGGATCAAACTGGTGACGGAGCTTGCGCGCGTGAAGGGCGAACCGGCGACACGCACCGGGCCGCAGCCGCTCTACCTGCTGGACGAGCCCACCGTCGGGCTGCATATGGCCGATGTCGAGAAACTCCTCGACGTGATGCACCGTCTGGTCGAGGGCGGCGCCAGTGTGCTGGTGATCGAACACAACCTCGATGTGCTGGCCGAGGCCGACTGGCTGATCGACCTTGGCCCCGAGGGCGGCGGTGCAGGGGGCAGGATCGTCGCGGCAGGCACCCCCGAGCTGGTGGCTGCCACCAAGGGTTCGCACACGGGCAAGGTGCTTAAAACCTTGCTGAAGCGCGCCCGCACTGTAGGCCCGGCGCGGGCAGCGCGCGCATGAGCGGCGATAGCTGGCAGTCGGCATTGCGCAGGGAAATCCTGCCGGCGCTGCGCACGATTGCCCGTGGTGAGGGCGCGACACCGGCACAGCGGTTTCGGGCCGAGGGTTTCGCGGCCGCGATCTCTGCCTTGGGTATCGCCCCGCCCGCGGCAGTCGCAGCGGAGCTGTGCAGTCTCTATGCCGAGGTGCTCGGTGATGCCGCCGCCGGTTATGCCGCGCATGAGTTTCTTGCGGCCGACGACACTGGCGTTGAGCGACCCTGCCTGCCGGTCCGGCTTCCCCGTGCCCCGGTGTTTCGCGGCTCGGCGGCCTGAGTACTGCCGGATCCTGCTTCATCCAGAGGAGTCTTCGCATGATGCATATCGAACCCGTACCCGAGCAGTTCCGCGCGCTGCTCGCACTCGATCAGTCCACCGGGCCGGTCGAGATGATCAATATGCTGAGGTATCGCGAGCATGCCGCGTATGCGCCCGATAGTGGCCACGCACCCTGCAGCGGCCTCGAGGCCTATCTGCGCTACGGTCTTGCGGTACAGGCATTTCTGGACCGGGCAGGCGCCCGGGTGGTTTGGCACGGCCAGCCGCTCCTGATGCTGATCGGTCCCGATGACAAGCAGTGGGGCGATGTGCTGATCGTGCGCTATCCCGATCTGCGCGCGTTTGTAGGCATGATCACGGATCCCGCCTACCTCGAGATCGCGGTGCATCGCAGCGCCGCCCTCGAGGACTCCCGACTGATCGTGACGACGCCCGCGGGATCACTGGCAGGCGCGTCTGACTGAGCCTTTACCAGTCTGCGGCGGCCTCGCCTTGCGCGCGCAGTGCCGCGCGCAATGTTGTTGCCGCTGAGGCGAGTTCCTCTGCGCTGCTCGCCTTGGCCCGTGCGAAGGACAAGTCCGCCATCTCCTCAGTTGGTATGAGGTGAAGGTGCGCGTGCGGCACCTCGAAGCCCGCCACGATCAACCCGACCCGAGCCGGATTCCACGCGACCTTGATCGCGCGCGTGATGCGCTGTGCGACCCGCATCAGATGCTGCGCTGTTGCCTCAGGCACGTGGTCCCAGTGATCGATCTCGGCGCGCGGGATCAGCAGTACGTGTCCCTCCCGTATGGGCTGGATGGTCATGAAAGCCACAACCTCGGAGTCTTTCCACACGAAATGGCCCGGCAGTTCGCCATTGATGATGCGCGTGAAGATGCTGGGCATGTTGCGAACTCCGTCGGGCTCAGAGGGGTAGTCGTATCTGGTCGTCGCGCGCGAGGAATTCGCGCAGGTTCTTCGGGCGATACGAGGCATCGTGAAGGTAACGCTGCTCGGCGCTGGGGTGGAGGGTCTCGTCGGCGTTGCTCGTCCCGATCGCCCGCCAGGCCGTGCCCAGGCGCCGCGTGGGCAGCGGGATGTGGGTATGCAGGAGCTCCGGACTGTCCTCGGCGAGCAGGCGCTCGAGCGCCGCATGGTCAATGCCAAGGCCTGCGCGCTCGGCCTGCGCGATCATCCACGCAAGGCTGAGTCGCGAGAGGCCTGCCTCACGAGGACCGCCACCCACATCGGTGTGCGAGCCGCTGAACCAGGCCTGCTCGGTGCGCCTGCGGTCCGCGCGCGTGCGCCACAAGGCAGGGCGATAGGCCGCGCGGCGCTCGTCTATGGCCAAGGCATGACAGGCGTGCTCGACGATGCGGCTGATGGTCGTGTCGTGGAAGCTATGGCGCGTGGCGTCAAAGCCCGGAAAGAGATCGATCGGGATACCCCGCGCGCCAACGGTGTCCCATACGCCAAGGAACCGCACTTTCACCGAGCGCGCGCGGGGCTCGCGGAATTTCAGCGCGTTGTCGGCATCAGGGCCCCAGTGCGTACGGTAAACGTGATAGGCGTCCGGGATCTGTGACTCCCGGTGTTTCTCGAGCAGCCACACGTTGCGCAACATTCCGATGCACGAGCGCACCGCGTAGGCGCCCCGGCTGAAACCGAAAAAAAACAGCTCATCGCCGGGCGCATGATTCATCACGATGAAGCGGTAAAGAGACTGGATCTCGCGGTCGATGCCGCTGCCGAAGGCGCCGGCGCCAAGTGCATCGAAGCCGCCTTCGGAGCCAAGACCGGGGTGGTAGCAGGTGATTTGCTGCGTGCCGTCGGCGGCGACGGGCCGGATCAGCCGTGCCAAGCGCAACACGTTGGTGGCGCGCTGGGGCTTGTCGGCATCCTGCCAGGTGCCATCGCAAAGAATCACCAGCCGTTTCATCGGGATCCGTCGTGTCGCGGTGACCGAAGTATAGAGCCCCGCGATGGCCGAGCGAAGTGGCCCAGAGCCTCAGTTAGACTGCCCGCATGCCGTTGCCCTGAACACCCGGAGCCTGCGATGACAAAACTGCGCAATTTCGTCCTCACCGCCCTGCTCGGCGGGCTTGCGGTGATCCTGCCGCTGTTGCTGTTCCTGGCGATTGCCCGCTGGCTTGCGGGCATGCTCCGGGAGCTGACACGTCCGCTGGCCCAACTGATCGGCCCTCACATTGCCGGTGGCGATACGGTGGCGTTCATGGTGGCGCTGCTTGCGCTGCTGCTCGCGTGCTTTGTGACCGGGATCCTGGTGCGGACCCGCTTCGGCGGCATGTTGTGGGATACCGTCGACCACGTTCTGGCGAAACTCACTCCCGGCTACGCAACGCTGCGCGATACGGTGGGGCAGTTGCTCGGCGCGGGGCAGGGCAGCTCTGCCCTGCGCGGTGATGTGGCGCTGGTGCGCCTGGCGGGGCCGGGCTCGGCGGTGAGTCAACTCGCGATCGTGACGGCCCGGCATGACGACGGCAGTTTCACGGTGTATGTGCCCACGGCGCCACTGCCCACGCAGGGCTTCGTGTACCACCTGCGGCCAGATGTGGTGGAACTGCGCCCGGAGATAAGTTTCGAGGCCGCGATGCGCATGGTGCTGGCCTGCGGCTCAGGGGCCGCCGATCTTTTGCCGGGTTGAGCGCAACCGCTCAGGCGTTGGCAGGCATGGTGCGGCGCCAGTCGGGGGCGAAGTGCTCGGCTAGTGCGCCCAGCGCGCTGGCGCAGGGTGCGCTCAATTTCAGGGCGAGCATGTCATCGGCGCGCGTCCGCCCGAAGTTGATCGCCACGATCGGCACGCCGTGAGCCGCAGCATGGCGGCAGAAGCGGAATCCGGAGTAGATCATCAGCGAGGTTCCCACGCAGAGCAGGGCTCCAGCGCGTTCGACGGCTGCCTTGCAGTTCTCCACCACGCCGGTGTTCACGCTGTCGCCGAAGAAGACCACGTCGGGCTTCAGGATGCCGCCGCAGCGCTCGCAATCGGGTATCTCGAAGTCCTCGGGCACGCACTCGAGGGGCGTGGCATCTCCGTCCGGAGCGGGTGCTGCAGGTGCTCGCGCGTATCGGGGATTTGCGGCTTCGAGTCGTTGCTGCACATGGTCGCGTGACACACGAAGACCGCAGCCCGTGCAGAACACGGTGGCAAGCCCGCCATGGAGCTCTGTCACGGCGATGCTGCCCGCGCGCTGGTGCAGGCCGTCGACGTTCTGGGTGATGAGTGTGTCTATCAGCCCGGCGCGCTCGAGGGCCGCGAGGGCGCAGTGCGCCTCGTTGGGCCTGGCGACACTGAAACTGGGCCAGCCAAGTATGCTGCGGGACCAGTACCGGCGTCGGGCCTCAGCGCTGGCAATGAAATCCCGTCCGTGTACCGGCGCACGCCCTAGCCAGACGCCCTCGGCATCCCGATAGGCCGGGATTCCCGAGTCGGTGCTGCAACCGGCCCCAGTCAGCACCGTCACGGGGGCACGCTCGCGCAGGAACCGTGCGAGGGTGTCGATCTGTGCGAGGTTCTCGTTCATGTCTCGTAGTTTTTGCTGCCGTTGCGCAAGTACCGTTCCCGCGGCGCCGCGGATCTGTGACCGCAGGCAGGCCCAATCTCAGGGCGCGTGAGTTAGCATGCGGCTTCAACCCGCCCGGAGGATCCCCATGCGCTATGCACTCCTGCTCACACTCGTATTGCCCGTCCTGCAGGCCCATGCGGCCAATACACAGGGACTCGATTACAACCTGGTCCGGCTCGATGCTTCCGCCACGGCCGAAGTCCGTAACGACCAGATGCGCGTGCAGCTGTGGGTGGAGCACACCGCCCGCGATGCCGGCGCCCTGCCGGAGCTGGTGAATGCCGATATGCGCTGGGCGCTCGACGTGTCCAAGCGCCATCCCGCGGTGAGGGCTCAGACGGGCGAGTACAGCACTCAGCCCGAGTACGCATCCACCCGGATCGTGGGTTGGCGTGCCTTGCAGGAACTGGTGCTCGAGGGCGAGGATTTCGGCGCGGTGAGTGCGCTGGTCTCCGCCCTTCAAGAGAAGCTGCAGGTGCGCGGGATGCAGTTCCTGCCTACCCGTGCCACGCGGTTGAAGGCCGAGGCCGATCTCACCCGCGACGCGATCAAGGCCTTCAGTGATCGCGCCACGCTGATCAGCGAAGCCATGAGTGCCAAGGGTTATGAGGTGGTGGAGGTGAGCGTGGGCAGCGCGCCGGAGCAAGTTATGTACGGGCGTGCTCCCCAGATGATGATGCGCGTGGCTGCGGATGCCGCTGCCGCGCCACCGATCGCGGTCGAGGGCGGCACAGCTACCATCACCGTAAATGTGAACGGCCAGATCCAGCTGCGCTGAACTGGAGCCGGTGCACTCCCCTGCACGAGCAGGGGAGGCGGGCTCCGGGGGAGATCTAGCGTTTTCCGCTAATCAGTTCGCGGCTCGCTCAGCGGCGTCCACGGTCTGATAGATCAGCGTATTGATCGTCATGGGGCCCACGCCGCCTGGCACCGGCGTAATGGCTGCTACCCGATCGCCCAGCGGGCCGAGTTCGATATCACCCACACCACCAGGGTGGTAGCCCGCGTCCACAACCACTGCGCCGTCCTTGATCCACGACGCGCGGATGAACTCCGGCCTGCCTACTGCGCCGACGATCACATCGGCCTGCCGCACGAAGGACTCGAGCCCTTGGGTGCGTGAGTGGCAGATCGTTACGGTGCAGTTGGCATTCAGCAACATCAGGGACATCGGCTTGCCGAGGATGGGGCTGCGACCGACCACCACCGCGTGCTTGCCCGCCAGTGGTATGTCGTAGGCCGCGAGCAGTCGCATGATGCCCGCGGGCGTGGCCGAGCCATAGGCGTGCTCGCCCATTGCCATGCGCCCGAAGCCCAGGCAGGTGACGCCGTCCACATCCTTGGCGAGTGCGATGGTGTCAAAGCACAGGCGCTCGTCGATCTGGGGCGGCGCCGGGTGCTGCAGCAGGATGCCGTGGCAGTCGGGGTTGGCGTTCAGTTCCTGGATACGGGCGAGCAGCTGCTCGGTGGTGGTGCTGGAGGGGAGCTCGACCGCGATCGACTCCATGCCCACGCGCTTGCAGGCGTTCTGCTTCATGCGCACGTAGGTGGCGCTGGCCGGGTCATCGCCGACCAGGATGGTCGCGAGGATCGGCGTGCGTCCGGTCTTCTCCCGGATTGCCGCTACACGGGTGCTGAGCTCGGATTCGGTCTTCTGGGCGACGGCTTTGCCATCGAGGATGAGAGCGGACATGGTGCTGAAGTTCCTTGCGTGAGGTCAGTGGCAGTGCCGGGCGGCCTGTATTCTCGCATTGCCATCCGCGCCGGCCAAGCGTCGCCAAATTCCCCCCGCGCTTGATTGACGCTCCGAACGGGCGGCCAGTACTATCGCGGCCCCGAGTGGGGCTGTGGCGATCGAGATTTCGGGGTATAGCGCAGTCTGGTAGCGCGCCTGCTTTGGGAGCAGGATGTCGGGGGTTCGAATCCCTCTACCCCGACCACGTCGTCCGGTGTGAAGTTCAGTGGTGGCTGTAGCTCAGTTGGTAGAGCACGGGACTGTGACTCCCGGTGTCGCGGGTTCAATCCCCGTCAGCCACCCCATTTATTTCAACGACTTACACCGCGCAACTGGCTGGACTTCCAGCGGTTTCAGAATTGACTTCCGAATAGTTAGTGCTGGTCATTCACCCAGCGTCTCGCGGTACCCTGTGGCCTCACGGGTCTCCCTGACCCGGCAACGGAGCGCGTGATGTCCTTCGTCAAGATCGAGACGCCCCGCCCGGGCGTCGCACTCGTAACCCTCGATCGCCCGGAGCGCATGAACGCCATGGCGTTCGACGTGATGGTTCCGCTCCGCGAGGCGCTGGAGGAGCTGAGTTTCGACAACAGCGTGCGCGTGGTGGTGTTGACGGGAGCGGGGGAGGGCTTCTGCTCGGGTGCGGACCTTGTAGACCCGGGCTATCTGCCGATTTTCGATGGGATCGGTGTTCCGGGCATCGCACGGCGCGCGATGAAAGTGCTTGAGGATGTGATCTCCTCGCTGCGCGATATGCACCAACCGGTGATCGCAGCCATCAACGGTCCGGCGATCGGCGGTGGATTCTGCCTTGCCATGGCAACCGACATTCGCCTTGCTTCAGACACCGCCTACTTCAGGGCCGCTGGCATCAATAACGGTCTCACCGCAGCCGAACTCGGCTTGAGCTACACCTTGCCGCGTGCCATAGGCGCCTCGCGCGCCTTCGAGATCATGCTGAGCGGACGTGATGTCGACGCCACCGAGGCCGCAGCGATCGGGCTGGTATCGCGGACGCTGCCCGGCGATCAACTGCTCGAGGCCTGTTACGCGCTGGCGGAGCGCATCAGCGGCTACAGCCAGATCGGCGTTGAGCTCACCAAACAGATGCTCTGGGCCGGGCTCGAGGCGGGAAGCATGCACTCCCACATGAACCACGAGGGCCACGCCCAGCTCTTCGTGCGCATGACCACGCGCAACTTCGAAGAAGCCATAAAAGCCCGTCGCGAGAAACGCACGCCGGTGTTCAAGGATTGAAGCTTCATCAAACTGGCCGCAGTCCGCGGCCCGCCGCTACAATCCGCTCCACGCGCCCGTAGCTCAGTTGGATAGAGCACCCGCCTTCTAAGCGGGTGGTCAGAGGTTCGAGTCCTCTCGGGCGCGCCAATTAAATCAATACGTTGTATAAATTCCCCCGGCGATCTCTACGTCGCAGAGTGCACACAGAGTGCAGGGGACTCGCCCGGCGCCTGTTCGTGGAAACGGGGTAGAACCCGTCAATGTGGGCAATGCGGTAACATCGCGCGTCCAGCACAAAAATTGAATCGGGACGCAAATGAATCTTCACCGCCTTGGGGTGACGAGCCTCGAGGTATCGCCGCTTTGCCTCGGCACGATGTCGATGGGAAGCTCTGCCTGGAAGCGGTGGGTGCTGGATGAGGCTGACTCGATTCCACTTTTGCGTCGCGCGCTCGACCTTGGCATCAATTTCTTTGACATGGCCGACTGGTATTCGCTTGGCCGCAACGAAGAAGTGGTCGGGCAGAATCTGCTGAAGATGAGCTCTCGCGACAATCTTGTGCTTGCAACCAAAGTTTTCTATCCCATGAGCGACGACCCGAAAGACCGCGGCCTTTCGCGCGAACACATCGCCAGCTCCATCGACCGGTCGCTGAAACGTATCGGAACCGATTACATCGACCTCTACGTCATCCACGCTTTCGACAGCGAAACGCTCGTCGAGGAAACGATGGAGGCGCTGCACGCCACGGTACGCGCCGGTAAGGTGCGCTATCTCGGCGCATCGACCATGTACGCGTGGCAGTTCGCGAAGATGAACCATGTCGCCGCAGTGCATGGCTGGACGCCATTCGTCAATATGCAGTGCCAGTACAACCTGCTGTACCGAGAGGAAGAACGGGAGATGTTCCCCTACTGCCGGGATCAGGGCATCGCCCTCACGACTTTCAGTCCGCTGGCGCGGGGGTTTCTTGCGCGCGATGTCAGCGCGACCTCGCGCACGGCCCACGATCTTCACCAGGAGTTTTATGGCGATGCAATCGATCGCGAGGTCGCGCGCCGCGTGGGGGAGGTTGCGGCGCGTCGTGGCGTGAGCCGCGCGCACGTGGCGATGGCCTGGGTCGCGGGGAGCCCTCACACAAATGTGCCCATCGTCGGGGCTGCAAACACCCGGCAGATCGACGTTGCTGCCGCGGCCCTGTCGCTAAAACTTGATGCCGGCGAGCGGGAATTTCTCGAAGCGCCGTACCGACCGCGTGATGAGATCAACGATCAGAACCCGCTGCGCCGGCCACGCGCACTTTGGCCGGACTAGCCTGCAACCCGTGGCTCGGGAGAGAAACCATGTTGCTGAAGTCGTTCGAGTCGAATGCGTCATCTGCAGATGTCATCGACGCTCTGCGCCGCGATGGGGGTGTGATTGTCCGCAACCTGGCCCCGGTCAGCCTGATTGACGCCTGTGCGGCGGAGCTTCGATTGAAGTTCGATGAGTTTGAGGAAAGTCAGCGCACGGACTTCAGTGGTGCGAAGACGCTTCGCTGCGGCGGCGTTCTGCGCTATGCACCGACCTGCGCGGAGTTGATCTCGCACCGGATGGTACTGGACGTGGCGGATGCAATCCTGCTGCCCTCATGCGCCGATTACCAGATCGGGAGCACTACTGGGATCGAGATTCTGCCCGGTGAGAGCGACCAGCAACTGCATCGTGACGATACGTGCTATCCGATTCAGTTCGCGGGACTCGAACTCCAGATTGGTGTGATGTGGGCGTTCACCGACTTTACAGCGGAGAACGGGGCAACGCGCGTGGTGCCCGGCAGTCACCGCTTTCTCCGGGCGTGGCACAGGCCGGACCTCACACAATGGACACAGGCAGTCATGCCGACAGGCTCTGCTGTTTTCTATCTCGGATCAACTTGGCACGGCGGCGGTGCAAACCACAGCCACACTCCCCGGAGCGGACTGATCAATACCTATTGTCTGGGCTGGCTTCGCTCGGAGGAGAACCACACTCTAGAGGTGCCTCCGCAATCGGCGCGGCAGTACGACGAACGAGTTCGGCGCCTGCTGGGGTATACGACTCATGGGGCCGGTCACGATCTGCTCGGCTACTACGACGGCAATGATCCGGTCTGGGTGCGGCAAGATGAATCCGCGGCTGTCGCGCGCGGGCAAGTGGCTGCAGGCGCGGATTTACGCCCACCATCATCGTCGCAGGTTGCGCGTGCGGCGGCTCAGAAAAACGCGTGCGATCATTGACGCGGCGGATTGAGAGTCCGGCAAAGGTTCCCGGCTGATGACGAGGGTTGCACCGCTTTCCCGTCTGGCTTTCGCGTGCAGCGGGGTCCCCACCGCGGGCATCATCAGCAATGGGATCGACTATTTCCTGTTCTTTTTCTACAGCCAGGTCGTTGGTCTTTCCGCCGGCCTGACCGGTCTCGCGCTCGCGCTCGCGCTCTCGATTGACGCGATCGCCAGTCCTTTGGTCGGCTACGCGTCCGACAACCTACGGTCCCGCCTAGGCCGGCGGCATCCGTTCATGTACGCCTCGATCCTGCCGTTGTCCGTCTTGTACGTGCTTGTGTGGTATCCGCCCGTGGAGGCAAGTTCGCAGTCGGCCCTGTTCGGTTATCTCCTGACGCTGTCAGTTCTCCTGCGACTGTCGATGACGTTGTTCGACGTGCCGGTCCGGACGATGGTGGCGGAACTGACCGCGGACTATGACGAACGCACGCGGCTTGCGTCGCTGCCGATTTCGGCGAGCTGGTTCATCGGTGCGGTGATGACGATCACTATGTATGGCGTTTGGCTCAAGGACTCCGCGGAGTTCGCAAGTGGCCAGACCAACATCGTCGGCTATCAGCATGCTGCCTTATTCTGGGGAGCGATCATCCTGGCTGCGCTGCTGTTCTCCACCATCGGGCTTCATCCGGAAATTCCTCGTCTTCACAAGAAGACCGCGGAGCAGGCTCCGAGTCTCAAGGACATGACACGCTCGTTCGGCCAACTCTTTCAGGTCCGATCGTTGCGCGCGTTGCTGCTGTCCAGTCTGTTCGTGGGAATCGGCCTCGGCGCAACCGCCGCGCTCTGGATCTATCAGTACAGCTTCTTCTACGGAATCCGGAGCGAGCAGATGACGGTCCTGATGGTGGTTGAGGGGCTCGCGTCACTGGCGGTCGCCCCGGTCATCCGGAGGTTTGTCGTTAAGGGCGACAAGAGAATCATGGCCATCCGGTTTCTGACCGCATCCGTGGCGATCAGCATGATCCTGCCGCCGCTGCTTGTGCTGAAACTGATTCCGGAGCGCGGAAGCGAGGGCCTGTGGTGGCTCCTTGCGGCCTATGACTTCCTCAGCCAGCTGCTGTGGATCGTGACAGCTTCCATCATTTACTCCCTGTATGCAGACGTCACCGACAATGTGGCGGAGTCGATGGGTAAGCGTCTGGAGGGGGTGATTTTCGCGTACCAGGTCTTTGTCGACAAAGTCGCGGCGGCACTGGGCGCATTACTCGCGGGGTTGCTGCTTACCCTGATCAACTACCCAGCCGCCGCAGAAAACGCCACGATTTCCGAGCCAGTTCTTGCGTGGCTTGGGCTGGGCTACATGGGCGTGTGGTTCGTGTTCGCGTCTGCCGGGATCTGGTTTGTTTCCAACTGCGAGTTCACGCGACCGCTCCGGACGTAGCGGCGAGGCTCGGGCGCTTTGGCAGCTGCCATCGCGCTCGCGTTCAGGCGGTCGTGATCAGCAGCCCTGGGGCCACACGAAATCGGGGCGCAGACCGTCATGGACGGGGCGTCCATCAGCAGGCCTGGGTACACCGGTCGCGGGGTCGTGGAAAGCGTGGTAGGTGGCGGGCAGCCCCTCCGCGTCATAGCCCATCAGGTTGGGCACCACGACACGGATTCGCCCCTGCTTGTCATCCAGCATGATCGGCGTGCCGCAGACTTCACACACGCACAACTCCAGCGGGCCGCCCGCGTTCTGATCATTGAAGGGCATGCGCTTCAGGCTGCCCGCACCGGCAACGGAGAGGTCGCCGTGCGCGAAGAACACAACGTGGGTCGTCGGTTGCCCGGTGACGCGCTTGCAGACCGAACAATGACAGGTGTGATTATCGATAGGATCAGCATCGGAATGCGTTTGATGATGCGCGCATCCACCGGAGTGTTTGTGTGCTATGAGCTTTCTCCAGCAACTGTTATTTGGATGAACAACCTAACATCAAGCCAAATAATAAGGGGGAAAAATCTTGTTTCTTATGACTGCCTGAAATCCAGGCAACACCCGTTTCGGTGCTAAGGTTCTCTCGCGTCGGATTCGATGGCCGGGTGCTCGCCCAAGAGGCATCACGTGATGACCAGCCGCTCTTCAATGGGGCGTAGGACCGTTCCGCGGCGTCGAATTGCTGTGCTCGGCGGCCTCGTGAGCGCGCCGTACCGCCTCGCAATGCTGGCTGTGCTGTACCTGTGCATCGTCGCAGGCTCGAGCGCAGCGGGGGTGCGCGTGGAGAAGAACCTGGCCGCACGCATGCGCGACGGCGTAGTGCTGCGCGCCGACGTCTACCGGCCGGCGGGCGAGCGGCCATTGCCCGCGCTGCTGCAGCGCACCCCCTACTCCAAGAACCCCGGTGAGGCGGACAGCGCCTACCACCGGCTGGCGCGTGCCGGCTTTGTGGTGGTGGTGCAGGACACGCGCGGGCGCTACACCTCCGGCGGCATTCCCGTGCCGCATGACGAGGCCGAGGACGGCTACGACACCGTCGAGTGGGTGGCTACGCTGCCGGGCGTGGACGGTCGGGTCGGCATGTTCGGCGGCTCCTACTCCGCCACCACACAACTGCTGGTCGCGCCGCTGCAGCCGCCGCACCTAGTCGCGCTGTTTCCCGCCGCCTCCTACGCGAGCCGCCACCAGATGGTGTTCCAGGGCGGCGCGTTCTACCTCGCCGACGGACTGTCCTGGAACCTTGGGCAGGCGATGGACACGCGCCGGCGCGCCCTGCAGCCGGGCGCCGACCGCGATCTGGAGATCGACATCGACGCGAATATGCGTGAACGCCTGCAGAGAGACTGGCTGTGGGCGCTGCCGCTCGCCACGGTGGGCACGCACCACGAGCCACGCCGTATCCTGCGCCGTTACGCGCCGGGCTACTTCGAACTGCTCGCGCATCCCTCGCGCGATGCATGGTGGGACCGCTTCGACGTGGCCGCGCGCCACCCGCGCTTCACCGTGCCCGCCCACCACCTGAGCGGCTGGTACGACAGCCTGCTGAACGGCACGCTGGCCAACTTCAGCGGCCTGCGCGCGGAGGCCGCCGACGCGCATGCGCGCGCCAACCAGCGGCTGGTGATCGGCCCGTGGACGCACGCCCGGCCCGGCGCCGATTCCACGCGCATCGGCGAGGTGTACTTCGGGCCGCAGGCCGGGATGGATGCCGGTGCGCTGATGGTCGAGTGGTTCCGCCACTGGATGCCGCCTGCGGCCGCGCCTGTAGGGGACTACCCGTCCGCACCGGTGCGCATCTTTATCATGGGGGAGAACCGCTGGCGCGAGGAACAGGAATGGCCGCTGGCCCGTGCCCTAATCACCCCGTGGTACCTCGACAGCGGCGGCCACGCCAACACGCTGCACGGCGACGGACGGCTCGCCACGGGGCCAGCCGCCGGCGCCCCGCGCGATGCTTTCGTCTACGATCCCGCCACCCCGGTGCCCACGGGTCTGTCGGGCGCGTACTCGCGCGCACCGCTCGACATGCGCACGGTGGAGCAGCGCGATGACGTGCTGGTGTACACCAGCGCGCCGGTGGCCCGGGCGGTGGAGGTGACCGGGCCGGTCGAGCTGGTGCTGTGGATCACATCCTCGGCGCCCGACACCGATTTCACCGCGCGCCTGGTCGACGTGCTCCCCGACGGCACCGCGCGCGCGCTGACTGACGGCATCCTGCGCGCGCGCTACCGCCACGGCCGCGGTGCGCCGCAGCCGCTGGTCCCTGGCGAGCCCACCGAACTGCGCATCGAGGTCGGCGCCACCGGCAACCTGTTCCTGCCCGGCCACCGCATCCGCCTCGAGGTCGCCAGCTCGAATTTCCCGCGCTACGACCGCAACCCGAACACCGGCGAGCCCTTCGCCGCCGGGGCGCGCACCGTGGCCGCCCGCCAAGCGGTGCTGCACGACCCCGCGCATGCTTCCCGCCTGCTGCTGCCCCAGGTGCCACGATGAACACCACGCTCCGCGTTGCCCTTGCGCTGCTGGCCTTGTCACCGGCCGTTCGCGCGGCGGGGCCGATCACCGGCTACACACCCGCGGGTGCCGCTGCGGAGCGCGCGCTCGAATCCAGGCTCCGGGACCTCGTTGCCGCGGAGTCGGTCTCGGCGCTGCATGCCCCGCTGGTGCGCCGCCCGCATCCGGCCGGCAGCCCGGGCGGGCAGGCCGTGGCGGAGCACCTCGAACGCACGCTCCGCGGCTTCGGCCTGGAAGTCCGTTCGCACGTCTACCAGGCGTGGCTCTCGCAGCCCCGTCGCGTGGAAGTGGCGTTGACCGCACCGCAGGCGCGAACGCTGGCGATCGACGAGCCCGCGCTGCCCGGGGACCCCGACTCCGCGCACGCCGAGCTCGGCCCGGGTTTCATCGCCTATTCCGCCTCCGGCGAGGCGAGCGCGCCGGTGGTCTACGTCAACTACGGCCTGCCACCCGATTACGCCGAGCTGGAGCGCGCGGGCGTGTCGGTGCGCGGCCGTATCGTGCTGGCGCGCTACGGGCGCAGCCACCGCGCGGTGAAGGTGTTCACCGCGCAGCAGGCGGGCGCGCTGGCGGTGGTGCTCTACAGCGATCCCGCGGACGACGGTGAGACGCGCGGCGCGGCCTGGCCTGTTGGCTATTGGCGCGGCGCCACGATGCTGCAGCGCGGCAACGCGAAGCTGTCGTGGTTCTTCCACGGCGATCCGCTCACCCCCGGCGTCGCCGCGACCGTGGACGCGCCGCGCCTCGATCCGGCCGACGCCCCGACGCTGCCGCGCATACCGGTGGCGGTGATCGGTTGGGGCGAGGCGCAGCGGGTCCTGTCCGCGCTGGGTGGCGCGCAGGCGCCCGCAGCCTTTCGCGGTGGCCTGCCGCTCGATTATCGCCTCGGCCCCGGGCCCGCGGCGCTGCGCGTGGCGGTGTCGATGGACGACGGCCTGCGGCCGATCCGTAACGTGGTGGCCACGCTGCCCGGACGCACGCAGCCGGAGCGCAGGGTGCTGCTCGGCGGCCATCACGATGCGTGGACATTCGGCGGCGTCGACCCCGGCACCGGCACCGCGGCGCTGCTGGAGACGGCGCGGGTGCTCGGCCTGTTGGCGCAGGACGGGTGGCGCCCGGAGCGCAGCATCGAGTTCGCGTTCTGGGATGCAGAGGAGGCCGGGCTGGTCGGATCGACGGAATACGCCGAGCACTTCCGGCACGAACTGCAGGAACAACTGGTGCTCTACGTCAACACCGATATGACCATGCAGGGTCGTTTCGATCCGGGCGGTGTGCCCTCGCTGCGCGACTTCGTGGCCGGCGTGGCGCGCGATGTGCCCGCGCGCGAAGGCCGCACGGTGTTCGACGACTGGATCGCGCCGAAGGCCGCGGAAAGTCCGCGCGCCGGCGGGCTCCCGGAGCTGAAGCCGCTCGGCAGCGGCGCGGACTTTGTGCCGTTCCAGGACTTCCTCGGCGTGCCCACGCTGTCGATCGAGTTCATCGGCGTGAACGGCTACGGCTACGGCACCTACCACAGCAACTTCGACACGCGCGCGTACGTTGAGCGCATTGCCGACCCGGGCTTCACGCAGGGAGCGATCCTCTCCCGCACGCTGGGGACGCTGGCGCTGCGCATGGCCAACGCGGAAGTGCTGCCGTTCCGCTTCAGCCACTACGGCCACGCGCTGGTAGAAGCCACGCGGGCCGCGGAGTTGGCGCTCCGCACCGCGCACCCACCGCTCGCCGCGCCCGGACTGCAGGCGCGCGCCGAGCGCATCCGCACGCAGGCCCTGGCGCTGGAGTCGGCGCTGGACGCCCGTCTTGACGCCGGCGGGCTGCCTGTCGACCGGGCCCGACCCCTGAACGACCTGCTCGCGCGGATGGAGCAGCTGCTCACCGACGACGATGGCACGCCCGGGCGCGAGTGGTACAGGCACGTGTTTTTCGGCTGGAACATCTACTCGCTGTACGACGGGCAGCCGTTCCCGGGGCTGGCCGAGGCGCTGCGCAACGCAGATGCGGCGCGCGCCGGGATCGAACTGCGGCGCATCGAGGCCGCGCTGGAGCGGGTGGCGCGCGCACTCGATGAGGCCCGCGGGCTGCTAGGGCCAGACGCAGGGTCTGGCTCTCAGTCGCCGTAGGAGAACATCAGGCTGTGGAAGCGCCAACCGCCCGGCTGGTCGACGGCGAGAAGCACCAGACGGCCGCGCGCGGGCGGCCCGTCGGCCCAGAACACGAAGTCCGCCCAAACGCTGGCGAGCACACCGTGGCGCTCGATGCGGACGTTCTCCAGGCGCTCTCCCATCGAGGCGCTGCCGGCGAAGCCATCGGCCTGGGCCGCGTAGAAGTCCTCCAGTTCGCGCGCGGACACGCTGCCGTCGGCATTGCTCGACATCGAGCTGAAGCCCGGCAGGAACAGCGTCTTCCACTGCGCGAGCGTGTCGCGCGCGTACAGTCCCGTGTAGTCGGCGACCAGCCGCTCAAGGCGGCGATCGGCATTTTCCATAGGCGAGGCCACGGCCGCGGCACACAACAGCCAGGCCCACAGCAGCGCCAGTCCGGTCCTGCGCATGACGATCATCCTCCGATAGTCTTCCGTCGCCGGCGGCCTCAGACCGCCCGCACCCCGCGCGGCAGCTGCATCGTGATGCAGTGCAGCGCACCGTTCTGCCCGATCAGCGGCAGGCAATCGATGCCGACTATCGCGCGCCCGGGAGAACAACCCGAAAAGTAGAGGCTACGCGGAGAGCGATCACGCCAATTGTAAAGCGTCTGACTCGACACCCCGGTCTTCCGGCTTCGCTGCGCCACCGTTATCGCGTTCGGCGCCGCCATCATCTGCACAGCACACTCTCTGAACCCCTCACGGTATCGGGCATTGCTCGCTTACTTGCCACCCCCTGTCGCTGTGATTACCAACAAACTGGACGCGACAACTAGCCTGACACAGGGGGCAGGCGCAAAGAATGCCACGGCGTTTTCCATGAAGACGCCGACCCTCTTGCATCCTTTGGAGCTGCCTGAAGAAATTCCGCAGGCTGCGGTTAATGTGATGGACTCGTCGTTTTCAGATGTCCGGCACAGTGTCGGGGCCCCCGCGCATTGACAGCGTGCTGCTCCGTCGCGATGCTCAGGTCTCATTTAACCAATCTGAGGATTCACCATGGTATTCAGGCGTTCGAGACTCGCCTTGGCCGTTGCGCTGCTGATGGCTCCGGTGATCGCACCCGCGGCGGGTTTTTCCCTTCCCGGTGCCTCCGCGTTCGCAACTGCTGTCGCCGTTGATGTCGATGACGACAACGACGGAATCGCTGACGCCAGTGATATCGATGACGACAATGACGGTATTCGCGATCGCGCCGATCGCGACGATGATAACGATGGCACCCCCGATCGCGCCGATCGCGACGACGATAATGACGAGATTGACGACAAGCTGGACCGCGAAGACAACGATGGCGACAACGACGGCTTCGCCGATGTCGACGATTCCGATGACGACAACGACAACACGCCGGACGTATCCGACAGCGACGACGACAACGACGGCATTCCCGATGCATCCGATACCGATGACAGCGACGACGATAATGACGATGTGTCAGATTCGCTCGATACAGACTCTGATAACGACGACATCCCGAATGCCAACGAGATCGATGATGACAACGACGGCCTCTCCGATGTAACCGAAAAGCTCGACGATCTCGATGATGACAACGACGGGATAGCCGATGCCCTAGACAGGGACGACGACAACGACGGAATTCGGGATGCGCTGGATGTCGACGATGATAACGACGGCGCGGGCGACGCACTTGATTTCGATGACGACAACGACGGCATTGCCGATCGGAACGACCGCGATGCCGACAACGACGGCATCCCGAACCGTAACGATTTTCCCGGCAGCGACGGCGATAACGATGGCAGGGTCGATGCCGTCGATACCGATGATGACGGCGATGGCCTTGCCGACGTGAACGACCCCGACGACGACAACGACGGCGTGCCTGACGCCAGGGATCGCGGCGCTTTCGACGCCGATGAAGACAGCCGGCCGGATGCGACCGACACGGACGACGACAACGACGGCGTACGCGACGCCGCGGACACCGACGACGACAACGATGACGTATCTGATTCGGACGACGATGACGACGACAACGATTCAGTTTCTGACGTAGACGATTTGGATGATGACAACGACGGGATCGCCGATCCCTGGGATAACAGTTCCTGCGATGACGAGGACAACGACGGCATCAAAGACAGCGGCGATGATGATTCCGACAACGACGGCGTGTCTGATGATTCCGATGATGACGATGACAACGACGGCGCCGATGATGATTCCGATGCCGATGAAGACAACGACGGTATCGACGATGACTCGGGGGACCCCGACTCCGGGAACGACGGCGTCTATGACCTTGATGAGGACGATTCCTGCAATTCCGGGCCCTGATTGACGCAGGGGTTCGCTGGTTGGTCCGTTGAACCGAGGCCCCCGCAAGGGGGCCTTTTTATTCGGGCTCGCAGCCGCGTTGCGCGCGCGCCTCAGGGCTCACCGTACCGGCACGTCGAAGTAGGTCTCTGGCCATGGCTCCCCCACCAGCGTGAAGTGCCACCACTCGGCGGCATAGTTAGAGAAACCGTGCGTCGCCATCACTGAGCGCAGCAGCAGCCGATTCTGTCGTGCCGAGTCGCTCACCTCCGGGTTTTCAGTGGCCGACAAGGGGTCCATGAAGTCCCACCCTGTGCCCATGTCCAGCCGGCTTCCGGTGATCTCACGAAGTCCTATATCCACGGTGCTCGCGCGGGAATGCCCGGAGCGACGGTCAATGTAGCCACGATCGAACATCTTCGCCTTGTCTTCGTTCGGGTAGTAACGCGCGCGGGTCTTGAGATCCTTTGGGTCTGCCGACCAGCGGACGAAATGATCTACCGCGCGTTGGGGCCGGTAGCAGTCGAACATCACCAGTGAGAGACCGAACGCGCGAAGCTCAGCCTGTGCTGCGGCAATTGCGGCGGCGGCAGGCGGACTGAGAAGGCAGCGGCGCGCCTCGTAGCCGTCCACGACCGCGCCGACGAAATTGTCGTCCGTGGCGTAACGCATCTCGATTGCGACATCCGGCGCCAGGCTCTGGATGTCGACCAGCCCCGGATCGCGCGCATCCGGCGCATCCGCAAGACACGCCGCAGCCGGCAAGCCCAAGAGCAGGCTCAGTGTGAGCGCGCGCATACGGCGGCGCGGAACCGGATGGCTCAGATGGTTGCGATTCATGGCGATTCCTCACATGGCACGGTGATGTCAGCGGTAGCGCTGCCACTCTACAATCTTAGCGCTCTGGGGCGGGAGAGGCCGGTGACATGAAACGACGCGACGTGCTGTCTTTAGGGCTTGGTGCGGCCGGGCTTCTTGCTGCAGGCGGTAGCAGGGCTGCACGGCGGGAGCCCGTGTATCGCCGACTGCGCAAGGGCGATGCGGTAGCCGTAGTGGCACCGGCCAGCGTCACCTACGAGAAGATCGAGATCGACTACGCGGGCGATGTGCTGCGTGCGCTTGGCCTGGAGCCGCAGTTTGGCGCTAACGTTACAAAGCGTTTCGGCTACCTCGCCGGTGAGGACGCTGCACGGGCTGCGGATATCAATGCAGCGTTTGCAAACCCGGGCGTGGCAGCTGTCTTTGCGCTACGGGGCGGATGGGGGTCCGGGCGCTTGCTTCCGCTGCTCGATTACGCGGCGATCGCGCGCACACCGAAGCTGCTGCTGGGCTACAGCGATATCACGGCGTTGCTGCTGGCGCTGAATGCCAAATCCGGGCTGCGCGGCGTGCACGGCCCGAACCTGCTCTCGGACTGGAACCCTTTCGTGGTCGACATACTGCATCGGCTGTTGTTCGAGGGCGAGCGTATCGAATACCGCCCCTACAAACCTGAAACCACCTCTCTTGCCACGCTCGAAGGACGCATCCAGACCCTCGTTCCGGGCAGCGCACAGGGCGAGCTGGTGGGGGGCAATCTCACCGTGCTTGCCTCGCTCGCGGGCACGCCCTACCTGCCCGATATGCGTGGCAAGCTCCTGTTCCTCGAAGACGTGCACGAGGCGGTTTACCGCATCGATCGCTCTCTCACCCAGTTGCGCCTCGCCGGAATACTCGATCAGCCCGCAGGCATCATATTCGGCAGCTTTCAGGACATTCCGCCCGACGATGATGTGGGCGGCTTCGCCCTCTACGAGATCCTCGAACAGCACTGCAGGGCGGTGGGCAAGCCCGCATTCTCCGGCGCGGCATTCGGCCATATGCCGCAGAACAGCGCGATCCCCGTCGGTATTCGCGCGAGCATGGATGCCGGCAGTGGCGTGATACGGCTGTTGGAGCCCGTGGTCGGCTGAGCGGGCGACTCAGATCTGACTGCGGAAAAAGCGCCTCGCGCTGTAGGGCTCGAGCGGGAAGGGCGGCTGGCTGCCCTCGATCAGAGCCTGCACGGCAAGTGCTGTTGCCGGTCCCTGCGTGAGGCCGAGGTGCCCATGCCCGAAAGCCAGCACCACGCGCCCTTCTGCCGCGGTGTCGATAACCGGGATGCCATCGGGCAGCGAGGGTCGGTATCCCAGCCAGCGGCTCTGTATCGTGGTGTCGAGGCCGGGCAGCACGGTGGACGTGAAGGGCAGGAGTTTTTCAATCCGGCGGTAGTCGGGGCCGCGTTCGAGCCCTGCGAATTCCACGCAGGCCGTCACGCGCATGCCCTCCTGCATCGGGCAGAGCACGAAGCGCCGCCGCGAGTACATGATCGGCCGGCTCACGCTTCGCTCAGGCGTGGGAAGCATCACGTGATAGCCGCGCTCGGTCTCGAGCGGTACGCGAAGCCCCAGTTGTGCTGCCAAGGATTTTGACCAGGCACCAGCAGCCACCACGATCCGATCGGCGGTGATTTCCCTGAGGTTCGTGGTGATGATGCACGCGGCGTGTGCGGGCCGGAGGTGCCGCACTTCCTCCAAGTGGAAAGATGCGCCGGCGTTTATCGCAGCCTCGGCGATGGCGCGCACGACACGCCCCGGGTTATCGATGAACAGCGAGCCCGGTTGCAGCATGCCAAAGCGCAGCCCCGCACCCAGCGCGGGTTCCAGTTCGTGCAGCGCTGCGGCATCCAGCACCTCGAATGGAAAGCCGTTGTCCTGCATCAGCTGGCGTTCGGTACCCGCGTGGAGGAAGTCCTGCTCGCGGTCATAGACCTTCAGCCAGCCCACATCCTGCAGCCGATCCGAGACGCGAGCCGTTGCAGCGGCATCACGCCAGGCGGCAACGGCCGTGTGGTTGATGGCGGCGGTAGCGGCGGCGCCTGCAGCCATCGGGCGCGCGCTGGAGTTTGCGAGGAAGCGGGCGAACCACGGGAGGGAGCGGGGCAGGTAGCGCCAGTCGACGAGCAGGGGGCCTTGCGGGTCCGACAACATTTTCAAAGCCGACCACAACACGCCCGGAGTGGCGAAGGGCTGGATCGCGCCGATATGAACCCCGCCGGCGTTGCCGTAAGAGGCGCCTCCGCAGATGCCGCGAGGGTCGAGGAGCTCTACCCGGTGCCCGGCCTGCGCCAGCCTGAGTGCGCTGCTCGCGCCAACAACGCCAGCGCCTATGACCACGATATGCAGGGATTGCTGCGTCATCCTGTCGCTCTCACCGCGTGATCAGAGCAGGCGCGGCAGGAACACCACCGCGGTACCCGCCAGGTACCCGGCAAACGCAAGAATCCCGATGCGTCGCATGTACCAGAAGAAATTGATGCGCTCCATGCCCATGGCGGCCACACCGGCTGCTGAACCGATGATGAGGCAGCTGCCCCCGGTGCCGGCTGCAAAGGCCAGATACAACCAAACGAGGTCGTCGCTCGGATGCGTTCCGAGGTCGTACATCCCCATGACCGCTGCCACCAGCGGCACGTTGTCGACCACCGCTGACAGCAAGCCGATGAGAAACACGATCACGTGGATCTGCCCGACCAGGTTGCCCAGTGCATCGGCGGCGAGCCGCAGCAGCCCCGTAGCCTCCAAGGCGCTCACGGCGGTGAGTATCCCCAGAAAGAAGAGCACGCTGGGCGTGTCGATCCGCCGCAGCACCTTCAGCACGTGCATGTCGGAATCGAGCGCGGCATCGCGATCCTCGTGCAGGAGTTCGGAGATCACCCACACCACACCCAGGCTGAAGAGCATGCCCATGAACGGGGGCAGATGGGTCAAGGTCTTGAACACCGGCACGAAGAGAAGCCCGCCCACGCCGGCAGCGAACATGATGTTGCGGTGCCGGCGGCTGACGGTGAAGGCGCGAGCCTCGCTGTCTGCCGCGACAGGTGGCGTGACCATCTGCCCGCGCATCTGCAGCGACAACAAGGCCAGCGGCACGAGCAGGCAGGCGAGGCTTGGGAGGAACATAGAGCGGATGATGCCGGCACTGCTGATCTGGCCGCCGATCCAGAGCATCGTGGTGGTGATGTCACCGATCGGGGACCAGGCGCCGCCAGCGTTGGCCGCAATGACGATGAGTCCCGCAAACCAGAGACGCTCCTCCTTCTTGCCCACCAGCTTGCGGATCAGCGAGATCATCACGATCGTGGTGGTGAGGTTATCCAGCGCGGCCGAGAGAAAAAAGGTGACGATGCCTATGACCCACAAAAGGCTTGCCATGCTGCGCGCATGGATGCGGTCGGTGATGATTTCGAAACCACCGTAGGTATCGACCATCTCGACGATGGTCATGGCACCGAGCAGGAAGAACAGGATGCTCGCGATCTCGCCAAAGCGCCCCATCAACTGGTGCTCGGCCACCCAGATACGTGCGATGTCGTCAGGACTGTTACCCGCCTGGGAGGCCAGAAATTCCGGGGGCAGGAGGTCCACGTTGATCAGCGCTGGAGCGCCAAGCGTGTAGACCGTCCAGCACAGCACCCCGGTGAGCAGCGAGGCCGCCACCTTGTCGATGCCCGTGCTGTGCTCGAGGATGATCAGGATATAGCCTGCCACGAATACAAGGGCGAGCAGGCTGATGGGCAGCGGCATCCGCGCTCTCCGGCAAGGGGGTCGACGTGGGGTGATGCGTCGGGGCGTGCGGCGCACGCCGAGCGAATATACGCGAGGCGGTCCATTTTGGCAGCCACGTTGCAAACACCACGTTGCAAACGGCGGGCTTTGTGCCCCTGATTCGCAGGCCGGCGTTCATTGCCGGGCCCATCTTGCGGGGCTATCCTTTGACGGCAAAAACGTCGTTGCAAGGGGAAGGGCTTCATGGCTGTTCAGGCATATCGCGCACCAACCAGCATCCCCGAGGCCGTGAGCCTCTTGGTGGCGGGTTCAGGGGCGTTCTCACTCGGGGGTGGTACGGATCTGTTGGTGCAGGAGCGCGCCGGTACGCGTCAGCCCACGGCCTTCATCGACTTGAAACGCATCCCCGGCATGTTGGGCATCAGCATTGAGGGCGGCGTGGCGAGAATCGGCGCTGCCACCAGTTGCGCGGCCATCTCGGCCCACCCCGATCTGCGGCGGCTTTTGCCCGGTCTGGTGGAGGCGGCGGCGCTGATCGGTTCCAAACAGGTACAGGGCCGGGCGAGTCTGGGGGGTAACCTCTGCAACGCCTCGCCGGCAGCCGATTCGGTGCCCGCGCTGGTCGCCAATCGTGCGGTCGCGGTGGTGGCGGGACCGGCCGGAGAGCGGCGGGTGGCGGTGGAGTGCATCGCCCGTTCGCCGGGCAGCACCGTGCTGGAGCCAGGCGAGTTTGTAGTAGCCATCGAAGTGCCTCTGCCCGAAGCGCACCAGTCAGACGCCTACCTGCGTTTCATTCCGCGTTCCGAGATGGACATTGCCGTGGTGGGCGCGGGAGCCTCCATCAGGCTCGATGCCGAGGGGCGCTGCGTGGGCGCGCGGGTCGCGTTGGGGGCCGTGGCACCCACCGTGCTCGTGGTGCCCGAGGCGGACGCCGCGCTTATCGGAAGCACGCTTGACGATGCCGCGCTGGCTGCCTGTGTGGCGGCGGCTCGCGCAGCCTGCCGTCCCATCAGCGACCGTCGTGGCACGGCGGACTTCCGCCGTCATGTGGCCGGTGTGGTGTTGAAGCGAGTGATCATTGCAGCGGCGCGGCGCGCCGCGGCGGGAGGTTGAGTCATGGCGATCCACGTTCACAGCACGATCAACGGGCAACCGACAGAATTCCTGTGCGAACCCGATGCCAGCGCGCTCGAAGTACTTCGAGACACCCTGGGCCTCACCGGCAGCAAAGAGGGCTGCAATTCCGGCGACTGCGGCAGTTGCTCGGTACTGCTCGACGGCGCGCTGGTGTGCGCCTGCCTGGTGCTCGGTGCGGAGTTGGAGGGGCGCGAGCTCACCAGCATCGAGGGCATCGCGCCCGCCGGTGGCCTGCATCCCATCCAGCAGAAACTTCTGGAACACAACGCCATGCAGTGCGGGATCTGCATTCCCGGGATCGTGGTGGCCGCCAAGGCGCTGCTCGATCACAACCCCGAGCCTGACGAGACCACGGTGCGGTTCGCACTGGCAGGCAACCTCTGCCGCTGTACCGGCTACGACAAGATCATCCGGGCCGTGCTGGACGCGGCCGCCACAATGCGCACTGGCGCCGAGGTGAGCGCATGAATCAGGCAGCAACGACGCCCCTCGCACAGGTTGGTTCCCGTCCACCGCGTCCGGATGGCGCGGACAAGGTCACCGGACGCGCCCGTTACGGCGCGGATCTCTCGTTGCCGGGCATGGTCTGGGGCGCCGTGCTGCGCTCGCCGCACGCCCATGCGCGGATCCTGCGGATCGATACCACTGCGGCGCTTGCCATGCCCGGGGTTCTGGCGGTGGTTACCGCAGCCGATCTTGCCTCCACCTTTGACGCAGCGGTGGCCGGCGGTGAATCCTACGTCGACATGCATGACATTTCGCGCAATGTGCTGGCGGCGGACAAGGTCCTCTACCACGGACATGCCGTTGCAGCCATCGCCGCCATCAGCCAGCGTGCTGCACGGGCAGCACTCGCCGCTATCCACGTGGAATACGAGGCGCTGCCTGCAGTGTTTGATCTCGACGCGGCCATGGCTGCGGACGCGCCCATTCTCCACCCCATGATGCGCACGCGTGGTCTTGCCGAGGTGCCGGAGCAGGCCTCGAACATCGCCTCGCGCATGGTCATGCAGAAAGGCGATGTCGACGCAGGCTTTGCCGCGTCCGAGATCGTGCTTGAGCGCACCTACACCTGCGCCTCGGCGCACCAGGGCTATATCGAGCCCCACGCCTGCGTGGCATCGGTGGGTGCCGACGGTCAGACCGATATCTGGGTCTGCACCCAGGGCCATTTCGCGGTGCGTTCCTACACCGCCGCGCTGCTCGGCATGGATCCGGCCAGCATTCGGGTCACGGCGAGTGAGATCGGCGGTGGTTTCGGCGGCAAGACGACGGTGTACCTCGAGCCGCTTGCGGCGGCGCTCTCGCGCAAGTGCGGTCGCCCGGTGAAGATGCAGATGAGCCGCGAGGACGTCTTCCGCGCCACGGGCCCGGGTTCCGCCACGCGTATCACCGTCAAGGTGGGAGCGCGGCGTGATGGCACGCTGGTGGCGATGGACGGGCTTCTGGAGTACGAGGCCGGCGCCTTCAAGGGTTCCCCGGCAGGCGCGGGCGCAATGACGATTTTTTCGGCCTACGAGGTCCCGAACGCACGCGCGACCGCGTTGGACGTTGTGCTCAACAAGCCGAAGGTCGCGGCATACCGCGCGCCCGGCGCCCCGCAGGCGGCGCACGCGACCGAATGCCTGCTGAACGAACTTGCCGCCGAGTTGGGCATCGATCCACTCGAGTTGCGGCGGCGCAATGCCGCGGATACGGGCACCACGACCGTTTATGGCGGCGTATTCCGCAACATCGGACTGCGTGAATGCCTGGAGCAGGCTCGTGCGCATCCCCACTACAGTGCCCCTCTGGGACCCAACCAGGGGCGCGGTCTTGCCGTTGGTTTCTGGTTCAATCATGGCGCCCAGTCGAGCGCCAGCGCGCACCTCGTCGAGGGCGGCAAGGTGCTTATCCAGGAAGGCAATCCGGATATCGGTGGCTCGCGCGCCTCGATGGCGTTGATGGCCGCCGACACCCTCGGCATTCCCTATGCGGACGTGCACCCGATGGTGGCCGATACCGCCACCGTGGGCTATTGCGACATGACCGGCGGCAGCCGTACTACGCTCGCCACGGGCTATGCCGTTGTCGAGGCCTGCCGTGACCTGATCGAGGCCCTGAAGCGCCGCGCGGCTGCGGTCTGGGGTGTTGATGCCAGCGCGGTTACCTGGAGTGGCGGCTGTGCCTGGAACACTGCCGATGCCAATGTGCGGCTCAGCATCGCGGAGCTCGCGGCCATGTCCGGGCGCACCGAGGGCCCGCTGAGCGGAAACGGCTCGGTGAACCTTAAAAGCGCGGCGCCGAGCTTTGCGGTCAACATCGCCGATGTCGAAGTGGATCCTGAGACCGGTGGTTCGCGCGTGCTGCGCTTCACCGCGATCCAGGACGCCGGTCGTGCCATCCACCCCGATTTCGTCGAGGGGCAGCTGCAGGGCGGCGCGGTCCAGGGCATTGGCTGGGCCCTGAACGAGGAGTACCGTTTCGATGCCACTGGCGTGCTGGAGAATCCGGGCTTCCTCGACTACCGCATGCCGGTGGCCTCGGACGTCCCGATGATCGATACCGTGCTGGTCGAGGTGCCCAATCCTGACCATCCTTTTGGCGTCAAAGGCGTGGGTGAAACCCCGATCTGTGCGCCGCTTGCGGCGGTGGCCACCGCGCTGAACGCCGCTGCAGGCACCATGATCCGGGATCTGCCGCTGTCGCCGCCGCGGGTTCTGGCCGCGATCCTCGCGAAGCCCTGAGATGGCCCGGCTCGTGCTCATGCCCGCCCAGCGCACCCATACCGGGGGCGTTGGCGAGGTAGAGGTCGCGGCCATCGACTACCGTGGAGCGGTCGCCGAACTGCGTCGTCTGTTTCCGGACTTGCCGCTTGCGGAGATAGAGGCTTGCAACGTCGCCATCGACGGTGAGCTGGTCGACTCGCCGTTCCTGGAACCTCTCGCCGCCGGCTCGCGGGTGGTGTTCGTGCAGCGTATCGGTGCTGGCTGATGGGCATGGACGAGCAGCATGTCGAGTTGTACCAGCGCAGCCTTGAGGCAACCCTCGATGAGATCATTGCGCTGCTCGACAAGCAGCGACTCGAGCGCGATGTCAGCATCCGTCAGTCGCAGGGACAGGGCGAACTGGTCGGTGCACTGCTCGCGCGCCAGCAGCGCAGCGAGCTCGAGCGGCGCACCGTGCGCATGCACCCGGCCGATATCGCTTTCGTACTCGAGCGCCTGCGCGATGAGGGCGAGCGCACTGCCCTGTGGGAGGTCATACCGCCGCAGCGTCGTGGCGGCGTGCTGCTGGAGCTTGCCGAGGGTGTGCGCGACGGCCTGATCGCCACGATGCCGCAGCAGGACATCGTTGAGGCGACCGCACACCTGGAGTCTGACGAGATCGCCTGGCTGGTGCCCAGTCTGCCGATGGACGCCGTCTCCGCGGTGATGTCGCAGCTCGACCAGAGCGACCGCAGCCAGGTGCGGGAAATGCTCTCGTATCCCGATGATACCGTCGGGGCCATGATGGACTTCGACATGGTCACGGTGCGTGACGATGTCGACGTCGAGGTGGTGCTGCGCTACCTGCGCCGCCACAAGGAACTGCCCGAGCCCTTTGACCAGGTGTTCGTGATCGGCAACGACGGCGTTCTGGTGGGTGTGCTGCGGTTGCGCGACCTGCTGACGCACGACCCCGACTGCCTGGTGAGTGAGGTCATGGTGCGCGACGCGCTGGTCTTCAGCACCCACGACCCCGCAGACGAAGCGGTGCGCGCCTTCGAGCGCTACGACCTGGTGTCGGCGCCCGTGGTCAACCTGCATCGGCGTCTCGCCGGCGTGCTGCACTTCGCCGAGGTCATGGACCTCATCAGCGACAAGGCCGAGAACCAGCCCCTGAAGCAGGTGGGTCTCGACGAGGACGAGGATCTTTTTGCGCCGGCATTGCGCAGCGCCACGCACCGCTGGCCGTGGCTCGGGCTGAATCTCCTCACGGCACTGGTGGCCTCGCGCGTGATCGGCGCCTTCGAGGCAACCATCCAGCAACAGGTTGCGCTGGCAGCGCTCATGCCCATCGTGGCGAGCATGGGCGGCAACACCGGCAACCAGACCGTTGCCCTGATGATTCGCGGCATCGCGCTTGAGCAGATCAGCAGTGCGAGCCTGTGGGTGGTGATTCGCAAGGAAGTTGCCATCGCAGCGGTGAACGGTCTCATGTGGGGCGCGATCATCGGCCTTGTCGCGCTGGGGTTCTACGGCCAGCCGATCTTGTCGACGGTGATGGGGGTTGCGGTGGCGGTGAACCTGCTGATCGCGGCGCTCGCGGGCGTTTTCATTCCGCTCGCACTGAACGCCGTTGGCCGTGACCCTGCGCACGGATCCTCGGTCTTGCTTACATTTGTGACAGATTCGATGGGCTTCCTGGTGTTTCTGGGGTTGGCTACGATCTGGGTGCTGGGCTGACTCGTACTCGCCGAGGCTGCGCTGGTATGCTGCGTAGCGCTATGTTCATCTGCACTGACAGTGCCGTTCACGGAGATATAGATGCCCCTTCACACGGACGCCCGCGAGCCTGAGCGCCTGACCGACCGGACGGGCATGGGCACTGGCGGCGGCGTCGGGGTTCTCGAGCGTGATAGAGATCCGATTACTTCGGATCGTTCGCACAGCGCTTTTTCTCCACGCGCCTGAGATTTCCTCGTGTCCAGGAGAAAGACATCTTGCAGTGCCGCCATCATCATGGCCTGCGCCGTCCTGCTGGCGGGCTGCGCCGGTACCGGAGACACGACCGGGAAACCGGACGGCAACACAGAGGCGCCGCAGTCACGCACCCAACGCTGCCTTCGCATCTCCGACATCGATAACTGGCGTGTTGTCGATAACCGCCAGCTCGTGGTCTACGGGCAGCGCAGGGATGACGTCTGGCATCTGCGCTTTTTTAGCTCCTGCACGGATCTTTCGTTCTCCGAGACGGTCGCGTTCCGGGCCCGTGGATCGACGCTGCTGTGCGGTGATCCTGGCGACGAGATCATCACGCGCGGCGGGCGTTGCCCGATCGCATCCATGCGGCGCATCGACGCGGTCGGCATTGCCGAACTCCTTGACCCGACGGTCCGCAAGGGCATCGGCAAACTTCCACCCCGAGACACCGCCCCCCAAGAGACCCGGCAGGAGAAGCAGTAATGGCCACGGAATTCACCCTGAACGGCAAGCCGGCCCGCGTTGACGTTGATCCGCAAACGCCGCTCTTATGGGTCCTGCGTGAGGGGTTGTCTCTCATCGGCACCAAATTTGGTTGTGGCAAGGGGCTGTGCGGTGCCTGCACGGTGCATCTGGACGGTACCGCAGTGCGCTCCTGCTCGCTGCCCGTATCCCTCGCGGCAGGACGCAGCGTGACCACCATCGAGGGCCTGGGGCACGACGGTGGTTTGCACCCGGTTCAGCAGGCCTGGATCGAGGCCAACACGCCGCAGTGCGGATACTGCCAGTCAGGCCAGATCATGTCGGCCGCTGCGCTCCTCGCCACCAACCCCACGCCCGCCGATGCCGATATCGACGCGGCCATGTCGGGCAACCTGTGTCGCTGTGGCACTTACCCGCGTATCCGTCGCGCGATTCATCGGGCGGCCGAACTCATGACGCCGGCCGGCGCCCTAACGGCGGTGCAGTCGTGAACCGCCTTGATCGACGTGGCTTTCTCAAGGTCGCCGGGGTGGCCGGTGGCGGTCTGATGTTGGGCTTTGGTGTGACCGGCTGCGGCGAAACAGCGCCGTGGCCCAATCGGGAGTCCGGCATATTCCAACCCAATGCGTTCATTCAGGTACGCCCTGACGGCACCGTGGTGCTCACTCTCGCCAAGGTCGAGATGGGGCAGGGCGTTGCCACCGGCTTCGCGACTCTCGTTGCCGAGGAGCTGGGTATGGATCCACTGGCGCTCGAATTCGGCTTCGCCCAGCCCCACAAGGACTACGGCGATCCGGAGTTCCAACTCATGGCTACGGGGGGAAGCATTTCCCTGAAGGGCGCCTGGAAGCCTCTACGTGAGGCCGCTGCCACCGTGCGCGAGATGCTGCTCCAGGCCGCAGCAGCGAGCTGGAATGTTGCGCCAAGTGAGTGTCTTGCCGGCGGCGGCAGGATCCGGCTGCGCGATGGATCCCGCGACGCAGGCTTCGGTGAGTTTGCCGTGGCCGCATCGGCTTTGCCTGTGCCTGCGTCCGTGACGCTGAAGCCCGCCTCGGAGTGGACGCGTATCGGCAAGCACGACGCCCGTGTTGATGCGCGCGCGAAGGTTGATGGTTCCGCCCGTTTTGCGATCGACGTGCAGTTGCCTGGCATGCTGACAGCGGTGCTGTTGCGTTGTCCGCATCAAGGTGGCTCGCTGCAGGGATTTGACGCTTCGCGTGCCGTTGTGTCTCCCGGTGTCCGCCAGATCGTGGCCTGCGCGGGCGGTGTTGCCGTCATCGCGGACGGTTACTGGAGCGCGCGCAGCGCCGCGCAACTGGTCGAGGTCCAATGGGACAAGGGGCCTCTCGCATCCCTCGACTCCGCGGGAATCGCCCGCGAACAGTCGCGCCGGCTCGACCACGAAACCGGCAAGGTGGTGCGTGAGGAGGGCAAGCGCAGCGCCACTGCCCCGGCGCGGCAGCTAAAAGCGGAATACCACGTTCCCTACCTTGCCCACGCCACGATGGAGCCGATGAACGCGGTGGCCTCCATTACGGGCGACCGGGCGGAGATCTGGGCCGGCAATCAGGCGCCCGACGTGCTGCAGGGTCTGGTGGCGCGCGCGCTGGATATCCCGCCCACGCACGTCACGGTACACACCACGTATCTCGGGGGCGGTTTCGGCCGCCGCCTCATGCTCGATTTCTGCGTCGAGGCCGTGCTGGTGGCGCAGGCCGCCGGGGCACCTGTGAAGCTCATCTGGTCGCGCGAGGACGATACGCAGCACGATTTCTACCGCCCCTCAGCGCTGGCGCGGATGAGCGCAGATATCGGCCCCGATGGTGCTTTGCTGGCAGTCGAGGGCCGCCTCGTCGCGCCGAGCATCTACGCGCTGCTGGCGAAGGATGCCGGCCCCGCGTTGATGCCGCAGTGGATGCCCGCCGGGATCATGAAACCGGTGGCGGCACTCGTACGCGGCAATGACCCCACGCTGGACGAAGGTGTTTCGGGCCTCCCTTACACGCTCCCCTACGTGCGGGTCGAGGCGCTGGAATACGACCCGGGCATCCGTGTGGGCGTCTGGCGTGCGGTTGGAAACTCGCAGAATGCGTTTTTCGTAGAGAGTTTCATCGACGAGCTCGCGCATGATCTGGGCGAAGACCCGGTGGCCTTCCGGCTGAAGCGCCTGCCGCCGAGTTCGCGCCACGCACGCGTATTGCAGGCCGCGGCGGATGCGGCATCCTGGGGCAAGGCCGCGGCGGGTCGCGTGCAGGGGGTTGCACTCCACGAATGTTTCAACAGCGTGGTGGCGGAGGTCGTGGAGCTCTCGGTCACGGACGGCAAGGCACGGATCGAGCGGGTGGTCTGCGCGGTGGACTGCGGCACGGTGGTGAATCCGGATGTCGTGCGGATGCAGGTCGAGAGCGGGGTTGTGTTTGCGCTCTCCGCTGCACTGCACGGTGAGATCACGGTTCGTGAGGGTGCCGTCGAGCAGGGTAATTTCGACAGCTACCCGCTGCTGCGGATGAGCGAGTGTCCGCCGATCGAGGTGGTGCTGTTGCCTTCGGATGCGGCGCCCACCGGCATCGGCGAACCGCCCACACCGCCGCTCGCGCCTGCGCTGGCGAATGCATTGTTCGCGGCCACGGGTGCGCGTCAGCGCAATCTGCCGCTGTCGCTAGGCTGACCGTGCAAACGACCCGGCCTGAGACTGCTGCAGCCACCGCAGCCTTCGCGCCGCTTCCCGCCAAGCCGGTGCTGTTGTACCCCTTTGCCACGCCCCCCGCGCCGGGCGAGACGCTTGAGGTGGCGCCGGGTGTGCTGTGGGTGCGTATGACGCTGCCGCTAGCGCTTGACCACATCAACCTGTATCTACTGGAGGACCACGACGGCTGGTGGGTGGTAGACACGGGCATGCGCGGGCGTTCGACCCAGGCTAGCTGGGAGACGATATTTACCTCGCCCGCGCTGCGCGGCAAACCGATCAAGGCGGTTATTTGTACCCACTGCCATCCCGACCACATCGGCCAAGCCGGCTGGCTAAGCGAGCGCTGGCGTGCGCCGCTGTGGATGAGCGCAGCCGAGTACTACATGGGGCGTGTGTTCTGCGCCAGCAGCAGTGACGGCCCGATCTGGGAAGCCCACGATTTCTATGCAAAGGCAGGGGCGCCGCCAGAGTTCCTCGAGCGGATCGGCAAGGGATCGGCAGGCTTCTCCGGCATGGTCGAGCCGATGCCGCGTTCCTTCCGCCGGTTGGTACACGGCGATCATGTGCTCATCAACGGCAAGCGCTGGGAGGCCGTGGTCGGGCGCGGGCACTCGCCGGAGCATCTCTGCCTGTTTCAGCCCGAGATCGGGATACTCCTCTCCGGCGATCAGGTGATTCCGCTGATCACCTCCAACGTAAGCGTCATGGCGATCGAGCCAGAGGCAGATCCGCTGGCCGACTGGCTCGATTCGCACCGTCGGTTCCTCCGGGATCTGCCCGACGAGGTGCTCGTGCTGCCTTCGCACAACACACCGTTCCGCGGGCTGCATGCACGCCTGCGCTATCTGATCGAGCATCACGAGCACCATCTGCTCGCACTCGAAGCCGCCTGCGTGGAGCCCCGCACCGCCGTAGAACTTTTGCCGGTCATTTTCCGCCGTGCCCTCGGTAGGGAGCAGTGGGGACTCGCGATTGGGGAGCTGATCGCACATCTGCACCATCTGCGCGCGCTGGGCCTGCTCCACCGCCAGGACAGCGAGGATGGGCTGCACCGCTACGTGGCGGCGGATCCACTGCGGGCCGCGCGCCTATGCGATGGGCTCGGCCCGGATGACGAGCATGCCCTCATGGATCTGGCGGGGCAGCACGTGTGATGCGGTCGGGCGCGAGCTCGGCACGCACGATGCGATCGCCCACAAAGGAGCCGAGGTAAATCGCATTACCCACTTGCTGTGCCACCGTTACGCCACCCATGGGTGCGCCGTGGTGGGCGAGTAGGGTGCGTGTGCTCATCGTGACGGGGTCGAGTTCAACCACCTCGAAGGCGGCGCCGCAAGCCCCGCCGCGTATACCCGCACAGCGGCTCGTGGCCCGGATGCCCGCGATCTGCGAGGCTATAAGCAGTTTTCCTTCCAGGCTCCACTGGCTGTTGTCGGGGCCGACCATTCGCGCTGTTCCCAGAAGCCTGCCGTCGGCTATCGCGATTTTTCGCACCTCGCCTGCAAGGTAGGCATTGAGATACAGCGTGCTGCCGGTGGCGTCGGTCTGGATGCCGTTCGGCAGGGGCGCAGCGGTGCCCGGTAGCGCTTTGCAGTTCCCGCCGGGCGAGCAACGCAACACCATGCCCGTATCGAAGCCGAGAAGCCCACGAATCAGGTATGGATTGATACCCGCGATGCTCGAGGCGTCCCGTGGATACATGTGCGAGATGAGGAAATCCCCGTCTGGAAGCGCGGCGACGTCGTTCATGAACGTTCCGGCCGGAGGCAACACACAGCCACGCCACGCGAGTTGCCAGTTGCCGCCCGCGCCGAGCAGTTCAAACAACTCCACGCTCTCGCGCCCGCCGTGATTGACCACGAGGATCTCCCGACGTCCGTCCGCGCGCTGCATCAGGTCGATACCGTGCGGAGAGAGCGCACCTCCCGGCGGCGTCTGGCACGCGCTACTACCCCAGTTGAGCGCGCTGGCAGTGCCGAATTGCGGCAAGCGTGTGATCACGCCATCGACAGTATCGAAGAGCACGAGGGAGCCCGGGGTCGCGCGCTCCATGTCTCCCATCTGGCTGATCAGGAGCGTCTTGCCGTCGGGAAGGAGCTCCATGTCCTCCGGGTTGGAAAACCCGCAGACGGGGGTCAGTCCAGCGACGGTGACGCAACCGTTCACCGGAGGCTCGACGTCGCAGCCCACAAGTGCGAGCAGCAGGAGGAGCGCGGCACAGCCCCGACCAAGGCGAGCGGGCAGCGTGCCCCCGGATTCTGCGGGCGTAGTGGGCATGGCGCGGTCTCCCAGGCTGACCGGGGGCTATGGTAGTGTGAACCCCTCGCGCGGGGTACTCGCGCGACACTGGCGCCGGAGCGGATTCTTGAGTTCTTTCACGCACATTAATGAGTCGGGCGAAGCCCGCATGGTCGATATCGGTGACAAGCCGGTGACCGCGCGCGAGGCCGTTGCAGAGGCCTGTGTGCGTATGCTCCCGGCCACGCTCGCGTTGATTATCGAGGGCCGCCACCACAAGGGCGACGTGTTCGCGGTGGCGCGAATCGCTGGCATCCAGGGCGCCAAGCGTTGCGGGGATCTGATACCGCTGTGTCATCCGCTGGGACTCGACGCGGTGGAGGTCCATCTCGAGGCGCTGCCCGCAGAATCCGTGGTGCGGGTGCGCGCGCGATGCCGCTTGCAGGGACGCACCGGCGTGGAGATGGAAGCCCTCACGGCAGTGAGCGTTGCCGCACTCACGGTGTATGACATGTGCAAGGCTGTTGACCGCGGTATGGTGATCGAGGGAGTACGCCTGCTCGAGAAGCGCGGGGGTCGCTCGGGTCACTGGACAGCAGAGCTTCAGGGCTGATGATACGGGTCTGCTTTTTTGCATCGATCCGAGAGCGCCTTGGCATCGCTGCCGTGGAATTGCCGTTTGATGTTGCGCTCAGGGATGTCGCCTCACTGGTCCGCGCGCTAGATTCTGGCGTTATTGCGGGCGCCGCCAACGTGCTGCTTGCGGATAACACGCTGGTTGCGCTTAATCGCAGCATCGCAGGCCCGGGCTCGCTAGTATCCGACGGCGACGAAGTGGCGTTTTATCCGCCGGTCACCGGCGGATGAACGCCAGTCCCGAGGTAGCAATTCAGCTTGGGCGTTTCGATGTTGGCGCGGAGCATGACGCGCTGCTGGCAGCCTCCCCGGGTGCGGGGGCATGCGTTGTCTTCACGGGTGCGGTTCGCGGCGAGGGCAGTATTGGCCCGCTGCTCGCGCTTGAACTCGAGCACTACCCCGGCATGGCCGAGGACAGCATCGCCTCTGTCATCAGCGAGGCGCGTGCGCGGTGGAAGATTGCGGCCGTCCGGGTGATTCACCGGGTCGGGCGTCTGGAGCCGGGTGAGCCTATCGTGCTGGTGGGCGTGGCGAGCGCGCACCGCGCCGAGGCCTTCGCCGCGGCAGAGTTTGTGATGGACTTCCTGAAGACTCAGGCACCCATCTGGAAAAAGGAAATCGGGCCCGGCGCCGAGCGCTGGGTCGAGTGTCGCGCACGTGATGCCGAAGCGGCGGAGCGCTGGCGCACCCAACAGCTACTTACCGGAGACCACGCATGAGTTTTGACAGTCAGCAGTTTCGCCGCGCGCTGGGGCGCTTCGCCACCGGTGTCAGCGTCATTACCGCCAATCCGCCCGGATACGCGCCGTTCGGCGTCACGGTCAACTCGTTTTCCTCGCTGTCCCTCACGCCGCCGCTGGTGCTCTGGAGCTTGCAGAAGAACTCCGACACCATGGACGCCTTCGCGATCGCCAACGGGTACTGCGTTAACGTACTCGCGGAGGATCAGCAGGAGTTGTCCGGACGCTTCGCGCGCAAGGGCAATCATGATCTGGCGGAGGCGGAGTTCACAGGTGGCGAGAGCGGTCTCCCGGTGCTGAATGGCGTGCTGGCTTCCTTTGAGTGTGAGATCGACGCGCGTCACGACGGCGGCGACCATATCATCCTGATCGGCCGTGTGGTCGCGATGCGCGCGGGCGAGCCGGGGCGGCCACTGCTGTATTTCGATGGCGGCTACCGCCAGTTGGCCTGAACCATGCGTTTCTGCAGCGCTTGCGGAGCAGCGGTCTCGCTCCGCGTTCCTCCCACTGATGACCGCGAACGCTACGTTTGCAACTCGTGCGAGACCGTGCATTACCAGAACCCGAAGGTCGTGGTGGGCTGCTTGCCGGTGTGGGAGGATCGGGTGCTGTTATGCCGCCGCGCGATCGCGCCAAGGCTGGGGTTCTGGACGCTGCCGGCGGGGTTCATGGAAAACAGCGAGACCACCCTCGAGGGTGCGCGCCGCGAGACCTGGGAAGAAGCCCGCGCCCGCACCGCGGACGAGACGCTCTACACGCTCTTCGATCTGCCGCACATCAGCCAGGTCTACATGTTTTTCCGCGCGCAATTACTGGGGCCGGCGTTTGAATCCGGACCCGAGAGCAGCGAGGTTGCGCTGTTCACTGAGGCAGAGATCCCGTGGGGAGAGCTCGCGTTTCCGGTGGTGAGTGCGACGTTGGAGCATTATTTCGCGGACCTGCGCCGCGGTGAATACGAGTTCCGCACACGCGCCCTGCGTCCCGAGGACTGGGCACGCATGCGGCGGTGATTCGACACGGTTTGCGCCGCGGACCGCGGTTTTGCTGCGCGGTGACGGTTGGTTCTGGTTGCCATTTTTAAGTAGACACCTTCAGGAGGACGTGCAGATGCCACACCCCAAGATCGGTAACCTCGCTCCCGCGCTCAGCCTCGAAAACCAGGATGGCAAGACCGTCAGCCTGAAAGACTTCAAGGGTAAGCAGGCGGTGGTGGTGTATTTTTATCCTGCCGCCATGACGCCCGGCTGCACGGTTCAGGCCTGCGGGCTGCGCGACTCGGCCAAGGAACTCGCGGGTTTCGGGGCCGTGGCGCTCGGCATCAGCCCGGACAAGGTTGGCAAGTTGAAGAAGTTCGCCGAACGCGACGGTCTCAACTTCGATCTGCTGGCGGACCCCGATCATGCCGTAGCCGATGCTTGGGGCTGCTGGGGCAAGAAGAAGTTCATGGGCCGCGAGGTGACCGGGATCCTGCGCACCACCTTCGTGATCGGCAAGGACGGTAAACTCGCCCACATCATCGGCAAGGTGACCACCAAGACCCACCACGCCGATGTGTTGGCGGTCCTCGCCGGGCTGGCGTGAGGTTACGGTCGCGTAACGGCGGCAGGCGGCACGTGCTGCCCGCTGCCGTCGGACCGTAGAATCCCTGATGCCCCTTTGTTGCCTACCCGATATTGTCCCGCGCGGATTCTGCTGATGAAAAAGCCTCTGTTGTTGACCGTGCTTGCACTGCTGCTGGTGTTCGGCGGGATATTCGGCTTCATTTACGGCAAGAAAGCGCTGATCGCCCGGTATATGGCGTCCTACGCGCCGCCGCCGGTGGTGGTGGTGGTCGAATCCGTGCAGCAGGAAGGGTGGGATCGCAGTATCACCGCGGTAGGCACGCTGAAGGCCGCGCTCGGGGTGGATGTCGCCACCGAGACGGCGGGTACCGTCTCCCGCATGCATTTTCGAGCTGGCGAGACGGTGCTCCGGGGAGCCGAGCTGTTTTCGCTGGAGGACAGCGTCGAGGTGGCTACCCTGAAGAGCCTCGTGGCGCAGAGACGGCTCGCCGAGATCAACTTCGAGCGTGACCAGCGACTGCTCGGCAGCAAGGCGATTTCACGCACGGATTTCGACAAGACGGAGTCGGTCCTGAAGGACGTGAGCGCGCAGGCTGAAAGGACTGAGGCGATCATCGCGAGAAAACACCTGCGTGCGCCGTTTGACGGACGCATCGGGATTTCCCAGGTCGATGAAGGCCAGTACGTGACGGAAGGCCAGGCGATGGTCACCGTGCAGGCGCTCGATACCCTCGAGGTGGATTTCTCGCTGCCTGAGCAGCAATTGCCCCTGCTCGTGAACGGGCAACGCGTGCGCTGCGCTGTGCAGGCCTACCCGGGACGCCAGTTCGAGGGCGCTGTGGTGGCGATCGACGCCAAGGTCGATCCCAATACCCGCAACGTGCTCGTACGTGCACGGGTGCCTAATGCAGGTGCCGCCCTGCTGCCTGGCATGTTCGTGAGCGTCGAGGTCATCGTGACGGAGAACGTTCCGGTGGTGACCGTCGCCGAAACCGCGGTGAGCTACAACCTCTATGGCGATGCCGTCTATGTGATCAAGGAGGCCGCCGACCAGGATGTCGCCACGGTCGAGCGGCGCTACGTCAAACTGGGCGATCACCGCAACCAGCGCGTGGCAGTCGTGGAGGGCGTGCAGGCCGGTGAGCGCGTTGTAACTGCGGGCGCACTCAAGCTCGACAACGGCGCCTCGGTGCAGATCGACACGCGCGATCGCAGCAAGCCAGGCGCATGAACTTCACCGATGCGTTCATCCGTCGCCCTGTGCTGGCGACGGTGATCAGTCTGCTGGTCGTTCTGTTGGGGATGCGGGCTTTCCAGAGCCTCAGCCTGCGCGAATACCCCGAGGTGACCTATCCGGTCATCAACGTCACCACGGTCTATCCCGGCGCCAACGCCGACCTCATGCAGGGGTTCATCACACGCCCGCTGGAGCGCGCGATCGCCAGCGCCGAGGGGCTTGATTTCATCGAGGCCAAGAGCGAAGACGGCGTGTCGCGCATCTCGGCGCACCTGCGCGCGGGCTACAGCGTGGACGCGGCCTTCGCGGATGTCAGCGCCAAGGTCGCGCAGGAGCGCAAGAACCTACCGCGCGAGACCGAAGACCCCGTCGTGGAGAAAGAGACCGGGATGGGCAGCGACACGCTGCAGTACCTCAGTTTCACCAGCAAGGAACTCTCGCAGCAGCAGATCACTGATTACCTCGATCGCGTGGTGCAGCCTGTGCTTGCCACGATCGACGGCGTAGGCACGGTGGAGATCTACGGTCGCCGCGACTACGCAATGCGCATCTGGCTCGATCCCGCCCGTCTGGCAGCCTATGGGCTGACACCGGGTGATGTCCGCGAGGCCGTACAGGCCAACAACGTGCAGAGTGCGGCCGGCACCGTGCGCAGCGAATCCACCCAGCTCTTCGTCAATCCGCGCACCGGGCTCGAGGATGCCGCGGGCTTTGCCCGGCTCGTGGTGAGCCGCGATGCGAAGTCTGTGGTGCGGCTGGGGGACGTGGCGCGGGTCGAACTCGGCGCCCAGAACTACGATACCCGGGTAAGTGACGACGGCACCGGCGCGGTGTTTATCGGGATCAAGGCGGCCGTCAGCGCCAACCCGCTCGAGGTGGGACAGCGCATTCGCGATGCCATGCCGCAACTGCGCGCGCAGCTGCCACAGTCGCTCGAGGGCGACGTGGTGTTCGACGCCACCACCACGATTCGCCACTCGGTGAACGAGGTAGTGACGACGCTGGTCGAGGCGAGCCTGATCGTGGTGCTGATCATCTTCCTGTTCCTCGGCTCGCTGCGCTCCGTGATCATCCCCGTGATCACCATCCCGCTGTCGCTGATCGGCGTGCTTGCGGTGATGTTGTGGCTCGGATTCTCCGTGAACCTGCTCACGCTACTTGCCATGGTTCTGGCCATCGGTCTCGTCGTGGATGACGCGATCGTGGTGGTCGAGAACATCCAGCGCCATATCGAGAAGGGCATCCCTCCCTTTGAGGCCGCGCTCGTGGGCGCCCGCGAGATCGCCTTTCCGGTACTGGCGATGACCCTGACGCTGGCGGCGGTGTATGCGCCCATAGGGTTTCTCGGCGGCCTCACGGGAAAACTCTTCATCGAGTTCGCGTTCACGCTCGCCGGAGCGGTGGTGGTCTCCGGGCTCGTGGCGCTTACGCTGTCGCCAATGATGTGCGCGCGGCTCCTGCGTCCGGAGGCCAGCAGCAACCGTCTGGTAGCCCAGCTCGACCGCAATTTCGAGTTCACCAAGCGACTCTACCGGCGGATGTTGCGGGCCACCCTCGCGAATCGACCCTCCGCGCTGGTGTTTGCTGCGACGGTTCTGTTGAGTATCGTGTTCCTGTTCGGCGCCATTCCGCAGGAGCTTGCTCCGCTCGAGGATACCGGGCAGGTCTTTGTGGTGGGGGAGGGGCCGCTCGACTCGACCATCGAACACACCTGGCGCTGGGTGGCGGAGGCTGAGGAGATTCTGCGCGATGTCCCGGAGCGGTGGCGTTATTGGCTCGTGGGCGGGGGCTTCGGGCAGAACACTTTCTTCGGCATGATCATGCTGAAGCCGTGGTCCGAGCGGGAGCGCAGCGCTATCGACGTTCAGGCGGATCTGTTGGCCAAGATGGCCAAGGTCCCCGGGCTGCGCATCAACACCTTCAATTTTCCCTCGATACCGGGCGCCTCGGCAGAGCTGCCGCTGCGCTTCGTGGTCTCAGGCACCGGATCCTACGAATTGGTGCATCAGGTAGCCGAAGAGATCGAGGCCAGGGCGCGGGCCAGTGGGCTCTTCGTCTATGTCGACTCCGAGCTGCGCTTCGACAAACCCGAACTGCAACTGCGCATCGATCGCGACAAAGCCTCGCGGCTTGGCATCGACATGACCCAGATCGGTTCCACGCTGGCGAACTACCTGGGCGAGATCGAGGCCTCGCGGATCGATCTCGATTCGCGCTCCTACAAGGTTATCCTTCAGCTAGAGCGCGCGTACCGCGTGAACCCGGCACAACTCGATACGTACTACTTGCGCACCGCCAATGGCGAGCAGGTTCCGCTGTCGGCGGTGGTGAGCCGGGTGCGCGAAAATCGCCCCAACGCCCTCACTGAATTCCAGCAACTCAACTCCGCGACCATCGGCGCGATGATGAGTCCCGGTGCCTCCCTCGGTCAGGGTATCGAGTGGTTCGAGACTGAGGGGCGCAGGCTGCTCCCGCAAGGATTCTCGGCCGATTACCTCGGCCAGTCGCGCCAGTTCATGACCGAGGGCAACAAGCTGCTGCTTACGTTCCTGTTCTCCATGATCGTCATTTACCTGGTGCTTGCTGCGCAGTTCGAGAGTTTCACTGATCCGCTTACCGTGCTGGTGAGTGTGCCGCTCTCGGTGTGCGGCGCTCTGATTCCGCTAGCCCTCGGGCTCGCCACGATGAACATCTACACGCAGATCGGGCTGCTTACCCTGATCGGATTGATCAGCAAGCACGGCATCCTGATCGTCGACTTTGCCAACCGCTTGCAGCAGCTTCAGGGGCTGTCGATCACGGAGGCGGTGGTGGAGGCTGCATCCGTGCGCTTGCGTCCCATCCTCATGACCACGGCGGCCATGGTGTGCGGCGTGTTGCCGCTGCTTCTGGCAAGCGGCGCGGGCGCGCAGGCGCGCGTGTCTATCGGTATCGTGATCACGTTCGGCATGACGGTCGGGACGCTGTTCACGCTGTTCGTAGTCCCGGTCGTCTATACGATGGTGGCGGGACGGCATCAGCGGGTCGATGTAGCGGACGGGATTGCCACCGACGTTTGATACCTCAAGAATAAGCCTTGGAGCAAATCGGAGGCGCCAGACACGCCATGGCTTTTTCTCCCGGTGATCCGGTGCCGCTGTTCGCGGCGCCAACCCACAGCACCTCTCCTTTCCAGTTCGGTGCTGCCGCCGGCCGACTTGTGCTGCTGTGTTTTCTCGGTGCCGGGCGGCGTCCAGAGCTCGCAGGCCTTCATGCGGAACTGGCCGGGCTGCGCAGCGTGTTCGACGACGAGCGATTCTGTTTTTTCGGTGTCAGTCTGGATGCCGCTGACTTCCGTGCCGGCGGCCTCATGGAGAACCTGCCGGGGATCCGCTGGTTCCACGACGTCGATGGCGTCATCAGTCGGCAGTACGGCGCACTGCGTGGCGCTGACGCGGACTCTCCTCACTACGAACCGTTCACGCTGTTGCTTGATCAGCGACTCCGCGTGCTCGCGCAGTTGCCCGTACTGACGGGAGAGGGAGCACAGCTCGAGAAACTGATTGCGTTGGGGCGCCCGCACCTCGACACCTCCCCGGCAGTGCCGGCATTGGCGCAGGCGCCGGTATTGTGCGTGCCGCGTGTGTTCGAGCCCGGGTTCTGCGCGCAGCTCGTGCGCTATTACGAGCAGACCGGATCCACGGAGTCCGGCTTCATGCAGGACAAGGATGGCAAAACAGTGGGCATCTATGACCACGCCACCAAGCGACGCCGTGACTGCAACATCGAGGACGAGGCGCTGCGCCGCCAGTGCATGGTGCGGATCCACCGCCGCTTGGTGCCCGAAATCCTTCGCGCTTACCAGTTCAAGGCCACGCGCATGGAGCGCTATATCGTGGCCTGCTATGAAGGAGAGAGCGGCGGGCACTTCCGCGCCCACCGCGACAACACCACGCGTGCCACCGCACACCGCCGCTTCGCGGTATCACTGAACCTGAATGACGACTATGACGGCGGCGACATCTGGTTTCCGGAGTACGGTCACCAGTTGTTCCGGCCGGCTGCCGGTGAGGCAGTGGTTTTCTCCTGCTCGCTGCTGCACGAGGCAACCCCGGTGCGCCGCGGTACGCGCTTTGTGTTCCTGCCATTCCTCTACGACGACGCCGCTGCAGCTGTGCGCGAGGAGACGGAAAAATTCCTCGGCGGCAACATCAATTCCCCACCCGTCGCCTGAGGCGGCGGACACGCTGTCACTCGGCACGCCGTGCTGCCTCAGGTGGCTTCGGGGCCGGCAAGCGTCTCGAGGTACCACTTGATGAAGCGGATTTCTATGTACTCGAAGTCCAGTTGTAACGGGCCCGGTTCGTAGAATCGCGAGTTCACGCCCGCACTGTTGCGGGAAATGATGTACTCGTCTTCCTGCGTGGTGACATCCCAGAGCCAGGTGAGCGTCGGGAGTTCGTAATCAAGCCCTTCGACGGCATCGCTGCGCACGAACCAGACAACCTCGATATCGGTTGCCGTCAGTCCGCGCGGGGTGAAGCGATACAGCACGCAGTGGTCGGGGTAGTTCAGCATGAAGGAGAGCGGGCCGATCTGGAAGTCGCCGGCGCCGCCGTCGAAACCCCTGAACTGCCCCATCAGCGGGGCAACGGGTTTGCCGTCCTGGCTCGCGCTCTGGAAGCCCTCGAAGAGAGCGTAGCGGTTGTTCCAGACGCTGGTGCCGAAAACGGCTTCGGCGTCGTAGCAGCCGTCGAAGGTGCGGGTTATACCCTCCAGGCCGGTCATGCGCTGCGACCGCTCCCACAGCGCTGCCCGCAGCGCCTCTACGTTCGGCGCGATCTCCTTGATGCTGTGCGAGCGTGCGTAGCTGCGGTGCGAGGTGGCGCAGTGATAGCACTCGAGGTAATTCTCTAACGCGAGCTTCCAGTTGGCATCAACACGGTAGACCTGACGGTGGGCGATCTTTGCGTTCTCGAGTTCGTAGGGTGCCAGGGCAGGGTCGATGCGGTCCAGGGCCACGGAGAAATCCCCGGCCTCGGGATCGGCGTTAATGAAAATGAGCCCGTGACGGATGAACACGCGAAGCTGCTTCAGCCCCGAGTCCCCGGGACAGAACGCATCCTGGCGGTCCATGTGCCGGGCACCCCGCAGGCTGCCATCGGTCCCGTAGACCCAGCCGTGGTAGGGACACACGAAAGTCTTGCGGCTGCCGGAGGCTTCCTCGCAAACGCGGGCACCGCGGTGCCGGCAACTGTTTACCAGCGCACGCACCACGCCGTCCTCGCCACGCGTAACGATGAAGGCATCCTCGTCAACCTCATACTGGAAGAAGTCGCCGGGCTCGGGAATCTGGCTCGTGTGGCCGGCGTAGAGCCAGCTGCGGTAGAGGATTTTCTCGAGGTCGTTCTGGTAGACCACCGCCGAGCGGTAGAAATAGCCGGGCAGGGCGTAGCCCGGGCGGTCGAGGCGCGCCTTCGCTTCAGCGCGCATCCGTGCAGCGCTGTCCTCGGGGTAGCTTGCGATCGTAAGCATCGGTTGTGTTGCCAGTTCTCGGTTCAGAGTCGTATCCAGGCGGATTTTTCCTGCATGTAGGAGCGCACGCTGTCGATGCAGTTGTCCTTTGCGTTGCCGGATTGCTTGAAGCCGCCGAAGGGTTGGGTCATGTCGCCCTCATCGAAGGTGTTGACCCACACGACGCCGGCCTCGATGGCGCGCACGCAGTGAATGGCGGTGGACAGATCGCGCGTCCAGACGCTTGCGGCAAGGCCATAGATCGAATCGTTGGCGATCTCGATCGCCTCCTCGACGGTGTCGAAGGCAATCATGCTGGCGACGGGGCCGAAAATCTCCTCGCGGGCGATGGCCATAGTGCTGCTGACGCCGGTGAAGAGTGTCGGGTTGACATAGGCGCCCTCGGGCAGCGCAGCCGGCGCGTCGCCGCCCATGGCGAGCCTCGCCCCCTCGCTGACGCCCGTCTGGATCATGCTGAGCACCCGACGCTGTGACTCGCGATCGACCAGCGGTCCCATCGACGTGGCCGGGTCCAGCGGGTCCCCGGGCGTGAAGGCCAGTGCCGCGCGGGCAGTGAAGCGTTCAACGAATTCGTCGTGGATGCTGCGGGCGACCAGCAGGCGCGAGCCGGCATTGCAGACTTCCCCCTGGTTGCCGAAGATCCCGCGGAACGCGGCCTCCACCGCGCGGTCAATGTCCGGCAGGTCCTCGAGGAAAATCTGCGGGGACTTCCCGCCGCACTCCAGTGCCACTTTTTTCATGTTGGACTGGCCGGAGTACACGAGCATCAGCTTGCCGACCTGGGTTGAGCCGGTGAAGCTGATCTTGTCGACGCCGGGATGCAGTGCAAGCGCGCGACCCGCCACTTCGCCGATGCCGTTCAGGACATTCAGGACGCCCGGAGGTCCGCCTGCCTCGACAAACAACTGCCCGAGCCGCAGGCAGGACAACGGCGCCTGTTCAGCGGGCTTGAGCACCACCGAGTTGCCGGCCGCAAGCGCTGGCGCAATTTTCCAGGTGGCCATCAGCATGGGGTAGTTCCAGGGCGAGATGGCGCCCACCACGCCGAGCGGTTCGCGCAGGATCATGTGCAGCGCGCCCGGGTCGGTGCTGGTGACGCGACCGTCGATCTTGTCGATGCATTCGGCACAGAAACGGATGAAGCCGGCGACGCTGGGAAGATCACCCGCGATCACGTCGCGGATCGGCTTGCCCATGTCCAGCGTCTCGAGCACCGAGAGGCTGGCTGCGTTGGCTTCGATCAGGTCTGCCCAGCGATACATCACCGCCATGCGTTCCCGCGGCGCGAGTTTCGACCAAGCGCCGGCGCGGAAGGCACGACGCGCGGCCTGCACCGCACGGTCGACATCGGCGGGCGATGCCGCGGTCACCTCGAGCATCACGGCACCCGTCGTGGGATTTACCGTTTCAATGACCCCGCCTTCGGGGCTTGCCCTGAACTCACCATCCACGAAGAGTCGCGAATCGACTGCGCGCAGGGTATCTACCGCGACTTTTTGCCAGTCGGCGTAGGAAAAAGACTCGATGCTGCCTGCGTTCATGGGCGTAGCTCCTTCAGGAGGGGGACATTGGATGCTGGTAAGAATACTGTTTGCAGGTATCGTTGGTCCGTTGGAAAATTTCTATCCAACGCCGGCTTGCAGCCAACGCAACCGCAATGCCCACGGGAGGTTCCATGAGCCAGGCGAAAGACTCGGGTAGCGGCCAGCAGGAGCGGCGCCGGGCCTTGGTGGATGCCACCATGACCGCGATCGCCGAGCAGGGCTTCAGCAACCTCACGTTGGCGCATATTGCCGGCCTCGCAGGGCTCACCGCTGGCATCGTCAACTTCTATTTCAGCAGCAAGGAGGCCTTGCTGCTCGAGACATTGAAGACGGTGGCCGAGGAGTTCGAGCAGACCGTCTATGCGGCTCTGGATGCGGCCGCGGGCAGTGCGGCCGAGCAGCTTCAGGCGATTGTCCTCGCCTCGCTCGATCCCGTGATCACCGAGCCGCGCAAGGTCGCCGTGTGGTATGCCTTCAGCGCTGAGGCGCGCGCCCGACAGGACTACCAGGCGATATGTGGGCATCGAGATGCGACGTACTTCGCGCGGATCCAGGCGCTTTGCGTAGCCATCGTCGCGCAGGCTGATCCGGGTGTGCGTGTGAGTGCCAGTGCCATTGCCCATGCGCTCTGCGGCCTGATCGATGAGTTCTGGCAGTGGATCCTGTACCAGGAGCCGCAGTTCGACCGGGTGGCGGCTCGGGGGCAATGCCAGGCCTTTCTCGCCAGCGTGTTTCCTTGGGCTTACGAGTTTCCCGATCACGCGCCGGGCGCAGTGGTCGGGGCTGTTGCTACGCCCTATGCGCTGCGCCAGGCCACGGCCACTGATCTCCCGGAATTGGCCCGTCTTTTCGATCTTTATCGTCAGTTTTACCAGCAGCCGCCCGATCGCGCGGGGGCCTTGGCTTTTCTGGGACAACTGATCGACGACGGAGCTTCGGTGGTCTTTCTGGCCGAGGACCGTGACGGGCGCGCGCTCGGCTTCACGCAGCTTTACCCGGCGATTTGTTCCGTGGCGATGCGCCGCTATTGGGTGCTCTACGATGTTTACGTGGAGCGCAGCGCCCGACGCAGTGGTGTAGCCCGCGCGCTGATGCAGCGCGCCCGCCAGCACGCTGAGGAAACCGGCGCCCTGCGCATTGATCTCGAGACCGCACGGGACAATCTCGCCGGCCAGCGGCTCTATGAGCAACTGGGCTATGTGCGGGACCAGGAGTTCCACAAGTACTCCCTGCCAATTTCCTGAGGGTTTCGCCGGTGCAGGATGATTTCCAATACGGCCCCCTGGCCCGGGGCGCTTACATCGCCTTGCTCTGGTCCACCACGGTCCTGGGTTTTGTAGCAGCAGACGCCGACTGGGCCCTGCGTTACCTCCCGTGGCATTTGCTGCTGCTGGTGTTTCTTGGTATTGGCCTGAAACCATTTGTTTTGCGCACCGGGCTTTACCGGATGTGGCAGGGTTGGGCTGCCGCACTGCAAACGCGTCGCAACGCAGGCCATCACGCCGAGGCTGCACGCAGGGTAGACCGCGCTCGGCGTGACCAGAAGCTGCGCTCGGCGCGGCTGCGTGACCCGACGCTCCCGCCGCGCTGGTAACGGCGGCGCCCAACGCCGACGTTGGCGGGGGATAGTCGAGAGCCGCAGTATCGTGTGACCTGAACGGTGGCATGGCATTCAGAACATGGGGGCTGGCGTCTGCCGCCTGCGTGCGGGCTCAAAGACCGGCTTCTCGAGCACGCGGGCGCGTGCCATTGACCGGGTCCATTTCAGTTCGCGCATCGAGTAGATCTCGGCCCACAATTCCTCTCCCGGCTGCCCGTGCGGCATATCGAGTGAGGCCATCGCGACGTTGCATTTGGCAGTCGGACACCACATCGCTGAGGTGACGGTTCCCACCACCTTGCGCTGTCCCGCACCAAAAATGAAGGAGTTGACCGCAGGCTTGTTGCCGTCAATGTCGAGGCGCACGAAGCGGTAACGCGAGCCGCGTGCGCGCTCCTCAAGCAGCGCGCGGCGTCCGGTGAAGTGCCCTTTCTCGAAGTCCACGAGCCAGTCGAGCCCCAGTTCCAGTGGCGAGCGGCTGCGGCCGTGACGGATCGTTTGCTCGGAGGGCACGAAATCGATACCCGCCATGATGAAACCCGCCTCGATGCGGGCAATATTGAGCGCCGTGGTACCGATAGGCCGGATCAGATACGGCTCGCCCGCTGCAAACAGCGCATCCCACAACGTGAGCGCGAGCTCCGTGCTGGTCCACACCTCGTAGCCGAGGTCGCCCGTGAAGCCCGTGCGCGAGACCATCAGTTCCCCGCCGGCGAAGGGATAGTGGCGCAGTTCAAAGGGCTTCAGAGTCTCGATGCCAGCGAGCCCCATTGCCCGCAGTGTGGCGCAGGAGGTGGGCCCCTGCACCGCCAGCGCGGCAATGGATGCCGTCTCCTCGGTGATGGTCACGTCAAAGTCGAGCGCAGACCAGTGCAGCCAGTCGAGGCAGCGCTCCTGCGAGCACAGGCGGTAGCGGCCCTTGGTAACATGAAAGAGCGTGCCGTCGTCCTGCACCTGTCCGGCATCGTCGCACCAGATGCCGTAGCCCACGCGACCCTCACGGATCTTGCGCACATCACGGGTGAATACCCGGTTGAGAAAGGCCTCCGCATCGGCACCTTCGATCAGGTATTTGGTCATCGGGCACAGATCGAATACCGCAGTGGTGTTGCGGATTGCGAAGTACTCGAAGTCGACCTGCTCGAAGCGCTCCGGTGAGATGTAACCCTTCCAGTCGTACCAGGACTGCACGCTGTTGGCAGCGCTGATGCGTGGGTGAAACGGGGTCTCGAGCATCATGCCCGCGTTGTGCGGCGGACGCGCGCTGTGGTTGTTCATGCGGCGTTCCCCCTGCGGATGATCTCGAGCGCGCAGTTGCGTCCGGCAAGGCCCATGATGCCGCCGCCTGGATGGGCGCCAGCACCGCAGAGCCAGAGTCCATCGACCGGCATCGCGTACTGCGACCACAGCACGACCGGGCGCATCATCAGCAACTGGTCAACCGAGATCTCGCCGTGATGCCAGTGACCGCCGCTCATCCCGAACTCGCGCTCCAGATCGGGCGGCACCAGCAGCTCGCTCGCCAACACCTGCTTGCCGATCCCGGGCGCGACGGTCGCCAGCCGAGCCATGATCCGCGACTGGAAATCGGCGCGCGCCTCGGCAGTCCAGCCACCCTTCAGGTCGTAGGGCGCGTACTGCACCACGGCGCAGAGCACGTGCTTTCCCGCCGGCGCGAGGGACGCGTCATGGACGCTGGGAATGCTGATCTCGATCACGGGCTCCGGAGAATACTGGCGGTACTTCGAGGGATTCATCGCCTCTTCGAGCGCATCAAGGGGAGGGCAGAGCAGCAGACGATCGCCGCAGTGGGCTGGGTCCAGGCCCGGGAACTGTGGCAGCGCATCAAGGGCGAGGTGCAGCTTGGCGGCCATGCCCCGCATTCGGATGCCTTCCACCCGCCGGACGAAACCGGCGTCGAGGTGCCGATAGCCCACCAGGCCGGCGAGTGTGGTCTTGGGGTCAGCATTCGAGACGACGATTCCGGCGTGTATCTGCTCGCCGCTCTCCAGCGTGACGCCCGAACTGCGGTAGTCAGTGATGTCTATGCGGGCAACCCGCGCTCCGGTGCGCAGCGCCACGCCGCGCGCTGCGGCCGAGGCCGCCAACGCTTGAGCGAAGGCGCCCATGCCACCCGCGGGAATCGATGGTCCGGCGTAGCCATGGGCATCTGCGGTACGGCGGTAGAGGTAGCTCATCACGGTGTTCGGCGCCCGCGGCCCCATCGAGGTGCCGATGACGGCATCCATGCCGACCGCAGCACGCAGGCGCTCGTCACTGAAGCGCTCGGTTGCCAGGTCGTAGATGTTCATGAGGCCGATGCGCAGCACTTCGCGCATGCGCTCGCGTCCGAGCCTGCGGATATCCCAGCCCAGTTTCAGCAGGCCGAGCTTGTCGCGCCAGTCGCTGTCGACCAAGCGTGGCGGGCGTCTGCCAAAGGCGCTGGCAAGGATCCGCGCATAGGCTGTCGTTTCCTCGTGGAAGGTGGCGTAGGCCTCGCGGTCCGTGCTGGTGAGGCCATCGGCCTGCGCGTGGCCACCGTCGAGCCGGAGGTGGCGCCCGTCTGCCTGCAGCGAGACGGTGGCCAGATTGGTCGCGGCCATCCGCAAGCCGTGCCGTTCGAGTTGCAGTTCCTCGATGAGCGCTTTGGGAAACTGGCTGAGGAAGTGGGCCCCGGCAGATACCGAAAAGCCGGCTGCAAATGCGCGCGTGCACGCGGCACCGCCCGGGCTTGCCGCGGCCTCCAGCACCAGCACCCGCTTGCCCGCTTTTGCCAACAGCGATGCGCACACCAGTCCGTTGTGGCCGGCTCCGACGACAATGACATCGTAGCGATCAGTCATCGGAGTAGCTCCCGGGGACCAGTTCTGGGCGACGCAGATCACGGAGGATTTCGCGGGCGCAGTTGGCGCCGGGGGCTGCCATCACCCCGCCACCGGGGTGACTGCCGGAGCCGCAGAGATACATGCCGCGTACCGGGCCGCGGTACTGCGCGTAGCCGGGGAACGGGCGGTTGAACAGCAGCTGGTCGAAGGTGAGCTCCCCCATGAAAATGTTTCCCTCGGTGAGTCCGACTTCGTTCTCGATGTCTCGTGGGGTGCGGACTTCGCAATGCACGATGAGGTCCTTGAAATCCGGGCTGTACTCGGCGATCTGGTTGATTACCGTTTGGCCGAAGGCATCGCGGTCGGCGTCGGTCCATTCGCCCGTGGCAAGCGTCGGCGGGCAGTACTGCACGAAGACGGTCATCATGTGTTTGCCCGGAGGGGCCATGGTGGGGTCGATCTGCGTGGGAATGAGCATGTCGATGTACGGGTCCTTTGACCAGCGCTTCGCTTTCCAGTCGTCGTAGGCTTTCTCCATGCGCTCGAGTGAATCGATGCAGTGCATGTCGCCGCGCATCAGCGGGCTCTTCTGATCGAGCCCATTGAAGTGTGGCAGGCCATCCAGCGCGATGTTCAGCTTTCCCGACGAGCCGCGGATCTTGAAGTTCCGTGCGGCCGTGAGGAGCTTCGGAGGAATGTCCTCGGGTGCCATGATTCCGGTGAAGGTCCGGCGCGGGTCAAGGCTGGAGACTACCAGCGGGGCATGCACTTCATCGCCGTTCTCCAGCGCCACGCCGGTGGTCTGGCCATTCCTGACGATCAGCTGGCGCGCACCCGCATCAGTGCGGATTTCGCCGCCAAAAGACAGCAGGGCGCTGCTCAGCGCCCCTGAAACCGCCCCCATGCCGCCGCGCGCAAAGCCCCAGGCCCCTATCGAGCCATCGACATCGCCCATGTAATGGTGCAGCAGCACGTAGGCCGTGCCCGGGGAATAGACCCCGAGAGCGGTGCCGATGATCGCGCTTCCGGCCATATGCGTTTTCAGCACATCGGTCTCGAAGTAGCCATCGAGAAAGTCACCGATACTCGCGGTCCAGAAGCGCAGTGCATCGGCAAAGCCTTCCTCACCGAGCTCGGCGAAGGCACGGCCGAAGCTCGCAAGCTCGCGCAATTCGCGCGGGTGCAGCGAGGTAGGATCTGGTGGGGTGCGCATCAGGAAGGGACGGATCAGCCGGGTCTGCTTCATGACATCGGTGGAAAACCGCTCGTAGGCGTTGGCATCGCGCATCGAGTGTCGGCACATCTCCCGGTACTGGCGCTCGTGATCCCCGTAATTTCCGTAGTAATCGCCGTCCCGCGTGAAGGTCACGCCGCCGCCGTACGGAATCACCTGCAGGCCGTGGCGGGGGAGTTCCAGGTCGCGCGTGATCTCCGGGCGCAACAGGCTGCACACATAGGAGCAGTTGGAGTATTTCCAGCCCTGATGGAGTTCGCGCGAGACGGTGGCGCCGCCGATGTAGGGGTTGCGCTCGAGCACAACGGTGCGCAGGCCCGACTTGGCGAGGTAAGCGGCTGTCGTGAGGCCGTTATGACCGGCGCCGATGACGATGGCGTCGTACTTGTTGCTGGTGCTCAAGGCGTGTTTCCTCCAGCAGGATTGCGCAGTCGCGCATCCTGCGATTTTTGCAGGGTGATATCCACCGCCTGCTCGAAACGATCCAGTGTCCACTCCAGACAGGATTCGTCGTGGGCGGCGGACAGGAACCAGGGTTCGCGCTGGTCCGGCTCGACGATTATCCCGAGGTCGTGGAGTTCCGGCGCAAGGGCCTCGTAAAACGAATAGTCGCTGGTGTACCAGTCACGGTAATTGGTCGGGGCTCGGGCGGCGAAAAAAAGCCCTGACATGGCCGGATGCCCGCTGAAAGCATGCACGATGCCGCGCGCATCGAGGATGCGGGAAAGGCCTGTGCGCAGACGCGTGCCGTAGCGGGCCATGTCGGCGAGCGCAGGGGTGTTTTCGAGGATATCGAGCGTGCGGTCTGCGGCCGCAAGCGATACCGAATGGGCCGTGTAGGTTCCGCCGTGCACCACACCCTTGCCGATGTGATCCATGAACTCTGCGCGCCCGGCGACCACGGCGATGGGGTAGCCGTTGGCAACGGCCTTGGCGAAGGTGCAGATGTCGGCCTGGACGCCGAGGAGTTCCTGCACGCCGCCGCGCGCGACGCGAAAGCCGGTCTTTACCTCATCGATCACCAGAACCACGCCATGTCGATCGCACAACATGCGGGCGGCCTGCATGAACTCGGTGGTCGCCGTGATGGCGCAGCAGTTACCCATCATCGGTTCTATCAGCAGCGTGCCGATGCTGTCCGCGTGCTTGCGCAGTACATCCTCGAGTCGGTTGGCGTCATTCATCGGGACCAGATGCACGTGTTGCCGTGATGAACGTGCGACACCCTGACTGTAAGGAATCATGCCCGGCTCGCGACCGGTGGCGGGTGTCCAGCCATCGTCTATTTCGCTCTTCCACAGGACGGAATCAAAGACGCCGTGATAGCCGCCCTCGATCATGATGAAGTCGTCGCGGCCGCTGTGGGCCCGCGACACCCGCAGTGCGGCCATTACCGCCTCAGTGCCCGAATTCGAGAAGCGGATCCGCTCGGCTGCAGGCACCATGCGGGAAATCCGCTCGGCGACGGCGTACTCCATCTCGGTGGCAAAGGCGAACACGCCGCCTACGTCCATGCCGCGCCGGGCTGCAGCGTCGACCTCGTCGTTGGCGTAGCCGAGGATTGGCGGCCCGTAGGCCAATCGGTAGTCGACGTACTCGTTGTCGTCGATATCCCAGAGGCGTGCGCCCTTGCCGCGACGCATGTAGAGCGTCGCATCCTCGCCCCAGTAGCGGAAGTTCGACGACACCCCCAGCGGCAGCTTTGCGCTGGCCTTCCTGAACTGGGCATTGCTGTGTGCGAGCGAGCGGCGCATGGACGCGTATTCCTTGAACTAAGAGGGAATGCTGACACAGCGATATCGTAGAAGTCCATCACGCGGTGAATGAATGAACATTCATAAAAAGCAGGTCGATCTGTCTGTGTCCGGGGTCGTGCACGCTCCGGATTGCTGTGTTACGGTTCGTTGCAGCGTGCGTGGGTCAGGGCGGGAGACACAGTGATATGGCGTTGACCAAGGGGGCGGGCAGGGAGCGCTCTGTCGCAACTCTGCTTCGCCCCTCCGGCGTTGCACCTGCGCCTGTGGCGCGCGCGGATGCCCGCGAACGGCGGCGCTCACAGCTTATATCTGCAACGATAAAGTGCATCGCCCGCAGCGGCCTTGCCAGCGTGACCATGCAGGAGATCACGCGCGAGGCCAAATCAAGCCTCGGCATCGTGAACCTCCATTTCGAGACCAAGGAAAACCTGCTGATCGAGACGCTGCGCGTCGTCGTTGGCGAATACCGCGCTGGCTGGACGCGCATTCTCGGGCAAGGTGGCAACGCCGCTTCGCGCATGGAGTCGTTGGTCAGCTTTGATTTCAGCGCCAAGGTCGTCGAACGCGGCAAGCTCGCGGTCTGGTTCGCGTTCTGGGGCGAAACGAAAGCACAACCCGTGTATCGGGTCATCTGCGCGGATCTGGACGTGCGGATCGACGAGGAATTGTGCCGGCTCTGCGAGGAGATCGTGAGCGAGGGCCGCTACCGCGGTATCGACCCGCGCGTCGTCGCCACGACGTACTCCGCGCTGGCCAACGGCCTCTGGCTGGATCTCCTTGTTATTCCCCACCAACTCGACAGGAATCGGGCGCGAAACCTCTGCCTTGGCTATCTCGCGGGCGTCTTTCCGCGGCATTTCCGCACGGATATCGATGCATGATGCTCCGGGGCCGCGCGCTCAACTGTCTGTTCCGGGCGGTGGCGTTGCTGCTATCGGGCACCGCATGCGCCGGTGAGGCCCCGGTGCTGAATATCTACAACTGGGCCGATTATATCGGCGTGGAGACCGTCCGGGTTTTCGAGCGGCAGACCGGCATACACGTCAACTACGACATCTACGATTCCAGCGAACTCGTTGACACCAAGCTGATGGCGGGATCGAGCGGCTATGACATCGTATTTCATTCGGCGCAATACAGCGCACGCCTGATCCCGGTGGGCATCCTGCGCCCGCTGGACAAGCGGCTGCTGCCCAATCTCGCGGATCTGGATCCGCGCGTTCTCGCAGCCTATGAGCACTACGATCCCGGTCTTCGCTACGGGGTTCCTTACACCTGGGGCACCACGGGCTTCGCCTACAACGTGCGCAAGATCCGCGAGCGCATGCCGGATGCCCCGGTCGACAGCGCAGCCCTCGTATTCCGGCCGGAGATCGTGTCGCGCTTTGCCGACTGTGGCGTGACGCTGCTCGACTCGGCCACCGATGTGCTGCCTATGGCGCTTGCCTACCTGGGGCGCGCCCCGGATTCCGTTGATCCCGTGGATCTCAAGGCGGCCGAAAAACTGTTGCTCTCGATTCGCCCTTATGTGCGCTATTTCAGCGCGCAAAAAATGCTGATCGATCTGCCGTCCGAGGAAGTTTGCATCGCCATGAGCTGGTCGGGCGATTACGCCGTCTCCAGGGCTCGGGCCGAGGCCGCAGGGCTGGACGTCGAGCTCGGCTTCGTCCTGCCAAAAGAAGGCATGCCCGCCTGGTTCGATGCTGCATACATTCCTGCCGATTCGGCGCACCCCGAGAATGCCCACCGTTTCCTGAATTACCTGTTGCAGCCAGAGGTCATCGCAGCGGTGACGAACACCGTGGGGTACGCCAATGCCAGTCGTGTCGCGACGCCCCTGGTCAATGAGAGTCTGCGCTCGGACCCGGCGATCTATCCCGATGATTCGGTGATGCGGCGGCTCAGTACGCCCATGGTGCTTGCGCCAAGGATTGAGAGGCTGCGCTCGCGGGTCTGGTCGCACGTCAAGTACGGCATGGCAGAGGAGGACTGACGCGTGACAGCCGATACGCCGGTCATAAGCACCCGGGACCTTTCAAAGCGGTTCGGCGACTTCGTGGCCGTCGACCATCTCTCGCTCGCCGTGCGGGCAAGGGAGATATTCGTGATCCTGGGCGGCTCGGGCTGCGGCAAGACCACCTTGCTGCGGATGCTGGCGGGCCTCGAGCAGCCCGACACGGGGCGGATATTCATCGACGGCAAGGACGTCACCGATACGCCGCCCTACGAGCGCCCGGTGAACATGATGTTCCAGTCCTATGCCCTGTTCCCCCACATGAGCGTGAGCGACAACGTCGCCTACGGTCTGCGCAAAGAAGGCCTGCCGCGAGCGGCGATCCGCGACCGCGTGCGTGAGATGCTCGGCCTGGTGAAGCTCGAGGGGCTCGAGAGCCGAAAGCCCGACCAGCTCTCCGGCGGCCAGCGCCAGCGCGTTGCGCTCGCGCGTGCGCTCGCCAAACGCCCGCGGGTGCTGCTGCTCGACGAGCCGCTCGCCGCACTCGACAAGAAGCTCCGCGAGCACACCCAGTTCGAGCTGAGCAACCTCCAGGACCAGCTCGGTGTCAGCTTCGTGGTCGTCACTCATGACCAGGAAGAGGCCATGACGCTGGCGAGCAGGATCGCGGTGATGGACCAGGGACGCTTTGTGCAGGTCGGGTCACCGCAGGAAGTCTACGAATATCCATCGACGCGTTTCGTGGCGGAATTCGTGGGCAGCACCACGCTGTTTGCGGGTATCGTCAAGGAGAGTGTCCCCGAGGGCGTCGTGATCGTCTGCGAGGGCATCGAGTCCGCATTGCCTGGCCCTCCGAGCGCGGCCCTGCAGGCGGGCGCCTCTGCGTTCATCGCCGTCCGCCCCGAGAAAATCCAGCTGAGCAAGGAGCGTCCCGAAGCGGCGGCTGGACGTGTCATCCTGCAGGGTATCGTGCAGGATCTCGCCTATTACGGGGGGCGCTCGGTGTATCGCGTGCGCCTGCCGGGAGGACAGATAGTCTCGGTCAGCGCCCAGAACCGGATCCGCGCCGCCGAGCGGACTCTGGAGTGGGACGAAGCGGTTTTCCTCAGTTGGGCGCGCGAGTCTGCGGTGGTGCTGCAGGGATGAGTCGATCGCAGGGTGTGAACGGACAGCGTCTGTTTCGCGCGGTCACAAGCGGGCTGCCCACGCTCTGGCTCTGTGTTTTCTTCCTCGCCCCGTTTGCATTGGTCCTTAAGATCAGTCTGGCTGATCCCGTGATCGGGCAGCCGCCGTTCACACCACTGATCGACGCCGCGGGTTCGCTCCGCCTCACGCTCGATAACTACCGGCTCGTGTTCAGTGATTCACTGTTTCTCGCGAGCTACCTCGGTTCGCTGCGGATCGCGGCTGTCGCCAGTCTCATTTGCCTCTTCGTGGGATATCCGATGGCGTATGCCATCGCACGCACGCCCCAGCCCTGGCGGACGCTGCTGCTGCTGCTGGTGATGCTGCCTTTCTGGTCGTCGTTCCTGCTCCGCATATATGCATGGATGGGGCTGCTCGGCACCCATGGCGCGCTCAATACCGGACTTCTCGCGCTCGGATGGATCGAGCGCCCACTCGCGCTGATGTACAACGATTTCGCCGTCTACCTGGGTATCGTCTACACCTACCTGCCGTTCATGGTGCTCCCGCTCTACGCGGTGCTGGAGAAGCAGGACCCCGATTTGCACGAGGCAGCTGAGGACTTGGGGGCAACGCCGTGGCGGGTGTTCATCGACATCACGCTCCCGTTATCGGTGCCCGGGATCATCGGTGGATTGATGCTGGTGTTTATCCCTGCGGTGGGCGAATACGTGATCCCCACGCTACTTGGCGGGCTCGACACGCGCATGATCGGGCGCGCCCTGTTTGATGAGTTTTTTGTCAACCGCGACTGGCCTCTTGCCTCTGCGGTCGCCACGGTCCTGCTTCTGGTTGTCGTGCTGCCCGTGATGATTTTCCAGCGCGGCCAGGGGAGAGCACATCCGTGAGAGGGCGGGGTGTTGCGGTTTACATCTGGCTTGCGCTTGGCTATGTGTTTTTTTATCTGCCAATTGTCTTGCTGGTGGCAAATTCGTTCAACGCGTCGCGTATCGGATCGCATTGGGGCGGGTTCTCGCTGCACTGGTATCGGCAGTTGCTAGCGGATCAGCAGATCCTTCACTCGGCGTGGCTCAGCGTGCAAATTGCGTTCTTCAGCGCGTGTGGCGCCACGGTGCTTGGCGGCTTCGCGGGGCTTGCGCTCGGCAGGATGGGGAAGTTCCGCGGCCGCACCGCTCTTACCGGCATGGTCGCGGCCCCGCTGGTCATGCCAGAGGTGATCACCGGGCTTTCGCTGCTGCTGCTATTCGTGAGCATGCGGGCCGTATTCGGGTGGCCGCATGCGCGGGGGGCTTTGACCATCACGATCGCGCACATCACGTTTTGCCTCGCCTATGTTGCGGTGGTGGTGCAGTCCCGGGTGGTGACCATGGACGCCTCGCTGGAGGAAGCGGCAATGGATCTGGGCGGAAGACCCTTCCGCGTGCTGCTCGACATCACGATCCCCGGCATCGCGCCCGCCCTGCTGTCAGGTTGGTTGTTGTCGTTCACGCTCTCGCTCGATGATCTGGTCATTTCCAGTTTCGTCAGCGGCCCGGGGGCCAATACCCTGCCGATGTTGATTTTCTCGAAGGTGAAGCTGGGTATCACTCCCGACATCAACGCACTGGCAGCGCTCATCATCGGGGTGGTTACTCTGGTCGTGAGTATCGCCGGCGGCTGGATGTTCGCCCAGCAACGGCAGGCGCTGGTGCTGCAGCGCCAGCAGCGCGCGGAGCGACCCTGAGCGTGCCGGCGGACGACGGATCAAGGGCGGTTTTCGAGGAGGCCTTGCAGCGCCTCGCCGACGGCGACGCACCGGGTGCCGAGGCGATCTGCCGCTCTGCGCTCGATTCCCGTCCCGCCGATGTCAACCTGCTCGGGCTTCTGGGGGCGATCCTGCTCCGCTTGCAACGCCATGGGGATGCCGAGCTAAGCCTGCGACACACGGTTGAACTTGCCCCCACTTTTGCCAAACCCTGGGAGGACCTCGGGCTACTGCTGCTGGAGCAGGAGCGGCTGGGCGAGGCGATCGAATGCCTGCAGCGTGCCGTGCGGCTCGACCCTTCGCTTGAACTGGCGCACTTCAACCTCGGGAAGGCGCTTGCCGCGAATGGCCAGGGCACGGAGGCAGATGCAGCCTTCGAGACGGCGTTTGCGCTTTCACCCCTGCGCAAACTCCTGGCCGATGCGGTTCTCGCCCAGCGGCAAGGGCGCATGCCAGAGGCCGAACGGCTGTGCCGGCGCGTGCTGCAGGAAGAGCCCTCCAACGTCGATGCGCTGCGGTTATTGGCGATGTGTGCGCTGGCTGCAGGCCGGGCTCCGGAGGGTGAGCGACTGTTGCGGCGTGCGCTTGCGCTGGCACCGGATTACGGCACGGCACTGATCGACCTTGGACGCTTGCTAAAGGACCAGGACCGATTTCCGGAGGCGCTCGGCGTGTTCGGGCGCGCAGTGGAGATTGAGCCGGGCAACGCGCAGGGACATTTCCTGCTGGGCGCCACGCTTGCGCAGATCTCACGCACCGCCGATGCGCTCGCGTCCTACGCGCTGGCGCTCCGGCTGCAGCCGCGTAACGCCGCCGCCTGGCTCGGGATGGGTCATGTGCTGAAGACACTCGGACGTACGGAGGAGGGCGTGGCAGCCTATCGCCGCTGCATCGAATTGCGCCCGGACAACGGGGAGAGCTGGTGGAGCTTGGCGAACCTGAAGACCTACCGCTTCAGCGCAGATGACGTGGCACATATGCGTGCACGTGCGGATTCACCCGAGGCCGACCCGGGTTCACGGGCCAATTTCCTGTTTGCACTGGCCAAGGCGGGCGAGGATCGGGGCGATCTCGTGCAGGCATGGTCGGACTACCGCGAGGGCAACCGCTGCCAGCGTGCGCTGGTGAGCTACGACCCGGTGCAAACCGAGCAGATGAACACGGCGATCATCCAGGTCTTTGACGCCGAGTTTTTTGCGGCCCGAAAAGGCTGGGGGGACCCGGACCGGGCGCCGATTTTCGTGCTCGGGCTGCCACGTTCGGGTTCCACCCTGATCGAGCAGATACTGGCGAGCCACAGCGCGGTGGAAGGCACGGCGGAGCTGCCCTACATCGGCCGCCTGGCGAGCGCACTCAGCCGTAATCGCGCTGATGGCATCAACTACCCCGAGGCGGCCCGCGAGATAGACGCCCGTCACGCGAGCGCACTCGGCGCGGAGTACCTTGCGCGGACGGCGCCGCACCGCGAGTTGGGCCGACGCCATTTCGTCGACAAGATGCCGAACAATTTCCCCAATGTCGGGTTGATCCATCTCGCACTGCCCAACGCGCTCGTCATCGACGCCCGCCGCGACCCGCTGGATACCTGCGTCGCCAATTTCCGTCAGCTCTACGCCAAAGGGCAGGCATTCAGTTACGACCTGGCTGAACTCGGGGAGTACTGGCTGCAGTACGAGCGCCTCATGGATCATTGGGAGCAGGTGTTGCCGGGGCGCGTGCTGCGCGTTGATCACGAGGCATTGGTCAACGATCTCGACGGACAGGTTGCGCGTCTGCTCGCCTACTGCGGGCTTCCCTTCGAACCGGGTTGTTTGCGTTTCTGGGAGACCGAGCGTGCTATCCGCACCGCGAGCTCCGAGCAGGTCCGGCAACCGATCTACACCGATTCGGTGGGGCAGTGGCGGCGTTATGCATCGGAACTCGACGAATTGATCGAAGTGCTCGGTCCCCGGGCGCCGCACATCGCCTAGCAGGGGTGTTATCAGCTAAGCGCGAAGGGCCATACCTCGAGACCGTGTATGGCATTGCGTACATCGCCGCTCAGGACCACCGAGAGCGTGCTGCGTCGGCTTTCGAGGTCGTGGAGGGTGATGGTCGAGGGCGAACTCCCGGAGGCCACGGTGTGCGCGTCGATCAGGCAGAGTCCGCGCGCAAAGCCCGGGCGTGCCACGCGCGACTCGTCGGCCGCGCCAGCGTGCAAAAGCGCGGGATCGAGCGCAGGCATGGCAAAGCAAAGCCGCTGGTCTCCACGCAACACACAGAGCCGGTCGGCGGCGGTGTCGTTGTAGATCAGGCCCTGCGCAAGCGGTCTGGCGTTGTGCGCGCCTGCCGGCAGCGCCGCCACCTTGCGGACCTCGCGGCCGTCGTAACGGAGCAGGCCGCAAACATGTAGCCCGCTCAGATACATGCCCGTCTCGTCGCAGAACACATTGTTCAGATGAAGCTCGTTGCGCGGCGCCGGAGCCTGTGGCGCCATCGGGTCGAAGGGAATGCCGCGGTAGCCGATGCCGTCGAAATCAAAGCGCATGCCCCAGCTGAAGCGCTGCTCGTCGAGATCAAAGCCAAGCACCGCATCGAAACCCGTCGAACTCAGATACAGCCGCCGTCGGTGCACATGGATCTCATGGCAGTGGCGCAGGCAGGGACTGCGCCAGGCGCCGAGCGGTCTGAAGGATGCGTCGAAGGCGAACAACTCGTCGCTGGCGGCGATGTACACGGTGTCGCCGTCAAAGGCGATCCCGCGCAAACCCCGGTCCCAGCCGCGCCCGCTCCAGTCGATATCACTGCGGTTCCAGTCCAGAACCTGCCGCACCCGTTCGCGGGCCAGATCAACCAGGTACACGCCACCATGGCTCTCGCCCTGACGCGAGCCACGCACCACGGAGGTGGCGATCAGAACAGTCATTTGCGGCTGTACCGGTGCAGGGGCATTGGTTACTATCGGGACCTGCCGCGTGAAAGCATTCAAGGATAACGATACACGAGGACGGGGATAACATGGACCAGATCAGGAAAGACTGCACGAACGCGCCGGCGCGCCGCAAGGCACTTGCAATCGCGGTTTCGGCAACGGCGGCACTTTTCGGTGCCCAATCCGCAACAGCCGAGCTTGAGGAAATCATCGTTACCGCGACCAAGCGGTCCGAGAATCTCCAGAACATCGCGCAGTCTGTTCAGGCGTTCACCACCGATGACATCCGCACGCAGCGCCTGATCGGTATCGACGACTACAGCAAGAAAATCCCCGCCCTGTCGTTTGTGAACCGCGAGCCCGGCGGGCTCTCCATCGTATTCCGCGGTGTGTCGGTGTCTGGCCTTGCCTTCGGCGAGAACGCTTCGAGCAGCGTCTACCTCGACGAACAGCCCGTAACGGCCTCCGGGCGCAACATCAACCCGCGTCTGATCGACATCGAGCGCCTCGAGGCGCTCTCCGGCCCTCAGGGCACGCTTTTTGGCGATTCCTCGCAGTCGGGTGCGCTGCGGATCATCACCAACAAGCCCGATGCCGACGCGGCCTCGGCCTGGCTCGAGGCGGAGGTCAATGGCTACGAGGAAGGGGATGCCGGTTACGACCTGAGCGGCATGGCCAACGTGCCGCTGGTCCCGGGCAAGCTCGCGCTGCGGCTGGTGGGCTTCTCGGTGCACGAGGCGGGCTACATCGACAACGTGAAGCGCCCGAGCCTGGGCGGCACCTTCGACAACGCGGCCGTCGCCGAGGACGACGTCAACTCCGCCGACATCTACGGTGGTCGGGCGCAGTTACGCTGGTTCGTGAACGAGGACTGGACCGCAGATTTCACGGGGATCTTCGAGCACAAGAGTGTCCATGGTTTCTCCGACATCAACCGCAACACCGATCTCGGCGATCTCGAGCAGCGCCGCTACGAGAATGAATCAACCCAGGACGAGTGGTACCAGCTGGCGCTCACGATTGAAGGGCCTGTGGCGGGGCTGGATGGCACTTTCGCGGTATCGTATTTCGACCGTGACTTCCGCTACGAGGCCGATGCCACTGATTACGAGTTCAGCCTGCAGCGGAGCTCCTGCGGTCGATATCCCGGTGCGTGCGCGGGGGCTTTCGGCGAGCCGGGCTCTTACTCGTTCTACGACTTTGGCGGCGATCCGCAGGGCTATGCCACCAACCGCGAGACAACCAAACGCTGGTCGATGGAGTCACGTGTGGCAACGCCCGGCGACAGCACCAGTCGCTGGAGCGGCGTCGCTGGTGTGTTCTACAACAAGGAGAAGGGCAAGACCTTGTTCCGCTCCTACGCGCGTGGCTTCGGCGACACGGATTTTTTCTCGTACCTGAACTATCTCGCCTATGTCGGAAACGGGAGCTACAAAGATCCGACCGACAACTGGTGGGTAGGTGCCTACGACCGGGAGTTGGAGCAAAAAGCCGTCTTCGGCGAGCTGAGCTTTGCCCTGACCGAGCGGCTCTCGATTACGGCGGGAGGTCGGTGGTACGACGTCAGCGACGACTTCTACCTGGTGAACGGCGGCATTCAGGATGGCTGGCCCGACCCGAACGAAGCGCCCATTTACACCAATGTCGATGTGGGCTCCGGCGCCTCGGGCACAGTAGGTAAATTGAGCCTCAAGTGGCAGATCACCGATGACCATATGGTCTATGCGACCTACTCAGAGGGTTTTCGCGGCGGCGGCGGCAATCCCATTCGCCGTGATTCCAAGCTGCCGACGACCTTCGATGCGGACTTCCTCTACAACTACGAAGTCGGCGCCAAGACCACGTGGCTTGACGGGATCATGCGCTTCAACCTGACCGCCTATCACATGGACTGGATCGACATCCAGGTTCAGGTCGAGGACCCGAGGCCGGCGATCTACGCACTGGCGTTCGTGAACTTCCCCGAGGCGACCATCGATGGCATCGAGGTTGAGTTGCAGTGGATGCTGACCGACAACCTTGAGTTCAATGCCTCGATGGCCCGGCTCGATGCCCAGATTTCGAAGACTTCCACCTTGTTTCCCCGCAGTCCCTATCCGTTCACGGTGTCGAAGGGCACCACGCTGCCGGTATCCCCGGATTTCAAGGCGAACCTGTCCCTGCAATACAACCTGCCGCAGCAGATTTTCGGCGCTGATCCCTATGCGCGTGTCGATTACAGCTACACGGGTGAGTCTTACAACTCGGTGGGTAGCGAGGCGGTAATCGCGGACAGTCCGCCGGCGCGTCAGGACAACTACATGCTTCTGGATATCGGCCTTGGCCTGGATGCAGAGGGCTGGAATGCGCAGTTCTTTATCGAAAACCTTCTCGATGAGCGCGCGGAGCAGTTTTTCAACAACCGTTGGGGGACGAGCCGGCTTTCGATCAACCCTCCGCGCTCGCTCGGTGTGTCGTTTCGTAAGAATTTCGATTTATAGGCAGCGGTTGGCATCTTTCTTGATTGCTCGCAGGTCCCGGGACCCGCGAGGACGTTTTCATGACACCTGGACTGCTCGAGCCGTTGCGTCACGCGATCCTTTGTGCCCAGCAGTTCCCCGATCCGGCGCTGCACCGGCTCGCGGTACGCCGTTTCCTGAGTGCGAACCGACGGCTCCGACGTGAATCCCCGGTATCACGCCAGCGGCTGGAAGCCGATCTTTTCGACATGCTGCCCAGCGACTGGCCCCTCTGGGTGGAGACCCGCAGGCCCCTCAGGCTATCTCGCGCACACTGAATCTGAGCCCGGCGCGCGATATCAGGCGCGCCAGCAGCGGCTCGGCCATGCAGGAGGCAGGGGTCCAGCTCCCACCGGCGGTGGGGACATCGTCTTGTGCGAGGCACAACGCACATTCCGCGATCATCCGCGCCGTGGACGCATAGCCCGGATCCAGCGAAGCCCCTACGGTGGCCACCAGTTGCGGTGAAACGCCGGTCTCCGCCAGAAAATCGATCTCGTAGAACCCCGACTCGCGCGCCTTGCGATCAGGGCCTTCCCCGGGTGCGGGCAGCAGCCTGCGCAGCAGGGATCGGGTGGGTCCAAATGCGGCCATTCCCATGAACGTCCCCAGTCCGCCCGCCATGAGCCAGGCCCGCGCGCGACCTGCGGATCCGCGCCCCGTGCTCATGGATTCCTCATAACGAAAGTCCTTTCCCCACGGAAACCCGAGCAGCGCGTTGCTGCGCCGCAGGATCTTGGTGTTGATGGTCGCCATCACGAAGGGCGCGGTCCAAACCCCCAGTTCCCTCTGGAAACCCATGCCCAGTTCGGCACGCGCGCGCGGGGCGCCGAGTGCCGGGGGTAGCAGCGAGTTGGCATCGCCCGACATCCGTCGCAGGCGCGGACTTGCAGCGGCTTCTTCGACGGCATTCAGCAGGCTCGCGTAGGTGCCCCCGCTGAATGCGCCCTGCAATTTGCGCACCACGCCGCGAACCACCCCTGCCGGCGGTGTACCCCGCTGCGCCAGGGTGCGCTGCAGAAACCAGACACCCATGTCGAAGGGAACCGAGTCGAAGCCGCAGCAGTGCACGATCCGCGCGCCCGTGCGACGGGCCGTTGCATCGACGTCGGCAATCATCTGGTGGATCCACTGGGTTTCGCCCGTGAGATCGCAGTAATCCGTGCCCGCCTCAGCGCAGGCCCGCACGAGTGGCGTACCAAACAGCGCATAAGGCCCCACCGTCGAAAGCAAAACCCGCGTAGACGCCGCCAGCCGCGCGAGCGATGCGGCGTCATCAAGGCTTGCCTCGAGGACCGGCAACGTGGCGGCGGCGAATCCCGGAACCAGCGACTCCAGTTCCCGTGCGAGCGTCTGCAGTCGTGCCTTGTTGCGCCCGGCAATCGCCCAACGAAGGGTCCCGCCGCAGCCTTCGGCGCGCGCCAGGTATTCCGCCACCAGTGAACCCGTGAAGCCCGTTGCGCCCCACAGGATGAGGTCGAAATCGCGTGCGCCGGGAACCATGGAAATCACTCGGGGGCCTGAGGGTGGCGGATGATTGCACCCCCTGTAACGCAGCCGCAAGGCACACGGTCCTCGGGCGGATATACTGCGGCGGTTAATCGCCCGGGTTGCCAATCGTGTCGGTTTCCTCCCCATCGCAAAAAATGCTGCAGCGCGTGGGTCTTCTCGCGGGGCCCGTCGCGGCCGCGTTGTTTCTGCTGTTCGCGGGTCCCGGTCTGGCGGGGGATGCCAGCGCAGTGGTTGCGGTGGCGATCCTGATGGCCGTCTGGTGGGTTTCGGAGGCGCTCCCGGTGGGAGTCACGGCGCTGCTTCCGCTGGTCCTGTTGCCCGTCGTCACCGATTTGAGCTTTGCAACGGTATCGCCACCGTATGCGAGCAGTATCGTGTTCCTGTTCATGGGCGGGATGATGCTGGGGCTCGGTCTCGAGCGCTCGGGGCTGCACCGGCGAATTGCTTTGCGCATGCTGGTCTTGGTTGGGGCCAGCCCACGCCGCCTGGTGGGCGCTTTCATGCTGGTCACCGCGCTGTTTTCGATGTGGCTCTCGAACTCGGCGACCACGATGATGCTCGCGCCCATCGGCTTGAGCGTCATTCAGGGCATGCGGGACGAAGGACGCGAGGACACCGGCTTTGCCGCCGCGCTGATGTTGGGTATCGCTTATGCCGCGTCTTTGGGTGGCATGGGCACGCCGATTGGTACGCCCACCAACCTCGTGATGACGGGTTATGTGCGCTCGCACTACGGCCTCGATATCGGCATGCTCGAATGGATGAAACTCGCCCTCCCGGTTCTGCTGATGCTGTTGCCGCTCGCTTGGGCGTGGTTGTGCTTTGGTGCGATCAAGGTATCGGCGCAGGAGTTGCCTGGCGGACGCGCGCTGCTGCGCGAGCGCTTGGATGCGCTCGGGCCTGCGCGTCCCATCGAATGGCGCGCCGGTGCCGTGTTCCTCGTCGTGGCGCTGTGTTGGATCAGCCGCCCGCTGCTCGCGCGCGTGCTCGAGCTGCCGGGGCTCGACGACGGCGTCATTGCCCTTGCCGGTGCCGTGGCGATGTTCCTGGTTCCGGACGGAGGGGGCAAGGGTGAGCGCCTGATGAATTGGGATGCGGCGCGCGCAATGCCCTGGGACATTCTCCTGCTGCTCGGTGGCGGACTCAGTCTCGCGGCGGCGATCAGTGCGAGTCACGCGGATGCGCCGATGGCAGCATGGCTGTCGGGCAACGCGATTCCGGGGGGGATCATCCTCATGTTCGCGCTCTCGGCTCTTATCGTGTTCTCGGGGGAGTTGACCAGCAACGTCGCTGCCGCGGCGGCCATCATGCCGGTGCTGGCAGCGCTGTGCGCGGCGCGCGGGCTGGACCCACTGCCCGTATTCATGATCGCCATTCTCTCGGCGAGTTGCGGTTTCATGCTTCCTGTTGCCACACCACCCAATGCAATCGCGTATTCAAGCGGCCATGTGCGCATGCCCGAGATGCTGCGCGCTGGTCTGGGTCTCAATGTGATGGGCATCAGCGTGATTGTCTGCTGGATGTGGTGGGCTGCCGCATGAAGGAGGCTTGGGACAGATCTCCGCCGCTGCGGCTCGACCCGCGCCGGGCGCTGATCGACGTGCTCGACCAGACGCAGTTGCCGTTTCACAACCGGCGGCGGGAACTCGGCACGCTGGAGGACTGCGTCGGGGCGATCAGCAATATGGTCGTGCGCGGCGCGCCGCTCATCGGGCTTGTCGCGGCGGGTGGCTTGGCGGTCGCGGTGTCGGCCGACCCTTCCGACGCAAACCTCGAGGCCGCCAGTGTGGCTCTGATCGCCAGTCGTCCGACGGCGGTGAACTTGCGCTGGGCGGTGGAGGGCATGCACGCCGCCCTGCGTAGTGTGCCGCCGGGCCAGCGTCGGGACGCCGCATGGCGTTATGCCGCGTGGCTGCAGCGGGAAGAGCACGCCTGCTGCGAGCGCATTGGCGAGCACGGCTACGCCTTGCTGCACGAAGCCGCTGCCACCGGGCGCGCGCAGGCACGTGGGCGCCTGAACATCCTCACGCATTGCAATGCCGGATGGCTTGCGACCGGTGCCTGGGGAACTGCGCTGGCGCCGGTGTATCGGGCATGGCGTGAGGGATTGCCGGTGCATGTGTGGGTCGACGAGACGCGTCCGCGCAATCAGGGTGCGCGACTCACCGCCTGGGAGTTGCGCGAGGCGGGAATCCCGCACACGCTGATCGTCGACAACGCGGCCGGGCACCTGATGCAGTGTGGCGAGGTCGATCTGTGTCTCGTGGGCAGCGACCGCACCACGCGTGCCGGTGATGTCTGCAACAAGATCGGGACCTATCAGAAAGCCCTTGCCGCCGGCGACAACGATTTGCCGTTCTACGTGGCCCTGCCGCGCTCCACCATCGACTGGTCGATCGCGGACGGTCTTGGCGAGATACCCATCGAGGTTCGATCGCAGGAGGAAGTGCTGCGGCTGGAGGGTCTGGACAGTCTTGGAGTCATTTACTGCCTGTCCCAGACACCGACGGGCTGCGCAGCCAGAAACCCCGCTTTCGATGTCACCCCGGCCCGACTGGTGTCCGGTTTGATCTGCGAATATGGCGTCTTTGCTGCAAACGAGCGGGCTCTGGCCCCACTGCAGGCCATCCCTGAAACCGCGTTTACGCCGGCCGCGCCAGCAGGGGACTTCCCGGGAGTTGTTCATGGATTGTCGTGACGGACTGATGGGGCTCGTGGGCAACACGCCGCTGGTGCGGCTGCGCCGGGCTTCCGAGGAGACCGGTTGCGAGATTCTCGGCAAAGCCGAATTTCTGAACCCCGGCGGCTCGGTGAAGGATCGTACGGCGCTCGGCATCATCCGCGACGCCGAACGCAGGGGGCATTTGCAGCCCGGGGGCCGGATCGTCGAGGGCACCGCCGGCAACACCGGCATCGGGCTTTGCATGCTCGGCAATGCGCTGGGTTATCGCACCACGATCGTCATCCCCGAAAACCAGAGCCCGGAGAAAATCCAGCTGCTGGCCCTGTGCGGAGCTGAGCTGCGCCTCGTGCCTGCCGTGCCTGCGTCCGACCCGAATCACTACGTGAAGGTCTCCGGACGGCTCGCGCTGGAATACGCCGCGCAGGAGCCCAATGGGGCCATCTGGGCGAACCAGTTCGACAACCTAGCCAACCGTGAGATCCACCGTGACACCACCGGCGCCGAGATCTGGCGCCAGACCGAAGGACGTGTGGATGGTTTCATCTGCGCGGTGGGAACCGGGGGCACCTTGGCGGGTGTGAGCGACTGCCTGAAGGCGCACAACCCTGCCGTGCGCATCGGGCTAGCCGATCCCATGGGAGCTGCGCTCTACCACTACTTTGCGCATGGCGAGCTCCGCGCCGAGGGCGACTCGATCACCGAAGGCATCGGCCAGACCCGCATCACGCGCAACCTCGAGGGCGCGGCCATCGACTTCGCCTGCCAGGTGCCGGATGCCGAGGCTCTGCCCTGGATCTTCGATCTGCTGCAGTACGAGGGTCTGTGTCTGGGCGGCTCGGCGGCAATCAATATCGCAGGCGCGGTGCGGATGGCGCGTGACCTGGGCCCCGGCCACACTATCGTCACGATTCTCTGCGACTACGGTACCCGCTACCAGAGCAAGCTGTTCAACCCGGCCTTCCTGCGCCGGAAGAAGCTGCCGGTACCGGCCTGGCTTGCCTGAGGAATTCTCTCAGACGCCCGGCAGGCACAGGCAGGGTGACTTGATCTGGAGGTCTGCGGTCTTCCAGGCCGCATCGAAGCGCTTTTCCACCTCGGCAGCCTCGGCAGTTCGTCCTTGTAGCTGCAGGGCGCGCAGCAGGCCGTACAGCCCCCAGCCATTTTCCGGGGAGATCTCAAGGTCGCGTGTGAATACCGCCTTCGCCTCGCGTGCCCGTCCGGCCTGTAGCAGCGCGGCTCCCCACGGATGCCGCACGGGCTGGATCCAGTCGCGCGGCTCGTCGTAGCGCAGCGCGTCCTCGCGCGCTGCCGCAGCACCGAGATGCTTTAAGCCTTCATCAATATCACCACTGCGAAAAGCGATCTCGCCAGCCATCACGCCTTCGGCCACATCCAGGATGTCCTTGCTCGCGTTGTTGCCGAAAAAAGCATCGTCCGGCAAACGGGTGCGAGCGCTTGTGAAGGCCGCCTGCTCGGTGCGCGCTTCGTCGATGCGGCCGGTGGCGACAAAGGCAACAGCGCGGGCGTAGTGCTGCAGGCTCCGCGACAACGGCACGTAGTCAGGAAACGCGGGCGTGGCGAGGATCTCCTCCCAGCGTCCGAAACGCATCATCACTTCGAGCGGCATAGCCATGATGCCGTCAGCCCAAGGCTCCGCGCGGTACGTAGCATCGGGGATTGCCGCTGACATCTCCTTCACGCGTTGCAGCGCGAGCGCGCTCTGGCCGCTCATCATCGCGGCGAAGACCAGCAGGTGGCGGTTATGGGCCATGTACAACTGGTAGAAGCCCTGCTCGGGAACCCGCGCAACGTAGTGCTCGTCTGCCTCGATGGCGCGGGTGTTGGAGTCGATCGCTTGTTGCCACCGCCCCAGTCGGACGTCGATGTGGGAGGGCATGTGCACCATATGTCCAAGCCCGGGCTGCAGGTCGCGGAGCACCGCTACGGCAGGATCCGCGCGTGCGGGGTCTGGCGAGGCCTCCAGCGTGTGGATGTAGAGATGGTTGGCCAGCGGATGCCGCGGTGCCAATGCCAGTACGCGGTCGAGTTCCGCGATCAGCTCCGGCGTGCCGGGTTGCGCGACTCCCGCGGCGGTCCACAGGTCCCAGGGCCTCAACTCGGCGAGCGACTCTGCGTATAGCGCACCGACATCGGTGTCCTGCGGGTAGGCGGCACGCACACGGGCCATGGCCTCGGCGTAGCGGGCATCGAGTTGTGCGCGCTCCAGTGCTGGATCGGCCGAGTAGCGGGTGCCGAGCGCACGGATCAGTGAGCGCTCGACGGGCGTTGCTGTGCCGAGCCGCGCCTGTGCCTCGCGCAAGGCCTCCAGCGCGACCCGATTGCGTGCATCGGGAAGGCTGGCGTTATTGATGTGCGGACCACTCGCGATCGCAATACCCCACCACGGCATCGGGTGCAGCGGGTCGGCTGCCGCCGCGCGCCTGAAGCAGCGCACCGATTCGTCATGGTTGAAGGCGTACATGAACGCGAGCCCCTGGTTGAACCAGAGCTGCGCCGCGGGGACACGGGTGGAGATAGGGCGGGAGAAACCGCCAAGACCCTCGAAGGGTGCCATTGGCTCGGCCAAGCCAGGCAGGGGCAGAACGAATACGAGAAGGAACAGAAACCGGGCGATCTGTTTCACGGCGGCCTACCTTCCTGTGATCCCTCGGCGTGCCGAGTTTAGCGCAGTGTCCGCACTGGCGTGAATCAGGGCCGCAGGCGCAGTGGCTCCTCGTCCATCGCCGACAACTGCTCGCGAAGTTCCAGCACGTGCTCGGACCAATAGCGCGGCGTGTTGAACCACGGGAAGTAACGTGGGAACGCCGGATCCTCCCAGCGCGAGGCGATCCACCCGGCGTGATGCATCAGCCGCAAGGTGCGCAAAGGCTCAATCAGGCCCAACTCGCGGTGCGGAAAATCGTGGAATTCCTCGTAACCATCAGCGATCTCATCGAGTTGGGCAGTGCGCTCATGGCGCTCGCCTGCGAGCAGCATCCACAGATCCTGGACGGCCGGCGCGCGACGGCAGTCATCGAAATCGACCAGCCAGAGCGCGCCGTCGCGGCAGAGGATGTTGCCGCCGTGCAGGTCGCCATGGGTGCGGATCAGCGCAAGATCGGCTGGGCGGTAGCGGTCCTCGATGCGGGCGATCAGATCGCGGCAGAGGCTGTCATAGGCGATCCGCAGCTCCTGCGGCACGAAGTTAGCGGACAACAGCCGGTGGCTGGTACGCGCGAAGCTCTCGACGTCCAGCGTCGGTCGCGCGAGAAAGGGCTTACTGGCGCCGATGGCATGGAGCCGGCCGAGGATGCGGCCGAGGGAAAGCAGCGTGCCCTCGCGCTCGGGCTCTGGTGCATGACCGCCGAAGCGCGTGAAGAGGGCGAAGCGGAATCCCTCGTGGCGGAACAGCGTGCAGCCCTCGGCATCGGCCAGCGGTGCAACGATGGGCAATTCTGCCTCGGCGAGTTCGAGGCTGAAGGCGTGTTCCTCGAGGATGCCCTCGTCGCTCCAACGCTCGGGGCGGTAGAACTTGGCGATGAGCGGCGCCTCGCCCTCGATGCCTACCTGATAGACCCGGTTCTCGAAACTGTTGAGCGCCGATATCCGCAGATCCGATACGCGCCCGGTACTTTCCACGGCGTCCAGCACGAACTCGGGACCAAGGCGTGCGTAGGGGTGGGGATCACTCATGCGGAATCTGCTTGGCAGCGTAGGCCTCGGATTCGTACTGTAGCAGAAGCCGACGGGTTGCCGGGGGCGCGGGGAGTATCGATATGGAATCTGGAGAACGACGCATTGGCGGTGATGGAGAAATCACGCTGCAGGTGGACGCCGCCGCGGGCGGTCGCATCACCAGCCTGCGTATGCGTGGCCATGAATTGCTGGTTCCACGCACGGACGATCCGCTCGGCTGGGGTTCTTACCCGATGGCACCGTTCGCCGGGCGTCTTCGCGACGGGCAGTTGCTGTTCGGTGCTCGCCGCTATGATTTCGCACGCAATATGCCCCCGCATGCCATTCACGGCACGGTGTTCGACCGGGCGTGGGAATGGATCGGGGACGACACGCTGGGCATAGACCTCGGCAGCTCATGGCCCTGGCCGGGGAGGGCGGAGCAACGCTTCCGGGTGCAAGGCAACGAACTCTGCATGAGCCTTGAGATCCACGCCGCGGAACGGAGCTTTCCGGCCAGTGCGGGCTTTCATCCCTGGTTCCGTCGCGATCTCGGCTTCGGCCTGCCGGCGCGCCTCGATTTCCGGCCCGGATTCCGCTACGCCTGTGACGACGGTGGCATCCCTACCGGAGCTCTGCTTGCCCCGGGAGATGGCCCGTGGGATGACACCTTCACGGGGCTAGCGCGCGAGCCGGTTATCGAATGGCCTGGCGCCCTGCGGCTCGAACTGAACTCCGATCACGCGCACTGGGTCGTCTATGACCAACGCCCACAGGCGCTCTGCGTCGAGCCCCTGACAGCGCCGCCCAATGCGGTGAACGGGGCCGCGCATCTGGTCGAACCCTACCGTCCGCTGCGGCTCGAGTTCAGGCTCCGGTGTGCGCCCAGTGGCTGAGTGGGCCCGCACTCTGGACAGCGCCCTCGCGAGCAGTGAAGATTCGCCCCCGTCCGGGGGTGGAGCGCTGCTCTTGCCCGATGTTTCGCACAACACTGGAGTCGCTCATGTCCGATGAAGTTCTGCTCGAGGAAGCCGACGGCATACTCACCGTCACCATCAACCGTCCCGCGTCCAAGAACGCCATCAACCGAGCCGTGGCCGAGGGAATCGCCGCGGCAATGGACCACCTCGACAGTTCGCCGTCGTTGCGGGTTGGTATCCTGACGGGCGCGGGCGGTGTGTTCTGCTCGGGCATGGATTTAAAAGCCTTTCTCGGTGGCGATTTCCCGTCTGTTGAAGGTCGTGGCTTCGGCGGTTTGGTCGAGCGTCCGCCGGAGAAGCCCTTGATCGCTGCCGCCGAGGGCTATGCGCTGGCCGGTGGTCTTGAACTGCTGCTCGCCTGTGATCTCGCCGTGGCTAGCGAGACGACCCGGCTCGGCATCCCCGAGGCCAAGCGCGGCCTGGCGGCTGCCGCAGGTGGTCTGGTGCGCCTGCCACGTTTGGTGCCCTATCGCGTTGCGCTCGAGATGGCTCTCACGGGTGACATGATCAGTGCTGCACGCGCCTATGAGATCGGTTTGCTTAATCGCGTGGTAGCACCAGGGGAAGCGCTGGCGGCAGCACAGGCCATGGCCCGCGCAATTGCTGCCAACGGCCCGCTCTCGGTGGCAGCGAGCAAGCGTGTGATGCGCGAGCAGGCAAGCTGGTCGGCAGACGAACTCTGGGCGCGGCAGGACGCGATCGTCACGCCGGTGTTTGCCTCTGAGGATGCCCGCGAGGGCGCCTCGGCATTCGCCGAGAAGCGCGCGCCGTCCTGGTCCGGCAAGTAATTCATACCCGCCACTGTACCCAACAACCCTCAGGAGTCATCGACCATGGATATCTCGGGCAAGACAGCCATCATCACCGGCGGGGCCTCGGGCCTCGGCGAAGCCACCGTCAGGCGACTGGCGCGCATGGGCGCCAACGTCGCGATTTTCGACATGAACGCCGAACGCGGCAATGCCGTGGCTGCCGAACTCGGCAGCAGCGTGATGTTTCAGAACGTCAACGTGACCAGTGAGGAGTCGGTGGCTGCAGCAATTGCCGCGACCGTCGAGCGCTTCGGCGCGATACACATCTGCTGCAACTACGCCGGCATCGGCAATGCCCTCAAAACCCTTGGCAAGCAGGGCGTTTTCCCGCTCGCGGAGTTCAACAAGGTCATCCAGATCAACCTGGTCGGCACCTTCAACACACTGCGTCTCGCAGCCGAGCAAATGGCGAAGAACGAGCCGGTGAACGAAGACGGCGTGCGCGGCGTGATCATCAACACGGCCTCTGTCGCCGCCTACGAAGGCCAGATCGGCCAGGCGGCCTACAGCGCCAGCAAGGGCGGCATCGTCGGTATGACCTTGCCGATCGCGCGGGATCTGGCCTCCTACGGCATTCGTGTCAACACGATCGTGCCGGGGCTTATCAAGACGCCGCTTTTCCTCGGGCTGCCCGAGCCCGCAGTTAAGGCGCTCAGCCAGTCGGTGTTGTTCCCGCAGCGGCTTGGCTCACCCGATGAGATCGCGCACCTCGCGGTCGCCATCATCGAGAACGATTACATCAACGGCGAATGTATCCGCATGGACGGCGGCATCCGCATGCAGCCGCGCTGATCGGAGTTCCCGACCGCGGCAGTGGCTGCGGTCGGGGCTTTTCCCCGTGCGCCGTGACGGGCTCAGCGATCCACCCAGCAGGGGGCGCGCTTGTCGATGAAGGCGGCGATTCCCTCGCGCGCATCCTCGGTCTGCAGATTGCTTACCATCACGCCGGCTGCGTAACGGTAGGCCTCCTCCAGCGGCATCTCGCGCTGTACATAGAAGGCTTCCTTGCCGATCGCGAGTGTCCGGCTGGATTTGGACGCGATGCGACGCGCCAGTTCATCGACCGCGACATCGAGCTGATCTGCTGCAACCACCCGGTTCACCAAGCCCATCCGCCAGGCGGTGTCGGCGTCGATCATCTCGCCGCAGAGCAGCATCTCCATCGCGTGTTTGTTGGAGAGATTGCGCGAAAGCGCCACCATCGGCGTGCTGCAGAAAAGACCGAGGTTGACCCCCGGGGTAGCGAACTTTGCGTCATGCACTGCGATGGCCAGATCGCAACTTGCCACCAGTTGACAGCCCGCGGCGGTTGCAGTGGCGTGCACACGGGCGATCACGGGTTTGGGGCAGCGAACAATCGCGAGCATCAACTCCACGCAGCTTGCCATCAGCGTGGCCTGAAAACTGGCGTCCGGATTGGCGCGCATCTCCTTCAGGTCGTGTCCGGCGCAGAATGCAGGCCCGTTTGCTGCCAGCACGATGACCCGGACCTGCGGGTCGGCACCGGCGCTCTCGAAAGCGGCTTTCAGTGCCGACATCATGGCGCTGGACAAGGCGTTGCGGGCGGCGGGATTGTCGAGCGTTATCGTGTGTACGCCCGCGTGATGGGCGGTGCTGATGAGTGGCGTCGTGGCATTGCTCATGGCAAGCATTCCTGTTTCGCTGCGCGGGGTGCGCTGGCAGTATAGCCGCATGAAAACAGCCGATACCCGAGCATTCTGGGAGCGCAGGTCACTCGACGGGCTAAGCCCCGAAGAGTGGGAGTCCCTGTGCGATGGCTGCGGGCTGTGCTGCCTGCAAAAGCTGGAGGACGAGACGGATGGCACCGTCTGGTACACCGATATCGCCTGCAAGCTTCTGGACACCACCACCTGCCGCTGCTCGGACTACCCTGGTCGGCGCTCGCAAGTGGCTGATTGCGTTTCCCTTGAACCCGGCACGGTGGGCACACTGGGCTGGTTGCCCCGCACCTGTGCCTACCGGCTGCTGGACGAGGGCAAGTCTCTGCGGAACTGGCACTACCTTGTGTGTGGCGATCGCGACGCCGTGCACCGCGCGGGCATTTCGCGCGCGGGCCGGATGGTCTCCGAGGAGGCAGTTACGCTTGCCGACTGGGAGGACCGGATCATTTTCCGGAGCCGGGGCTGAGTTCCCCGCCCGAGGCCTCGGGGTGCAGCTCCTCCAGCGCTACCGGGTGCCAGCTCGAGAGTTCTCCGCGCGCGGCAGCGCTCTGGTCGAGTTGCTCCCACCTGCGCCGCAACAGCCAGGTAAAGCCCCGCGCCCAGATCCGCGAGTTGATTCCCGGCCACGGGTTGAACGGGTTCAGTCGGCTGTAGGCCCATATCTCCAGCCGTCGCGCGCCCGGAGCCGCCGCGCCGCGGCAGTGCAGACCGTAGGTGTCGGCAATGATCAAGGTGTTTGCGCGGACTACGAAATCGCGTGGGGGAGGCAGCCCCAACTGGCGTAGGTCTTCATCGTCGGCGCGGAAGGAGCCCTTTTCGCTGTAACCGTCTTGCAGCTTCGCTGCCACCAGGCTGCGGCGATACTCCCACCGGAGCCTGGGCAGTGTGAGTCGGTGTGAACCCGGGACGTAATTCAGCGGCCCCTGCGAGGTCTCGACGTCCTGCAGGAAAAACCACGCTTTCATGGTCGGGTGAAAGGTGTCCGAGTGAAGCCTCTTTTGGGGGTCTGTACGGCCCGGCCGGACACCGTTACGTATCGATTGGATGTAGTGCAACGGGTATGCGTTTCGCGCGCCAATGTAGCGAACGCCACCTGCGAATACGGGATGCTCAAGCAGCGCGCGCAGCCCCGGGAGTGAGGCCAAGGTGGTGTCATCCAGCAGCATCCGGTGGGTGAGGGTGTCGCCCTGGATGCACTCCCGCAGCGGTGCTGCCGCGGCATGCATGTCGGCCAATACGGCGGCAAAGGCCGCATCGGGCAACAGGCCTCGCACCACCACGAAGCCGTCCTTGCGGTAGCTCTGGCGAAGGTGTTCGGGCAGCAGTTCGCGCAACCACAGCCGGCGCCAAGCGGTCAACATGCGGGCCAGCAGGAGGCGGGCCACATGGAGCCCCATCCGATTCAACAGACTCGAGCCCAGCACGGGGTTGCCGCGGAAATCATGCCCGGAGCCCAGTGGCGACAGGAGCCACAGCGGCCAGCGCACGCTGCATCGAAAACGCGACAGGGAAAGCCTCATGCGGTGAGGGTGCCGATGAGGACAGATTCTGTCGAGCCAAAAACTGGGTCATAATCAACGGATGAACTCGATACTCGGCCCCGAAACCGACCGCCCACTGTCCGTCACCAGGCGCGCCGTGGAAGTCCTCCAGCGGGAGTATCCGGGTTCGCGCTGGGTCATTCACTCCGATGTCAGCGAGGCGAGAAAGGCGCGCGTGATCCGGTTCTCGGCGCATGACAATTCTCGACAGGCGGCCTTGCGACTGTACGCAAGCCCCGTTGCCGCGAGGCGCCAGGCGGCGGGCTTGCGCTACGGTGCAGCCATGAATTCTGTGCACGGGCATGGGGTGCCGCGGGTTTATGCCTGGTTTGAGGATGCGTCTGCGCTATTGATCGAATGGCTGCAGGCGCCCCATCTTGAGACGGTACTGGTGCGCGCCGCGCTGGCCCCGGTGCGTCACCGGGACTCCGTGCGGCGAGTGGGCGAATGGCTGCGTCACTTCCACGCGCTTGATCGGATCGAGGACGCCCCACTCGACGCGCAGCGGTACCGGCTTTTGTTGGCGCGCCGGCTTAAGGCAGCGCCTGTCGGTGCCGCGGTGCTCGCGACGGATACGCTCTGGTGCGAGGCGGTCGCCTGGCTCGATCAGCAGTTGCAGTTGCAGGACGGGCAGCCTGTGCCATTCGCGCGGACGCATGGCGATTTCACCTTCACGAATGTTCTGGTGGAGCGCTCACGAATCACCGGGATAGATATCTGGGCCGAGCAGCGGTTGCCGGCAGCCGAGGATCTGGCGAGGATGTTTGTATACCTCGCCATGGGCGATATCTTTCCGCTACGCGCTCGTGTTGTGCCGGTGGCGCTCCCGGCCCGCCGCGCCCAGCAAGCGCTGTTCGAGGGCTATGGGCCGCGGGTCGACCCCGGCAGCCGGGCCTGGCCGTTATTGGTGTGCTTCGAGGCACTGGCGCGGTACCTGGCGTTGCAGGACCGCTTGGTGCGCCGCCACAGTTTTTCCGAGCGCTGGAAGGTTGCGGGCCTGCGCCGGCTGTTGACCAGTATCACGGCCGGCGTTTAGTCTCGCCGCGCCCTCACGCGGAAGCCTCTTTCATGCCGACAGTCCTTTTCCTAAGCCACTCCGGCGTCGAGTACCCCGTAGAGGCCCCTGTTGGTGACACCGTGATGACTGCGGCACTCGATAACGCGGTGCCCGGCATCGAAGCCGAATGCGGTGGCGGGTGTTCCTGCGGCACCTGTCATGTGTATCTCGATGCGGCCTGGGTAGACCGAGCCGGAGTCATAACCGAGATGGAGGAGGGCATGCTCGACTTTGTGGTTGCGCGGGAACCCACCTCACGGCTTTGCTGCCAGATCACGCTGAACGACAGCCTCGACGGGCTGGTTGTTCGCATCCCGAAGTCGCAGTTCTAGTCGTATTCATCCCGTGGAAACGGACCCTTGGGCGCTGCATCCGTGCAGGCCGGGAGCCGACCCCTGGAGTCTGCCGCTCGCGCAGTTCGATCTCTCCAATCCACGGCTCTACGCCGAGGGCATATGGCCCCCCTTTTTCGCCCGCTTGAGGCAGGAAGAGCCCGTCCATTACTGTCCGGAGAGTCCATTCGGGCCTTATTGGTCCGTGACCCGCTTCCGTGACATCCAGCAGGTCGAGAGCCAGCACGCGCTGTTTTCCTCGGAGCCGACCGTGTTGCTCGGCAATCCCCCGCGTGACTTCTACCTGCAGCCCGGCTTCATCGCCATGGACCCACCTCGCCACACACGTACTCGCGCCGCAGCTCAGCCCGCAGTCGGTGCGGCCAACCTGGCGCTGCTGGAGCCGCTGATCCGTGAGCGGGCGGTGGCCATTCTGGGCGCGCTTCCACTCGGCGTTGAGTTCGACTGGGTCGAGCGGGTTGCGGTCGAATTGACCACCCAGATGCTTGCGACGCTGTTTGATTTTCCGCTGGAACAGCGCCATTTGCTCACGCACTGGTCGGATGTCGCGACCTCCAGCCCACGCCAGCCCGGGCCGCTTCGACTCTCACCCGAAGAATGGCGTCAGACGATGCGCGAATGCCTTGAGGCGTTCACCCTTCTGTGGAACGAGCGGGCCGCGCGCCCTCCGCGACAGCCCCTGGATTTGGTCAGCCTTCTTGCTCAGCATCCGGCCACGTGTTCGATGACGCCGATGGAGTACCTCGGAAATCTGCTGCTGCTGATCGTGGGTGGTAACGACACCACGCGCCACTCACTCACCGGCGGCGTACTGGCCCTGCACGACAATCCCGAGCAACTCGCCAAGCTCCGCGCGGACCCGGGCTTGGTGACCAGCCTGGTGCCGGAGATCATCCGTTGGCAGACGCCGCTTGCGTACATGCGCCGCACTGCCACCGCCGATTGCGAACTGGCGGGGCGGCAGATCCGCGCCGGCGATAAGGTGTTGCTCTGGTACCTGTCGGGAAACCGGGACGCGAGCGAGATCCCGGATGCGGATCTGTTCATCGTCGATCGAGCGCGTCCGCGCCACCACTTGTCTTTCGGCTTCGGGATACATCGCTGCATGGGCTACCGGCTGGCGGAAATGCAGTTGCGGATCGTCTGGGAGGAGATTCTCAGGCGGTTCCGGCGCATCGAGGTCTGTGGTCCGCCGCAACGTGTGATGTCGTGCTTCGTGCACGGTTTCGAGCGCCTGCCGGTGCGCGTTCACGGGCTCTAGGGGTTGTCGGCGTCGTCCGGGCTTAAGCGCTCAGTCTCCCGCGCTCTGCCAATGTGGTTCGCGTTTCTCGAGAAAAGCGCGCATGCCTTCGCGGGCATCCGGCGTCTGGCTCATCCGGGCGATCATGAGCTGGGCGTACTCGAAGCATTGGTTCAGGGTCATCTCTTCCATGGCACGGAAGGCTTTTTTGCCGAGTAGCAGTGCGGCGGGGGAGGCGGCCATCAGGCTCGCAAGCAGATTGTTTACCGCGGCATCGAGCCCGGACTCCGGCACAACCCGATTCAACAGCCCGAACTCAAGTGCAGCAGCCGCGTCGAATGACTCAGCCGTGAGGCACATCTCCAGAAGTCTTCGACGTGGCACCAGACGCATCAGGTAACTGAGGATCATCAGGGGGAACACCCCGACCCGGGCCTCCGGTGTGCCGAAACGTGCACCCTCGACGGCGATGGCCATGTCGCACATGCACACAAGCCCCAGACCACCAGCCATGGCGTGGCCGTTCACGCGGGCGATCAGGGGTTTGCCGCAGCGCTCTGCGGCGCGGAACACCTCGATGAAGGGGTGAGAATCGCCGGCACCGGAGAACACGCCCCCATCGGTGTCGACAGCCTGGCGCAGATCGGCGCCGGCACAGAAAGCACGATCGCCTGCGCCGCTCAGGACGACCGCGCGCACACCGGGGTCTTCGGTGGCATGCTCAAGTCCCGCCCGTATGCCCGCCAGCACCTCATCGTTCACGGCGTTGCGCTGCTCCGGGCGGTTGATGGTGATGCGGAGCACGCCCTCGTGGGAATCGAGCAGTACTGAAGTCATCGATGCTCCCCGTTAAAAACTTCTCATGCGTGGCTGCACGCTGACAGCGGCGGCCCGCGTGTAGAATCCCTTCCGTGCACGTGTGTCGTCAATGTCCGGGTGATACACGTGGATCACCCGGATCGCCACGGACTCTGAGGACACTGCATGCGATTTACCGACCAGCACCGCGCGATCCGCGAGACCACCGCGCGTTTTGTCGATACCGAGATTAATCCCCATGCCGATGCGTGGGAGGCTGCGGGGATCTTCCCTGCGCACGAGCTCTTCGCTCGCATGGGCGAACTCGGACTGCTTGGCATCTCCAAGCCGGTGGAGTACGGCGGCCTGGGGCTCGATTACAGCTATCAGCTCGTGTTTGCTGAGGAACTGGGACGCATCCAGTGCGGCGGTGTAGGTATGGCGATCGGCGTGCAAACCGACATGGCCACTCCAGGGCTTGCGAAGTTTGGCAGTGACGCCTTGCGCCGCGAATTTCTTGTTCCCGCAATCACTGGCGAGGCAGTCTTCTCCATCGCGGTGAGCGAGCCGGAGGCGGGCTCCGATGTGGCCGGCATCCGCACCACGGCCACCAAATCAGGCGATGACTACCTGATCAACGGCACCAAGATGTGGATCACCAACTCCACGCAGGCCGATTTCTTTTGCCTGCTCGCCAACACGAGCGATGGCAAGCCACATTTCAACAAGTCGCTGATCATCGTGCCTGCCAATACGCCCGGGCTCTCGCTGTCGCCGCGTCTGGACAAGCTCGGCATGCGCTCCTCCGATACAGCGCAGATTTTCCTTGAGGATGTCCGCGTGCCGCAGCGATTCCGGATCGGCGACGAGGGCTCGGGATTCGTCTACCAGATGCTGCAGTTCCAGGAGGAGCGCCTGTATGGCGCTGCCGCTGGCCTTAAAGGCCTCGAGGCCTGCATCGACGCCACCATCGCCTACACGCGCTCGCGCAAGGCCTTCGGGCAATCCATTCTCGATAACCAGGTCGTGCACTTCCGGCTAGCGGAGTTGCAGACTGAGGTCGAAGCCCTGCGCGCGCTCACCTACGACGCCGTGGAGGGCTACATCAACGGCGAAGATGTGACGATGAAAGCATCGATGGCAAAACTCAAAATCGGACGACTCTCGCGCGAGCTCACCGATGCCTGCTTGCAGTATTGGGGGGGCATGGGATTCATGTGGGACAACCCCATTGCACGGGCCTACCGTGACACCAGGCTGGTGTCGATTGGCGGTGGTGCTGATGAGGTGATGCTCTCCATTATTTGCAAACTGATGGGTACGCTGCCCGGTAAAAAGAAAAAGGAATCGTCATGAGCGCCAGCCTGTTGGAACGCTACGGTCCGTGGGCCTTGGTGGCGGGCGCCTCCGACGGAATCGGCGAGGCCTTCGCGCGGGAGCTCGCGGCCGCTGGCCTGAATCTCGTGCTGCTCGCACGTCGTGCTCCGCTGCTCAACGAATTGGCGGCAGATCTTAGGCAGACCCACGGCATTGCCACTCGCTGCATCGCAGTTGACCTCACTGCCGATGGCATGGCAGACCGGGTTCGACGCGAGACCGCGGAGCTCGAGGTCGGACTGCTGATCTACAACGCCGGTGCCACCCACGGCGCCGCGCATGTGCTCGACAAGCCGCTCGAGGCTGCGCTCGGCCTGGTGGCCCTGAACTGCAAGGGGCCGCTGTCGCTGGCGCACCACTTCGGCGGCGCGATGCGGGAGCGGGGCCGGGGCGGGATCATGCTGCTGTCTTCGCTGGCCGCGCTTTCAGGTGGCAGCTACACCGCGGTTTACAACGCCACCAAATCCTTCGAACTGACTCTGGCCGAGGGCCTGTGGCACGAATTGAAGCCCGCGGGCGTCGATGCGATGTGCCTGATCGTCGGTGCCACGCGCACGCCGAGCATGCTGGGCAGCATGCCGTCCTTTGCTGACTATCCCGGTTTGATGATGCCGGCGCAGGTGGCCGCCGAGGGCCTCGCCTTCATGGGCAGGGGACCCGTGTGTGTCGCAGGGGCCCATAACCGGGATATCGCACGTCGCCTGCTGCCGAATCCGCGCGCGCCCCAGATCAACGCCCTTAGCGCTGCCAGCGCCGGGATATTCGGCAAGGCGGGGCAGGACGTGGCGGGCGAAGAGTTCTGACGACCAGTTCCGTATTGCTGGACTGACTAATAGCACCCATCAACACACTCTCGAGGAATCCCCGCATGTCAGCACCCCAAGGCCCCGGCTTCGACACCCTGTCGCTGCACGCCGGTGCCCAACCCGACCCGGCGACAGGCGCACGGGCAACCCCGATCTACCAGAGCGCGTCCTTTGTCTTCACCGACTCCGACCAGGCAGCCTCGCTGTTCAACATCGAACGCACGGGGCATGTGTACTCGCGACTGAGCAACCCGACCAATGCCGTGCTTGAGGAGCGCATCGCCGCGCTCGAGGGTGGCGTTGCGGCCATTGCCACCGCCAGCGGGCAGGCGGCCCTTCATCTGGCGATCGTCACATTGATGGGCGCAGGTTCCCACATCGTGGCATCGCGCTCGCTCTATGGTGGCTCGCACAACCTGCTCGGATACACGCTGCCGCGCTTTGGCATCACGACCACTTTCGTCGATCCGCGCGATCCGGAGGCCTTCCGCGCCGCAATCCGGCCCGAGACCCGTCTCGTTTTCGGCGAGACGCTCGGCAATCCCAATCTCGAGGTGCTCGACATCCCCGCGATCGCAGCGGTAGCGCATGAGGCCGGGATACCGTTGCTGGTCGATGCCACCTTCACCACGCCTTGGCTGATGAAGCCGCTGGAACTCGGCGCCGATCTCGTGATGCACTCGGCGACCAAGTTCCTGAGTGGGCACGGTATCGTGATCGGCGGCTTGCTCGTGGACGGCGGGCGCTTCGACTGGGAGGCCTCAGGGAAATTCCCGACGCTGACCGAGCCCTATGTCGGTTTCCATGGCCTGGTTTTCAGCGAGGAGTTCGGTCCGGCGGCGTTCATTACCCGTGCCCGCAAGGAGGGCATGCGTGATTTCGGCGCCTGCATGGCACCGACCTCCGCGTTCCATGTGCTGCAGGGCATCGAGACCCTGGGACTGCGGATGGCCCGCCATGTCGGGAATACGCGTCGGGTGGTTGAGTTCCTCGCGGCTGAGGCATTGGTGTCGGCGGTTCGCTACCCCGAACTCGAAGGGCATCCTGATCACGCGCTTGCTGCGCGCTTGCTTCCTCGCGGCTGCGGCGCTGTGTTCAGCTTCGACCTACGGGGTGGGCGCAAGGCGGGGATTGCCTTCGTCGATGCGCTCACAATCTTCTCGCACCTTGCCAACGTCGGCGATGCGCGCTCGCTGGTGATCCACCCGGCGAGCACAACCCACCACCGGATGGATGCCGCAGCGCTTGCGGCCTCCGGCATCGGCGAGGGCACCATCCGGTTGTCGATCGGCCTCGAGGATCCGGATGACCTGATCGAGGATCTGCGGACCGCGCTTCGCGCCGCGGCCAAGGCGGCGGGGGAGGGCGGAAAATGAAACTGCAGGTCAATGGTCAGGACGCTTACTGCTACACCGGCCCGAGAGATCCCGATCCCGCAAAGCCCGCCATCGTGCTGCTGCACGGCGCAGGGATGGATCACACGGTCTGGACGCTGGTCTCGCGCCACTTCATTCGCCACGGTCGCACCGTGGTAGCGCCGGATCTTCCGGGACACGGGCGTAGCGCGGGAACACCGCTCAGCTCCGTGCCGGCGATGGCAGACTGGGTTCTGCAGTTACTGGACGCGCTCGCCCTTTCCCGCGTGGCGTTTTTCGGTCACAGTCTCGGCAGTCTGATTGCTCTTGATGCCGCGTCCCGCTACCCGGAGCGTGCTCGCGCGCTCGCGATGGTGGGCACGGCCGTGCCCATGCCCGTCTCCGAGGCACTGCTGGCCGCGGCCCGTGCCAATGATCACGCGGCTTTCGAGATGCTCACCCAATGGGGCTACAGCAAGCGCCATGTCTACGGCGGCAACTCAAACCCGGGCGCGTGGATGAGCGGGGCCACGTTGAGGCTGTTCGAGCGCTCGCGTCCGGGCGTGCTCTATGCGGATCTCTCGGCGTGCAATGCCTACACCGAGGGCCTTGAGCGTGCCGCGGCGGTGGCCTGCCCGAGCCTGCTCGTGCTCGGCGCCGAAGACCGTCTCACGCCCACGAAATCTGCTACGGCATTACGCGCGGCGCTCAGGACCAGCGAAACACAGGTGCTTCCTGGCTCGGGACATACCGTGATGGTCGAAGCCCCGAACACCTTGCTTGATGCCTTGAGGAGACTGGAAGGAATTCGCTGAACGTGTGGCTGAGCAGCGACACGCCTGGACCGGGGTGTCGCCGCGTTTGCCCATAGTCACGCCAATTCGGCGAGAGAAACGACTCGCCCGACTGGCGTGGGTACGGTGCCGCGTGCCAGCAGGAAGCGCCAGTACACGAGACCGGAAGCGCGCCCTTCGGTGTCGATCCAGCCCGGTACGCCGGGGTCACGGCCCGCAACCACCACCCGGTAGCGCCCGTCGGGCAGGAAATGCATTTGCGAGCGGTTCAGCGAAATCTGCCGGCGCGTGTAGTCGAGAGTCTGCATGTACCGGTTCCACAGCATCACGTTGGCGAAGCGGCATTGGGGCAGTTCGCCCTCTATAAGCAGCGCCTGTTCGGGTCCCAGCAGGAAAGGCGCAGCACAGTAGTGCGCGTGCATGTTTCCGTAGCCGGACTCACTCTGCCACTGCCCCGGGGCGGTGAACACGTTGGGGGTGGTCGAGAACCAGGCCGGCCGCGGCCCCTTGCCGGCACCTCCGGCGATCGACAGCTGCATCATCCCGCGCACGAAGCGCTCGACCGCGAGTATGCGCGCGGCAATGCCGGCGTCATCGGGCGCCGGGGGAAGCGGCGGCGGGGCGAGGGGTTCTATCGTCAGGGGCACCTGAAAGCCGGGCTGATTAACGATGCAATTCCGGCTCTCGAAGTAGTGCCTCGTGGTGATTTGGCCGGCGGATGCGGCGAGTGGCAGCCAGACTCCTGCGGACGGTTTCTCGGGACTCGCGATGATCTCAAAGCTGCCGTCGGATCCTACGGCCAGTTCGACATCGTCGATGGCCGCGGTGGAAGCGCTTGCCGTACCGCCTGCGGCGCTCCCGCCCTCAACGGTAAAGGAGGTGAAGCTCGCACCTGCCAGATTGCCGCGGATCCGGTAGCTGCGGTCCGGGCGAACCGGTGCGAAGTAATAGAGCGCGTCGGGGTTGTCGCCCAGCAGTTTTCGTGTGGGCGTGGTGTAGGGCGTAAACACCGGGCGTTCCGCATCAGCCTCGAGCCAGAAGTTGATCGCGGTATTCAGGAGGTGCAGCAGCAGGCGCTCGCCCTCGGCGATATCGTTGGGCGACTGGATTCGCCACGCAGGTGACAGATAATCCGCCTGCAGCGAGTTCATCGCCTTCAACAATCCGACCATGGCGCTGCGGCTGGCAACGGGCGATGCAGCATCGAGGCTGGCTGCCTGTGCGACGGGGGCTGCAGCCGCCGCTCCTCCGATGGCCGAAGCGGCCAGAATGAAATCCCGTCTGTCCATGCTGCGTTCTCCGACGATCAGACTCGTACTGTAGCGGCCTGCGCACGCTCTCGGGAAGCACACTGCTCCGCAGCACGCTACCATGCGCAGGCCTAGGCATAGGCATAGGCATAGGAATAGGCGCGGAGCAGTTTGGCATGGCGGAAAGTGCTGCAGTACTCGATGTCCTGGTGGTGGGGGCAGGCTTCGCAGGCACCTGTGCCGGCAAGCGACTGCTTGACGCGGGAATCGATGAGTTCCTGATCGTCGAGAAAAGTGCCGGTATCGGTGGGACATGGTGGGAGAACACCTATCCGGGAGCGGCCTGTGACGTGCCTTCGCACCTGTACTGTTTTTCCTTCGCGCCTAACCCCGGGTGGTCCCGCAAATTCTCCCCGCGTCCCGAAATCCAGGCCTACCTCGCGCACTGCGTGGACCGCTTCGGCCTGCGCAACTACCTTGACCACGGCCGCCATCTGCGCCGTCTCGAATTCCTCGACGAACGCGGCCTATGGCGCGCGCACTTTGCCGACGGGCAGGTGCTCGATGCGCGCCACGTCATCCTCGGCAGCGGAGGACTCCATGAGCCCAAGCTCCCAGACATTCCCGGCATCGAGAGTTTCAGCGGCCGCTGGATGCACTCCGCCCAGTGGCAGAAGGGCTTCAACCTGAACGGCCTTCGGGTTGCCATCGTGGGCAGTGCGGCCAGCGCCATCCAGATCCTGCCCGCGATAGCGCCCCGGGTCGCGAGCGCCACGCTGTTCCAGCGAACCCCGAACTACATACTGCCGCGTGAGGATCGCGCCTATTCAGCGCGCGAGAAGTGGCTGTTCCGCCATGTGCCGGGCTTGCTCCGGCTGTATCGCAGCTTCATCTTTTTGCGCATGGATTTGCTGCTCTACCCCATCACGCGCGAGGTCTCGGGGCTGCGCGGGCGTGCACGGCGAATGATGCTGCGGTTCATGCGCACGCAGGTGCGTGATCCCTCCCTGCACCCCAAGCTCACACCAGACTATGAGATGGGCTGCAAGCGGATCCTGATTTCGGATGACTTCTTCGCGAGCTTCAACCGATCCAATGTTGAACTCGTTACGACTGCCATCTCAGGCATCGAAGAATCGGGCGTGCGGACCAGGGACGGACGGCTGCATGAAGTTGACCTCATCGTCTACGCCACGGGTTTTGACCTCGAAGGGCATATGCGTGATATCGATGTGAGCGGGCCTGCGGGGCTGTCTCTGGCCGAGCAGTGGTCCGATATTCCTGCTGCCTATAACGGCTGTTGCGTGCCGGGCATGCCGAATCTCTATCTGGTGACGGGGCCCAACACAGGGGTGGGGACGACCTCAATCGTTTTCATGATCGAGCAGGAGGTGCGTTACATCCTGAAGTGCATCCGTCGCGCGGGCCGGCGTCGTCTTCTGAGCGTCGGACCCGAAACCTTCAGCCGGTATAACGCGCGGCTTCAGCAGGCCCTGCAACACACGGTGTGGGCGAGCGGGTGTCACAGCTGGTACCGCCGTCAAGATGGCCGGATTTCTACGCTTTACCCCTGGAGTGCCCGCAGGTTCTGGGCGCAGCTACGCAGATTTCGCTCATCTGATTTCGAGATTAGAGAGATAACTGACCATACGAAGCAATAGGTTAAGGTGTTTTTCTTGTGTCAAATCGAGTAAGCAAAGGCTCTCGACCGATCGCTATTGATGGCGTTCGAACAGCTGCGGCGCTGGAGGCAATCGGCGCTGTCCTTGGCGAGGACATCTTGCTGCAGGACCCAGATTCGCTTGCGCACTACGGGGTGGACCGCAGCAGCGGCTGGCAGGCTGCGCCCTGTGCCGTTGCGCGGCCGCGGAGCACGGCAGAGGTGCAGTCGATTGTGGCAATCGCTCGGCAGTATCGTCTGGCCGTGGTGCCCTCGGGGGGCCGGACGGGGCTTTGTGGCGGTGCGGTGGCCCATTCCGGGGAGTTGGTGCTCTCCCTCGACCGCATGAACCGTCTGCTGTCGATCGATGCGGGCGAACCTTCGGTGACTGTCGAGGCCGGCATGATCACCGCCAATCTCCAGGCCCTTGCCAGTGCGCGCGGGTGGTTCTATCCGGTAGATTTTGCCTCCTCCGGCTCGAGTCAGATTGGCGGAAACATCGCCACCAACGCGGGTGGTATCAGGGTTATTCGCTATGGCATGACGCGCAGTCAGATCACGGGCCTGGTGGTGGTCGACGGCCGGGGCGAGGTTCTCGAGCTGAACCGTGGCCTCATGAAGAACAATACCGGGCCGGACTTCCGGCATCTGTTTATCGGTTCTGAGGGTGTGCTTGGGGTGATCACCGAAGCCACTGTGAAGTTGCTTCCCGCGCCGGCCCCCAGTCGGGTCATGCTGTTTTCCTTGCCTGCATTCGGAGGAATACTCAGGCTCCTGCGCGTTTTTTCTGAATCCATACAAATCAATGCGTTCGAGTTTTTTTCGCATAATGCACTTGAGAAAGTACTGGCGCGTCTGGGCGGTGTGACTCCGCTTGGCGCAGCCCCGTTTTACGCGTTGGTGGAGTTTGAATCGCGACAGGAAGCGGATGAATCGCGGGTCCTGGAGATCTTTGCGCAGGCCCTTGCGGCGGGAGATGTGCACGATGCCGTGCTTGCCGGCTCGGAGAGCCAGGCCCGGGCATTGTGGCGTCTGCGCGAGAGCATCTCGGAGACCCTATCCCCCTGGAAACCGTGGAAGAACGACATCAGCGTCAGGGTGTCCCGGATGGACGCGTTCATCGAGAAAGCCGAAGCATTGATCGATGAGGCCTGCGGCGGACTCGAACTCGTCTGGTACGGCCATATAGGGGACGGCAACATACACCTGAACATCCTGAAGCCCGAGGACCTCGACGCGTTGGTGTTCAAGGAACGCTGCGCGGTAGCGGGAAGCGCGGTTGCGGGGCTGTTACAGGAGTTTGGTGGCAGCGTGTCGGCAGAGCACGGCATCGGGCTCCTCAAACGCGATTACCTCTGCTATACCCGCAGCGCTGCCGAGATCAGCGCGCTACGCGGCCTCAAAGCCGTCTTCGATCCCGACGGGATAATGAACCCGGGCAAGCTCCTGCCCCAGGACGCGCCGCAACCCTGAGGACAACCGCGACTCAGCCCTCAGAAGAGGGCGTCGAATCCAGGTTCGCCGCGATCCACGCGTCACGGGCTTCGGCACCGATGTGGCGCAGGTCTTTGCCCACGGCTGCGTAGAAGACATATTCGGCGATGTTCTTGGCGTGATCACCCATCCGCTCCAGCGAGCGCACCGCCCAGACCAACGCGAGCCCCGTGCTGATGGTGCGTGCATCTTCCATCATGTAGGTAAGCAGCTGGCGGCTGACCGCCTTGCACTGTGCGTCAACTTCCTTGTCTTCACCGCGGATCAGCAACGCGGTCTGGACATCCATGCGCGAGAATGCGTCCATGGACCGGACGAGTATGGCCAGCACCGACTCTCCGAGATGACGAATCTGGGAGGTCATCTCCGGAGGACTGCTGGTTTCGAGGACGGTCTTTGCGAGCCGCTTGGCCAGATCACCGACGCGCTCGAGGTCGATAACGGTCTTGATCACGGCGAACACCAGACGCAGGTCGCCAGCGGCCGGCTGACGACGCACCAGCACCAGGCTGCACTCCTGATCGATGCTGACCTCCATGGCGTTTACTTCGGGGTCGCGAGCTATTACTGCCGTGGCGAGTTCAGCATCGCCCGTTACCAGCGCTCGCACGGCATCCTGAACCTGCCCCGAGACGAGTTCGCCCATGCGTAGTACGTGGGCGTGGATATCCAACAGCTCCCGGTTGAATTGGGTGGATATGTGATGGCCGATGCCCTGTGATTCCAGTGTCATGACAGCGCTCCGGATCAGCCGTATCGGCCGGTGATGTAGTCTTCTGTCTGTTTGGAGCGGGGATTGGTGAATACCGTGTTGGTATCGCTGAACTCGATCAGTTCACCGAGATACATGAAGGCCGTGAAATCCGAGACTCGTGCCGCCTGCTGCATGTTGTGGGTCACGATCAGTATGGTGACCCGATCGCGCAGGCGATGGATCAGGTCCTCGATGTTTGCCGTGGCGTTGGGATCCAGCGCGCTGGTGGGCTCATCAAAGAGGAGCAGTTCCGGGCCGGTTGCCAGCGCGCGTGCTATGCACAGCCGCTGCTGCTGGCCGCCCGAGAGGTTGAACGCCATGGTGTCGAGGCGATTGTTCACTTCCTCCCACAGGGATGCGTCACGCAATGCCGTCTCTACCCGATCGGCGAGTTCGCTGCGGTTGTTCTGACCGCGCACCCTGAGCCCATAGGCCACGTTTTCGAAAATGGACTTCGGGAAGGGGTTTGGCTTCTGGAACACCATCCCGATGCGCATCCGCACCTCGATGGGATCGACGCTCCGACGCAATATGTTGACGTTATCGGGCTGAAACAGGATCTCGCCGTCATAGCGGGTGTGGTCAGTGAGGTCGTGCATGCGGTTGAAGCAGCGCAGGAACGTGGACTTGCCGCAACCCGATGGGCCGATGAGTGCCGTCACGCGGCTGTCATACACGGGCATGGATACGGATTTGAGCGCCTGAACAGCGCCATAATAAAAGCTGAGGCTACGGGCCTCGGCCTTCAGCGGCAGCTCCGCGCCTGCAACTGCCTGCACCGGACCGGGCGTGACCTGAGCTACCATTTGATGCGTTTCCTGAAGCGGATGCGCAGCCATATCGCCACGCCGTTCATGATCAGTGTCATGGCCACCAGCACGATGCCGGCCGCCGCAGCATTCGCCTGGAAGGCTGCCTGCGGGCGCGACAGCCAGTTGAACATCTGAATCGGCATCACCGTGAACGGTGACTCGATCCATTCGAAGCTGATAAAGGGAAATTCAGGCGTAACCGGCGATGCCGGCAGGAACGCGATGAACGTGAGCGCGCCTATGGTGATGATCGGTGCCGTCTCGCCGATGGCGCGCGCAAGGCCGATAATCACGCCGGTCAGGATGCCGCCTGTGGAGTAGGGCAGGATGTGGTCACGCACGAGTTGCCAGCGTGTGGCGCCCAGCGCATAGGCTCCTTCGCGAATCGTGCTCGGAATGGCGCGGATAGCCTCTCGCGTGGAGACGATGATCACGGGCAGAATCATCAGCGCCAGCGTGAGGCCCGCCGAGAGAATGCTCTGCCCGAAATCGAGTGCGTACACGAAAAGACCGAGCGCGAGCAGACCGTACACGATGGACGGCACGCCCGCGAGATTGGTGACATTGATTTCGATGAGTTCCGTCAGCAGGTTCCGTCGCGCGTACTCCTCAAGGTAGACGCCCGCGGCAACGCCGAGCGGAATTGCCGTTACGGCAGTGATCAGCATTACCAGGCTAGAGCCCACTATCGCGCTCAGGATCCCCGCCCGCTCGGCGTGGCGTGACGGGAAGTTCTGGAAAAAATCCCCGGTGATGCGCGCCGCGCCGTCGTGGATCAGGCCGGCCAGCAACACCGCTAGGGTGAGCATCCCGACCATCATCGCCAACATGCCGATAACGGCGAAAAGGGCGTCGTAGCGGCGGCCCATGATGACGAGGCGACGGATCTCCTGCGGATCGTTGCTCATCTTAGTAGGCCTCTCGGAAGCGTTTGCGTGCGACGTGTCCGAGCACGTTGAAAAACAGGGTCATCAACACAAGCACCAAGCCCACCGCAAAGATGCTCTGGTACTCGAGCGTTCCGTGCGGGAGATCGCCGAGTGCCACCTGCACGATAAAGGCCGTGATGGTGGCCCCGGGCTCACGGGGATCCCAGGTGAGGTTGGGCTGCTGGCCAGCAGCGACAGCAACTACCATGGTCTCGCCGAATGCGCGCGAAATTCCCAGGATATAAGCGGCGACGATGCCGGAGGTGGCAGCGGGAACCACCACGCGAAGCGCCGTCTGCATGCGCGTCGCGCCCATGGCGTAGGAGCCTTCGCGCATGCTCGCCGGAACCGCGCGCATGGCGTCCTCGGCGACCGAGCTCACGTAAGGGATGATCATCACCCCGATGACCAGTCCGGGGCCGAGCATGTTGAAACTAGGCAGATCCGGCATGAACCACTGCAGCGCAGGCGTGACCATCAGGAGGGCAAAATAGCCATAGACCACAGTGGGTATGCCCGCGAGCATCTCCAGCGTTGGTTTCACGATCTCGCGGACACGCGCATCCGCGAACTCACTGAGGTAAATCGCAGTCACCGTACCGACCGGAACGGCAAGAAGCAGCGCGACGGTGGTGGTAACCAGAGTGCCTGCGAGCAGCGGCAGCACACCGTAGTGCTTGTCGGCAAACATGATGGTCCACTGGGTATCGGTGAGGAAATCCACCAGCGAAACTTGCTTGAAGAATTCGAGGGATTCGAACAGCAGGATCCCCACGATGGCGATAGTTACCGCCACCGCACTGAAGGACGCCAGGAACAGGATCGCCTCGATGAGCCGCTCGCCCGCGTTGCGGCTGAGGCTGTACGCGAAACGGTGTCCGGGGGGCAGACGCTCGTACGCATCGACGTTGCTGAGAGGGGTATCCCGCTTCATGAGGAGGGGTGCTTTTTATGAAACAGTGGAATTATGCCGTCACTGCGTGACAGAAAGAAGGCAAGGGCGGGATTTGTCCGCCCTTGCCGTGCGCTCCAAGGCCTCAGAGCTTACCTTCGCGGGCAAGCAGATCTTCGATGGTGAGGCCAATCTCCGGTGTTCCGCCAAACACGGAGCCCATCTTGCCTGACTGGAAGTTCTTTAGGATCATCGCGTAAGCGGACTCTGGCAGCCCGACGTAGCCGACCTCGCTCGCCAGGGCGCCACCTTCCTTGAGGAAGAACTCCACGAACTCCCGAACTTCAGGGCGCGAGAGAGATTTTTCCTTGACGTAGATGAACAGCGGGCGCGACAGCGGCTGGTAGGTGCCATCGTTAACCGTTGCGATTGCGGGCAACACGCCAGCACCACCGGTCGGGGGTACGATCGGCACAGCGCGCAGCTTGTCGGCGTTCTCTTCATAGTAGGCCAGGCCGAAGTAGCCGATCGCGCCTTTGTCGCGGGACACGAACTGGACCGTGACGTTGTCGTCTTCGCTTGCCTGATAGTCACCGCGCGAGGCCTTGGCACGCCCGACGACCGCCTCCGTGAAGTAGTCAAAGGTCCCTGAATCCGCACCTGCGCCAGCCAGTTTCAGCGGCTGGTCGGGGAAGGATGCGCGGATCTGATTCCAGCTCTTCACCTTGCCCTGAGCAGCAGGCTCCCACATGGTCTTCAGCTCAGCCACGGTAAGGTAGTCGACGAAGGTGTTGGCCGCGCTGACGATCACCGTGAGCGCGTCATAGGCGATAGGGATTTCGTAATACTTGATACCCGCCTGCGCACACAAGACCATCTCTTCCTTGAGGATCGGGCGTGAGGCATTGGACACGTCGGTCTCGCCTCGGCAGAAGCGTTTGAAGCCTCCACCGGTACCCGATATGCCCACAGTGACCCGTGCTCCGCCGACCTGTGCCTGATACTCCTCGGCGACAGCCTCGGTGATGGGGAACACGGTGCTCGAGCCATCTACCTCGATCACTCCGGCGGCAAGCACGGGAGCGCAGTTGATGGCCGCAATGACCGCCGCCCCGGCGGCGATGGTTTTCATAGTGGATTTCATACGTCGGTCTCCAGATCTGGAAAGGGATGTTTACTGATTCAGAACTTGGCGTTGAGGTCGATCATGAGCGTCTGTACTTCGGCATCCTGCAATACCACGCGGCTCGCTGCGTCAGACTCCGTCAGGAACCACGAGACGGTCAGGTTGAAGTTCTTCAGGAAGTCGTACTGAGCTTTCACTTTATGGCCGTTGGACCCGGTGTATCCCGAGGCGAAGTCAGAGTCTGTGAGCGTGCCGACCACTGCGTTCCGCTCCACATCCCGGTAGGTGTAATCGAGCGCAACCCCGGCGATATTGGTCCGCAAACCGAGCAACCATGCAGTGTCCTCGCCGCCGTCCTGCGCGGTGAGGAAGTCACGCGACTGGCGGTTCACGATGTACTGTCCGTAGAGGCTTAGCGGGAGCGGCAGGCCGATCACGTCCAACTGCCCGAAGCCCTCAACAAGACTGAAGCTGTCGGTGGTGTTGCCGTTGCCGCGCAACGCGACCACGACTTCGGGCGGCGAGGGTAGCTGCTGCTCCTCATTGCTGAAGTCGTTGATGCTGGCGCCCAGGGTGAGGCGCACAGCGTCCGCGGGATCGAAGGCATAAGCGAGCTGTGCCGTGTAGACCGCGAGATCATTCGTGAACTCGACGCCGTCACCGTCGACGTTGTCCTTGAGGATCATGTAGCTCGCGCTGCTGGTGAAGGTGTTGGTGCCCGATTTACGGATGTATTGGGCGGCGAAGCCCTCGGGGTTGATGTCGTTGTCCCAAGCCACATCGGCGATCGAGATCCAGGGCTGCTTCATTTTTCCCGCGAAGAGCTTGAGTCCCGGCACGGCGGCGGGGTGGTAGTCGATATAACCCAGATCCAACCAAATAGCCTTCTTGTCAAAGTAGGAATCCATGTCCTGGTTGGTGGAGCGTCGGTCTGCACTGTTGCCGGTAGCGATCTGGATGCCGGCTTCAACCTCCGGATTCACCTGCGTGATCACACCCACACGTGCGCGGATGCGCTGGCGGTCCTTGTCGCGGCCCCCGTTCTTGCGCTCGCCTTCGACACTGATGTTGTCGTTACGCACGCGCATGTCGCCCGTAAGCTTCGTGTTTGCAGACCAGCCAGCGAGTTGCTGGAAGGCAGTAAAGTCTTTCTTGTCGAGTTTTTCCTTGGATGCGCGCTTCTCTACCCGCTGCTCGCGAACCATGTCGCGCGTGAGCTCGCTGTGCTGCGCCTTGGTGATCGACCCGTTTACGAGCAGCATATCGAGCAGTTTCGCGTCGACATTTCCTGCAGATGCCTGCGCTGCGCACAGCAACAGTGCTGCTCCTCCGACAACCCAAACGTGAGCGGTTTTCATTTCAGACTCCCTAGAGCCAACTGGCTTTTTACGGTGAGGCCATTGTTTTGCCGTAACGTGACATTTGTATGACAGGAAAACCGAAATAGCCGTCGAATTGTGACCGTTGCGTGGCTTTTAGATGACGCTGATCAAGTAAGCAGTCCGACCAGTGCGCCGCAGGAAAGCGATGCGAGCGTACCCGATACAAGTGTGCGGGGGCCCAACTGAAGGATTTCATGTTTTCTTTCCGGAACCATGCTGACCAGCCCGCCAATCATGATCCCGAGACTTCCGAGGTTCGCGAATCCGCACAGCGCGTAGGTCATGATGAGCCGGCTACGGACGGACAGTGCCTCCGGAGGCAGGGCGGCCATATCCAGGTAGGCAACCAGTTCGTTAAGGACCGTCTTGGTGCCCAGCAAGGCGCCGGCAACGGGTGCTTCCGCCCACGGCACGCCAGCAGCCAGGCCAGTGGCGACATCACAATGCCAAGCATGCGCTGCAGGGACCAAGGTTGCCCGTCGTGGGGAATCAGCGCGATCAGGCTGTTCGCCAGAGCCACTAAGGCCACCAGGACAATCAGCATCCCCACGATATTAAGAACCAGTGCGAGTCCCTCGGTAGTGCCGCGCGTGATCGCCTCCATGCTCGATGCATCCTGCCGTGCGAGTCCCGTCTCGCTCCCCGTCGGAGGGCCTTGGGGCGGCACCATCAGCGCTGAAAACGCGATTGCAGCGGGAGCGCTTATAAAGGATGCCGCCAGGATATGCCCCAGCGCTCCCGGCACATGGGGGCCGATAATGCCCGCGTAAAGTGCCATCACGGATCCAGCCACGCCGGCCATACCGGCCGACAGGATCATGAAAAGCTCGCCCCGGGACACGCGAGCCAGGTAGGGCCTCACGAGCAGGGGTGCCTCGACCATTCCTAAAAACACATTGGCGGCGGTCGACAGGCCCACGGCGCCGCCGATTCCCAGACTGCGCTCGAACAGCCGGGACACCGCCCGTACAACGACTGGGAGCACGCGCCACGATTGACCACGGGATGCCGCGCCGGTTCTCGGAGCAAAGCCACGCGATCAAACCCAACCCGAACACCCCGGCCACGGCACGCGCGACATTTAACATAATATACATTATGCGAACTTTGAGCTCAGAGTCAGAGCGCGCTGCTCCAGCCCCTCGCCTCAGGCCTCCGCCACCTCGAACGCGATAGGCATTTCCTTGATGCCGTGGATGAAGTTGGAACGGAGCCAGCGAATCTCTCCATCGAGGCGCGGGTTACGCAGCCGGCGCGCAATCTCCTCGAACACGATCCGCAGCTCAAGCCGCGCCAGGTGACTCCCGAGGCAGAAATGTTCACCGATGCCAAAGGCCCGGTGCTGGTTGCGCACGTCCTCGCGCGCCGGCCGGCGGATGTCGAAGGTATCCGGCTGCTCAAACAGCGCCTCGTCGCGGCTGGCGGCCTGGTAGAACATCACGACTTTTTCGCCGGGCTCGAGCCGCTCGCCGGCCAGCTCAACAGGCTCGGTCACGGTGCGCCGAAAATTGATCACCGCGGGGTTGAAGCGAAGGATTTCCTCCACGGCATCCGGGATCAGGCTGGGATCCTCGCACAGGGCCCGGAACTGTTCAGGGTGTTCCATCAGCAGGCGCATACCCTGGCTGGTCATGGTGCGTGTGGTTTCATTGCCCGCCACGATCAGGATCAACATAAAGCTGCGGAACTCGTCCTCGGTCAGATGTTCACCCTCCACGGTGCCCCGCAGTAGCGCGCCAACGATGTCATCGCGCGGGTTCTCCCGGTGCAGCGCCATCACCTTGTCGGCGTACATGTACAGCTCGATGGCCGCCATCTGGCCGTCGGTAGCCGAGGTCGTGAGTTCAGGGTCATCGGCTCCGAGCATGGTGTTGGTCCAGTCGAAAAACCGGCTACGGTCGGTGACCGGAACGCCGAGGATCTCGCAGATCGCCACCAGCGGGAGCACGCAGCCGATGTCGGTCACGAACTCGCAGCGGCCCTTGGCGGCGGCCGCATCAACAGCCTCGCGCACCACCGCCCGGAAGCTCGCCTCGTAGCTGTCCACCTTGGCGGGTGTGAAGGCGTTGCGGACGATGCGGCGGTATTTGAGGTGTTCCGGCGGATCCATGTTCAGGATCATCGTCCGCAGCAGCGGCAGTTGCTCTGCCGGCGGATCATTGATGAACGCGCTACCCACGGCCGATGAAAACTGGCCGGGGCGCTTGGAGATGAAGTCGATGTCTTCCTGACGGAAAAAGGCGCGGAAACCCTGCCCGCCGTTCATCGGTTCGTCGATGCGTACGCTCCGTGCGGCTCGGAGTGCGCGGTAGAGATCGGCGGGCACGCCACCCTGATGCAGTTCGGGGTCGCTCAGGTCGGCAAAGGGGCAGGGAGACATCATCACCTCAGGGATATCAGTGTTTGGGTGGCCTAGTCTCCGGGCTTGCCCCCCTACCCTGTCAACACAAAGCCGTGGCGCGTTACACTCTGGCATCCAACATGCGTTCCTGGGGAGCCTGACTTGCGCTATCTACACACCATGGTTCGCGTCAGCAACTTGGCGGCCGCACTGGATTTCTACTGCGACACGCTCGGGCTCCTGGAAGTGCGGCGCTACGACAGTGAGCAGGGTCGATTCACGCTGGTGTTTCTCGCCGCAGCCGCTGATGTCGAAGCGGGCGATCGCGATTCTTCTCCCCTGATTGAGCTTACCTACAACTGGGACCCGGAGGCCTATGACGGCGGACGGAACTTCGGACATCTTGCCTTCGAGGTCGATGACATCCACGCGCTCTGCGCACATCTGATGGGCAAGGGAGTCACCATAAACCGCCCCCCACGCGATGGGCGGATGGCCTTCGTGCGCTCGCCGGATGGCATCTCGATCGAACTGCTGCAACGCGGGAGTGCGCTGGCGCCGGCAGCGCCTTGGGCCTCGATGCCTAACACGGGTGTCTGGTGAGCTTCACCTGCGTGCTGGCCTGAACGCCGTTTCCCACCAACCGGAAGGAGCAGACGATGGCACTCGCGTACTGGCACTGGCTCGTATTCGGCATGTTGCTGGTGGTGTTCGAGATTTTCATACCCAGCTTCACGGCGCTTTGGTTCGGCCTCGGCGCGCTTATCGTTGGGATCATGCTCTACCTCTCGCCCGGCGTGTCCCTGGTGGTGCAATTGCTGGTGTGGCTGATCGCCTCCAGCGCATTCACCTGGGCCTGGTTCCGGTTTTTCCGGCGTCTCGCCCCCGACCGCACCACGGCCGGATTGTCCCGCGAGGCGATCCTCGGCGAGACGGCGCAGGTGATCCGTGCGCCGCAGGACGACAGTCGCGGGATGCTCCGTTTTGCGACGCCCAAACTCGGATCCGAGGAGTGGGAGTTTATCTGCGAGCAACCGGTAGTCATGGGAGACCGCGTCATCGTCAAGGATGTCTCGGGCAACACGTTGATCGTCACGCGGCGCTGAGTCGCCACACACTGCAGGGGTAGCGTCATGGACAGTTTGTTTGTCGTCGTCGTTCTGATCGTCCTGGTGCTCGTCACCATCGTGAAGGGGGTACGTACCGTCCCGCAGGGCAGCAAATGGGTGGTGCAGCGGTTTGGCAAATACCACTGCATGCTCAATCCCGGGTTGAACCTCATCGTCCCCTACTTCGATGTGGTGGCCTACAAGGTCACCACCAAGGACATCATGCTGGACATTCCCTCCCAGGAGGTCATCACCAAGGACAACGCGGTGATGATCGTGAACGCGGTGGCCTACATCAACATCGTGCAGCCGGAAAAGGCCGTCTATGGCGTCGAGGATTTTCGCCTCGCGATACAGAACCTGGTGCAGACCTCACTGCGATCGATCACGGGAGAAATGGATCTCGATGACGCGCTCAGCTCGCGCGACCAGATCAAGGCCAAGCTGAAGCATGCGATTTCCGACGACATTTCCGACTGGGGCATCACGCTGAAGACTGTCGAGATCCAGGATATCCGCCCCTCGGCGGGCATGCAGGCGGCGATGGAAGAGCAGGCTGCGGCCGAGCGCCAGCGCCGCGCCACCGTCACCCGCGCAGAGGGCAGCAAAACTGCGGCGATCCTCGAGGCTGATGGCAGGCTCGAGGCCTCCAGGCGCGATGCCGAGGCACAGGTGGTCCTGGCGCAGGCGAGCCAGCGTTCGATCGAAATGGTTACCACCGCCGTGCAGGATAAGGAGCTGCCCGTGATGTATCTGCTGGGCGAACGCTACATCGATGCCATCAAGCAACTGGCGGTGTCCTCCAACAGCAAGCTGGTGCTGGTGCCGGGTGACATCCAGGCATCCATCCGCGGGATTCTCGGCAAGAATTGAGGGTTGCGGAGATGCGCATGCTGGATATAGAGCGGCTCGATGGGGCAGCGCTTGGCACCGATCCTTGCGTCTATGTGCATGTGCCGGGCTTCATCCGCGCCGGGGCCCTTGCCGAGATAAACCGCGACTATCCCGATATCCGCGAGCGCGGCAATTTCCCGCCCGAGGATCTGCACTACGGCTCTGCCTTCGCTGAACTATTGGCGGAACTCGGTTCGCCGGAGTTGAAAGCGGCCTTCGAACGCAAGTTCGGTATCGACCTGCAACACAACCCGCTGCAGCTCACGGCACGCAGGTACGTGGATGAGTCGGATTCCGGATTGCACAACGACTCGCGCACCAAGGTGGTCACGGTACTGATCTACTTCAACGAGCCTTGGGAGCAGGCCGGCGGGAGACTGCGGCTCACACGCAACGAGCATGACTTTGCCAATTACGCGGTCGAATGCGCACCGTGCGAAGGCAATCTGCTCGCCTTCGTCCGCTCCGCCACCTCATTCCACGGTTACCTGCCCTGCAGCGGCGAGCGCCGATCGATACAGATGTATTGGGTGAAGCCCAAGCGCGAACAGCGCGATACAAGCCGCGCCGGATCGATGATCAAGAAACTGAAGCGATTCCTGAAACGCAGCTGATCCCCGCCCTGCCCGCTTTCAGCCGATTACCCCCTCGGCGCGCAGGGACTGAAGCTCTGCCGAGGAGAGCCCCAGCCCACCGAGCAGTGTGTCCGTGTCAGCGCCGGCTGCAACGGCGGTCGACGGCGACGCCGGGTGACTGCGGCTGAAACGCGGCGCGGGCGCAGGCTGCCAGACCGCTGCGTCGTGCAGGAAGGTGCCGCGGGCCTGCAGGTGCGGATGCAGGGGGACCTCGTCCAGCCCGAGCACGGGTGCGAAGCAGATGTCCGTGCCCTCCATCAGCGCACACCAGGCATCCCGCGTGCGACTGCGGAAAACCGCCGCGAAACGCTCCCGGAGCGCATCCCAGTGGCGCGGATCCATCTGCTGCGGCAGTTCTGCCGGTGCAATCCCGAGCGTCACTAGAAGCAGCCCGTAGAACTGCGGCTCGATGGAGCCAATGGACACGTACTTGCCGTCGGCTGTCTCGTAGACGCCGTAAAAATGCGCGCCGCCGTCGAGCATGTTGCGGCCGCGGTCATTCGACCAGAACCGCGACTGGAACGCGGCATAGGTCATCGCCATCAATGTCGAGGCACCGTCCACCATTGCCGCATCCACGACCTGCCCCGCTCCCGAGCGGCTGGCCTCCAGCAGCGCACAGACCATGCCGAACGCGAGAAACATTCCCCCGCCCCCGAAGTCACCGATCAGATTGAGTGGCACCACCGGCTTGCCGTCCGCCTCACCAATCGCATGCAAGGCGCCCGTCAGCGCGATGTAATTGATGTCATGCCCCGCAGCGCGCGCCAGCGGTCCTTCTTGCCCCCAGCCCGTCATGCGTCCGTAAACCAAACGCGGATTGCGCTCCCGACAGACCTCTGGTCCGAGTCCCAGTTTCTCCATCACGCCAGGCCGGTACCCCTCGATCAGGCCATCGGCACCCTCCAGCAGTTGCAACAGCACCGAACAGGCCCGGGTATCTTTGAGGTTGAGTGCAATACAGCGTTTGCTGCGGTTGAAGAAATCGAGCCGCGGATTGTCCGCCATGGAGAGTCCGCCAGCACCTGGGCGCACCACACGGATCACTTCCGCGCCCATATCTGCCAGCATCATGGCGGCGAAGGGGCCTGGCCCGATGCCGGCAATTTCGATTACGCGCAGTCCTGCCAATGGGCCCATGCAGCCTCCCGTTCGGTGAAGTGAGTGTGGCGGCTGAAACTGCTCGCCCCTGCCGATGACTTTATCAAGGAAGCGGCTTCCTGGCGCTGCCCCCCGCCCCCTCGTCCCGGGCAACGCGTGAGCGGGCGCGGGCGAGATCCTCGGGCGTATTCAGGTTGAAGAAGGGGTCCTCCTCTGCCGCACACGGCCAATCGGCGAAGGCCACGGGGAACCGTGACTGGAAGCGTCCTGCTCCCAGTTCCGTTGGCGCGGAGAGCGCAGCCCGAATCTCCGGCAGTATCGACATGGGCCACAGCGCGAACACCGGATGGCTCCGCGCGCCCGAACGCGCAACAGCAAGTCTCGCGTCGCCTGCTCGTATGGCCGTATCGAGGCGCGCAACCAGATCAAGGGGAAACCACGGTGTGTCGGCGGCGAAACTGCAGAGCCAGAGCGCCTGTGGCTCATGTTGCTGCAGATGCTCGAGTGCTGCGCAGACACCGGCAAGCGGGCCCAGATACCCCGGCACCGTGTCGGGCAAAACAGGCTGAGTCGGATTGCCGAGATCGGCGGCCGACAGATTCGAGCTGATCAAGAGGCAGCTGACTTGCGGGGCTGCGTGCAGCACGGCGCGCTCCAGCAATGTCTGCCCGCCCAAGCGGATGAGCACCTTGGGCTCGGGCCCCATCCGGCTGCCCCGGCCTCCCGCGAGCACCACGCCGGCGATGTTGTCGATCAGTTCGTTCACTTGACGTCGATGCTCGTGAGTCGTTTAACTGTGTCTGCGTCCAAGGAGGGACCTTCCATGAAATCACCGATCAATATTCTTCTTGTGTGTCTGCTCGTGTGCAGTACTTCGGGCGCGCGCGCCGCGTCCAGCTGCGCTAGCCTCGAAGCACAACGCGAAAGTGTCTATCAGCAGCTGCGCCGACCCCATGGCGTGACCGCTGCAAATCGCCTGCATGCCCGCCTTCGCAGCCTTAACGAGCGAATTGCGGCACTCTGCCGCTAGGGCGCCGGTATCCGCCGCCTTGGCAAGCGGCCAGCAACGACTATGCTTCGTCGTGGCCTTCTCTGCCACATGGTATCGAAATTGCCTTGATCCATGGTCAGTGACAAGGAATTGCCAGAACCGGTGCAGCCGACAATTGCCGCGAATCATCCCCGATCACGCCGTCGCCCGCTCGTGGCGGCGCTTCTGTGTTTTACGCTGGCATCCCCAAGCGTGGCCGCCGAGACGCCGCGCATCACCCTGAACATGCGCAATGCCGACATCGGCTCGGTGCTCGAGTGGCTGGCCGAGACCAGCGGAAAACGGGTGGTGGTCGATCCCCGTGTGCGTGGCACCGTGACCATTCTCGCGCGCGACCCGATGACGCCGGATGAGGCGTTCCGGGTGGTGATTGCTTCACTCGGGGTCTACGGCTATGCCGCGATTGACCAAGGCGATGTCCTTGAGGTCGTTCCGTCGGCCAATGTGCGCACCGGCGCCACGCGTTTTCTCGAATCTCTCGACGAAAATGCCGCAGACCTCCCCGTCAACGAAGTGATCCGCCTCGGCTTTCTGTCCGCAGAGCAAATGGCGAGCACGCTGAAACCCATGATGCCGCCGCAGGCGGGCATCGTCGCCCTCCCCGGTCAGAACGCCCTGCTGATCACCGATGTCGCGAGCGGCGTGAAACGTATTTCCCGTATCGCCCGTGAGCTCGACAACAGTGGAGCGATGGAATTTGACGCGGTGGCGCTGCAGCATGCTGCCGCACCCGAGATGCTCAAAGTTCTGGAGGGCATGCTTGGCAAGCATGCAGGTGCTGGCCTGCAGCTCGTGGCCGACGAGCGCTCGAATTCGATTCTCCTGGCGGGCCCTCCGGAGATGCGTGCCAAGGTTCGCGAGTTGGTGTCGCGCCTGGATCAGCCGCAGATCAGCGAGGGGAGCATCCAGGTGGTGTATCTGCACTACCTCAAAGCCTCCGAGATGGTCCCTCTCCTCAAGGGCATCCTCGAGCAAAAGGATGCCAAGGGGGCGCCCACCAAGACCGCTGCCGTTTCCATCGAGTCCAGCGACTCCACCAATGCGCTCGTGATCAATGCGCCTCCGGACCGCTTGCAGGACGTGATGGAGGTCATCCGCAAGCTCGATATCCGCCGCGCCCAGGTGTTGGTCGAGGCGATCATCGCCGAGGTTGACGAGAATGTTGCCCGTGACCTCAGCGTGGAATGGAAGACAGCCTTCAATGGCGATGGCACCGAGGCCATCAGCCGGTTTCCCGGCGGTCAGATCCAAGGGGGGGCATCAGCGCTCGACAATGTCGGATCGGGGCTGACGCTAGGCTACTTCCGCAACGGCTCACTGCGCGCCGTCGTGAAGGCTCTCGAGAAAACGGGGGACTCCAATATCCTGTCTACTCCCTCGATCGTCACCCTGGACAACCAGGAAGCGGAAATTCTTGTGGGTTCGAACGTGCCCTTCAAGACCGGAGAGGCAACCAGCGCGGGTGCGCCGGTGACCAATCCATTCACCACCATCGCGCGCCAGGATATTGGCGTCACGCTGAAGGTGAAGCCCCAGATCAATCAGGGCGACGCCATCACGTTGGACATCCTGCAGATCGTCGAGACGCTCACCGACTCCACCGCGGCAGAGGATGTGGTGACTGACAAGCGCAGTGTCCGCACCTCCGTGATGTTGGGTGATCAGGATATCCTCGTGCTGGGCGGGCTGACCGAAAACAAGCGAGTGAAGTCGGTAAGCAAGATACCCTTCCTTGGCGATCTCCCGCTGCTCGGAGCCCTGTTTCGCAGCACGACTGACAAGGTAGACCGCAGGAACCTGATGGTGTTCGTGCGCACACGGATATTGACGGACATGAACACGGCCGAGCAGGAAACCCGCGACCGTTACAACGCGATCCGGGAGATGCAGCAGGCGCCTGAGGCCCGATTGGGTGGTGCTTTGGCTCCTGCATCAGCGCCGCTGTTGCCGGAACTCCCCGCTGTAGCAGAGCCCGCTCAGTAGGGCTGCGGATTCCCGAGGTGAACGCGCTGGCCCTGGAATTCCAGGATGATTCCATCGGGCACGATTTCGGCTAGACGCAGGTCTTCGCCAAGCTCTTGTCCTTCCTTCGCCCGTAAGCCGTTGATGATCACAGCCCGTTGCGCCGGATCGTTCGAATGCACGTGAAAACTGACCTCCAGCCCCTGCAGGTATTTCTGTTCCGCATCGGTGAGTTGCCAAAGCTCCAGCAGTCCTTCTCGCGTATCTGCCTCAGCGCTTGCCGTAGTTGATGATTCGTCCAACACGAAAGCGGAACCGGCGCTCGCGGGTGACGCATCGGTGGTTGGTGCCGCGATCAAGGGTCGCGCGTTGCTGGCTGCAGGCGCTGCGGGTGTCGGCACCGATGCCGGCGGCACAACCTGCAACGGCAGCGTCTGGACCGTGCTGCGGGAATCGAGGCGGGGCTCCAGCCTTGCGAGCCCGAAACCTCCCCACGCTGCGCCAAGCACAAGTGCGATGACGCCTAAGGCCCGGAACCTGCTGGCGCCCCCGCGGCGACCAGCGCGGAATTCCGGCGTACCGGTGATCGCTGCGAGGGGAGCCTGGCGGTGACGATCGCGGTCGCGGTCGGATTTTTTCAGCGCGTCAAGGATGTAGGACATCTCAACCTCGCAACAAGGCAGGCAGCCATCGCCAGAAGCCACGCGCACGTGCGCGTGGCGGCAGGACTTCGCGGATCGCGCTCCGTACATGGCGGCGCGCGAGTGACTTTGCACTCGCCGCATAAACGCCGAGCAACACACGGTCGCAGAGCACGTTGATCAGACGCGGAACGCCGCCGCTCGCGGCATGGATTTTCCGCAACGACCAGTCAGGAAAGATTTCGTCATAGACGCCCGCAACCGCAAGCCGGTGCTGGATGTAGGCGCACGTCTCGCGACGTGTCAGCGGCCCCAAGTGATAGCGCGCAGTGATGCGCTGGCCAAATTGCCGCAACTCGGGCAACGCCAGCTTATCGTTCAGTTCGGGCTGGCCGATCAGTACGAGCTGGAGCAGTTTGGTGTCATCCGTCTCGAGGTTGGTGAGCAGACGGATTTGCTCCATGGTCTCTACGGGAAGATTTTGCGCCTCGTCGATCAGCACGACCGTGCGGTAACCGCGCGCGTGGGTATCGATAAGGTGCGCCAGCAGCCGGTCGGTCTGGCGCTTGATGCTGCCGCCATCCTCCGCCGCTGGCAGTCGCAGTTCGTCACAGATCGAGGCGACAAGATCGGTGGGCGACTGCATCGGGTTGATGATGAAGGCCACTTCGGTGCCTTCCGGGAGCTGTTGCAGCAGGCAACGACAGACTGTGGTCTTGCCGGTTCCGACCTCGCCGGTCAGCAGAACAAAGCCCCCGCTGGCCCCTACGCCGTAGAGCAAGTGCGCGAGCGCTTCGCGATGCTGGTTGCTGAGATACAGGTAATGCGGATCGGGCGCGATGGAAAAAGGCAGCGCCCGTAGACCGAAATACTGGTGGTACACGTCGATTCAGCCGCGCAGGGTGAGCCGCGCGCTCACCAATCCGGGGGTGGACTCGCGCTCGATACTGAACTCCTCGGCGCGGATACCGTGACTGCCCTCAAGGAGGAAAAGCCATTTGACCAGCGCGTTGAACGAGACCCCCTCAAGCCACAGCCTCACTCCGTCCTCTCCTGCGGGCTCGTAGCGACGGATCGAGACCCCGTTTTCATCGGCGGTCTTGTTGACAAGGGTTGCGAGAGGCTCAGTGCGCGCGGCAGCTGCGCCGCCTGCTGCATTCCCCGCTTCGGCCTCGTGCGATCGCAGCCATGCGAGCAACGCTCGCTCGTCATCGAGGCGACGCGCTGCCCTGTTGCCGTGTTCGGTGAGCGGCGCGATGAGCATCAGGTATATGCAGAGCGCCCCGGCAAACAAGCCGAGCAGCCTGAGCGCCAGACGATCGCGCTCACCGAGTTGGTCGTAGAAGGCCAGCAGGCGCTGCCCGGCGTCCGAGGCCATCATCCGACTCACGAGATCCTCGGCCTGACGCCGCATCTCCACGCGGAATGTCGCAAGATCTGCCATCTATTGGGTCCTCAACTCAAGCTTCGCGATCGCCACGCCACCTTCCTCGCTGGCGGAGAGCACCCGCGATGACACCCCCGCATCCGTCAGCACCTTACCTAGACGATCGATCTGGGCAATGGAGGGCGCGCTGAGTTCGGCACCAAGCCCACCGCTGCTGCGTTCGAAGCGAAGGCTGTTCAGGTCTACCCCGGCGGTCTCCTCAGAACTCAGCGCCTTGGCAAGTGCTGCAAGTCCGCTCACACCACTGCCGCCGCCTGAGGTGCCGCTGACGAGCCGTGCCTCAGCCTGACGACGCAGGTTGATGACCCGGCGCTCGTCGGGGAACATCCGCCGGAACTGCGCAACGGCCTCGTCATGCGCCTCGCGCGCTCGCCGATCGAGGCTCCAGCCAGAAAACAGACAAGCCACCGCAAAAAGCGCGAGGCCTGCCGCTGCCGCTAGCCAGGCCGCGCGCCAGTTCTGTTCGCTGTCGCCTCTCCCCGAGGTACTGCGATACCCGCCCTGGCAGAGGTTGAGAACCGGATCGCCGGACCGTGCCTGCCTCGCAAGCAATTCGACCAGTGTCTCGCTGTAGTTGGTACGTCGAACCGGTAGTTGCAGTCTCTGCTCGACCTCGATGGCGAGCAGATCAGCGCGCGCAATGTCATCGGGGCTGGTGGCGCAGGCACTGATCTCGATCCGCGAGCAAGGCATTGCCCGTTGGCCGAGGGCGAGTCCAAGTATCAATGCGACATTCTCGTTTTCGACGACGATCCCACGGCACTCGCCGAGTTTGATGTGCGAGCGCGACCAATGCACATGAACGAAAATCGACCCCGGCTCGCGCGGCAACAGCAGGTGCTCGGGAATCATGGCAACCGGTGACAAGCCTGCGGAATGAAGTACTTCGAGCCACGCGATCATCTGGGAGTGGGACACTATCCCCACCGGGACACTGTCACCGAAACGTTGTGGGGCCATCGCGAGGTGTGTCTGGCGCAGGTCTCCGGCGATCTGGTCTTCGATCATGAACGGCAGCGCCTTGCGCAAGTGCGCGCTCTGACGCGAAGGGATGCCGACTTCGGCCAGATTTACCGCACTGCCAGGCACGAAGACGAGGACGTCGGCGCGCTCGGCCGCGTGGCCCGCCTGCACCCGCACGCGCCCGAGTGGCCCCTGACCCTGTGTCAACAGCGTGTTGCCGGCATCCAGCAATGCCCACGCCACGACCGTATTCTCGTCAGGCAACTTGTGCTCGAGATGCACCGCAAGCCAGTTCTTCCCGGCCATCATTTTTCCCTGTCTGCCTAGATGCGCGAGGCGTCGCTGCGCCCCAGGATTGTCGTATTGCCCTTGCGCGGATCACGTCTCACACGGGTCTCGAATCGCGCGTTCCTGCCCCGGTATTGCGCGTGTACCTGCAGCATAAAAAAATCGCTCCTAACCTCGAGTGCGGTAGCGGTGCCACCGAACACAGCGGCCAACCGCGGATCAGTGGCGTCACGGATCGGTTGTTGATCTCTGGAAAGCACGAATCGTTCCATATCGGCTGGTCTGGCGGTCTCGGCGTAGACGAGCAGCACTTCGGATGCGGCGGTGTTGACGTTCAGGCGCGTACCGGTGGGTATTGCAGCCAGAAATGGCCCCAAGCGGCGCCAGGCTGCCGCGTCCAGCCCAGGCAGGCTCCTCATCTCCGAAGGGTCGACCATCGGCGCATTGGGAAACACGATCTGCCCATAGGCTGATGTCTCCCCTCCCCCTCGGGTGGTGGATCTGTCGGCATCGATCCAGTCCGCAGCGGCCTCAGCAAATGCAGGGTCCATATCCAGCTCCCGCAGCAGACGAGCGAACCGGGCGACTTCATGCGGGATTGCCTTGCCGGTGCGATCGACCAATCCGTTGACATTGAACCGGCCCGCGAGATCCTCGATGTGCAGTTCGAGTTGCCCGTCCTCGAATTCGAACTGGAGCGTGGGAGAGGCCCAACGCTCCTTCAGATTATCAGTGTTCTGGCCGCCGGGAGCTGACTTAGCGTCTTCCGCTAGCAGTTGGCGCCCGAGTTCCTCGGCGCCGAGCGCGTAATAGCGTGCCTGGGTCGAATCGATGAGGTTGCCGGTGCGCCGCAGCGCCAGATAACCCGTACGCAGCATCTGTGTGGCCATCAACGTTGCCAGTACGAAGACGAGCATGACCGTGATCAGCGCGACCCCGCGCTGGCGCGGAGCCCCTTCAGCGCAGCGGTATGACACGGAACACCTCGCCGATCTGCGACTGCTTCATGCGGACCTCCACGGCAGCGGGCACCGGCTGCTCCTTGCCGAGGTCAGTACCGGCGGGAGATGCGGGAGATGCACTTGCGGCAGTTCCGGGGCTCGACTCGGGAGGCCACTCTTCGAGCCACCGTCCCTTTTCATCCATATAGCGCAATTCGAAGGACTCCACAGCCTCGGCGAAGACGCGCTCCACGGTTTCGTCGGGATCGAGATCGTCGAGATCCTTGCGGTAACGCCGCAGCAATCGGCCGTCCTCGTCCAGCGCCCACCAGACACGCTGCAGGCCCGAACGCTGTGCGCCGAGGGGATTACGCCAACCGGCACGCGTGAGAGCAACCACGGCATCCTCTGGCGAGGCGTCGAGCGCAGGTGCTGGTTTGGCGCCCGGCCCGGCAACCGGCCGTGGGACGAATTGGCTGAAATCTTCCTCGAGCTGTCGCATGGCGAGTTGAAGGCCAGAGAGCGCGCGGAAGCGGACCTCGCCGCTTTCCTTCAGCCGGCCCGTCGAGGACAGCAGCGAATAGGCGGCGACTCCGATAAAGGCAAAGATCGCCATGGCAACCATCGCCTCGATCAAGGTGAAGCCACGTCCGCGTTCAGCGTAAGTGCAGGCCCTCATCGTGTCTCAGCCCGGAAGCCGCTCAACGACAGCAACTGCTCCTCATCACCATCTCGTGTGACACCAACCTCGATGCGGCTGAAACCGGGGCGCTCGGTCGGCGTGATACTGCGCGATACCCGCCATGTACGCCCCGCCATCTCGACCTCGACCGGCTTGTCAGCCTCGGCGGGATGCTCCTCGAGGCGCGCTTCATCAAGCGCGTTCTGGGCCACCCACAGCGCCACGGTCTTGTCTTCGAGGCGAAAGAGCTGTGAGGAGAAGTTCCCGCTTTGTGTCACCAGTGTCGTGGCGAGGACGGCGAGTATCGCCAGCGCCACAAGCACTTCCATGAGCGTGAATCCGCGCGCGGGCTCACAGATCGCGTAGCGTGCCACTGCCATCGCTCTCTATGCCGGCAACCGGGTCCGGACTTTCCGTAATGCGGATGTCCAGCCGGAACGGCGTGATCTCACCGCTGGAGGACAGGAGAATTTCCGGTACCGGATTCACCGCGTCCGCGGGGCGCGAGGAGAAGGCGGCACGTGAGCCGGTATCAAGCCTCAGATCAAGCCGCATGCCTGCGGGGATTTCGTGAGGATCCATGGGTTTGTCGGTGACCTCGGTCCAGGTCTCTGCCGTCGGATCGAAACGCAGGACGCGGTAAGCCCCCTCCTCCACTACCAGTCCGAACTCATCGCCTTCCATCAGCGCTTCCTCGCTGGCGAAGGACAGCAACTCACGGATCCGGTTCATCTCGTCGCGGGCGGCACGCTGGGCACTGCCACCCACGGAAAGAGACGCCAACCCCGCCAACAAGGCCATGATGACCAGCGTGACCAGCATCTCGATCAGCGTGAAGCCGGCCGCGTGATCACTGTCCTGACGTGATATCGGCATCGTAGCCTTCGCCGCCCTCGCGACCATCCGCCCCGTTGCTGACGACATCAAAGCGGTTGTCCGGGTAGCGGATATATTGATAGTCGTTACCCCACGGATCCTTCGGGAGATCTTTTTTCTTCATATATCCGGAAGGACTCCAGTTGCGCGGCTCTGGTGTGCCGGAGGGTTTTTCCACCAGAGCCTGCAAACTCTGCTCGGTGCTCGGGTAGCTGCCGTTGTCGATGCGGTACATGTCCAGAGCCTGCGACATGGTCGCGATGTCGGCCTTTGCCGCCGTCACCTTGGCCTCGTCTACGCGCCCCATGATATTGGGAGCCACCAGACCGATCAGGACGCTGATGATGACCACAACGACCATGATTTCGATCAGCGTGAAGCCGCGATTGCATTGCGCTCTGTTTTGCACCGGTTACACCTCTACTAGATCAGCTGGTTGAGCGAGAAGATGGGTTGGAGTATTGCCACCACGATGCATAGTACAGCCACGCCCATGAAGAGCAGAACCGCAGGCTCAAGCAAGCCGAGCATGGTGGCGATGCGGTTGTCGAGATCGCTCTGCTGGCTGTCGGCAACGCGGGCGAGCATCCGCTCCAGCTCGCCGCTCTGCTCACCGCTGGCAATCATGTAGATCATCATGGGAGGAAATTTGCCGCTTCGCTCCAGCGCCGCCTTCAGGCTGCTGCCCTCACGCACCTGCCCTGCTGCTTCGCTCACCACCCGTTTGAGCGCCGTGTTCGTCAGCACGGCCGCGGCGATATCCAGGGCATCCACCAACGGCACGCCGCTCGAGACCAGCGTACTCAGGGTGCCGGCAAAGCGGGCGCTATTGGCCGTCAGACTCATGCGCCCCGCCAGCGGCAGCCGGAGCAAGAGTCCGTCGGCGGCTTCCCTGCGTCCGGGGTCCTGAAGCAGCGCACGCGCAAGAAACACGAGCCCGCTGATGGCGGCCACCATCCAGGCCCCCCAATTAACGAGGAAGTCACTGGCATCGAGCATCGCCTGGGTGAGTGGCGGCAACGACTGCCCTTCGTTGGCGAAGACCTTCACTACGTCCGGCACGATGTAGGTGAGCAGCCCCGTGACGACCAGCACGGCAAGACCAAGCAGCACGCTGGGATAGATCAGTGCCAACTGCACTTTCTGGCGCGACTTGTGGCTCGATTCGGTGTGATCGGCGAGTTTGGACAGCACGAGATCTATGCGACCCGTGTGCTCGCCGGCGGCCACGGTGGCGCGATACATAGAGGGAAACGCGCGCGGGAACTGTGCCATCGCAGCCGCCAGCGAGCGCCCCTCAAGAACCTGGGTACGCAGGCTTGAGACCAAACCCTTCGTCTGCGGCCGCTCGCTCTGCTGGGCGATTGCCATCAGCGCCTCCGCAATGGGAAGCGATGACTGAATAAGCGTGGCGAGCTGGCGCGTGAAGAGCGAGACCTCCGACACGGAGAGCGTGGTCCGCGATCCAGCCGTGCTCTGCTTGCCCGCGCGCGCTTCGGTGCTGAGGGGGGAGACTTCAAGCGGCACCAAGCCGCGATCGCGCAGCAGTTGCCGTGCGTGCCTCGCATTGTCGGCCTCAAGCGTGCCGCGACGCTGCTTGCCGCCACCATCGAGTACCGCATAGCTGAACGCCGCCACGCCTCAGTCTTCCCTTGTCACACGCAGGACCTCTTCGACCGTGGTGCGTCCGGTGAGCACCTTGTTCCTGCCATCGCTGCGAAGCGACTGTTGGGTCTTGCGTGCCTGGGCAACGATCTCTTCCTCGGGCGCGTGCTTGTGGATCAGCGAGCGGATGGTGTCATCGACCACGAGCAGTTCGTACAGACCCATGCGTCCGCGGTAACCGCGATCGTTGCAGGCAGAGCAGCCCCGTGGCCGGAACAGCAAATGCTCATCGGAGCTACGTATTTGCAGGATTTCCATCTCGGCAGCAGTGGGTGCATGGGGTTGTTTGCACTCGCTGCAAAGCACCCTGACGAGGCGCTGAGCGATGATGCCGTTAAGGCTGGAGGCGAGCAGGAATGGCTCGATGCCCATGTCCTCCAGCCGGGTTACCGCCCCCGCAGCCGTGTTGGTGTGCAGTGTAGATAGCACGAGGTGACCGGTCAGACTCGCCTGGACGGCGATTCCCGCGGTCTCGGCATCGCGGATCTCACCGACCATCACCACGTCAGGATCCTGACGCAGCATCGCGCGAAGACCTGAGGCGAAAGTCATGCCGGCCTTCACGTTCACCTGCGTCTGGCCGATCCCCTCGATGTTGTATTCGATGGGATCTTCAACGGTGAGGATGTTGCTCTTGCCGTCGTTCAGGTTGTTGAGGCAGCCGTAGAGGGTGGTGCTCTTCCCGGAACCAGTCGGGCCGGTCACAAGAATGATCCCGTGGGGGCGTGCAAGCAGACCCTTCAGTGCATCGAGTGTCGCCGCCCGGAAGCCCAGTCGATCCAGATCCAGCCGGGCCTGGTTCTTGTCCAGGATACGCATCACCACCCGTTCACCGTTGGCAGAGGGCAGCGTGGAGACGCGCAGATCGATCTCGCGCCCACCAACGCGAATCGATATCCGGCCGTCCTGCGGCACCCGTTTCTCAGCGATATCGAGGCGGGACATGACCTTGATGCGCGATATCAGCAGCGGCGCGAGCTCGCGCTTGGGCTCGACCACCTCCCTCAACATGCCATCGACGCGGAAACGAATGACGAGGCGTTTTTCATAGGGCTCGACGTGTATGTCGGAGGCGCCTTCCTTGATGGCCTGGGCGAGAATGGCGTTGATCAGTCGGATAATGGGCGCGTCTTCCTGCTGTTCCAGCAGGTCCTCGGTCTCCGGGACAGACTCGGCGATGCTGCTGAGATCGAGTTCATCCTCAAGGCCTGCCGATATGCGCTGGGCGGCGCCACTCTTCTGTTCATAGGTGTCGGCAAGCGCCTTGTCGAAATCCTCGTCGCTCACCGGCTCGCAGGTGAACGCAACACCGGTGAGTCGCTGGATCTCGGCGACTGCCTGCACCGGGACGTTAACGCGGTGGACCAGGCGGGGTTTTGTCTCGGCACCCTCTTCAGGCATTCGCAGCAGGGCGCCATGTCGCTTGGCGTACGCGTAGGGAATCGTTTGCATGGGCGCTTGTCCCTCCGGGTGCGATCCTAACTGTAGCATCGACACCCTGCTCTTGCCCGGTTCGAGGCGCGGGGCGAGAGACGGTAAGTCGACGCTGGCTTGGGATTTGCACAAGTCGTGCCCAGTGGCGGAATTCCGGCAACAAAATTGCCAGGGGAAGGTGCCGCGACTGATCAGGGAGATACTTTTGTCCATGCGCTCATTGCTTGAAGACAGAATCAGCACCCCTCCGGGCACGGCGGTCGCCGCGCTCGTGGCGGTGATCGGACTGTCGGGTGCAGGCTGGCAGCTGCTGCGCTGGTACTCAGCAATGAATCCCGAGGAGACCAGTACTGAGCATGCGCCGGTAGTCACCGGAGCTGACTTGGATCCCCTACCGATCATCCTGAGCGCCAATCTGTTCGGCCGGCCCGCATCCGAGGCGGCAGGAGCCGCCGCAGGCGCGCGGCCCAGCGTGGAGCTGACGGGTTACATATTGCGCGCAGCGTTCGCGGGTGCCGAAGGCGCGGGCGGTGCAATCATTGAAAGCAGCGGCGGCCAGGCGCAGTGGTACAACGTGGGCGAGGTCGTCGGCCCCGGGCTGGTTTTGCGCGAGGTTCGCCCGGATCACGTGGTGCTCGACCGCTCGGGCCGCCTGGAAACACTTTCCTTCCCGCGCCTTGCCGATATTGCATCAACACAGGCCACTGCCTCCGGGGGACTCCCTGAAGGCGCCGTAGCTCCCATGGTGGAGGCAGGCGAAAACCAGCCGATACCCTCGAACATGCCCCCTGAGGAGAAGGCGGTATTGATCCGTCAGCGCCTCGAAGAGCTTCGCAACCGGACACGCCAATGATCGCATCACCGAAAGTATCCATGCGTAGACCCCGGCAGGTCCTTGCCGTCCTGGGGTTTGTTTTTGCCGCCACCTGGCCGTTACACGCGTCCGCGGTCGAGCCAGGCAAGCTGGTCCTCAACATGCGCGACGCCGACATCCGCTCGCTGGTGCAGTGGGTCGCCGATGTCACCGGAAAAAACCTGATCGTCCACAAGGATGTGCAGGGTAAGGTCACGGTGCTGTCGGCCGATCCGGTCACTCCCGAGCAGGCCTATCAGGTATTCCTGTCGGCCCTCGAGGTGAACGGCTTCGCCGCCGTCGAGTCAGGCGGCGCAATCAAAATCGTGCCCCAGGCCATGGCCACCTCGAGCAGTCCCCAGATCTCGCGCGGGGTCGGCGGCGAGACCGTGATCACGGTGATTCGCGCCAAGAACGTTCCCGCGAGCCAACTCGCCAGCAACCTGCGCCCGCTGGTGCCCCAGGCTGGCATGTTGACGGCCTACCCTGAGACCAACAGCCTGATCGTGGCCTCCAGCGCAACCAATGTGCAGCGAATCAACGAACTGGTGAAACTTCTGGATCAAGCGGGAAATCTCCAGTTCGAAACCATCCGGCTCCAGCATGCCAACGCACAGGATGTCGAGAAAAACCTCCAACAACTGATCCCCGCGATCCAGGGCACCGAGGGCTACAAGTTCGTGAACCTGGCGGTCGATACCCGCACCAACACCATTCTGCTGGGTGGGGACGCGTCCAATCGCAGTCAGGTGCGCAACATCATCGCCAGCCTCGACCAGGAAGTGGCCGGCGGCAACACCGATGTGATTTACCTGAAGTATGTCCAGGCCGACGAGATGCTCGCGATCCTGAAGGGCGTTGCCGAGGCGCTCCAGGGCGACTCCGCCGCGACGGGTGGGGGCCAGGGTGGAGGCGCGAGCCAAGACTCCAAGGTGAGCATCGAGGCCAGCAAGAGCACCAACGCGCTTATCGTGAACGCGCCTCCTTCCATCGTGGCGAAGATGCGCTCGATCGTGGAGCAGGTGGATATACGCCGTGCGCAGGTGCTGGTCGAGGCGCTGGTGGTCGAAGTCTCCGACGAAGATGCGAATGACTTGGGCGTCGCCTGGATCGGCAGCGAGCACAAGGGCTTTCCCTCGGACGGCGGGAATATCGCGAACAACACCCTCGGCGCGAATCTGAGTTCCGGCGCCGGCCTGGACAGCAATGGCAACGTGACACTTAACCCGCAGGGCGGACTAACCCTCGGCTACCTCGATAACGGGGACCTGAAAGCGGTAGTGCGCGCGCTGTCGACCACCACCAAGGCCAACATCCTCTCCACGCCGACCATCGTGGCGCTGGATAACGAGGAAGCAGAACTGCTGGTGGGTCAGAACGTGCCGTTCAAAACCGGCGAGTCGACCAGCCAGAGTTCGACCGTGGAGAATCCCTTCACCACCATTCAGCGCCAGGACATCGGTATCAACCTGGTGATCAAACCCCAGATCAACCAGGGCGACTCCATCACGCTGGATATAAAGCAGAGCGCCGAGGATATCGCGCCGTCGAACTCACTGGCGGCGACCACCTCGGACATCGTGACCAATAAACGGCTGATCAAGACCAAAGCGCTCATCAAGGATCAGCAGACGCTGGTGATCGGCGGCCTGCTGCAGGACAAGGCGGGCGAGCAGCGTACGAAGACGCCCTTCCTCGGCGACTTGCCGCTGGTCGGGCGCCTGTTCTCGAGCAAGGGCAAGACACGTTCGAAGACCAATCTGATGGTCTTCATCCGCCCTACGATCCTGAAAGACGACGCCCAGATTGCCGAACTGACCCGCCAGCGTTATGAATTCATGCGCAGCAAGCAGACCAGCGTCATGCAGAAGGATCTTCCCCTGCAGCGCGAGCCGCAGCCCGCCCTGCCGGATTTCGAGACCTTCTCGCCGACCGGCGGACGCTGACCGGCCGCCTCAGCGTAGCCACTCCCCGGGGGACTCCAGCCTTTCCAGCGCTCGCTGGACACCTCGGCTAACCGCAGCCTCGAGCACGGCGCCGAGGCGTTCGCTGATCGGTTTGCGCTCGCAATACGACACTTCCAGCAGCATTTGGCCGGCGTCGGCCGCCTCCTGCAGCCACTGATCGCTGGTGCCGAGGCGATCGGCAAGACCAAGTCCCAGCGCACGTGTGCCGAACCAGGTCTCGCCGGTGGCAACCGTGGCCATATCGAGTGCCGGACGCCATGCCGAAACATGCTCCTTGAAGAGCGCGTGAATGTCTTCGAGTTCTTCGTTGAACTTGCGCCGGCCTTCCTCGGTGTTACGGCCCAGAACGGTGAGCGTGCGCTTGTACTGTCCCGCCGTCAGCACCTCGTAGTCGATATCGTGACGCTGCAGCAAACGGTGCAGGTTTGGAATCTGTGCCAGCACCCCGATCGATCCGAGCATCGCGAAAGGCGCGGCCACCAGTTCGCTCGCCATGCAAGCCATCATGTAGCCCCCGCTCGCCGCCACCTTGTCGACGCATACCACGAGCCGCAGGCCGCGATCACGCAGCCGCGCGAGTTGCGCCGCGGCTAGGCCGTAGCCGTGGACCATGCCGCCCGGACTTTCGAGACGCAGCAGCACGCTGTCCTCGGGTTTGGCAAGCGTCAGTACGGCGCTCACTTCCTCGCGCAGCGCATCGACCGCATTGGCGCGGATGTCACCATCGAAATCGAGGACGAAAACTTTAGCCACACCGCCGGCATCCCCCGCGCTCTCCTTCACCCGGCTGCGCTTGAATTTGCGCTCCCGCTGCGCCAACTTGCGCTCCTGCTTCGCCACGCTGCGGTACTGTTTGGGATCCAGGCTCGCCCTGCGCAAGGCATCGCGCATGGCGTCATAGCGATCATTCAACTTGCTCACTTCGATCGCCCCACCCTCGCGAGATCGCATGCGCTGTGATGCAGCAACGGCGCCGGCCATAACGACGAGTACGGCGGCGACCACCGTCAGGGCTTTTGCGAGAAAGAGACCGTATGCGGACAGCCACGCGATCATGGCGACTCCTTGCCCACCATGGGTGGGGCGTGACTGTGGGGACTGCGGATCAGGAGGGTGAGGACAGACTGCCGCGCATGGCGACGAGGCTCTCCTGTCCGAGCTTCAACATGAGGGGGTCGGGATCCTCCGAATGCGTGAGTGCTGTCAGGTAGTACTCGATGCATATCAGCAGATCGGCGAGCGCTTCAGCAAAGGATTCGGGCGAAGACGTGCGCACCCCGTGCGCGGCCTGCTCGACCAGAGCCGCCGTCTCGGCGACGAGTTTTGCGGCCCCCGCGCGCTCCAGCATCAGCAGCGCGCCCCGCACTGCCGCCAGATGGCCAGCGCTGCCCTCGAGCAGCGCGGCATCGTAGTCACCCTCGGCATAGGCGGTGACACCGATTTTTACCTGCTCGATGGCCTCCAGTGCACTCTGGAGCATCGCAACGCGTGCTTCGTCAAGCATCTGCCGGGCCGCCCCTCGCCCCGCCCCCCCGCCCATCTGTTCGCGCAGCACGCGTGCCAGCCCCTGGGGGCTCGCAAGACCGGCAAGGGTCGCCTCTACCGCGACCAGCGCATCGGCAACCGAGGTGATTTCAGATCGACTGAGACCTTGGCCTGATGCGCCGGCCACCCGATCGAGTTGTGCCTCGAGTGTAGTGGCGCTGCCTGCCAAGCCACCATCACGCAGCGTGCCCGCCACGCGCCGCAGCGTGTCGCGGATCGCGCCCAGTGCGGCGTCGGGCAGGCCACCGATCTCGGCGGCTTGTTCGAGTGCCGTCTTGACCTCGTGTACATCACCGCGTAGCGCACGCGCCATGGAATCGATAGACGCCACGGAGGTTCCCATCAGAAGCCGGCGCTCCTCGGCAAGCTCGCGATCAGCGAGGGCCGCACGCTCGATCCCGAGCGACTGTCGCACGGCAAGCGCCCGGGGCGACACTCGACACTTGGCGAGGAGCAACAGGAAGCCGGTTCGATGTTCCTGATCGAGTGCGCCGCTGCGGCCGGAAGCCGCATCACGGAACTGGCGATCGGCGCGGCTCAGCAGGCGCACCCGCGAGGGAGAAAGGTTGATCTCCGCCGTAGCCACTGCCTCGAGCAGGGCGTCGAGAAGCCACCAGAAATCCGCATCTGTCCCGCCGCCGGCGATGCGCAGCATCCGTGACACGGCACGCTGCACAAGATGGTGGTTGACCGGGTCCTGGCGACCCTTCATGAGGCCGAGAAGTCCCACCTGGTACATATGACGCAGGCGTTTTATGGTCGCAGGGTCGGACCGGCGAGCTGAAGTTCCCGGGGCATGGCCGCCGCTGATGAATTCGCCAACAGCAAAGTGCCATTCTGCCAACGGCGCCTTGCCTTGAAGGCTGCGCAGCGCGTTGATCTCCTCGATCAACAGCTCGGGAGCCGCGTGGCGCCGTGCGGCGAGGTAATCGAGATAGCGAGACAGTACAAAAAAGACATGTACGGCTGCCTGGGCCGCGCGTGAGCCCGCTGGCGGCTGAGTGGCGAGAACATCGGCGAGCTCCCTGGCAAGGCAGGCTGCATCACCGAGTTCGACCAATCGGAGCACGCCATCAACCTGCGCCAGGATGGCGCGACAACCCTCTAGACCGTGAGCGGCATCAGGCTGCATGGCAAGATCGAACTCGCCCTGCGCCTGCTTCACCAGCAGGGACAATTCCGGACGCACCAGGTTCAGGGAGCCGGGGTTAAGGACAACTCTTGCTGACACGGTCGCACCTCTCGTGCGGCAACTGCGGCGTGACGCGCGGCCGCGCGCCACGGATTTCTCAAAGTATAGCCTCGCCCTCGCTCGGCCATACGCAGCCGCGCCCACTGGCGCGCGCGATCGCGGCGAGCCGCTCGCGATGGCGCTCGAGCTCTGCGGGGTTGGCACGCTGAATGCGCAACGGTGCTCGGTCCGAGGAAAGTGGCCGTATCTCGACCCCCTCTGTGCTCGCGCCGAAGGCCGCTTCGCCCTCGCCCTCGAGCGCAAGAGCGGTTTGTCCTCCCGTGAGGAGCAGGTAGACGTCGGCAAGTATTTCGGCGTCCAGCAGCGCGCCGTGGAGTTCGCGCTGCGAGTTGTCGACGCCGTAACGCCGGCACAGATCGTCGAGGCGGTTCTTCTGACCCGGGTGCCGTGCTCGGGCCAGAGCCAGGCTATCCACCACCCCGCAACGCGCGGCGATGCGCCCGAGGCCCTTGTCGAGCAGCGCCAGCTCGTTGTCGATGAAGCCAACGTCAAAGGCGGCGTTGTGGATCACCAGTTCGGCACCCGACACAAAATCGAGAAATTCCGCGGCGATCTGTGCAAAAACGGGCTTGTCCGCCAGAAATTCGCCGCTGATGCCGTGGACCTCGAACGCACCCGGATCAACGTCCCGCTGGGGATTTATGTAGCGGTGGAAGTGACGGCCGGTCAGGCGGCGATCGAGCAGCTCCACGCAGCCGATTTCGATGATGCGATGCCCGGCGGCCGGTTCCAGGCCCGTGGTCTCGGTGTCGAGAACGACCTGGCGACTCACGACAGGCCTCCGGCGCGTGACGCGGCCAGGGCTTCGTCGAGACCGCGGTTCGCCAGCGCATCGGCCCGCTCGTTGCCGGGATCCCCGGAATGACCCTTCACCCAGTGCCAGCTCACGCTGTGGCGTGCCGCCTCGGCGTCGAGCTCGCGCCACAGTTCCGCGTTCTTGACCGGTTTGCGGTCGGCCGTTTTCCAGCCATTGCGCCGCCATTTGGGAACCCATTCCGTGATACCGCGGCGGACATACTCCGAGTCGGTGTAGATCTGAACGCTGCAGTGCTCACGCAGCGCCTCAAGACCTCTAATTGCCGCGGTGAGTTCCATGCGGTTGTTGGTGGTCACCAGATCGCCGCCACAGACTTCGCGCTCGTTGGCTCCGTAGCGCAAGATCGCACCCCAGCCGCCCGGCCCCGGATTACCCCGGCAAGCGCCATCGGTGTAAACAACAACGTCTTTCGGTGTCATGGCATCAATGGATCGTGGGGCTGCGCGTGCTTGGCCGTGCCAGCGGCACACTCGCAAACCGTGGCGACGTGGGCCAGCGCAAGCCACGCACCGGGGTGACAGCACTGTGCTGCTTGCGCGCGTGGATCAGATACACCGCGCCTCCCGGAATGGGCCACCGTGCGGCCATGTCGTCTATTACCCGCAGCCGTCGCAAGGTCGGTCCGTGATCGGTTGGCGGGCCGAAGACCCGGTACTGCACATCGTCGATGCCGAAATCGAGGAGCTTCAGCCAGTCGCACACGCGTCTCACGCCGAGGAGACGACTGCGCCAGACCGGGTGCCCCAGGTGGCGTCCCGGCAGCGAACACAACCCGAAAAGACTCCACGGGTTGAAGCCGATGACCATCAGGTGGCCATGAGGGACTACCACCCGTGCCGCCTCACGGAGCAACTGGTGCGGATCGGGGCTGTACTCGAGAGCGTGATGAAGCAGCGCCACGTCGATGCTATCGGCCTCGAAGGGAAGGGCTTCGGCAGCTGCAACGGCCGCGAACTGGCCATGCCCGGTGTGCTGGGCAATCTGGAATCGGTGCCGCACGGCGCTGTCATCGTGGAGACTGACACGCCTGCTGATCCCGAGCTGCATCAAGTGGAAGCCGAACAACCCGGGCAGTTTCGACGCCGTCATGGCGCGCTCGGCGCGAAGAACCTCGAGACCAAAACCGGTCTCGAGCCAGTCCTCGCGCGCAAGCAGATCGGCCGAATCGGGGTTGTCGGTCACGGTTATCACCGGGAAGGCAGGTTGTGGAACACCGGCATTGCCGCTTGGCTGCCGGGACGATCCGACTATATCATGGCCGGCCCGGACCCGGCGCCGTGCCCCCCTATGCTCCAGATTCACCCGGTACCCGCTTTCAGCGATTTATCTTCCCGCGTGCGCGGCCGACGCTGCCCATCCTTTTTTGCGGCGGCACCCGGTTCGGTTGCGGCCGGGTGTTCGAGGGGACCCATCCGATGATGCATGCCGCGCTCGCTCGCCTCGCCAGCCTGCCCGCGGCCCACTGCGCGAGCGAACTCGACTACGGCGACGCGGTCTTTGCCGCAGGGCGTGCGTGGAAAGACGGCTTCCGCGGGTGACGACTCACCGTTTTGCCGCGCGACGGCGCCTGCGGGCGTTACCGGGACTGTGCTGCCTCGTGCTGCTCGCCGGGTGTGCCAGCAGTGGCCGCAAGGAGGCGCCCTGGTACCTCAGCGCAGACACGCAACTCTATGAGCAACTGCAATACTGGCCGCGCGAAGAGCCAGGATCGGACAGTGGCACCCAGTGCGTGCCCGTCTCCCTGCTGAACCCGGAGGCTCTTGGTTATCGCACCGACGATGTTGCGGGCGATCTCTGGGACCGGGTTCGCGAGGGATACGCAATGGATGGCTCGGTCGATGAGCGACGGGTCAACCGTCAGGTCGGGCAGTTAACCAGTCACCAGCGTCTGTTCGATGCGCTTGGCACCAACGCCTCGCCCTACCTGCGCTACGTGGTGGGTGAACTCGAGAGCCGCAAGATGCCGCTCGAACTGGCGCTGCTCCCGGTAGTCGAGAGCAGCTACAACCCGGGCGCGACCAGCCGCAGTCAGGCGGCGGGAATATGGCAGATTATTCCCGTTACCGGGAAGAGGTTGGGACTCGAGCAGAACCGCTGGTATGACGGCAGACGCGACGTCGTCGCCTCTACCGAGGCTGCCCTCGATTACCTTGCGGCCCTGCATGATCGCTTCGACGGCGACTGGTATCTCGCGCTAGCCGCCTACAACGCGGGCGAGGGCAGTGTTGAACGGGCCATCGAGCACAATAAAAGACTCGGCAAGCCAACCGATTATTGGTCCCTGCCCCTGTCTGCCCAGGCCTGTGAGTATGTACCCAAGCTGCTGGCACTCAGCCGGGTGCTGGAGAGCCCCGATGACCACGACATCTCGCTCGCTCCCATCCCGGACCGGGCAGTGGTCGCCGCAGTTACGGTTGACAGCCCCATCGACCTGCGTCTCGCCGCCTCGCGAGCCGGCATGGACGGCGTCGAACTGCTGCGCCTCAACCAGGCCGTCAGGCGCGGTGTGACGGCGCCTACCGGCACGACAACTCTACTTGTGCCGGTGGACAGCCGCGACGAATTCCTTGCCGCGATTGATGGTCTTCCGGAGGCTCCCACCGTTGCACGCGCACAGTATCGCGTGCGCAAGGGAGACAGCCTGAGAAGCATCGCCCGCCTCCACCAGATCAGCACAGAGACGCTCCGCGACCTGAACGGCCTCACGGGTGACCGCATCGTGGCCGGCGAGTTTCTTCAGTTGCCGGGCGACGCGGTTTTACCGCCGGAGGAGTTCCCGACCACTGCATCGGTAGAGCTTCGCAAGCACGGCGTCTACCGGGTGCGCCCCGGCGACAACCTGTGGCGCATCGCCCGCGCCCAGGGAACCGACGCCGCAACCCTTGCACGGCTGAACGGGCTTTCGCCCGGGAGCGTGTTACAGCCCGGTCAACGCTTGCAACTGCGCGCCGCAGCCGACCGGGCGCCGCCCCGTGTCGCGGCACCACACAACGTCGCGTCCGCGGCCATCGCGGCGCCGTCGAAAGCCGCAGCCTCCTCTGGTGCCACCCCCAAGGCAGTTGCATCTGCGGCCATCGGGACGCGTTCTTCCGGGGAGCGTGCGGGGACGCGACGCATCGATTACACGGTGCGCACCGGTGATTCGCTCTACCGTATCGCCGGGCGCCACAAGGTCGGCGTCAAGCAACTGATGGCGTGGAACGGCATTGATACACGACGCCCGCTGATTCGGCCCGGCCAGTCGCTGATCGTCTACGTTGATGCAGGGCTCGCCGTTGGCCGTGGCGCGATCTGATCGACCATCGCCAAGCCGTCGCGTCCTGTCACTGCCGCATCGCGCAAGACTGCCGCGCCGTCCGCGTCGCGGATCTCGCGATGCCGGAAACAGCCAAGGATGTGATCGTTCACCATGCCGGTGGCCTGCATATGGGCGTAACAACTCGTGCTTCCCAGGAAGCGGAATCCGCGGCGCCGCAACTCCCGGGCGAGGGCATCCGAAATCGCCGTGGTGACGGGATAATCGGCCTGTGACCGCCGCTCGCCAGCTAAGGGCTTGCCGTCGACAAAACTCCATAGAAAGTCGGCAAAAGAGCCCTCCCGTGACTGCAGTTCCAGGAACGCGCGCGCATTGCCGATCATGGATTCGATCTTGGCACGGTTGCGGATGATGCCTGCGTCGCCGAGTAGACGCTCCACGTCCAGCGCATCGAACGCCGCAATCCGCACAGGTTCAAAGTCTGCGAAGGCGCGCCGGTAGCCCTCACGTTTCTGCAGCACCGTGTACCAGCTGAGGCCTGCCTGCGCGCTCTCGAGACACAGGTGCTCGAACATCTGCCGGTCGTCATGCACCGGGACACCCCATTCTTCGTCGTGGTAACGCACGTACAATGGTTTGCGCAGATCAGCCCAGGGACAGCGAACGGGGATGGTCATGGCGTTGATCCGGTTGCAGTCTGCCCGCAGTGTAGGTCAGGCACGCTTGCCTCGAGGTACCCGCCTATGCCGATACCACGCTTGCGAGAACGCGACCTAAAGCACACGTGAACGGGACACTGGCAGTTCGCACTCAAGGTCGAACTGCGCCCCTGAGGCGGTCAACTCAGCGCGCAGGCGGTGGCCCCATCCGGCTCAGCATCATCCAGGTGTCGGCAATGACGTCTGGGTTGAGCGACATGCTCTGTATGCCCTGCTGCAGAAGCCAGGCCGCCAGCTCCGGGTGGTCGGAGGGCCCTTGGCCGCAGATGCCAATGTAACGCCCGAGCCTGTTGCAGGCGCTGATCGCCATGCCGAGCAGAATCTTCACGGCGGCATCGCGCTCGTCGAAAAGTTCTGCCACCAGTCCGGAGTCGCGGTCTAAGCCGAGCGTAAGCTGGGTGAGATCGTTCGAGCCGATCGAAAAACCGTCGAAGTGCTCCAGGAACTGTTCCGCCAGCAGCGCGTTCGAGGGGATCTCGCACATCATCACGAGCTGCAGCCCGTTCTCGCCACGGCGCAGGCCGTTGTCGGCGAGGAGTTCCACCACGCGCGCAGCTTCGGCCACCGTGCGCACGAAGGGCACCATCACCTGAACGTTGTCGAGACCCATCTGTTCGCGGACATAACGCAGCGCTCGGCACTCGAGTTCGAAGCAGTCGCGGAAGCCCGTGTCGACGTAGCGCGAGGCGCCGCGAAAACCCAGCATGGGGTTTTCCTCGACCGGCTCGTACTGCTGCCCGCCCACGAGATGCGCGTACTCGTTCGACTTGAAATCAGAGAGGCGCACGATCACCGGCTTCGGGTAGAAGGCGGCTGCGATGGTTGCCACACCCTCGCTCAGCTTCGCTACGAAATAATCCGTGGGCGAGGCATAGCCATGGATGCGGCGCTCCACGGCCTCACGCAGCTCGCCGGTGAGTGCATCGAACCCGAGCAGCGCTTTCGGATGCACGCCGATCATACGGTTGATGATGAACTCCAGGCGCGCGAGACCTACGCCCTCGTTGGGCAGCTGGCAAAAATCGAAGGCGCGGTCGGGATTGCCGACATTCATCATGAGCTTGAGTGGCAAGGCAGGCATCTCACCGGCGCCGTCAGTGCTCACCTGGAACTCAAGCAGATCTGCATAGACATGCCCCGTGTCGCCCTCGGCGCAGGAGACCGTCACCGGTGCTCCGTCGCGTAGCCGCTCGGTGGCATCCCCGCACCCGACGACCGCGGGAATCCCCAGTTCGCGCGCTATGATCGCCGCGTGGCAGGTGCGGCCACCGCGGTTGGTGACCACAGCAGCCGCACGCTTCATGATCGGTTCCCAGTCGGGGTCCGTCATGTCAGTGACCAGCACATCCCCCTCGCGCACGCGCTCCATCGCTGCCACGTCTCGGACCACGCGCACCGTGCCTGCGCCGATGCGGTGGCCGATCGCGCGGCCCTCGCAAAGCAACTCGCCACGCTGCTTCAGCAGGTAGCGCTTCACGGTGCCACCTGCCACGCGACTGCGTACTGTCTCGGGCCTTGCCTGCAACACATAGAGCAGACCGTCGTCGCCATCGCGGGCCCACTCGATGTCCATCGGGCGGCCGTAGTGGTTCTCGATGCTGAGCGCGATGCGCCCGAGCTCGGCAACCTCGGCGTCGCTCAGGCAAAACACCTGTTGCAGCGCCTCGGGCACCGGCTCGGTCGCCGTACCCTGCGCCGCATAGACCATGCGCAGTTTCTTGTCACCGAGGGTGCGTCGCAGCACGGGATCATGGCCGCTGCGCAACGCATGCTTGAAGGCGTAGAACTCGTCGGGATTGACCGCCCCCTGGACGACCATCTCGCCTAAGCCCCAGGACGCCGTGATGAACACCACGCCATCGAATCCCGACTCGGTGTCCAGCGTGAACATGACGCCGCTGGCGCCGGTGCCCGCCTGCACCATCCGCTGAATACCCGCGGAAAGCGCCACATCCGCGTGGATGAAGCCCTTGTGCACGCGGTAGGAAATCGCGCGATCGTTATAGAGCGAGGCAAAAACCTCGTGGATCGCAGCGATCACAGCCTCGAGGCCGCGCACGTTGAGAAAAGTTTCCTGCTGGCCCGCGAAAGACGCATCAGGAAGATCCTCAGCGGTCGCGGAGGAGCGCACGGCGACGGCGATGTCCGCACCGGCCGATAGTCCGGCCCAGGCGGTGGCGACTTCATCGCGCAGGGCTGCCGGCAAGGGCGCCTCGCTGATCCATCCGCGGATCTCGGCACCGGCGCGAGCCAGCGCGGCGATATCGTCAATGTCCAGACTGTGCAGCCGGGCCGCAATGCGGGCATCGAGCCCGCCATGAGCGAGGAATTCGCGGTAGGCCTGGGCGGTGGTGGCGAAGCCATCGGGCACCCGCACGTGTGCTGCGGCAAGCCCCCTGATCATCTCGCCGAGAGAGGCGTTCTTGCCGCCTACCCGGGCGACATCGCCCATGCCCAATGTGTCCAGCGCCAGTACCCGAGCATCCATGACCCTTGCCTCCGCGTACTTTTCATAACTCATGGTAACCGAGCGCTGTGGCAGAATCCCTTGCAACCGTTACAGGAAATCTCCCGTTGAAACGAACCGCTTTTTTCGTGTCCGACGGCACCGGCATCACGGCCGAGACCCTTGGCGAGGCGCTGCTTGCCCAGTTCGAGGGGCTCGAGATGGAGTTTGTGCGGATGCCCTACGTTGATACGCAGGACAAGGCCCGCGCCGCGGTCGAGGCAATCAATGCCGCAGCCTCCCGCGACGGCTGTGCCCCTCTGATCTTCGATACGGTGGTAGACCAGCGCCTGCGCCAGATACTGGGGACCTCGGCCGGCAACATGTTCGACATCTTCGCCACCTTCCTCGCGCCGCTCGAGCAGGCCCTCGGAAAACCATCGAGCTTCACGGTCGGCGGCTTCCACCACGCCCAACACCACCATTACTACCAGCGCATCGATGCTATCCACTACGCTATGGCCAATGACGATGGCGCGAGCGGCAGCGAGTATGCGAAGGCCGATGTCATCCTGGTGGGCGTTTCCCGCAGCGGCAAGACCCCCTCTTGCGTTTATCTGGCCATGCAGTTCGGGGTCCACGCGGCCAATTACCCGATCACCGAGGAAGATCTCGACCGCGGCAGGCTGCCGCCGGTACTGGTCGCCGCACAGGAGCGGCTGTTCGGGCTGACCATCGACCCGGAACGCCTCGCATCAATACGTCATGCCCGGCGTCCCGACAGCCGGTATGCCGCGCTGCGGCAGTGCGAGGACGAAGTGCGCCAGGTCGAGGGCGTGTTCAAGCGATACCGTATCCCGTTTCTGAATACGACACGCATGTCGGTCGAGGAAATCGCCACGCGGATCATGATGGAAAAGGCAATCCAGGGGCGCAAGCGCTGAATGACGACACGCAACGCGCTCGCGGGAGGTTGCCTCATTCACTACGGCATGCCGAAGACCGGGATCGATGCGACAGGCCTGCACGGCATCCTGGCGCTCCTCGGGAGCACATGCGGCGATCTATCCGGATTATCGCGCGAGGTTGGAAAAATTCGACCTCGCACTTGGCCGCGAACGCGTGACGCACTGACCCTACGACTCGGCGGGGTTCCCGCGCGGGCGAGGATGCCTTCCGCGAGAATCGCGCCTTGAAGAACCGCCTGCTCGGCTTGGGTGGGCCGAAGCTCCGGTTCCACGCGGACATCGTGGCCCCGGTGCTCGCAAGAAACCGTGACGACATACGCTGGATGGAGCAGCGGCTCGAGGTCCCCGAACTCGACTGGCTCGCCGAGCAACTGGGGGCGCCGTTGATTGGCCCGGCAACACCTGAACGCGTTGCCATCTGGATGCATGCACTGCGCCTGAAAATGGCCCGTAAGGCCCGCGCCCCGGCGTGGAAGCGGGCGCTCGGCAAGATTCGCGGCATGCTGCGGATCTGATGCCTCCCCCCTCAGGGAAGCAAACGGCGCGCTGCAGCGCGCGGCGTGAGTTCTCCCCGCAGCACCTGCTGCTCGAGCACCGGCAATTCGGCACGCACCCGGGGATCGGCGCGAAAGCGCTGCTGCAGAAGCTCTGCGATAAGGCGTTTCAACCAGGCGCCGTTCTGGCGGGCGCGGCGCTCGCCGAGCGCACCGTTGTGCTCGGCATCACGCCGGTGCTCGCAGATCATGTCCCAGACTGCGTCTATCCCATGGTTCTCGAGCGCGGAACAACACAGCACCCGAGGCGTCCAGAAGCCGCCGTGTGACAGGAGATGCAGGGCATTTTGGTAATGCTGACGCGTGCGTGCGGCAAGGCCTGCGCCATCGCCGTCGGACTTGTTGATCACCAGCGCGTCAGCCAGTTCCATGATGCCGCGCTTGATGCCCTGCAGTTCGTCGCCAGCATTGGGGAGCATCAGCACGAGGAAAAAATCGACCATCCCGGCAACTTCGTATTCCGACTGCCCGACACCCACTGTCTCGACCAGAACCACATTGAAACCCGCCGCCTCGCACAGCAGAAGGCTCTCGCGGGTACGCTGTGCCACGCCACCGAGGGCTCCCGCTGATGGCGAGGGACGGATGAACGCGTTTTCCTCGCGCGACAAGCGCTCCATGCGCGTCTTGTCGCCGAGGATGCTGCCACCTGCGATGGGAGAACTCGGATCCACCGTGAGTACCGCGAGCCTGAAACCCGCAGCGACCAGCTGCATGCCGAAGGATTCTATGAAGGTGGATTTACCAACGCCGGGAACGCCGCTGATGCCGATGCGGATGCTGCGCCCGGTGTGGGGCAAAACGGCGTCGAGCAGCGCGTCAGCTTGCGCGCGGTGATCATCGCGCGTGCTTTCCACCAGCGTGATCGCCTTGGCGAGAGCACGCCGGCTGCCGGTGAGGAGTTGCGCGGGATCCATGCGGCGTTCGCTCAGGATCCGCTGGCGCGAACGGCATCGAGGACCTCGCGTGCGGCCGCAGGAATGCGCGTTCCGGGGCCGAAGATGCAGCGCACTCCCGCATCGGCAAGGAACCCGTAGTCCTGTCGCGGAATCACGCCGCCGGCCACCACCACGATCTCGCTCGCACCCTGTGCGCGCAGTGCCTCGATCAGTTGCGGAATGAGTGTCTTGTGTCCGGCGGCGAGCGAGGAGGCGCCCACGACGTGGACATCATTCTCGATCGCCTGACGGGCCACTTCCTCCGGGGTGGAGAACATCGGCGAGAGGTCGATATCGAAGCCGACGTCGGCGAATGCGCTGGCAATCACCTTCGCTCCGCGGTCGTGACCGTCCTGTCCCATCTTGCACACGAGCATGCGTGGCCGCCGCCCGTGATCCTCGACAAACTGTGCGATTTCGGCGCACAGCGCCTGCCAGTCGGCGTCTTTCTCATACGCGCTGCCGTAGACGCCGGAGACCGTGCTGGCCGAGGCACTGTAGCGACCCCAGACTTTCTCCAGCGAATCCGATATCTCGCCAACGGTGGCGCGGGCACGCATTGCCTCGACTGCCAGCGCCAGGAGATTTCCGCTGCCATCACGTGCCGCAGCGGTCAGGGCATCCACGCTTGCCTGCACCGCGGACTCATCACGCGAGGCGCGAATTTGCGCAAGGCGCTGGAGTTGTGCGCCACGGACCGTCTGGTTGTCGATCTCGAGGATATCGAAGGACTCCTCGCTGGTGGGGCGGTACTTGTTCACCCCGACGATCACATCCTCGCCCCGATCGATGCGGGCCTGCTTGCGCGCAGCCGATTCCTCGATGCGCAGTTTGGGCATCCCCGTCTCGATGGCACGCGCCATCCCGCCGCTCGCCTCCACCTCGCAGATCAGCTCCCACGCGCGTGTTGCGATGTCGTGGGTGAGAGATTCCATGAGATAGGAGCCACCCCAGGGATCGATCGTCGCGGTGATGCCGGTCTCCTCCTGGATGATCAGCTGGGTGTTGCGCGCAATGCGCGAGGAAAATGCCGACGGCAGCGCGATTGCCTCATCGAGCGCGTTGGTATGCAGCGATTGGGTTCCGCCGAACACCGCCGCCATGGCCTCGATCGTGGTGCGCACAACGTTGTTGTAGGGGTCCTGCTCGGTAAGCGACCAGCCGGAGGTCTGGCAATGGGTCCGAAGCATCCGCGATTTTGCGCTCTTCGCCCCGAACTCATCGACGATGCGCGCCCACAGTAATCTCGCCGCGCGGAGCTTGGCGATCTCCATGTAGAAATTCATGCCGATGCCGAAGAAAAACGACAGCCGGCCCGCGAACTCATCGATACCGAGCCCGGCGGCGATGGCGGTGCGGACGTATTCCTTGCCATCGGCCAGCGTGAAGGCAAGCTCGAGCGCCGCATCGGCGCCGGCTTCCTGTATGTGATAACCGGAAATAGAAATCGAATTGAAGCGCGGCATGTGCTGCGCGGTGTAGGCAATGATGTCGCCGATGATCCGCATGGAGGGCGCGGGCGGGTAAATGTAGGTGTTGCGGACCATGAATTCTTTCAGGATGTCGTTCTGGATCGTGCCCGAGAGCAGCTCCTGCGCAACGCCCTGCTCCTGCGCGGCAACGATGTACCCAGCCAGCACCGGCAGCACCGCGCCGTTCATGGTCATGGACACCGACACCGTGTCGAGCGGGATGCCATCGAACAGGATCTTCATGTCCTCGATGCTGTCGACTGCAACGCCCGCCTTGCCGACATCGCCGACCACCCGCGGGTGATCGGAGTCGTAGCCCCTGTGGGTGGCCAGATCGAAAGCAACGCTGACGCCCTGCCCGCCAGCTGCGAGCGCCTTGCGGTAAAAGGCGTTGGACTCCTCAGCGGTGGAAAAGCCCGCGTACTGGCGGATCGTCCAAGGGCGGCCCACGTACATGGTTGCTTGCGGTCCGCGTACAAAGGGCTCAAAACCCGGCAGCGTGTCAGCAAAGGGAAGCTCTGCGGTGTCGGCAGCCGTGTACAGCGCCTTGAGTCGGATACCCTCGGGCGTGATCGTGTCGAGGGCGTCGGGCTCGGCGCCACCGAGTTGCTTGCGGACAGCGTTCTCCCAGTCAGCGAGAGTAGCGGGAGCGGGTCTGTAGTCGGATGCACTCATGGTCGTTTCCTTGCTGCTGCTCAGGTACTGGCACGCTGATGCGCGCGCCCTCCTCCTGCCCTGCCCTGGTCGGATCAATGCTCCGGTGGCGGCTGGCTCAACTCGATCAACACGCCATCGCAGCTCTTGGGATGGATGAATATCACGCGACAATCGTGCGCGCCGGGTCCGGGCGTATCGCTCAGGAACTGATAGCCTTTTTGGCGCAGGCGCAGGACGTCAGCATCGATGTCATCGCTGCGAAAGCACAGGTGATGCAGCCCACCGCCTTTTTTCTCGAGGTACTTCGCGATCGGTCCACCCCCGCGCAAGGGATGCACGAGCTCGATACGCGTCTCTGGCAGCGGGAAAAACGCAGTAGCGGTCTGCGCCGATTCAACGTCCTCGGTGCCCTCGAAGGGCAGCCCGAAATCCTCCAGGAACCGTTGTATGGCGCGTTCCAGGTCGGGGACGGCGATGGCGATGTGATCGAGCGCGGTGATCATCAAGCCTCCAGGGTTTTCAGGAAGGCTGCGGTGGCCAGGACGCGACGCTCGCGTATCTCTTCAGGCGAATCGAGCACGATCTGCTCGTCGGGGATCACCTTGAAGAGCGGCTGTCCCTTCTTGATGATCACACCCTCGCCGTGCAGCAGGACTTTCTCGATGGTTCCACTGAAGGGTGCGTAGACGCGGTTGAACATCTTCATGACTTCGACGATGTAGAGCGGATCGCCCGCCTTGAAGTGATCGCCCTCGTTGACGAACGCGGGGGCGCCGGGCGCTTCACGCGGATAGAACATACCACCGCTCGCGGCGAGGATTTCGTCAGCGCGTGCAGCAGGGGGCGGCACCAGCACCTTCGCCATATCGGCCTGATGACGCGCGTCAAGCAGGGCTTCGGGAATCTCGATCGAGAGGTCTTCCAACACCTTCAGGTCGAAAAACCCCGTGGTGGCAGCGATATACGGCAGCACGAGCAACACCGCGGTGCCCGCCTGGAACCCCGCATGGGCGGCACGGACGGCGTTCCAGTCTGCGATGGGCGCGCCGGCGGGCGCCGCATCCGCGCGCAGTGCCGCATCGAGCGCGGACCACTGCGCTATGCCCGTGAGCGACGCCGCCTCGCGATAGAACGCCAGTGCCTGCTGTAATACGGCATTGTCGTGGTCCCAGATCATGTACGCGGGCGGCGTGGCCTCGCGGAAATCCATGTTGAGATAGTGGTAAGCATCGGCCAACAACTCGAGCGGATTGCGCGCAAAGACGGAAGTGCCGCCCGCAGGTGCAAACGCCGCACGGTTGAGACTCAACCACCCCGCTAGCATGTGAGGCTCGGCAAGGAACTTCTGGAGCGGACGCAGCAGCAGCGATTGCTTGCGGTCTATGCAGGATACGAGCGCCTCACGTGCAGCTTTGTCCTGCTCGGCAACCGTCAGGCGCCGCCGGATTTCCGCCAACGCGTGCTCCGTATCGAGCGTCTCGGCGCGCGCCCGCAGCCGCCCGACGGCGGTGAGGTACGGGACGATGAAACGCGTGGTCGGGCGTGCCTGCACGTTGGCGCCGAGGAACCAATTCACGAGGCCATAGTGGAACTCGAGGTTGGTCGACAGGTCCTTGCCCGCAAGGTGCGTCACACGCAGGATCTCGGCCAGGCGCCGGTACACATCTTCCCGGTCGCGGCCCACGGTGAGCAGCAGCGCGATGTTGCTGTCGTAGGCCCCTGCCAGCGTGTAGGACATGAACACATCAGTGTCGGGGTTGTGGATGCTGATGCCTTGATCGTCGCGGATCTCGCCGGGCACGGCGTTCGACCAGGTACGGATGACCCCGCCGGCGTGAGGCACCAGCGCCTGGTTGGTGGCGTTCAGCCGCGCCTCGAGCGAGGCGTTGTGGCGGTGCACGCGCGCCGGACGCGGCAGACGCTTGCCGTGGCGCGCCAGCAACACCATCGCCTCGACCAGCGACTCCACCACGAACTGCTCGTCGGGTGCATCGGGGTTGCTGAAGCGCAGGCCATAGCACAGCTCGGTGACGCGGTGTTCGACCTGTATCCGGGTATTCATCTCCATGAAAAAGTGATGGTCACGCTCGACGATACACTCGAAGGTGGACACCGAATCGAGGCCCACCGCCACGCCAAAACGGGCGGCCTCCTCCTCCATGCGCTGCAGGATCAGCAGGTCCTGGCGCAAGACGCCCGACTGCGCGGTCTGGCCCGCGGCATCGGCTGCGGCAATCGCAATTGCCAGTTCCTCCTCGGTAACCGAGACCTCGAGAAGTTTCTGTTCGTGCATCTGCAGCGAGCAGTCACGGCCGCCCAGCGTGGTGCACCACTGGCCGTTGCCGATGACCTGGATCTCTTGGTGCCGGGTGGTTTCGATGTTCAGTTCGAGCAGGATGTTCTTGTTGTCGCCGACGCCGGTGGATTTCACCTCCGCAAGGATCTCGCGCGCCTTCTCGGGTGCGGGCGCGGCCGCCATGGCGATCCGCTCGTCCAGGGTGCCGGTGTCGAAAGATGCGGGCGAGGCGAGTATGCGCTGGCCCTTGCCACCGCCACCGCCGATCGCCTTCAGGCGGATGCGGTTCTGCGGGTAGCGTGCGTAGAGTTCGGTAAGGCGGGTGACGAGCTCCGCGCAAAGTTCCTCCACGGTGTACACGTCTACACCCTTGCGACAGGCTGCGTTCAGTACCGCGTCCACCTGCACCTCGAGCGACACCTCAGCGCCGAACGTCGAGGCCGGAATATCAAGGGCCTGTGCAGCGGCGAGCGTCTGCAGCGCGCGGGCGTCCGGGTGTTTGCGCAGCAAGGTGAGAGTCGTCAGATTATCGATGCCGGGCGTGACGCTGACGCCCACGGCAAGCGCGGTACGCTTGGCCTCGTCCTTGAACCCTGCCCGGCGCACCGTGCCGCTGCAGGGCCCGATGAAACGCAGGCCCGCCTCCTCCAGCGACTTCACCAGCTCCTCGTCCTCGGACATGAAGCCGTATCCGGCAAAGACCGAGTCGTAGCCGTTGTCATGGGCGATGGCGATGATCTGGTGGATACGCTGCGTGCGTTCCTCGCGGCTGGCGCCCGTGTAGTCGGGCACCCGGTGCACGCGGTGCGGATCCGTCAGCGTGCGCAGTTCGGGCGCGAGCGCATTGGAAAAGGTGATGGAGTCCTTCTCGGACAACAGGATCCCGTAACCGTGGATCCCCATCTCATCGAACACATCCATGGCCTCGCGACGGATCGGGCCGCGACAGATGATGAGCGGGCGGATGTCCGCGCAGTCGAAGCTGCGCACCCACGCCGAGGCGGTAGCGCCAAGACGGCGGTCGCGGTGGACGAGCGGATTGCCGAGATAGTGTTCGTTGCTGCTGGGCACGGTCTGGTGTCTCTACGCCGGTCTGAGGTCAGTGGAATTCGCGCTGCACGCCCGCGAAGGGGCCGGGCTCGTAGTGGCGCAGATGGAACAACAGGTTCTCTGCAAGAACCTTGCGCAGATCCGATGGCATCACGATCTGCGAGATCGAGCCGAGGCTGAGCGCCTCGTTGGGATTCATGAGCTCCTTCTCGTAACGCAATCCAAGCGCCACCTCCTGCTCCTTCACCCAGGCGTCGACGCGCTGGCGGGCTTCGGTCTCGGCGTTGGCAGAGCCCGCCTCGCGCAGTTCGGCAAGGGCCTCGGCGAGCCGCGGTTGACGTGCGGCCCGCACGGCACGCAGTTCGTCTTTGTAAACGAACTCCATGCCTGCCGGCCCCATCACCGCGGCGCGGGTGGTGGGCAGCGCGATCACCAGATCGGCCCCCGTCGGGTAATTGTTGAACGAGGCGTAGGCGCCACCAAACGCGTTGCGCAGGATCACCAGGAAGCGCGGCGTGCGCAGATCGATGATCGAATCGAGCATGGCGCGACCCGCCTGCACGATGCCCGCAGCCTCCTGCTCGCGTCCGGGCAGGAATCCGGTGGTGTCTTCCATGAAGACCACCGGTATGTTGTAGAGATTGCAGAAACGTATGAAGCGGGCGTTCTTGTAGGCCGCTGCGATGTCTATCTGCCCGGAGGCGACGGCGCTGTTGTTGGCCACAAAGCCCACGACCTGACCGCCAAGCCGCCCGAAGGCGGTGATGGTGTTACGCGCTCGCTCGGGCTGCACCTCCATGAAATCGCCATGATCGCAGAGCTGCTGGATGATGATGCTTACATCAAAGGGCGTGTTGAACCCCGTGGGCGAATTGAAGGCCTTGCGCAGCAGGATATCCACGTCCCAGGTCTTGCGGTCGACAGGATCAGAGGTGGGCTGATAGCGGGCGAGTTCGGCGTTGTTGTTCGGGATGTAGTTAAGAATCTCGCGCACCTTCATCAGGGCACCCACCTCGTCCTCAACAACAAAGTCGGTGACCCCGCTCTGCGAGTGCACCCCTGGCCCACCGAGTTCATCCGGCGTCACGTCCTCCCCGAGGACGGACTTCACAACGCCCGCGCCGGTGAGGCCGAAAAACGTGCCGCGCGGCTGAATCACGAAACTTCCCTGCCGAGGCAGATAGGAGCCGCCGCCTGCATTGAAGCCAAACATGCACATGATGCTGGGCACCACCCCACTCACCTTGCGCAGCGCCGTAAACGCCTCGGCGTAGCCATCGAGGCCGCCGACGCCGGCGGGAACGAATGCCCCGGCGCTGTCATTGATGCCCACGAGGGGAATGCGCCGCTTGCCGGCAAGCTCAAAGAGTTTTGCCAGCTTGCGCCCGTTGGTGGCATCCATGGAGCCCGCGCGCACGGTGAAGTCATGGCCGTACAAGGCTACATCACGCCCGTTGACGCGCACGATCGCTGTCACGAGAGAAGCACCGTCGAGGTTCTCGCCCCAGTTCTGGAATAGCACGGTGGGTTCGCCATCGGCGAGCACGCCGATGCGCTCCCAGATCGTCATGCGGTCCTTCTGGTGCTGGCGCTCGACACTCACCACGCCGGCGGCGCGCCGGGGGCGCTGCTGCAGCGCAAGGCCCGCGGCCAGAGTCTGCTCATAGAGACCCGGCTGGTGTCCCACTTGTCCCGGCACGGTGAACGCGTGCTCGGCCTCGACGTGGAAGGGGTTCTGCAGGGAGTACCCGGAACTCCGCTCGTCACTCATCTTGCTGCAGTCCTTTTGTCAAAAGAGGAAAAAGTTTCACTCCGCACATCGCATCGCGGGGCGCTCGAAAAATGGCACACTGCATAGCAGCTTGCTAAGACCGAAGGCGGCCTTGGCGAGCCTATCTACCGGCTGCTAAAAACTCTCGCAAGATTAGGCAGTTAGAGCGGCAATATCAACCGCCGGAGGCGAAACGATTGCGCATGCAGGACGTGGTTCCCCTGCCCTACCTCGAGGACGTGTGCACGTACTTCGCCCGCGTCCGTGAGCGGCCGGGCGCGGTGCTGCTGGACAGCGCCCGGCCGTTCAGTCCGGAGGGTCGCTTCGATCTGATCGCCTCGGATCCGGTTGCAGTGCTTGAGTCCCGCGGCGGCATCACCACCTTGCGCCAGCACGGTGAGACCAGCACCGTCCCCGGATCCCCCTTTCGTATCCTCGAAAATCTGCTCGATTCGCTGCGTCCGACAGAGCGCTCTGTCGCCGGAGAATGGCCCTTTGCCGGTGGAGCCATAGGTCTGTTCGGTTACGGGCTGGGCGCTGACATGGCGCGAAGCGCACGACGGGAATCGGGCGCGCTGCCTGATCTGTGCGTCGGGATCCACGGTTGGGCCCTGCTGCAGGACCACGAACTGCGGCGCAGCGCCGCAATTTTCACCGCGCTGATCGACCCTGCCACGCGCAGCGAGATCCTGCGCGCTCTCATCCGGCCGGTGCCGCCGCCCGCGGCGTTCGTAATCTCGGGCCCGTTCACCTCAAATCTCACGCACGCCGACTATTCGCACGCCTTCGGCCTCATTCACGACTACATCCTTGCCGGTGACGTCTACCAGGTGAATTTCGCGCAGCGGCTTAGCGCTGCCGGGGCGGGCGACCCCTGGGAGGCCTACCTTCGCCTGCGCCGGCGCATGGCCTCGCCATTTTCGGCTTACATGGCCTGCGGCGATGGCGTTTTGCTCAGTCTCTCGCCCGAGCGCTTCCTGCGGGTGACCGAGGGGCGTGTGGAAACACGCCCCATCAAGGGGACGTTGCGCCGCGGGCACGACCGGCCCAGTGATCGCGTGCAAGCGGCGCGCCTGCTCGGCTCGGCCAAGGACCGCGCCGAGAACGTGATGATCGTCGACCTCATGCGCAACGACATCGGCCGCTCCTGCGCCACCGGCAGCGTGCACGTAGAAAAGCTCTGCTCGCTGGAGAGCTACGCGAACGTCCATCACCTGGTGAGCGTGGTCACCGGCACCCTCGCTCCGGGCGAGACGGCCGCGCGCCTGCTCGAGAACTGCTTTCCGGGGGGCTCCATTACGGGGGCTCCAAAAATTCGCGCGATGCAGGTGATCGATGAGCTCGAGCCCGACGCCCGGAGCATTTACTGCGGCTCGGTGGGTTATCTGTCTTTCGACGGCCACATGGACACCAGCATCGCGATCCGCTCGCTGGTCTGGGACGGGGCGCAGATTCACGCCTGGGGCGGCGGCGGGATCGTGGCGGACTCGGACTGCGATACCGAGTACCGGGAAAGCCTCACCAAAGTGGAACCACTGCTGGAGGAGCTGCAACCGGGATCGGTGGCGGCGCTGCTCAGAGATCCCGGATGCTCGCAGCCCTGAAGGCCTCGCGCAGCGCCTCATAACCCTCGATCGCGGGAAACTGCGGAAATTCCGCCACCACTGGCGCCGGCGCGTTGAACAGTATCCCGGCATCCGCCTCGGCCAGCATGGTGGTGTCGTTGTACGAGTCACCGGCCGCGATGACCCGGAAGTTAAGCGATTTCAGCGCCTTCACGGCGTGACGCTTGGGATCCCTCTGCCGCAGCACATAGCCGGTGACGCGGCCCTCGGCGTCGGTCTCGAGCCGGTGGCAGAGCAGCGCCGGGTGGCCCAGCTGGCGCATCAGAGGCGCGGCGAATTCGTAATACGTGTCGGAGAGAATCAGCACCTGGAAGCGCTCGCGCAGCCAGTCGAGGAATTCGCCGGCACCTTCGAGCGGGTGCATCGTCTCGATCACGGCCTGGATGTCCGGCAGCCGCAGCCCATGCTGCTCGAGCAGGCGGAGCCGCTGTTTCATCAACACGTTGTAGTCAGGCACATCACGCGTGGTGGCTCGCAGCTCCGCGATCCCGGTGCGCTCGGCAAACTCGATCCAGATTTCCGGAATGAGGACCCCTTCAAGATCCAGGCAGGCAAGTTCCATCTAAACCCTCGGGACATTGGCCGCGGCGCGGCAGATCAGTAGGTGGGCAGTTCCATGGCAGCAAACATCTGCTCGAGGCCCGGCGTGCCATGCCGCTCGCAGGCCTCATCAACCACGGCGCGGGTCAGGTGGGGTGCAAACAGTTCGATGAACTCGTACATGAATCCGCGGAGGAAGGTGCCGCGACGGAAGCCGATGCGCGTGACGCTCGGGCTGAACAGCGCGCTCGCGTCGAGCGCAACGAGATCGCTGTCGAGGGACTCATCGACCGCCATCCGCGCGACGATGCCGATCCCCAGCCCCAGCCGTACGTAGGTCTTGATGACGTCAGCGTCGGTAGCCGTAAAGACCACGCGCGGAGTGAGACCCTTCTCGCGGAAGGCATCATCGAGCCGCGAGCGCCCGGTGAAGCCGAATACATAGGTGACGATCGGGTGGCGGGCGACCTCCTCGAGAGTCAGCCGGCCAAGGCTTGCCAGCGGGTGACCGCGCGGCACCACAATGCAGCGATTCCAGCGATAACAGGGCATCATCACCAGATCGGAGAACAGCTCCATGGCCTCGGTGGCGATGGCAAAATCCACCGTGCCGGAGGCAGCCATCTCGGCGATCTGCACCGGCGCCCCCTGGTGCATGTGCAGCGAGACCTCGGGGTAACGCTCGATGAACGCCTTGATCGTAGGCGGCAGGGCGTAGCGGGCCTGGGTGTGGGTAGTTGCCACTGCCAGCGCGCCGCGCTGGTCGTTGCGGCACTCCTGGGCCACCTGGCGGATCGCTTCCGCTGTGCGGAGGATCTCCCCGGCGCGGATCAGGATCGCCTCGCCGGCGGGCGTGACACGAGTGAGGTGCTTGCCGCTGCGTTCGAAAATCTCGACGCCAAGCTCGTCCTCGAGAAGCCGTATCTGCTTGCTGATTCCCGGCTGCGAGGTATAAAGCGCCTGTGCCGTAGCCGAGACATTCAGGTCATGGCGGGCGACTTCCCAGATGTAGCGCAGCTGCTGGAGTTTCACGGGATGTCGGGTGACCGGTGATGCGAAAACGCCCTGAGCATAGCGCTATTGCGCAGCGCCCGCCACGCAGCGCGCAGCGTCTCAGCGATTGGCAATGCCGTGCGGGACATGGCCGGTAGGAACCAACTCGCTGGCCGGTTCACAATGCACTTTCTGGTCATCGAAAAACACGTCAGCGCCATAGGCCGCCAGAAATTCCGCCTTGGTGAGGCCGCCCAGAAACAGTGACTCGTCAATCCGGATATTCCAGGCCCTGAGCGTTCGCACCACGCGCTCGTGCGCTGGCGCGGCGCGTGCCGTGACAAGGGCGGTGCGGATCGGGCAGGCATCGTGGGGGAACTCGCGTTGCAAGCCCTGCAGCGCCGCCAGGAACGCCTTGAAAGGACCGCCCGAGAGCGGTTCGTGGGCCGCGTCCTGCTCGCTGCGTGCGAAGGCGTCAAGGCCCTGGCTCTTGTAAACCTGCTCGGCCTCGTCCGAGAACAGCACCGCATCGCCATCGAAGGCAAAGCGCAGCTCCTCGTCCTGCGCCGTGCGTCCGCCCGAGGGAAGGAACGTGGCCGCGGCAACGCCCTGCTCAAGTGCCTGGCGCACATCACCGGCCTCGGTGGACAGGAACAGATGGCAGCCGAATGCGCCGACATAGCGCCACGGACTGCGACCCCCGCAGAACGCGGCGCGCGAGATATTGAGCGCATGATGCTGGATGCTGTTGAAGACGCGCAGGCCCGTATCAGCAGTGTTGCGCGAGAGCAGTATCACCTCGACGCGCGGCTCGCCGGGCAGAATCTCGTTAAGCCGCAGGAGCTTGCGCACCAGGGGAAAGGCGTCTCCGGGAGCGAGCACCTGATCCTCGTGCGCGACCTGGTAGCGGTGGTAGGCGTCCACGCCTTCGCGCTCGAACACCTCGTGGCTCTCGTCGAGGTCGAACAGCGCCCGCGAGGAGATCGCGATCACCAATTTATTGCCGAAGGCGCCAGGCATCTGAACTCCCTTCCGGTTTGCCGAGGGTGGATTCTAGCGCTGCAATGGGCCCGAAGTCGCCGTTGGCGTAGGGCCCCCTGCCCCGAGCAGCCGCGCCCGCTGCGCGAACAGGCCGAACATCCCCCCGGTATGCACGAACACGATGTCATCGCCTTCGGCAAGACGTCCTGCGCGGAGTTCCTCGAGCATGCCGTGGAAAGCCTTGCCGGTGTATACCGGGTCGAGCAGCAGGCCCTCGACGCGCGCAACGCGGCGAATGGTCTGGTGGGTGGCCTCATCGGCATGCCCATAGCCGGGTCCTATGTAGGCCTCGAGCGTGTCGATCCGCAAGGCGTCGAGGTCCAGGCTGCTGCCGTAGCGTTGCTTCCACTGCAGCAGATCCGCACGCACCTTGTCGCGGAACCACGCGGCGTCATCGCATACCGCCACGCCGTGGACCCGTGTCTGGGGCGCATGCAGGTGCAGCCCCGCCGTGAGCCCCGCCTGAGTGCCCCCCGAACCGGTTGCCACGATCACGTGCCGCGGCCGAATCCCCGCGGCGCGCAAATCCGCGGCCAGTTCCTCGCTCGCCTGGAGGTAACCCCAGACGCCGATGCCATCACTGGCGCCGGTGGGTATCACATACGGTTTGCCGCCCCGCACGCGAACGGCTTGCGCACACGCATCGAGAAGCGCGGGCAGTTCACGCTGGTAGCGGCTCGCCGCAAAGGTGTGGACGGTGGCTCCGGCTAGCAGGTCCAGGAAAAGGTTGCCGTCAGGGTCAGCTGAAGGCGCGCCCCGCAGCACCAGTTCAACCGCGAGGCCGAGGCGCGCGCCCAACAGGGCCGTGGCGCGGCAGTGATTGGACTGCAAGCCGCCGCAGGTCACCAGTGTGTCGCAACCCTGCGCCAGCGCCTCGGCGATCACGAACTCGAGCTTGCGGATCTTGTTGCCGCAGGCGCCGGACTCGGTGAGATCGTCGCGCTTTACCCAGATCCGTGGCCCACCGAGCTCAGCAGACAGGCGATCGAGCGGCTGCAGCGGCGTAGGCAGCCGCGCCAGCTCGATTCTGGGCGGCGCACGCATGCCGGCCCTACTTCTTCTCGCCCGCGGCACCGACACCCTTCAGGGTGCCCTTGGGCAGAAGGTTCTGGACAGCCCACTTCTGGACCTTGATCTCGACGTTCTCGGCGACCTTCATCACGACGAAGTTATCCTCGATGGCCGTGATGCGCCCCATGATGCCGCTGGCGGTGGCCACCTCGTCCTTCACCTGGAGACCGCCTAGCATCTGCTCGTGTTCCTTCTGGCGCTTGCGCTGCGGACGGATGGCAATGAAATAGAACAGCACGAAGATTCCGGCCATGAACGCAAAGGAAATCATGGGGTCGGAACCCGGCGCGGCGGCGCTCTGGGCGTGCGCTTGGGGGAAGAAGGACATCGGGAACTCCTGCAGCTGAACGGTTAAGTGGTGGTCAGGCGGCCTATTGTGCCGGTCGCGACTACAACGGCCAATCGAAATCCATGCGCAGTGGTGCGTGATCGGAGAAGCGCTCCTCCCGGTACACCGACTCGGCGCGTACACGCCCTGCGAGACCCGGCGTGACCACCAGGTAGTCGAGGCGCCACCCCACGTTGTTCTCTCGGGCGCGTCCCCGGTTGGACCACCAGGTGTACTGGTCGGGGTTCGGGTTCACGACACGAAACGCATCGACATAGCCCACCGGGCCAAACAACTCATCGAGCCAAGCGCGCTCTTCTGGAAGAAAGCCGGAATTCTTGCGGTTGCCGCGCCAGTTCTTGAGATCGATTTCCTTGTGGCAGATGTTCCAGTCGGCCGCGATCACGTACTCGCGTCCGCTGTGCCGAAGCGCCTGCAGATGGGGCATCAGGCGTTCCATCATGTCGAATTTGCGGGCCTGGCGTTCGGGCCCCGAACTCCCGGAAGGCATGTACAGCGACACCACACTCAATCCGGGAAAATCCGCCTGAATCCAGCGAGCTTCACTGTCCACAGGCTCCCAGCCGAGCCCCTGGTGAATCGCCTCGGGCTGGCGGCGACAGTAGAGTGCCGTACCGGCATAACCGGGTCGCTCGGCCTCGTGATAAAAACAATGGTAACCGGGGGGCCTGAAGTGGCCGTCATGCAGTTGGTCGTTACGGGCGCGGGTTTCCTGAACGCAGACGACATCTGCATCCTGGCGCTCCAGCCAGCCGAAAAACCCCTTGTCCGCCGCAGAGCGGATGCCGTTGGCATTGAAGGTGATTATCCTCATGGGCGTGCCAGCACTACGAAAGTGCCGCTCGCCTTGAACTGGAGCGCGTCGCCCTGATAGGCCTCGGCCTCAGCGATCGCCGTGCTGCGTCCGAGATGCAACACTTTCGAGATGCAGCGCAAGGTGCCCTCGCGCGCGCCTTTCAGGTGACGGCAACTCATCTCTGCCGTAAGTGCCAACTGGCCCGCCGGCAGGCGGCTGTGAATGGCTGCACCGAGACCCGTGTCCCCGAAGCTTGCGTAGACGCCGCCGTGCACGAGTCCTGCGCTGTTCAGGAACTCGGGGAGGATGAGCAGTTCGAGTTCGGCGCGTCCATCCGCGACCTCGATGAAGCGGATGCCCAGATGCTCGATGAAGGGGCTGTGGATGCGTCTTTCCCCCTCACCCTGAGGAGTCGCGCTCATCAGCAGGCCTCCCAGTCGAGAATGATCTTCCCCGATTGCCCCGAGGCCATGGTCTCGAAACCTTCCTGGAAGCGTGCGAGCGGCAACCGGTGCGTGATCACCGGGTCGAGGTTCAGGCCCGACTGGATGAGGCCGGCCATGCGATACCACGTCTCGAACATCTCGCGCCCGTAGATGCCCTTGATTGTGAGGCCCTTGAAAACGATCTTGCTCCAGTCGAGGCTCATATCAGCCGGCGGAATCCCCAGTGCCGCCACACGGCCGCCGTGATTCATGGCATCCAGCATGGCGCGGAACGCGCTCGGCGCCCCCGACATCTCGAGCCCCACATCAAAACCCTCGCTCATGCCGAGCTCGGCCATCACGCTCTCCAGGCTGCGCTCGTTCACATTGACCGCGAGCGTCGCACCCATGGTGCGTGCCAGCCCGAGACGGTAGTCGTTCACATCGGTGATGACGATATGGCGTGCCCCGCAGTGACGCGCCACCGCTACTGCCATGATGCCAATCGGTCCGGCCCCGGTGATCAACACGTCCTCGGCGACCAGATCGAAGGAAAGCGCCGTGTGCACCGCGTTGCCAAAGGGATCGAAGATGGCCGCAAGATCGTCGCTGATCCCGGGTGCCAGTTTGAAGGCGTTGAAGGCGGGGATCACCAGATACTCGGCAAAAGCGCCCGCACGGTCTACGCCCACGCCCACGGTGTTGCGGCAGAGGTGGCGACGGCCGGCGCGGCAATTACGGCAGTAGCCGCAGGTGATGTGACCTTCTCCCGTGACGCGATCGCCCACCGCGAAGCCGCCAACCCCCTGACCGACCTCGACTACCTCGCCAACGTACTCATGCCCGATGACCATCGGCACCTTGATCGTGGCCCGGGACCAGGCGTCCCAGTTGAAGATATGCGTGTCAGTGCCGCAGATAGCGGTCTTGCGGATGCGGATTTTCAGATCGTTGTGCCCGACGGCAGGCTCTGGCACATCGGTCATCCAGATGCCGGGTTCGGCTTGCAACTTGGCCAGTGCCTTCACGGGCGACGCTCCGGGCTGTTTACAGGGCGCGGATCATACCCGCAGAGCGCTGCACTGCGGGGCGTTTCAGAGGCGACAGGCAACCGCGAAGCCGGCGTGAATAGCGCCTTCGATGTAGCCCGCGCCGGTGCAGTCGCCGATTTCGTGCACTGGTACGCCCGCGGCGCGCAGGTGCTCACCCGGGCCCGGATTTGCGACGGCTCCGGTGGTCAGAATCACCTGGTCGGCGGCGATGCGCCGCTCCTGCGCCTGTGCGTTGCGGTAGACCAGACTGTCCTTCTCAATACGCAGCAGCGTCGCCCCGGTAAGCATCTCGACGCCGAGGCGCTTGCAGTCGGCGATGTTGCGCCATCGGCGCACCAGCGCGAGGCCGGCGCCAAGGACCTGACCTTCCTCGAGGATGATGACCTTGCGGCCTCGCTCGGCGAGGAACTCTGCGAGTTCGAGGGCAACGAGACCACCGCCGATCATCACGACGCGCTTGCCGAGAGGCATCCAGACGCGGCTGAGAACACGCATCCAGTCTGGGCGATCGAGAATCCCCAACCGTTTTCCGGTCCGCAGCAACAGGGCGGCAAGTGCGCCCGAGCGGGCACTCTTGGCTCCATCACCGCCCAGCATTGCGCGCAAGTCCTCGCCGTCCAGCACGTGGGGCAGCCCGATACCGGGAATGGCGGCCGTCTCGCGCGTTGCGCCTACCGCAAGAATCACCGCGTCGGGCCGCTCTCGCGCCACGAGCTCGGGCGTGACCTCGGTATCGAGTCGCACTTCCACGCCCTGCAGGCGCATTTGCCCGGCGAGGTAGCGCACCAGCCGGCCGTTGGGTTCGTAGGAAACAGAACTGAAAAAAGCCGCTCCGCCCAGTCGGGAGGTTTTCTCGCACAGCGTGACCCGATGGCCGCGAAGCCGCGCGATGCGCGCGGCCTCCATGCCAGCTGGCCCGCCGCCGGCGATCAGTAGCCACTTGGGCTGTGCAGCGGGCGTTATCACGGTTTCCCACTCGCGGCCCGTGCGTGCGTTCACCGCGCAGGCCGTGGTGCCGTTCACGAAGATCCGGCTGATGCAGGTGTAGCAATAGATACAGGGGCGCACTTCGGCGGCACGCCCGGTGCGCAACTTCTCCGGGAGTTCGGGGTCGGCAAGGAGCTTGCGTGCCATGGCCACGAAATCGATCTCGCCACGCCGGATTCGCTCATCCGCCACCTCTGGCTCGATGCGGCCGGCGGTGATCACGGGGATGCTGACCGACTGGCGGATGCCGATGGCGTAAGGCAGGAAACCCTGCGCCTTGTGCACGGTATGCGCCACTGTGAAACCTTCGCCTCTGGAAGCGTCGGCATAGGCGCTCACGTGGATAGCATCGGCGCCCGCGGCCTCGGCAAGACGAGCCGTCTGGCAGGCGTCCTCGTGCGTGATGCCCCCCTCGGTAAGGAATTCCATTCCGTCGAGTCGGCACCAGACGGGATAGTCCTTTCCGCAGCGGAGCTTGATCGCACGAATGCACTCCAACAGCAATCGCGCCCGATTCTCCAGACAGCCGCCCCAGCGGTCCGCGCGGGCATTCACCGAAGGATTGAGAAAACTGTGAATCAGATAACCGTGCCCGGCGTGTATCTCAACGGCGTCGATTCCAGCGCGCATGGCACGCTCAGCGGCCGCGGCGAACTGCTCTATCACCCAGGCGAGATCTTCTTCGGTGGCCACCTGATAGCCGAGCCTCGCGTTCGGCGAGGCATAGGGGGTCGACATACGTGCGGCTTCGTCGGGAAATAAATGAGGCCCCATATCGCCGTCTTTTGGCACTGGGATCGAGGGTGTGAGCAAGGGGCGTCCGTCGCGGATATCGTTCATCGCGGTAAGGCCTGCATGCTGCAACTGCACCGCGAGCTTCGCACCGTGGCGATGAACGTCCTCGGCCACGGCACGCAGGCCAGGGATGAAACGGTCATCGCTGATCGCAACCTGGCGGTAATTAGCCGAGCCCACTGGCCAACTGATGGCCACCGATCCCATGATCAGTAGGGCCGCACCACCCTCGGCGCGGGCTGTGTAGTACGCGCGCAAGCGTTCGCCGCAATAGCCCTCTGGATCGGCGGTGTTGGAGCCCATGGGGCTCATGAAGATGCGGTTGCGCAGCTCCATGGTGCCGATACGACCGGGGCTTAAAAGATGAGCGAAGTTTCCCATTGAACCTTGTCCGGAATCCGCGAGGGAGGAATCAGAGCAACTGGCCGCCGTCGATGCCGAAGCTGACGCCGGTTACATAGCGAGCCTCCGGCGAGGCGATGTAGGCCACAGCGGCGGCGATCTCCTCGGGCTCGGCCGCGTCGCAGAGCGGATAGAGTCGCTGCACCAACGCGGGGTCTATGCCCGCCGGTATCGCATAGGTTGCTGCCAGCCCGGTGTTTACGCCGCCCGGGCAGATGGCATTGGCGCGCACACCGTCACTCGAGAACTCCACGGCCAGCGCCCGCATCAGGCTCGCGACGGCCGCCTTGGAGGCGCCATAGGCGCTCCAGTAAGCCGCCCCTGCGATCGCCGAGGCCGAGGAAATGGTGACGATATTGCCGCGGGTAGCCTTCAAGTGCGGAATGGCCGTCTGGCAGAGAACCATCACGCTGCCGACGTTGATGCGGAACATGCGGTCCCAGTCAGCCAGTCGCAGCTCCAGGAAGTGATCGGCGCGACACGCGCCCGCAACATTGCACAGCACGTCGAGTTTGCCGAGGCGAGAGACCGCCTCCGCAACCAGTGCGCGACAGGACTCTTCGTCCATTGCATCAAAACGCAAAGCCTCGCAGTGACCACCCAGGGCGCGTATCGCCAAGGCGGTTTCCTGCGCACCGGCCTCGTTGATATCCGCTGCGATAACGGCAGCACCCTCTTGCGCCAGGCGCATCGCGCTGGCACGGCCGATCCCCGCCGCGGCACCCGTGACGAGACAGGCCTTATTCGTGAAACGCATCATCTCTGCTCCTGTCGTGCCGTGGGCACACTCATTTCGTTATTGAATAACCGCCGTCAACGACCAGCGTATGGCCGGAAATGAAACGCGCCGCCGGACTTGCGAGAAACAGCACGGCATCGGCAATCTCGCCAGGCTCACCCCAGCGTCCGAGTGGCGTGGCGTCAGACACCATTTTATGAACCGCAGGATCCTCTGCGTAGGCGTTTGTCATAGGCGTGGGCACCGAGCCTGGCAGAACGGCGTTAACCCGGATGCCACGAGGCGCCAGCGCGACACAGAAACTTCGCGTCAACTGCACGATGGCCGCTTTGGCGGCGCCGTAGCCGTAAAAGTACGGGCTGCCGAAAAGTGCCATCTCCGAGGCAACGTTGATCACTGATCCGCCGCCCCTCAACCGGCTTCCTGCGAGTGCGCCAGACAGCGCATCAGTGAGGTGGAACACCGAATTCAAGTTGATGTTCACCGCCGTGTCAAAATCATGCGGCGTCAGCGCCCCACCCGTGCCTCCTGCATTGTTCACCAGCACATCAAGCCGACCGGCCGCTGCCGCCAGGGCAGGGATATCCGCGCGCTTCCCGAGCCGCAACTGCTGGTAGGCACAACCTGCGGGAAATCCGGCGTAATCAGCGGCCGCCGGCCGACTGCCCGTGACAAGAACTTCAGCGCCTGCCACCGCAAAACCAGACGCGATGGCGAGACCGATCCCGCGCGTACCGCCCGTCACCACCACGCGCAGACCGGCAAAACAGAAATGCACTGTGCCGCAGGAAACCGACTCCGAGACCATCAGCGACTCCACCCTATGCCACCCGGACAGAGTAGTCATTGCGACTTCTGCACCCGTTCATTCCATCGGATGAGACCGACGGACAGCAGCGCGTTGCTGGCATGCCAGCAAGCCCCCGGTCACCGGAGCCGCCCGCGTGTCCGACAGGAATCACAGCAACGGCCGTCTCGACGCGCGGGCGCTGTGAATCAGTGGGGCAATGCCCACGCGGGGGCCCCATGACCCGCGTGCCGCGGAAATGCCTGTGGCAGACCGGTCATGCCGAGAATGGCGGGGTTTCCCGACCACCAGACGGCATTGCCGCTGCGTGCGGTGATGCGCCAGCCCACGGGCGTGCGACGCAGCTCATCGTTGTACCAGGCGCCTATTAACAGCGAGGCATCCGGTGCCGCCGCATTGCACACGTGCTGCGCCACCAGATAGCTCCGCGCGTGGGCCACGTCGCCATGCACCCGCAGCAGTGGCGCGTTAACCACATGATGGGTTGCGTCAAGCGAGCCCAGCCCGGCGCGGCACGCCGCCTGATAGCCCGCAAGATCAACCACGCCGACCCCGGGGATGTCGATGCGCGCATCGGGTACGAAAACCTGCTCGAGGAGTTCAAGCGCGCGTGAATCCAACGCCACCGGGTACAGCAGCAATACCTGCTGGATCTCGTGGATATCGGAAAGCTGAGCCGCATCTGCCATGTGCATCATCTCCTGCGAGTCGTTGTGTTGGCCTGCACCGCGGAACCAGCCTGCCAGGCGGAGCCTGCGTGGGCTGATCGCCACCCATGATCGAGGCGCTGCGCACTTCGATCAATAGCCGTGTACTCTTGCCCCCGGCGACAGACAACCATAAAGAGAACACCATCCGATGGACATCTCAGGCGCGCGCGTTCAGGAACCCACGGCCAACCCCCGGGGCTTTCTCGGGTGGCGCATGGTGGCTCTCGGTTTTCTTGCTGCAAACCTTGCGATCGGTCTCAGTTTCGGAACCTTTGGCGTGCTGATCAAGCCCGTCGCGCAGGAATTCGGCGCCAGCCGCGGCATGGCCTCGTTCGGCATAGCCATCGTCCTTTTGTTGATGGGGATCGCCGGGCCAGCATTGGGTGTGGCGTTCCGTCATTTTCGCATCCGCAGCGTAATGATTGCCGGCGCGCTGCTGATGGCGGCAGGGTTTGTCGTCGCCTCGCGGGCCACCAGTTTTTCGCTTTTCCTGGTCGGCTACAGCCTCTTGGGTGGCGCCGGCTGCGCGATGCTGGGGATCATCCCCGCCTCGACGCTGATAGCCAACTGGTTCGTGGCGCGTCGCGGGTTTGCGCTGGGCCTGATCAGCGTGCCCCTGCTGGTGGCTGCCGCGCCACCGGTATTTGCGGCCCTGGTCGAAGCCCACGACTGGCGCTTTGCGCTCTTGATGGAGGCCGCACTGCTGCTGCTCACGCTGCCCATCCTCTGGCTGGTCGTTGACCGGCCCGAAGATGTGGGCCAGCAACCTCTGGGGGCGCAGCACGTACCCTTCAAGATCGGCCCGGATTCTGCGCGCGGGGTCTATGGCACGCTGCTGCGAGACCGCTATTTTTGGGGGCTTCTGGTCAGCGCCGGACTTATCACAACTGGCGGCATCGTGATCGTGAGCCACCTCGTCCCCTTTGCCACCGACGCCGGTATCGCACCGACCGCAGCGGCGATGCTGATCAGCGTGAACGGCGCGGGCTCGATGGTCGGCGCGATGCTCTGCGGATGGGTTGCCGACCGCATCGGTGCCCGCCTGACAGTAGGCCTGATCGGTCTCACCATGGCCGTGCTGTGGAGCCTGCTGCTCGCTTTCCCACACTACGAAGTCATCATGATCCTGCTGGTCGGCATCGGCCCTTGTTCGGGCGGACTCCACCCCGCATTTGCGGCATTGCTGGCAAATGTGTTCGGGCGGGAGGCCTTCGCAGTAGCCCTGGGACTCGCCACGCTGCTGATGTTGCCGTTCACGTTCTTCGCCGCGCCGCTGGCGGGGGCGATCTACGATGCCACCGGCTCTTACGACACCGCGTTCGCCGTAGAGATCGGCGCATTCAGCCTTGCTGCGGCGATCTTGCTCGGGATTTTCGCCCAGCGCGCGCGTTAATGCCGCAAACAGGGATTCAGATCTTCGCGATGACGTCGTCGGCGAAGCGCTTGATGCCGTCAATCTTGAGTTCCACCGGTGACTGTAGTTTCACGCCGTAGTAAAGCCATGGCATCGCAGAGACCACCGTAACCCCCATATCGCGCATCGCGCGGTAGCCGGCAGCCCCGAAGGCATCGCTGCATCCGAAAGAGAGAATCTCGAAAGGCTCGGTGCCGCGCCCCTCGGCGGCGCGATAGCCCCGCACCTCGGCAATCAGGGCTTCGAGTTCGGCGAGGGTGTGCAGATCTGCGATCCAGCCGTCGTTGCGCGCCGCCCGGCGCAGCGCAGGCTTGGAGAAGCCACCGACATATATCGGAATGGGCTGCGACGGTGCCGGGCGCATCTTGACTGATGCGAAGTCGTAGAACTCGCCGTGATGCTCGACCCAGTCGCCGGTCCAGAGTTTTTTCATGACGCTGAGCATTTCGTCGGCACGCGCACCGCGCCGGGCGAAGTTCTGCCCACCGGCGGCGAATTCCTCCGGCATCCAGCCCATCCCGACCCCGAGGCGCACCCGGTTTCCCGTGAACTCTGCCGCGCTGCCCATGATCTTGGCGACGTGAAAGGGATTGCGCGCCGGCAGCACGTAGATGCTCGTGTAGAACCACAACTCCCGCGTTGCCGCGGCCATTGCCACCGAGGCCAGCCAGGGGTCGGGAAAGGGGTCTTCGTCGGTGAAACGTGGAACGCCATCGGGTGTGTAGGGGTAAGGCACAGAAAGTTCCCGCGGGTAGATCAGATGATCGGGCAAGGTGACGGCGGAAAAGCCATTGGCCTCGGCGGCAACCGCGAGCGGGACGTAATCCGGGGACTGGCTGAAAGCGATCGAAATGCCGAACTGCATGCAGGGCTCCTCGGTAAACGGGTTCGTGGAGTCAAGTCGGGACTTTACTGCCTTCCGGGCCGCAAGACACCCCGCCAGCCCCGCAGAGTGCATGATCCTGGCGTCATGGGTTTTCATCTGCGCGGGTGAATCTGTCGCCGGGCCGGTCCCTGATACTGGTGTGGTCAATACCGCTCACGGCCAGCAGGGACACTCCATGACAGACTCCGAAGCGCTGCACCGCCTTCTCGACCTCGAAGCCATCCGCACCCTGAAACACCGCTACGTGCGGTGCATGACCCAGTCACGCTGGGACGAGATGGCGACACTCCTGACGCCCGACGTGCAGACGGCGTATTCGGACGGCAAGTACAGCTTCGATAACCGCGACGACCTGCTTGCCTTCCTGCGCGGCGCCCACGACGTGGCGCAGAGCCACGTGCTCGCCTACTGGCATGTGACGATGCCGGAAATCAGCCTGATATCCGCAACACAGGCCATCGGTGTCTGGGCCATGTACCACTTCTACCTCGACAAACCAGCCCTGCAACAACAAGAGATGTTCGCCTACTACGAGGACACGTACTGCAAGGTGGGAGATGTCTGGCTGATCGCGAGCACCGGGTACCGCCGGGTCATGGAACAGACTTTCTCGCGGCGGGACCTCCCGAGCATGGAACTGGTGGCGGGTTGAGCTCTCAGAGAAGTCTCGCGCTCGAGTGGTTCAGCCGCGCAACCACCTGCGCTTGTTTGCTGGTACCCAGCTTTTCGTAGATCCCGCGCAAGTGAGTCTTGACGGTGTTGATGCTGACATGCAGCCGCGTTGCGACATCACTGAGGCACGTGCCTTTAGCGAGCAGCGCGCCGATCTGGCCCTCGCAGTGAGTCAGGCCGTACATGGCCGTGAGTGCCGTGGGGTCGAGCTCTATACCGGGCCGGCGGCAGTCGTTGATGTAAATGACCACGGTGGGGGCCGCATCCGACTCCAGCAGCGAATCCCGCGCCAGCGGCTTCACCACGATATCCACGACCGCCATCCCCGGTGCGGATTCGAGACGCAAACCGGTGCCGCGAAAGGCTGGCCCGCCCGCCCGTCGCGAGGCCTGCGCCGCGTCGATGGCCTTGTTCAACGCCCGCCCGTCCACCGTGTCGACCGCGCGTAAGCGGGCGTTACGCACCGAGAGCGCATCGTTGTGTTCGATCAAGCGCCGTGCCCACGCGTTGATGGATACCACACGCCCGCGCGCATCGAGCATCAGGCAACCGATGGCGAGCTTGGCCATCGCCTCCTCGAAGAAAAACCGCATGTGCACCCCGTCATCCTTGTGCTCGCGCAGGCGGATAGCCCGTTGCAGGTGCGGCGTGATGAACTCCAGTACCTCGCGCTCGCGTTTGCTGTAAGGGCCCTGATCTCCAGTGCGCTCGAGCGACAGCTTCACCCGCAGAACCTCGTCGCGGACCACGTCGAGGGCGAGCAGGTAGCGCAGGTTGTTGGGCTTCAGGAATTGCTGGTAGAGCGTCGTCCGGAAAAACGCACCGTCGGGCATCAATTCCTCGGGCGTGCTGGCGCAGGGCTGCGCGATATCGAGCAGCACATTAACCGACATCACGCCCTTGACGTGCTCATTGCCGGTGAGGTGGGGGTCGTCGTTATCGGTCACCAGCAGGTAACCGCCTGGCACTGCCGCCGAGGAAATCACCATCGATGCGTCATGCGACTCTGTAGCCTCGCTCAGCTGGCCCATCAGAGTCTTCCACAGGGTGGGCTCGTCGATGCCCTCGTAGGCCAGACTCACCAGATCGCCAAGCCCGCGCAGATGTGCTGCGGAACCCATGTCGATACCTCCGATGATTATTAGGTCCCCGTTGTCGGGCGCCGGGCTCTTCGGCCCGATCGCGTTGGTTCATGCTACGGCTAAAGCCCTGACCGCGCGAGGGGCGCTCACCCGATTGCATGAGGCTTCGCGTTTGGCGGCGTTACACACTGCAGCATCTGCCCTTCACCGAGCCGTAGCCCATGGATCACGCTGCCCGCCGTGAGCGCAACAAGACGGTGTTCCTCGCCATGTTGGAGGCACTCGGTCGCAAGGACTGGGATACGGGGTTCGGCTTGATGACCGCAGACGTGCTCTGCGACTGGCCCTACAAACCGATCCCGGCCATGGACGCCGAGATGAGAGGGCGAGACACCATCCGCGCGTTTTTCGCGACCGGACAGGACGCGTTCGAGGGCCTGAACTACCGGATCGACGCGATTCACGAACTCCTGGATCCGGACAGCCTCATCGCCGAGTACCGCTCCGATTCGCGCCATCTCGCCAGCGGCCTTCCTTATCGCAATGCCTATCTGGGGATCCTGCGTTTTCGCGATGGATGTGTGTGCTACTGGCGCGAATACATCAATCCGCAAACGATAACGGAGCTGTTCGCCGCCATTGCTGCCGCGGACCCCAGGCCCTGAGTGCCGCTGACGATCTGGGCGGGCTCAGCCTGCACGTGTGCCCGCGAGCACGCCCAGTTCACTGCCAACCCGCGTGAACGCTGCCACCACCGCACGGATCTGCGGCTCGGTGTGTGCAGCAGACAACTGCACGCGGATGCGTGCCGCTCCGCGCGGCACCACGGGGTAGGAGAACGCCACCACGTAGATTCCCTCGGCGAGCAGGCGCTCCGCCATGTCCGCCGCGAGTCGCGCATCGCCGATCATCACCGGCACGATCGGGTGCCCCGCGCCACCGAGACTGAAACCCGCTGCCTGCATGAGCTCGCGGAACAGCGCCGCATTGCCATGCAGGCGCTCGCGCAGGGCGTTCCCGCCTTCGAGCATATCGAGCACCCGCAACGAGGCCGCCACGATCGGCGGCGCGAGCGAATTCGAGAACAGATACGGGCGGCTGCGCTGGCGCAGCAAGGCGATCACTTCACGGCGACCGGAGGTATATCCGCCGGAGGCGCCGCCAAGCGCCTTGCCGAGCGTGCCGGTGATCACATCGACGCGATCCATCACGCCGCAGTGCTCATGCGTGCCCCTGCCCTGAGCGCCCATGAAGCCCACGGCATGCGAGTCATCGATCATCACTGCGGCCCCGAAGCGCCCGGCGAGTGCGCACACCTGACCGAGCTGCGCGACGATCCCGTCCATGGAAAAAACGCCGTCGGTGGCGATCAGGATGAAGCGCGCGCCATCGGCGGCGGCCTGTTCGAGCTGGCGCTCGAGGTCGGCCATGTCGTTGTTGGCGTAGCGGTAGCGCCGCGCCTTGCACAGGCGAATCCCGTCGATGATGCTCGCGTGGTTCAGGGCATCGGAAATCACCGCGTCCTGCTCACCCAGAATGGTCTCGAACAGCCCGCCGTTGGCATCGAAGCAGGAGGCATACAGGATCGTGTCCTCGGTGCCGAGAAACGCGCTGATGCGCCGCTCGAGCTCCCGGTGCAGCGTCTGCGTGCCGCAGATGAAGCGTACCGAGGCCATGCCGAAACCGTAGCGCTCCAGACCCTGCGCGGCGGCTGCACGCAATTCCGGGTGGTTGGCGAGACCGAGATAGTTATTGGCGCAGAAGTTGAGCAGTCCGCTCTCGGTGCCCGCCACGTGGATGCCAGCGTCTTGCGGGCTGCTGATGGCCCGCTCGCGCTTCAGCAAGCCCTCTTTTTCGATGTTGCCGAGCTCAGCGGCGAGGTGATCGAACAGTGTCACGGGCATGAATCAGCCTCCGTAGTTGCGCCGCAGCTCGGCGGCGGTGATCCCGAGCCCTCTGGCGACGACCTCATCGGGCTGCGCATAGCTCAGGCGCAGGCACTCGTCGGTGTGCGGCCACGGCGCATCGAGACCCATGAAAAAACTGCCCCCGGGCACCACCAGTACCCCACGTTGCTTGAGCCGCTCGTAGAGAGCGGTGCTGCCGCCAGGAAGCCCCTCGCACCAAAGCCACAGGAACATCGCCCCTTCGGGCCGGTGTATACGGACCGGAAGACCTTGCAGCCCCTGCCGGAGCGTGTCGAGAGCCCGCTCTGCCTTGGCAGCATAGAACGGTCCGATATGTTCCCGCGACAGGCGCAGCAGGCTGCCATCGGCGAGCAGGTCGGCAGCCAACGCCGGGCCCAGCGTGCCGCAGGCAAGACTCAAGAGCGTGTTGGCGCGCGCGAACGCACGGATGATCTCCTCGCTGGCAACCACCACACCGGTGCGCAGACCCGGCAGGCCGAGCTTGGAGAGACTCAGCACCAGCACGGTGTTGTCGTTCCAGAACGGCTGCGTGGGTGCGAAAATCATCTGCGGGAACGGCGTGCCGTAGGCTCCGTCGATGATAAAGGGCACGCCCGCCTGCCGCGCCAGTTGGTCGAGCTGGGCGATCTCTGCGCTGGTAAGCACATTGCCGGTGGGGTTGGTTGGTCGCGACACACAGACGGCGCCAGTCTGGCCGTCTAGTCGCAGCCGGCTGAAATCAACGCCGTACTTGAAGAGTTGGTCGGGCAGCAGTTCGATGGACGGTCGCTCGGCGCGAAACAGGCCATCTTCAATCCCTATCTCCCGGTAGCCGACATACTCCGGCACCAGCGGCAACTGGATATGCCGCGTGCTCCCGTCGTCAAAGCGTCCGCAGAAGAGATTGAACAGCACGAAAAAAGCCGGCTGACTGCCATTGCTGACGGCAATGTTCTCGGGTCCGACATCCCAGCCGTACTCGGCGCGCAGCGATGCGGCAAGCGCCTCGCGGAACCGCACATCGCCGCGCGGCACCTGATAGACGCCGAGCAGTTCCTCGCAGCGGCGCGGGTCGTCGATCAGCCGGATCAGGCGCTCGCGGTAGAGTTCATCAACGGCGGGAATGCGGGCCGGGTTTCCCCCGCCCATCAAGACCGTGTCGGGACGAAGCCGCAGCGCGTCGTCGATATCGTCCATCAGGTTGACGATACCCGAGGGTCCCGCAAACCGCTCACCGAAGGCTGACAGTTTCACGGCTCAGGCCCGCGCGCCGTCGGCGAAGCGGGCAATACGCGCGGCCATCCAGTCGGGCCGCTCCATCGGGAAGAAATGCGTGTCCGTCGGCAGTTGTTCATCACGCGCATCGCTGAAGCACCCGGCGAGTCCGGCCCACGTCGGCGAGGGGGCAAAATCCAGCGGGGACTCTTCCGGGCTGCGATCCCGGGCGCGCACGATATCCACGGGCAGCCTGACCGCCGGAATCTCCCCGTAGATGCTGCGCATGTGCATGCCGAGGTAAACCTCCACTTCCAGATGGGGCGGACAGGCGAGCTCGAATCCGCCCTGCTCCACCGGCCGCAAACCATACCGGCAGAAGTCCTCGAGTACTTCCGGGTCCCAGCGCGAGTAAGGCTCTTTGCGGGAGAAGGCATCGCGCATCTGCTCCGGGGAACTCCAGTGATTGCGCCTTCGCCCAACCGGGTGTTCCGCGGCACTGAGCGACGCAAAAGGCGCCACGCTCACCGCGGGATCGATAATCACGGGGTCGAGCAGCAGCAGACCGCTGAAGAGTCCGGGTTCCCGGGCGGCGGCGACTACCAGCGCGTGCCCTCCCATGGAGTGGCCCACGGCTCGGACGCCTGTGAGCCCCAGCGACCGGCACACTGCGGCAAGCTCCACACCAAAATCGCTCGGGTCGTAGGGCGGCGGTTTGCGTGAACTAGCACCGTGGCTTGCCTGGTCAAGGGCAAGAATGCGCCGACCCGGGAGCCGTCTCACCACTGCATCCCAGCAGCGGGCGTGAAATCCCGTCGCGTGCACGAGCAGGATGGGAACACCCTCGCCTGGCCAGTCCCAGACACACAGTTCGAGGTCTTCCAGGCGGACGCGGCGTGCCTGAGGTTCCGCGTGCGCGGGTCGTCGCTGCACCGTCACTGTGCCTTGATAGCGCGCACCAGTCGCGCGGCAGCCTCCTGGCCGCCACCGTAGACGACCGGGCTGACACGCGTACACCACGCAACGCAACGTTCGCGGATCAGACCGCCGGCCTCCTCGGGATCACCTTGCACCACCACGGCATCCAGCAATTCCTCGCTCAAGAGCGCGGCCATCTCCTGCCACTGGCCCTGCTTGGACAGCACGTTGAGGCGCGGCTGCAGATCCGCCCAACCATGGCGCTCAAGGACCGGTGCATAGGCAGGTGTGGACGCGTAGAAAGCGACCTGCGCCCGCGCCATCTGCAGACTGGCCGCGCGCTCTTCGGCCGTGTTGCCCGTAGCCACAATGAGCTGGCATGACACCCCAAGGGGCGTTGCGAGGGCCGTTTCGCGCGCGCGGCCGCGTGTGAGCGCTGGCAGCAGATCCTGCGCCACAAACGCAGGCGTGTTGAAGGGGTGCACCAGAAATCCATCAGCAACCTCGCCGGCCACTTCGGTCATCACGGGCCCCACGCCAGCAAGGACGATGGGCGGCAGTCCATGCGGGTTGGGTCCCGGATCGAAAAACGGAGTCATCAACGTGTGGGTGTAGAACTCGCCCCGAAAATCGAGCCGGCTTCCCTCCTGCCAGGCTTTCCAGATGCTGCGGATCGCCAGCACCATCTCGCGCATGCGCGCGGCCGGCTGCGACCACGTCGCGCTGAAGCGCTTCTCGATGTGCGGGCGAATCTGCGAACCCAGCCCCAGCACGAAACGACCGCCCGAGGCGAGTTGCAGGTCGTAGCCCAGATTGGCGAGCAGCATGGGGTTGCGCGCAAATGCCACGGCAATCCCCGTTGAGAGCTGCAGTCGCGAGGTGGTACCCGCCGCGGCAAGCAGCGGCATGAAGGGGTCGTGCCGTCCCTCGAAGGTGTAGGCCCCGTCATAGCCCGCGTCTTCCAGGAGCCGCGCGGCAGGACCGGCATCCAGCGGGTTATCGACCAGCAGACTGGCATCAACGCAAAGCATGTGTGGTTCCTATGTCAGACGATGCGCGACTCGGGCAAGCCCCGATAACGGTCGCGCAGGAGGCGTTTGTAGAGTTTACCCGTCGCATGGCGGGGGAGTTCAGCCGTGAAGTCGATACTTTTGGGGCATTTGATATGCGAGAGGCGCGCGCGGCACCAGTCGATCAGCTCGCGCTCGAACGCGGGGCCCGCCTCGCGCATGTCGATCGGCTGCACAACCGCTTTGACCGCCTCGCCGAAGTCCGGGTCGGGCACCCCGAACACCGCCACGTCGAGGACCCTGGGATGCGTGACCAGCAGATCCTCGGTCTCCTGCGGGTAGAGGTTTACACCCCCCGAAATGATCATGTTCGCTTTGCGGTCGGTGAGATACAAAAAGCCGTCTGCATCCAGAAAGCCGATGTCACCGAGCGTCGTCCAGCCCTGCGGGGTACGTGACTCGGCGGTCTTGGTCGGGTCGTTGTGGTAGGCGAATTCGGCGCCGTCCGAGAAGTAGATCGTACCCTCTGCGTCCGGCGGCAGCTCGCGTCCGTCGTCGTCCAGGATATGCGGCACGCCGAAGACCGCTCGTCCGACCGATCCGGGGTGGGCGAGCCAGTCGGTGCTGTTGATGGCGCACAGGCCGTTGCCTTCGCTGCCGGCGTAGTACTCGTGGATGATGGACCCCCACCAGTCGATCATCGCACGCTTGATGTCCCGCGGGCAGGGCGCGGCGGCGTGGATGGCGAGGCGGTGGCTTGAGAGATCGTGCCGCTCGCGCTCGGCTGTGGGCAGCTTCAGCATCCGCACAAACATGGTCGGAACCCACTGCGAGTGGGTCACGCGATAGTGCTCGAGAAGCGCCAGCGCCCAAGCGGCATCAAAGCGTTCCATAACCACCACCGTGCCGCCGAAACGCTGCACCGACATGCTGAAGCGCAGCGGTGCGGCATGGTAGAGCGGTGCCGGCGAGAGGTAGATGGTGTCGCGACCGAAGCCGTAGAGCGACGCCAGCAACCGCGTGAGCGGGGACATCTCCTGGGGGCTGCCGCCCTTCAGCGCCACCCGGATACCCTTGGGACGTCCCGTGGTGCCAGAAGAATACAAAAAGTCGGCCCCGGCGCACTCGTCGATCAGCGCTTCGGCCGGGAACCTGGCAGAGGTGGTCTCGTAGTCGTGATAGCCCTCGATACTGCCGTCAACCGCAAAGCGTTCGACGTCATCGCCAAGCGCTGCCGCGAGATCGCCGGCAATCGGGCGCTGCGACACCGACAGGAACAGCACGCGCGCGCCGGAATCACGAATGATGTAATCGACCTCGGGCGCGGTGAGTTTGCTCGAGATGGCGGTGTAATAGAGCCCACTGCGCTGGGCCGCCCAGCAGATCTCGAAATAGCGCGGATTGTTGTCCATGCAGATGGCGATGCCGTCGCCGCTGCGAAGCCCGAGACCGCGCAGCAATTGCGCGCAACGCAGGCTGCGCTCCTCGAGTTCACCGTAGGTCACCACAGTGCCGCTGGCCGCCATGATGTAAGCAGGACGGGCGGGATCATTACGGGCGTGATGGGAGGGGTGCATGGCTCAGCTCCTTGGGCTCGCTGCCGGCGCTGGCCCGAACCAGGCGCAGAGCCGCTGGCGAGACTGCTCTTTCACGTCCTCGTCCACATACGCTGCAACCGTCGCGAGGGCGGCAGTCAAGACGCCCAGATCATCCACGAAGCCAACTGCGGGCAGAACATCGGGGACGGCATCAACGGGCAGCACAAAATACGCGAGAGCCCCCCAGATCGTGAGCTTCGCCCAGCGCGGCACATTCGGCTGCTGGGCGGCGTAGTAGAGCCACAGCGCTTTCTCGACGACCTCGCGACCCGCCACCCGCGCGCTGCGCGCGAGCTTGCGCCAGAAATCTCCCGCCGAGAGACCACCCGAGTCCGGATCTGACCAGCTGTGGTGATTGCGCGCGAGCCGGACCTCGGGTGGCCTGCGCATCACGCAGCGCCCCCTGAGCGGGCGCGCGCCCGATCGTGGCTCTGTATCCGCTCGCTCGAGAAACACTGCATGCCGCGGTACCTCCAGGCGCTAGCGAAGTCGATCCATCCCGGATGCGGCAAATCTGTGGATGGCATCGATGCGCGCTGCAAGGGGGGCCTGGTGGCCTGCCTCATCCGCCCACGGCATGAGTATGAGATCCGTGGCGCCGGCATCGCGAAGCCGTGACAGAGCATCAGGGCGGCTGCTCGAGGGCATGAACTTGAATTCGAAGGGAATCCTCTCGCGACCGTAATCCGCGCGGTAGCTGTCGATACGACGGATCATCCCGGGCACATCCTCCAACGGACACTGCGGGTTTTCCCAGCCGATGTAACCGTCACCAAGCCGCGCGGCGCGGCGCAGAACCGGCTCCGCGAGACCGCCAATGTAAATCGGCACAGGCTGCCGAGGCACCGGCGCGATCTGCATACGGGGAACCGTGTAAAACCGCCCGTTGTAGTCGAACATGCCGCCCGCCATCAAACCGCGGATGATCTCGATCATCTCGGCAGAGCGCGGGCCGCGCTGCGCCCACTCTTGCCGCAGCACCTCGAAGTCCTCGGGCCAGGGGCTCAAGCCCACGCCGAGCCCTACCCTGCCCCCGGAGAGGACCGCGCAACTGCTGAGTTCCTTGGCGACCAGCAAGGGCTCGCGGACCGCCAGCTTCAATACCGAAGGATAGAAGCGGATCCGTTGCGTCACGGCCGCCATGGCGGTGATAGCGACCAGCGGATCGAGGAATTCGGTCTCCGCCCCCCAGAAGCGCAACCCATCAGGGCTGTACGGGTACGGAACCGAGACCGTCTCGTAGAAAAACAGTCCGTCAGGCACTGAAATGGAGTCCCAGCCTGCCTCCTCAGCCGCGCGTGCCAGCGGCAGGTACCACTCGCTGGGACAGAAACCGATGGAGAGCGTGAACTGCATCCGCGTCACCCGGGCCGGCCTCAGGAATCGAAGCTCTGAAATTCAGCCGGTACGTTATACATATAGCCCGGTTCCTCGACACGCTTGCTGATACGCCAGCCATTGGCAGTGCGCACCAGTTCGTCGACGTACCACAAACCGTAGAAGGCCACCTGCGAGCCGCCCGCCTTCAGGGGCATCTCCATCGGGTTGTGGCACATCGTGCGACCGCGGGCGGTGTCGCCGTCAATCCAGAGGCGACTGTTGGCGATGAGGTGCTGGGTTGACGGGAAGAACGGCAATACGCGGGAGAGGTATTCCTTGATCGCGGCAAAATCGCCCTTTACGCCACCGAGCGCGGTGTAATCGATGAAGGCCTCCGGCAGGAAGATGCCATCGAGTGCGTTCCAGTCGTGCGAATCGATCGCGCTGCAATAATCGATCAGCAGGTTGTTGATCTCGATACGATCCGAGATCTCCTGAATACTTATGGTCATGCTCCGCCCTCATGTCGCGTGGTGATCGCCGCGATCATCGCACGCGGCCGCGCGTTGCCGCCACCCGCGGGCGCCACGCACCGCTCAGTGCGCTCAACATCGCGCTCGCTGGCACCTCGCTGGTCACGGGCGGATTGGTCGACACCCCGTACGCTGCGCGCTTTGCTGTGGCCGGGCGCCTTAGAGGCGGCCGCTCCATGCAATGGCCGCGTATTTATGCGTGCTCTGTTCCATGTGCCAGGTGCAATGTGCCAGGGGCCAGGTGCCGGGCGTCGCACCTCAGGCGCTGATTGCTCCGGGCGGCGCCACCCTGCTAGCATCAGGATCACCTGACCCGTGACGGTCAGGAATATAGATAACGTCAACAGGAGACTTGCCATGCGCCATACAACATCCTTGTCCCTTGCCCGCTTCCGTCTGCTGCCTCTGGTGCTTGCCGTTGCGGCAGGCAGCGTGTCTGCGCAGGAAAAACTCATTCTTGAAGAAATCGTCGTCACCGCGCAGAAGCGCGAGCAGCAAATTCAGGACGTGCCGATATCGATGACGGTGGACACGGCGGAGCTGCTCGAGAAAAAAGGCATCACCACCCTCGAGGGCCTCTCCAACCAGACTCCTAGCCTGTTCATCCAGGATGGCGGACGCGTTTCCTCCGTGGCCATTCGCGGCCTCGGCAGCCCGGGTCTGGACACGGTCGAGAGTTCGGTGGGCATCTACGTCGATGAAATCTACTTCGGGCGCAGCCGCCTTTCGCGCAACCCCCTGTTCGACATGGATAGGATCGAGGTACTGCGTGGCCCGCAAGGCACGCTTTACGGCCGCAACACGATCGCCGGCGCGATCAGCATGGTCACCGCGCGCCCCACCGACGAGTTCCAGGGCCGCGTGCTCGCCGAGACCGGCAACATCGACTCCTACAAGTACGAGGGTTATCTCTCCGGCCCGCTGGCCGACAACGTGTCCGGACGGGTAGCGGCCATGGCCTCGCACCGCGGCGCCTATCTCGAAAACAGTGAGGGGCCGGACGGCGGCGGTCAGGACACCGAGGCCTTCCGCGCCTCGCTTGCCTGGGATCCGGGCGAGTCCTTCTCCGTATTCGCCAAGTACGACCACATGAACCACCGTAACACCGGCATTTACGACCAGTTGATCGCAGATCCCTTCGGCGTGTGGGCCAACTATCCCGGTATCGACCTGAAGGCAGACGACAAGCAGCAAGTGGGTGGCGTCGGTATCCAGAACATCGCCGACAGCGTCGGTGGGTATTATGTTTCCGATGTAATGGCGGTGCACATGAACTGGGACATGGATAGCGGCTACTCGCTGAAGTCCATCACCGGCCTGAACAAATACGACGCCCGCTCCAAGGACTACATCACAGCCAGCCCGGTCGATTCGCTCACCATCAACGGCTTGACCGAGCAGACCAAATACTGGAGCCAGGAACTGCGGCTGGAGTCGCCCACGGACAAGCCCTTCCGTTTCATCGCCGGACTCTTCGGTGACAGCTACAAGATGGGCACCCTGCCCCGCGACGGGCAATACGCGGCACTCAATCTTGGCGGGGCAGTATTGCCCAACTTCGTGAACAGCCTCGCCACCACGCCGAATCTCGCTTTCCTGAACCTGCCCCAGTTCGGCGGCCCGGGCACCCAAGCCAAGGTGGCCCAGGGTTTTGCCAATGGCACTCAGGAAAGCTTCCGCCTGATCACGCCAGCAGGCTCGCCTGATGGCCAGAACAGCAATCTGGACCAGAACATCCAGACTTGGTCGGCGTATTTCGAGGGCACCTATGAATTCAACGAGCAATGGCAACTGACCCTCGGCGCCCGCTACACCGACGAGACCAACAAAATCAAAATGGCCAAGGGTACCTACTACGTGAATGGCGATGATCTGCCATGGGGCGCCTTCCCGACCGGCGCACAGATCGCGGCAACGGCCATAGCGGCAGACCCCACGCTCTCGTCTGTTGGTGCGGGCTTGCTGGGGGTAATCTACGGCGGCACTTCAAATGCTCCGATCGGCGGTGGATTGCAGGTAAATGACCTGCCGCTGGTTATTGCAGCCCCCGGCGGCACACCGATCGCCAAGGACGAGATCTCCAAGGACCAGGTGATCCCCTCGGCCAAGCTGCAGTACTTCATGGACGACAGCACGATGTTCTACCTGACGGTAGCCTCGGGCTTCAAGGCCGGCGGCTTCAACAGCTCAAACATCAATGTCTACAGCCGTGCAACCGACAGCTTCGACAGCGAAGATGCGCTCGCCATCGAGATCGGCGGTAAGTTCACATTGCTCGACGGTGCTGCTCAGTTGAATGTGGCGATCTTCCGCACCGAGTTTGATGAGCTTCAGGTATCCACCATCACGGCGCAGGGAGCGGCCACCGTCATCAACGCGGCGGGGGCTACCACCCAGGGACTTGAGCTCGACGGCAGCTGGCGGGCCAGCGAGACTGTCACCCTGGGGGCGTCCTATGCGTATCTCGACGCCAAGTACACCGACTCGATTCCGCTCACCTGCGGTGGTTACCAGAAGAAGATCCGCGAGCAGGGCGGTGAGGTATTCTCGGCAAGCAGCCCCTGCACCTTCTTGCTCGACGATCAGCCGAGCGGCGACGAATCCATGCAGCGGGCGCCCGAGAACACGGTCACTATCTGGGGCGAGTACTACGCTCCGGTCAGCGGCGACTGGGATCTGCAGCTCTACGGCGCGCTCAACTACCGCGAAAAGTCCTCCACCTCGCTGGAGAACTATTTCTACGCCGACGACCTGACGCTGCTCAGCGGGCGGATCGCGCTGATGAACGAGTCCTCGGGCTGGGGCATCGCCCTGTTCGGCAACAACCTGCTGGACGATGACGGCATTGTTCTGTCGCAGGACAACAGCGGCGGCGCCGTGAAGGGCATCATCACCACTCCGCGTACCTACGGACTGCAGCTCTCCAAGAGTCTCTAGCGCGCATTGACCAGCTGTCACGCGGCGCAGTCACACCCACTGCGCCGCGTGCTTCTATAATCCGGGCGCACACCTGAAGGCCCGGAGGCCCGCGTGGATCAGATCAAGCAACGCTTCGATGAAGCCTACCGTCAGATCACGGCGGCAGGTTCTCCCTGGGAGATCGCTGAGACCTCGCTCGAGGGACACCGCTACCGCGCCTTCACCAAGGCCCCGCGGAATCTGCGCGAGGTGTTCGCGCCCGCGCGTGTGCATGGCGACAAGGAATTCGTGGTCTACGATGGCGAACGCTGGAGTTTCGCGCGCCTCATGCGCCTTGCCGACGAGATCGGCCACGCCCTGCTGACAGGCGCAGGCATCGGACGCGGCGAGCGCGTGGCTATTGCGATGCGTAACTACCCCGAGTGGCTGGCGGCGTTCATCGCCATCACCAGTGTGGGCGCAGTTGCGGTACCCCTGAACAGCTGGGGGCGCGCCGAAGAGCTTGAGTACGCGCTGACGGATGCCGGCGCCCACCTGGTCTTCTGCGACCAGCAGCGGCTCGAGTATCTGGCCCCGCGCTTGGGCGCTCTTGGCATCAGCGCGGTTCTGGTCCGTGGCGCCGGTGCCCCGCTGCCCGCGGGAGTGCGATCGCTGGATGATTTCCTGTCGATGTCCGCCGGAGCATCGCTGCCGGAGGTGGATATCGAGCCTCAGGACTTGGCAATGATGCTCTATACCTCGGGCACCACCGGCAAGCCCAAGGGAGCGGCTTCGACCCACCTTGCGGTATGTCAGGCGGTGACCTGCTTCGAGTGCTCTGGCGCGGCCGCGGGAATGGCTAACCCCGAGGCCATCGGCGCCATGATGCAGTCTGGCTTCGCACCCACCGTGATGCTGGCGTATCCGCTGTTCCATGTGAGCGGGCTGTATGCGGTTTTCCTGCTCTCGCTGCGCGCCGGACGCAGGATCGTGATGATGTACAAATGGGACGTGCAACGGGCGCTGGAGTATATCGAGTCCGAAAAAGTGACGATGTTGACGGGCGCGCCCTCGATGCTGCTCGAGCTGCTGGAGTCCCCGGCGTTCGCCCGTCATGACACCAGCAGCCTCATGAGCCTCGGTGCAGGCGGTGCGGCTACGCCGGTCAAACTCGGCAAGCTGATGTTCGAGCGGGTGCGCAACCCCTTTCCGGGCGCCGGCTGGGGCATGACCGAAACCAATGCGCTGGGCAGTTCGTTCACCGGACAGGCGTTCGGGGAGCGCATGGGCAGTTCGGGCTTCGTACAGCCGATCATCGATCTGCGTTTTCTGGATGAGGAAGGCGAGGAGCTGCCGTCAGGCGTACCCGGCCACATCTGGGTGAAAAGCATCACGCTGATCCAGGGCTACTGGAATCGCCCGGATGCCAATGCCAAGGAATTCCGCGATGGCTGGTTCAACACCGGAGACATCGGCTACCTCGATGCGGACGGCTATCTTTTTATCTCCGACCGGGCGAAGGACATGGTGATACGCGGCGGGGAGAACGTGTATCCGCTGGAGATCGAGTCGACGCTGATGAACCGCCCCGATGTGATCGAAGTGGTGGCCTTCGGGGTGCCCGATGAACAAATGGGCGAAGAAGTCGCCATGGTGGTGCGTGCCGCGCACGGTGCGCCGCTGGATGCCGCGACCATACGCGCGTGGCTGGGCGAGCGACTGGCGGCGTTCAAGATCCCCCGCTACATCGAGTTCACCACGGATCCCCTGCCCCGCAACGCCATGCAGAAAATCTTGAAAAGAGACATACGCGCTGCGTTCATCGAAGGCAAGGCAGGCACCTAGGCAATGCACGAAGGCAGCGTGCCACCGGATTGGGAACCGCTATTGCAGGAGCTTGCCGAGCGGCGTGATGCCGCGCGCGCGATGGGTGGTTCGGAACGCCTTGCCCGACTTTCGCAAGCAGGGCGCCTCAATGCACGCCAGCAACTCGAGGCGCTCTGCGATGCCGGGTCCTTCCGGGAGATCGGCACCCTGGCCGGTTCCGAACCCGCAGCGGGGCTACCACCTGCGCCCGCCGATGCGCTCGTAGGAGGACTCGCGCGTATCGACGGACGTCCCGTAGTGGTCGGTGCCGAGGACTTCAGCGTGCAGGGTGGCTCGATTGGTTTCGCCACCGCCGCGAAACGCCTGCGACTCGCGCGGCTCGCGCGCCAGGAGCGCACACCGCTGGTGATGTTGCTGGACGGCGCCGGCGAGCGCGCCTCGAACGCGCTGCAACGCTACCCCTACGCGCCGAACGACATGCAGGAGATGGCTGCTCTCTCCGGCCTGGTACCTACGGTGGCAATCGTCACGGGCTCCTCGGCGGGCCACGGCGCGGTGACGGCTCTGCTCAGCGATCTTGTCATCATGCTGGAGAAATCCTCTCTCTTCGCCGCAGGACCCGCACTGGTGGCCGCCGCCACGGGTGAGGCTGTCAGCAAGGAGGAACTGGGCGGTGCCTCGATTCATGCCGCGCACAGTGGGGTTGCCCACAATCTGGTGGCAGACGAGCAGCAGGCCTTCGCGCTGCTGCGGCGCTACCTCGCGTTACTGCCGCGAAACGCCTGGGCGTGGCCCCCGCGGGGAGCGGGTCCGGATCAGGGCCCCCGACGGCTCGATGCCCTGCTCTCGCTAGTCCCGCGGGACCCGCAGCGCCCCTACGATATGCGCACGGTTATACGGGAGTTGCTGGACGGCAGCGAGATGCTGGAACTGCAGCCCCTGTTCGGCCGCTCGATGCTCACCGTGCTGGGACGACTTGGCGGCGAGTCCGTGGCGGTGGTCGCGAACCAGCCAACCACGCTCGCAGGGGCCATTGATCGCGATGCCGCCGACAAGAGCGCACGGTTCCTCCAGATCGCCGACAGCTTTCACCTGCCGGTGATTTTCCTGGCCGATAACCCGGGCGTACTCTCGGGCAGCAAGGCGGAGCGCGCGGGAACGCTGCGTGCCGCGGCGCGTCTTTATATGGCGCAGGCGCGCCTCAGGGTGCCGAAACTCCACGTGACGCTTCGCAAGGCCTATGGCTTTGGCAGTTCGGTGATGGGCATGAACCCGTTCGATGGCCAGACGCTCACGCTGGCATTCCCCGGTGTGAGTCTCGGGGGCCTGCCCGCCGCAGGTGCCGCCGTAGCGGGCTACGACGAGGCCGGACGCCAGCGCATGGCCGAGCGTCAGTCTGAGGGCGCCTGGAGCGCCGGTGACACGCTCGCCTACGACGAGATCATCGACCCGCGCGAATTGCGCGACGTGCTGCTGGCCGGGCTGGAACTGGCCCGCGGACGCCGTGATGCGGCGTCGGAGCCTGCGCGTCATACCGGTATCTGGCCCTGAGATCGAGACGCCGACACATCCGCAACGGGAGACACATCGATGCCATCACCCACCAGCTTCGCCATTCTCGGACTGGCCACATGGCTGATCGTGACCGTGTTGGGGGTCGCGGGGTTTCGCCTCTATCGCACGCTCGCCTCCGGCAAGGCCGCCAACACATTCCGGGCCGACGGCACCGACCTCCCCGGGCTCGGCGAGCGGCTGGTGAGGGTGCATGCGAACTGCGTCGAGAACATCCCGCTCTACATCGCGGTCATGCTCTTTGCGATGGCAAGCGGGCAGACCGCGATCACTGATGCCGGTGCTGGCATGCTGCTCTACGCGCGTATGGCCCAAAGCATTGTGCATGCAGCCTCGAGCAGCGTACCTGCGGTACTCCTGCGATTCGGCTTCTACGCACTGCAGACCGGGCTCATCCTCTGGTGGCTGTGGCAGATGATCTCTGCCTGATCAGCCGGCCGGCTCCGACAGGAAGTTGAGCGGCAGGCCGATGTGCTCCCTGAACATCATGTCGCGGTGCTCGATCAGCAGCGGATCCAGCGCGGCGGCGATCACGGGGCCGATGTCCGTGTAGGGCACACGCATATAGGCAGGCATCGGGCAGAGCTCCGGCGGAAGCGGCTGGAGCATGTTGGCAAAGCTCGCCCAGTACAGATCGAGTGCACTCACCGCGTCCCCAAAAAAATACGGCACTCCACGGGCGTGCTGGAGACGCAGGGTGCGCGCAAGTTCCTCAAGGATTGCCGCCACTTTGGCGGGTGCCGCCGCGGCAAGCCCGGGGCGACAACCGTAGCGCTCAGCGAGCCGCAGGATGTTCGGGGGCGCATCGGGCGCGCTCATCAAAGGCTCGATCATCATGATGCGGCGCTCCCAGCCGATGCCACGGCGCCCTATCACCTCACGGATCAGGCCGAACATACGGACCCGCTCGGTGACGTCCTCAGGAATGAGCCGTGGCTCGGGCGCAAGGCGTTCTGCGAGAAACAGGATATCGAGCGAGTCGCTGCGCGGTGGCTCGTCGTTCCACACCGCAACTGGTGCGCCTGCCTGCCCGGTCCACGCCTGCAGTTCCGCGTTCTCGCCGCCGCCCTGCTGCGCCACGGCCAGGTACGACAGACCCTTGAAGGCGAGGATGTATTTGGCGGCTTCGCCCCACGGGCCGGGAACGTCGGCCGTCAGCACCAGGCGCAAACCCGTGGCAGCCCGTCCCTGCGCAACGCTTGCATAATGCATCGGAGTTTCCTTTCGAATCAGAGTTTGAAAACGCGGATTGCGTTGTCACGCAGAAACAGCGGCCAGACTTCATCGCGGAGCGCCACACCAGGCATCTCGCGGAATATGCGCTCCAGCGAGAGCCCCATGGGGAAGTAGCCGGCATAGAGGATCTTGCCCGCCCCCCGGGTGTTGGCAAAATCGATGATGTCCTTCGGGTAATAACGCGGGGCGAACGCGCTCGTCATGTAATGCAGGTTGGGGTATTTCAGCATCAGCTTCACAGCGAGCTCGGTCCAGGGCTCGCAGCCGTGCCGCGTCACGATCCGCAGTTCCGGAAAAAACCAGCACACCTCATCGAGCAGTTCGACGCGCTGCGGGTCCATCGGCAGGCGCGGGCCCGGCACGCCCATGCACGGACAAAACGGCAGATCGAGATCAATCAGCGCTGCATAGATCGGGTACCAGCGCTTATCGTTCACCGGCACCTGCGGACACAGACCTGAAGGGAATGCCGTTACCGCCTTGATGTCGTAGTCGCGGTGCAGCCGGCGGATCTTGCGCACCTCGTCCATGGCATTGTTCGGGTTTGCCTCGTAGCTGCAGAAAAAACGTGCGGGAAACCGACGCAAGGCCTCCTTGGTTACCTCGTTGGTATCGTCGATGCCGAGCATCGCCCGCGCGATGCCGAAGCGGTCCATCTGCGAGACGGTCCAGGCAATGTAGTCCTCCTTGCCCTCGACCGTCGGGATGTCCTTGAACATGTACTGCGCGGGCATGCTGAACTGCTCGCGGCTCTCCTGATCGAGTAGCAGGGGTTTCATGAAGTCGTACCAGTGCGTGTTGTCCGCCCCTGGAATGTTCATCATCAGATCGATAACGCCTGTGCCTTCTGGCATACCCATGCGTTGCAACTCTCCTCAGCGTGGTCGAATGAAAAGGGCTTCCGCCGAGGCGCAGAGTGCTCCGCCGGCGCTGATCGTCCCGCGGCTACGGACCTTGCGGCCGTCTACCGATACCGTCTCGCCAGAGAGTTCGAGTTCCTGCTCGATCGGCGTCGGACGGTGGAAACGCACCGTCATCTCACCGGTGAAGGAGCCCGCTCCGTTCAGAAAATTGGTGAGACCCATGATCTCATCGAGCGCGGCGGCGACGATGCCTCCGTGTACCGTCTGCGGCGCACCAACGAAGCGCACCGGTATGCTTCCCCTGCCCCGCAGGACCGGCCCGTCGACGCGGAACTCGAGTCGTGGCGATACCGGGTTGCGTCGACCGATGATCGGGCTCCACGGCATCAGTTCGTGGGGAGCAAGCGCACGCAGATCCTGCGGGAGTCGGGGATCAAGGCCGCGGGCCGACTGCGAGTGCGGGCCTGCGTGCGCATGCGGCGCGAGCAATGCGAGGGCCTGCTCGAGCCGCGCACGCACGGCCTCGAGGACATCCTCGGGGGCATCAGCAATGCGCAGGGCATCCAGCAGGTGCCCGCAACAGGCGCTGGTCTCCTCGACTGCAACGGGATCAGCGCGCAATTCCGACATTCACAACTCCTTGGAGGCTCGGGCGTGCAGCGTGGCAGCGTTTGCGCCAGCGTTGTTTACTGCGCAACCGGTCCGCGCGCGAAGCGCCGCAGGCGCGAGCCTGCCAGGACACAGGCAAGAACCACCGCACCCGTGAGGGTACCGACCGCAGCGTCGAAGAGGAGTGGAATCAGAGCGGCCCCCGGGATTGCACCCACGGCGCCCGCAAGGTGGTGCGAGAACTCCGCCAGCGGGGCGAAACCGTGGACCACGATTCCGCCGCCAACCAAAAACATCGCCAGCGTTCCCACCACCGACAGCAGCCTGAGCATCCGCGGCGCCACCGCGAGGAGCGCCCTGCCAACAGCCCGCCGCAGCAGGCGCGTCACACCGGTACCGGGATTTCGTAAAAGCCAGAGCCCTACGTCGTCCATCTTGACGATCATCGCCACCAGCCCATACACGCCGACGGTCATAAACACGGCGATCACCGACAGCGTGACGATGCGCAGCTCAAGCGGCTGGGACTGGATGGTTCCCAATGCGATCACGATGATCTCGGCCGAGAGGATGAAATCGGTGCGTATCGCGCCGGCTACGCGGAGCCGCTCGAAGTCGACAAGATCCTGCACGGAGGGGGCGAATTCGCTGCGGCCCGCGTGATGTTCTGAATGTTCAATTGCCGCCGGGTGCAACCAGCGGTGGGCGATTTTCTCGACGCCCTCAAAACACAGATAGGCACCACCGGCAACAAGCAGCCACGCAATCGCCTTCGGCGCAAAGGCGCTCAAGACCAAGGCGACCGGCACGAGGATGAACTTGTTGCGCATGGAGCCCACGGCAACGGCCCACACCACCGGCAACTCCCGGGAAGCGCTGACGCCCGATATCTGCTGCGCGTTCAGCGCCAGATCATCGCCCAGCACACCGGCGGTCTTCCTGACGGCAACCTTGGTCAAGGCGGCAACGTCATCGAGGACCGACGCGATGTCGTCCAGCAGTGTGAGCAGGCTTGCTCCAGGCATTGGGTCCGCCCGCGGCTAGGCTATCAGGGCCCAGGCCAGCAGGCCTGAAACGACACCTACCGCAGCGCTGCGGTAGAGCACGTCGCGGTCGATCTTGCTCAGTTCCGCGAGCGGATTGCCGCTCACGCGGGTGCGCGACAGGACGGGCCACTCGATGGTGCCCGCGAAAAAGAAGGCGCCGATGGCAGCAGCCACGATCATGGCCCGCCCGGCCGTATCGAGAGGGAGCGCCCACCACAGGAGCACCACCGCCAGCGCCCCGCCGATCTGCCCGCCCCAACTCATCGTGAAGAACTGCGACACGCTGTTGGCGCCAAAATCGTAATTGAAGACGAACAATCCGAGCTGATCGGGAACCGTGTAGCGCGCGCCGGCGAGACGCGCCCCTGCAAAGTGCCCCCATTCATGGACCAGTGTCCCGAAAACCACACCCGCGGGGATTGCCGCAAGCACCGACAGCCGCGCGGCGGCGCGGAGTCCCGTGACTGCCTGCCAGGCGTCCGTGGCGGCCCACAGGGACAGCAGTGCCACGCCGGTGAGCACATGTGCGGCAACGAGTTTGATACGGCGGTCGAGGTCGACTGCAGAGGACGTTTGAGCCGACGCCGCAGAGGTGTCTCCCGTGTGATCGCTGGCAGTTCGCTCGTCTGCGCTCATGCATTGACCTCGCTCGCTCGTTAGCCACGACCGCGCACTGCAGCCGGGACGCCGCACGGTAATATGTTGTTGCCCCTACTGACAACTGCCATCTGTTAACCGCCAACTGCCCGCGCTCGATCAAGGGTTATCCAGAACGCAGCAGGGGCTATACTTTGGGGCAACCACAAAACGATGAGTGCGAGGGGGGGGGTTGATAGTGATGCGCGGGTGTTGTGTGAGCATCGTGCTCGGCGCGTTGATGGCGTCCGTGTCCTTCGGCGCTCTGGCGCAGACGAGCCCGGCGCGCAGCCCGTCGGACGCCTATGTGGTATTGCAACGGCTCGGGCTTCTCGAACGCCCGTCCGCACAACCTGCACCAAGCGCCTCGAGCACTCCCGCACTCGGCATTGAACAGGCCGCCAACGCACCCCTCGTTTCCCGCCCGCTCGAGCCCGTGCTCGAATCAGCCAGGGCCGCTCCCGTATCCGAGGCGGCCAGCGCGGCCGAGTTGCCCTCAGCCCTCTCCCGGGCCTATGACATGCTGCGCGCCAAGGGGCTGTTGCCAAGTATTCCCGGCGCGCCCCCGATCCGGAGCACCACGGCACACAAGGGAGCCACGGTCCAGAGCGTGTTGGTCGACAAGTCGGACCGCAAGCTCTACCTGCTCCGGGACGGCAAGATCTACCGTCAATACGCAATTTCGCTGGGAGCCATGCCGCGTGGAGCCAAACAGCGGGTCGGCGATCTCAAAACCCCGGAAGGGAACTACACGCTCGATTGGCGCAACCCCAACAGCCGCTTCTACAAATCCATCCATATCTCCTACCCCAACGAGCAAGACCGCCTGCAGGCCGCGCAGAAGGGCGTCGATCCGGGTGGCGACATCATGATCCACGGCGAGCACTACCTACCGGCACTGAAGCGAGTATTCCGGCGCGCACGCAACAACAGGGACTGGACCGAGGGCTGCATCGCGCTCAACAACGAATACATTGACGAGATCTGGCGCGAAGTCGCTGACGGCACGCCGATCGAAATACGTCCCTGAGAAACACCACCGCGCATCAGGAATATCCCATGGCACAGAGTAACAACACCCCGGTGCCGCGCGGGTTGGCGCGACTGTTTATCCGCAAGTCGGTGGAGCAGATGCACGCCGAGCATGCCGCCAGCACCCTCAAGCGCAGCTTGGGCGCACTGAATCTGGTGTCGTTGGGCATAGGCTGCGTGATCGGCACCGGCATCTTCGTGCTCACCGGCCGTGCGGCCGCGGAGTACGCCGGCCCGGCGATCGTGTTGTCCTTCATCATCACGGGCCTGCTCTGCACTTTGGTGGCGCTGTGCTACGCCGAGCTTGCCGCGATGCTGCCAGTCTCCGGTTCCGCCTACTCCTACTCCTACGCATCCATGGGCGAGATCGTCGCCTGGGTGATGGGGCTGCTGCTGGTGCTGGAATACGGGCTCGCCGCCTCCACCGTAGCGGTAGGCTGGTCGAGCTACGTGGTGAGTCTGATGAAAGACATCGGGGTCCATATCCCACCGGCACTGACGGCCGCACCGGGCGTGCCAGTGCGTGAGGGCGCCGAGATCGTTGCCATCGGCATCGCCAATGTGCCGGCGATCCTCGCCATCTGTGCGGTCACCGCGCTTCTGGTACTGGGCATCCAGGAGTCGGCGACGGCCAACAACATCGTGGTGGTGATCAAGCTGACGGTTGTGATCGCCTTCATCGTGGTCGGCGCGTTCTTCGTCAACACCGCCAACTGGAGTCCGTTCATTCCGGCCCAGGTGCCACCGCCACCGGCGGGGCAGACCGGTGGCCTCTGGAGCGAGATCGGGCACGCGCTGATCGACGTGATGACCGGGCAAAACACCTCGCGCTACGGCATCGGCGGGATCATCACCGCGGCGGCCACGATCTTTTTTGCCTACCTGGGCTTTGAGGCGGTATCCACTGCAGGCGCCGAATCGCGCAATCCCTCGCGCGACATGCCCATCGGCATCCTCGGATCGCTGTTCATATGCACCCTGCTCTACATCCTGACCTCGGCGGTGCTGGTGGGTATCGTGCCTTACACGGAACTCGATACGCCTGCGCCCATTGCGGTGGCCGTCAATGCCATGGGCATGCCGTGGTTTGCCGTAGCGGTCAAAATCGGTGCGATCGCGGGCATCTCCTCCGTGATGCTGGTGCTGCTCTACGGACAGACGCGCATTTTCTACACGATGTCGCGAGATGGGCTGCTGCCACCGGCGTTTTCAGTGGTGCACCGGAAATTCCGTACGCCCTGGATCGACACGCTGATCGTTGGCTTCATCGCCTCCTGTTTTGCGGGGTTCATGCCGCTCGACTCACTCGCCAAGCTCACCAACGTGGGCTCACTGACGGCATTTGCGGTCGTTTGCATCACCGTGCTTTATCTCCGCGTGACCTCGCCAGAACTCAAGCGCCCCTTCCGCGCACCCTTGTTCCCCCTGGTTCCGCTTGCCGGGGCGGCAATGTGCCTGCTGCTGGTGATGTCGCTGATGGCCCACGAGGCGACACGGAACTTCTTCCTGATCTACCTCGGTGGCGGCACGCTGGTGTATTTCCTCTACGGCATCCGCAATTCGCGCCTCGGCAAGGGCGAGTTGGCGATCGGGGCCGAGCCGACAATGGATCCGCCGCAGCGTCTCAAGGACTGACACCACCGGCCCACGGGGTCCGCTGGCGGCATGACGCGAAGGGCCCGTATACTGTTTGCATATACAGTATGCGACCCCTATCGTGGACTATGCCGAACTCCACTGCATCAGCAACCTGAGCTTCCTGCGAGGCGCCTCGCACCCGTCCGAGCTGGTGGTACGCGCCGCCGCACTGGGCTACCGGGGGCTCGCGCTTACCGATGAATGCTCGCTGGCGGGCATCGTCCGCGCCCATGTCGCGGCCCGTGACGCGGGCCTCAAACTCATCATCGGTGCCGAGTTCCGGCTACCCGGCGAGATCCTGCTGGTCCTGCTGGCCCCGGACCGGCCCGCCTATGCCAGCCTCTCGGGCCTGATCACGCTGGGCCGACGACGCGCTCCCAAAGGTGAATACGCACTCCGGCTCGAGGATCTGCCCATCAACGCCCGCGGCTGCCTGGCCATCTGGGTGCCGGCAGCGGACGCGACGGACACGGTGCTGGACACGCAGGCAGCGGCACTTGCGGAGATTTTCGGTGATCGGCTGTGGCTTGGCATCGAACTGCACCGCGGGCCAGGCGAGCAGCAGCGCTACCTGCAACTCCACGCGCTCGCCTGCAGACACGCCGTCGCCATGGTTGCCTGTGGCGGCGTGGCGATGCACGAGGCCTCGCGCAAACCCCTTGCCGATGTGCTCGCGGCCATACGCCTGGGGCTCCCGGTACAGCAACTGGGTACGCGGATCGCGCCCAATGCAGAGGCGCACCTTCGACCGCGCACCACACTGGCACGCCTGTATCCGCCCGCACTGCTGGCCGAGAGCGTACGCATCGCCGAGCGCTGCCATTTTTCCCTCGAGGAACTGCGCTATGAATACCCGCAGGAGGTCGTGCCCGCTGGCCGCAGCGCCTCGGCGTGGCTGCGCGAACTCGTGCTCGCCGGTGCCACGCGGCGCTGGCCCAAGGGCGTGGCGCCACGGGTAGCCAGCCTTATCGAGAAAGAGCTCGGACTGATCCACGAGCTTGCCTACGAGTACTACTTCCTCACGGTGCATGACATCGTCACCTTCGCCCGCACTGCGGGAATTCTCTGCCAGGGACGGGGTTCAGCCGCCAACTCGGTGGTCTGCTACTGCCTGTTCATCACCGAGGTCGATCCCGACCGCGTCGAGATGCTCTTCGAGCGCTTTATCTCGAAGGAGCGTAACGAGCCGCCCGATATCGACGTCGATTTCGAGCACGAGCGGCGCGAGGAGGTGATCCAGTACATCTACCGCAAGTACGGCCGTGATCGCGCGGCGCTCGCGGCCAGCCTGATCACCTACCGACCACGCAGCGCGGTACGCGATGTCGGCAAGGCACTGGGACTCGATCCGCCCTTCATCGATGAACTGGCCAATTCGCTTGCCTGGTGGGACCGCCCGGCCGACCTCGAGCAACGCTTCGCGGCGGAACGGCTCGCACGCGCCAGCAGCATGGCTACGCACTTCGTGAAATTGGTGAAGGCCATCCTCGGTTTCCCGCGTCACCTGTCGCAGCACACCGGCGGTTTCGTCATCACGCGCAATCCCATCTCGGCTCTGGTGCCGGTGGAAAACGCGGCGATGCCCGAGCGCACGGTGATCCAGTGGGACAAGGACGATATCGAAGCGCTCGGTCTGCTGAAAGTCGACATCCTTGCTCTCGGCATGCTGAGCGCGATCCGGCGTACCTTTGCTCTGGTGCACACGGCGCACGGCGTGGCGCTCGACCTCTCCCGCATCCCTTCCGAGGACGAGACCACCTACGCCATGCTCTGCGAGGGCGACAGCGTCGGCGTATTTCAGGTCGAGTCGCGGGCGCAGATAGCCATGCTGCCGCGGCTGCGGCCACGCACCTTCTACGACTTGGTCATACAGATCGCGATTGTCCGTCCGGGTCCCATACAGGGCGATATGGTCCACCCTTATCTGCGCCGTCGGCAGGGGCTGGAGCCTGTGGACTACCCGAGTCCGGAGATCCGCGGCGTGCTCGAACGCACCCTGGGAGTGCCCATCTTCCAGGAACAGGTGATCAAGCTGGCGATGGTCGCAGCCGGCTTCAGCGGTGGCGAAGCCGACCAGTTGCGTCGCGCGATGGCCGCCTGGAGCCGTAACGGCACCCTTGAGGCCTTTCATGACAAGGTCGTGGGCGGCATGCTCGCCCGTGGTCATCCTGCGGCCTTCGCCGAGCGCCTCTTCAACCAAATGAAAGGGTTCGGCGACTACGGCTTCCCGGAGTCGCACGCGGCGAGCTTTGCCCTGCTCGCCTACGCCTCGGCGTGGCTGAAGCGCCACTATCCGGCCGCCTTCTGCTGCGCACTGCTGAACAGCCAGCCGATGGGCTTCTACTCAGCGTCCCAGTTGGTACAGGACCTGCGCCGCCACGGGGTGGACGTGCTGCCGGTAGACGTGACCCACAGCGGCTGGGAGTCCTCACTGGAGGTGCTGCCCGGCGGCGCGAGGGATTCCCCCGCCTTGCGGCTTGGCCTGCAGCAACTCAAGGGCTTCAACATGGCCGCCGCAGGGCGCATCGTCGCCGCCCGAGCCGAGACGTGCTTCCAGGGCGTCTCCGATATGTCCGCCCGCGCGGGTCTCGACCGGGGGGAGCTCGATCTGCTGGCAGGTGGGGGCGCTCTGGCCGCTCTCGCGGGGCATCGTCATCAGGCACATTGGCGCTCGCGAGCCATCGAAGCACCACGCCCGCTGTTAGCCACTGCGGCTCACGACATCGACCCGGATGACGGGGTAAACCTGCCTGCACCGGCAGAGGCCGCGGATATGGCCGAGGACTACCGCAGCCTCGGGCTGACACTGGGGCAGCATCCGGTTGCGCTGCTGCGCGAACGCGGCGTGTTGTTGCGCTGTCGCCGGGCCGGAGAGCTGCCACAGTGCCCCAGCGGACGTTTCGTGCGGGTGGCCGGGCTGGTCACCTGCAGACAGCGTCCGGGCACGGCAAGCGGCGTGCTATTCCTGACACTCGAGGACGAGACCGGCAACATCAACGTGGTGGTGTGGCGGGACCGCCAGGAACGCTTCCGCAGGGCGCTGGTCTCGGGGCGGTTGCTGCTGGTGAAAGGCATCGTGGAAAATCGCGATGCCGTGGTCCACGTGATCGCCGGCGAGATCCTCGATCACAGCGAGGCTCTGGGAGAACTCGCCTCACACTCCCGGGATTTCCGGTGAACCCGGCCGCAGACTCAGTCCGGCAAGACCCCGGGCGCGCCGAGGCGGAAATCCCCCATCAGCCCGGCATGATCCGAGAGGCTTCGCCACTCGCCCTGCGCCAGTACCTCACAGCCCAGCGGGACCATACCCCGGTAATAGATGCGGTCCATGGCCAGAAGCGGCTGCCAGATCGGATAACTGCGTGCGTGCCTCCCCTCGAGCTCGGTGAACAGCTCGTCAACCGCCAGGCTCTGGTGCAGGTGGCGCTCGGCGCGCCGTCGCCAATCATTGAAATCGCCCGCGAGGATAAGCGGCTCGTCGGCGGGGATCCGCGAGCGGATCCGCTCGCTCAGGATACGCAGCTGGCCGCGGCGCTCGGCCTCGAGGAGCCCGAGATGCACGCACAAAAGATGCAGCGGCCGGTCGGTGCCCGGCAGTTCGATGACCCCGTGCAGGATGCTGCGGCTCGACCGGGGAAAGAGCGCGATGTTGATGTTCTCCCAATAGGAGAACGGGAATTTGCTCAGGATGGCGTTGCCGTGGTCACCCTCGCGATAGATCGCGTTGCGGCCGTAGGCGCAGTGGGGCCAGGTCGTGTCCGCCACGTACTCGAAATGCGGCTGCTCGGGATAACGCCCCGTATCGCGCTTGCCCGGGGTCTTGCGGCCGTGGATTTCCTGCAGGAACACGATGTCCGCGCCAGTGTCCGTGATGAGCCGGCGCATGGCCTCGAGCACGAAGCGGCGATTGCCGCTGCAATAGCCCTTGTGGATGTTGTAAGTGAGTACGCGAAGCGCCTTGCCCATGAACTCCAGGGTCCCTGAAAAGGGGGCGCGGGGATGCTACCGGATTTAGCAAAGACTTTGCCAAAAGCGTCCCGATAAAAACTTTGCCACTACATGTTGTGTTTTGGGGCTTCGTGATTACACTGTATGTTGAGTTTTGATTCCTACCTCTGCGGCTCTTGCCGGTATCGGCGAGTGGGAATTTTGCGCTCTGAGGCCATCTAATGGCCCCGAATACAAACGGTCAATAACCAACAGAGGCATCCATGTCCACCGAAGCACGGAAGATCATGCCGTTCACCCGCAGTGCCGAGCCAGGCACCACATTGCAGCCGGCCTCGGAAGATATCTGGGATCGCAAATACCGTCTCAAGGACAAATCCGGCAACCCGCTGGACGACAGCATCGACGGCACTTACCGCCGCGTGGCCCGCGCCTTGGCCGCGGTGGAAACCGAAGACCGGCGAGAGCATTGGTACGAGCGCTTTGTGTGGGCCCTGCGTAACGGTGCCATTCCCGCCGGCCGCATCATCTCCAATGCCGGAGCGCAGGAGCACAAGCCCGCCACCTCCACCATCAACTGCACGGTCTCGGGCACCGTCGAGGATTCGATGCTGGGGATCCTCGAGAAGAACCTCGAGGCCGGCCTCACCCTGAAGGCAGGCTGCGGCATAGGTTATGAGTTCTCGACCCTGCGCCCCCGCGGGGCCTACGTGTCGGGGGCCGGTGCCTATACCAGTGGCCCACTCTCCTTCATGGATATCTTCGACAAGATGTGTTTCACCGTCTCCTCGGCTGGCGGCCGCCGCGGGGCGCAGATGGGCACCTTCGACATCAGCCACCCCGACGTGGTGGATTTCATCCGTGCCAAGCGGGAGAACGGCCGCCTGCGTCAGTTCAACCTGTCGCTGCTGGTGACCGAGGAGTTCATGAAAGCCGTCAAGAGCGACGGCGACTGGACCCTGTCATTCCCGATCACCGCCAAGGAAGTCGAGGGCGGCGGCTTCGATTTAGCCAACCCGGAGGAGATCCTCTGGCGTCACTTCCCGACCACCCGGGGCTATGTTTCTGACGCTGAAGGTCGGGTTGCATGCCGGGTCTACAAGACGGTCAAGGCGCGCAAGCTCTGGAACGTCATCATGATTTCCACCTATGACTTCGCCGAGCCAGGCTTCATCCTGATCGACAAAGTCAATGAACTGAACAACAACTGGTTCTGCGAGAACATCCGCGCCACCAACCCCTGCGGTGAGCAACCCCTGCCCGCTTATGGCAGCTGCCTGCTCGGCTCGATCAACCTGACCCGCTTCGTACAGTCGCCCTTCCGCGAGGAGGCACGCTTCGACTGGCAGGCCTTCCGCGAAGTGGTCGGTGTGTTCACCCGCATGCTCGACAACGTGGTCGAAATGAGCGGCCTCCCGCTCGAACAGCAACGCCATGAGATCGAGTACAAGCGCCGTCATGGCATGGGCTTCCTCGGTCTGGGCTCCGCGCTCACCATGCTCCGCATGAAGTACGGTAGCCCGGAAAGCGTGGAATTCACCGACCGCGTGTCGCGTGAACTCGCCGTGACGGGTTGGCGCAGTGGCCTTGAGCTGTCCCGCGAGAAGGGTTCGGCGCCGATCATGGAAGACGAGTTTGTCGTGGACGCCGAGATGCTCGCTCGCCGCCCCGAGATGAGCGCTGATGGCTACCGCGCCGGCGACCGCGTGAAGGGCCGTGTGCTGCACGCCCGTTACAGCCGCTACATGCAGCGCATCGCGGAGATCGAGCCCGAACTGGTCGAGGCGCTGGCTACAGAGGGCTGTCGCTTCACACACCATTCATCCATCGCGCCAACCGGCACGATCTCGCTGTCGCTCGCCAATAATGCCTCGAACGGTATCGAGCCGAGCTTCGCGCACCAGTACTCGCGCAATGTGATCCGCGAAGGCAAGAAATCGAAAGAAAAAGTCGACGTGCTGTCCTGCGAGCTACTTGCTTTCCGCGAGCTCGTGAATCCGCGCGCAACGCCCTACTCCACCGACCCCGACGAGCAACTGCCCGAGTACTTCGTGACCAGCGACGAGATCCTGCCGCGCCAGCATGTCGACATCCAGGCCGCCTCGCAGAAGTGGGTGGACTCCTCGATTTCGAAAACCATCAACGTGCCCACTGATCTGCCCTTCGACGAGTTCAAGGGCATCTATCTCTACGCCTACGAGAAAGGACTGAAAGGCTGCACCACTTTCCGCTTCAACCCAGAGGCCTTTCAGGGCGTTCTGGTGAAGGAGGCGGATCTCGAGAAAACGATCTACCAGTTCAAGCTCGAGGACGGCACGACGGTCGAACTGAAAGGCAACGAAGAGGTCGAGTACGACGGCGAGATGCACACTGCCGCCAATCTCTTCGATGCAATGAAAGAAGGCTACTACGGCAAATTCTGAGAGGACCCCTGCAATGGCTGTCAAGATCGCCAAGCGAATCATCTCCTACAAGGTCATGGAGCCCGTGGCCGACAAGCCACAGGCTGCCGAGGAACTCGAGCGCGCCATCGAAAAGATGAGCGAGAGTGTCTCGCGTCCCGAGACCCTCCGCGGCTCGACCTACAAGATCAAGACGCCGCTGTCCGAGCACGCGCTCTACATCACGATCAACGACATCGTGCTGAACGAGGGCACCCCGCACGAGCAGCGTCGGCCTTACGAGGTTTTCATCAACTCCAAGAACATGGATCATTTCCAGTGGGTGCTCGCGCTGACGCGCGTGGTATCCGCCGTGTTCCGCAAGGGTGGTGACTGCACCTTCCTGGTCGAGGAGCTGAAAGCCGTGTTCGATCCCAAGGGCGGCTATTTCAAGAAAGGCGGGCGCTTCATGCCGTCCCTTGTGGCCGAGATCGGCGACTGCATCGAGAAACACCTGATCGACATCGGTATGCTGCGCACCGAGGAGCTCGAAGATCACCAGCGCAAATTGATCGACGAGAAGCGGGCCCAGATCGAGTCGAGCAGCGCGCGCTCCGCACAGCCCGAAGAAAAAAGCGGTTATCCCCCTGGTGCACAGCTCTGCAGCAAGTGCATGACAAAGGCCACCGTCATGATGGATGGCTGCATGACCTGCCTCAGCTGCGGCGACTCCAAGTGCGGCTGAGAAGTCGCACTGCCAGCACCGGCTGCTGAGCGGGCCCGGATGGCCCCGATGACTGCACGGCGGCAGGTCGGCGCCCTCGCACTGGTTCTTCTTGCGGGCGCCCTGCAGTCTGAGGTGTCCTTGGGTGGGGAAGCAGCGGTCGATCCAGAACCGGCGCCATCGGCGGCCACCAGTGCTTCCGTCAGCGCGGCACCCGTGCGCAGGGCGCGAACCGTCGACCTCGATGCACCGGTCGACACAGCGGCATCAGGCGATGAGCAAGGCGGCGAACCAGAGCCATCGGCGCAACTGCGCGATCAATCCTTGCGCGACATCGGCAGCCTGACGCCAGACGCACAACAGCCGCCGATCAACACGCCGTTCGTGATGTTGGGCGCAGAAGTCCCGCCAGCGACCGCCTCACGCCTGGCATGGCAGCCGGGCGAGTCCTTTGCCGGCATAGCAGCACCCACGCCGGTGCTGGTAGTGCACGGCGCCTCCAGTGGTCCGGTGGTCTGCCTCACGGCCGCAGTCCACGGCGACGAACTGAACGGCATCGAGATGGTTCGTCGCGTGCTCTACGAGCTCGATCCGGCACAACTCAAGGGAACCGTGGTTGGGGTGCCGATCGTGAACCTGCTCGGATTCAAGCGCAGCTCGCGTTACCTGCCCGACCGGCGCGACTTGAATCGCCACTTCCCCGGCAACCCGAACGGCAGCTCCGCCTCACGGATCGCCTACTCGTTCTTCAATGAGATCGTCAAACACTGCAACGTCCTGGTGGATTTGCACACCGGCAGTTTCTACCGCAGCAACCTGCCGCAACTGCGCGCCGATCTACGCCGGCCGGAGGTGGCCGCAGTGGCCGCGAGTTTCGCCGCGACGGCAATCGTCCAGAGCACGGGGGCGGACGGCAGCCTGCGCCGGGCCGCGGTGGATGCCGGTGTCGCAACGGTCACGCTGGAGGCCGGCGAACCCATGCGGCTGCAGGCGAGCGAGGTCGACCACGGCGTGCAGGGGATCTTCGCGCTGATCGACCAACTTGGCATGTACCGCAAGCTGCGTGTCTGGGGAAACCCTGCTCCCGTCCACTATGAGTCACGCTGGGTGCGCGCTGACAACGGCGGCATCCTGTTCGGCAAGGTGAGCCTCGGCGACGGGGTTCGTCGCGGCGAATTGCTGGGAACGGTCACCGACCCGATAACCAACGTGCGTGCAGACATCCTCTCGCCCTATGACGGCCGGGTCATAGGACTCGCCGTCGACCAGGTCGTGCTTCCGGGGTTCGCGGCTTTCCATATCGGGATCCAGCCACAGGCCGACGCTGCGCCGGGAGGCATTCCACTGCCCGAAGGTACCGAGCCCGCTGGCGCCCCCGATGACCCGGGGGCACGCGACAATCCGGAAGACTCCTGAAGCCCGGGCGTTGCTGGCAGGCTGCACCTATAATCCATTAGTAACTGACATGACGGGGCCGACGATGGTGAACGCGCGCACCGCAGGACAGCGATGACAAAGACTCCCGCAGACCCAGCAGGCGAACCCGGACCGCTCAACGCTTCCACCGATGAACCGGCGGCAGACGCATTGCTCGAGTGCCTGGTGTTCGTCGCCCGCAGCCACGGCAAACAGGTATCGCGCGACGCCCTGCGCGCAGGGCTCCCGCTGGAAGGGGGGCGCCTGATGCCATCACTGCTGGCCCGGGCTGCCGAGCGAGCCGCGCTGCAGAGCAGGCTGGTCGAGTGTGCCCTGCCCTCTCTTGAGGCCCCGGTCCTTCCCGCCATACTGCTACTCGAAGAAAGCGCCGCCTGCGTGCTCATACGGCGCGAGAGCGAGATGTTGGTCATCCACGAACCCGGCAAAGCCGAGAGCCGCTGCACGGCGGCCGCGCTGGCACCTCGCTACAGTGGTACGGCGGTCCTGCTTGATGCGAGCTTCGAGTTCGACGCCCGCGCTCCGGAAATCCTGCGCAGCCGGGAGCAGCACTGGTTTTGGGGCGCGATGATCGAGAACCTGCCGCTTTACCGCGATGTGCTCGCCGCGGCGGTCATGATCAACCTGCTGGCCTTGGGGATGCCGATTTTTACCATGAACGTATACGACCGCGTGGTTCCCAACCATGCGGTCGAGACGCTCTGGATGCTCGCCGCAGGCTTGGTGATCGTGCTCTGCGCGGATTTTGTCCTGCGTACGATGCGTGCCTTCTTCCTCGATCTTGCCAGCAAGCGCGTGGATCTTCGCGTGTCGTCGCTGATCATGGAGCGGGTGTTGGGAATGCGCCTCGAAGGGCGCCCGGCATCAGCGGGTTCCTTTGCCGCGAACCTGCGTTCCTTTGAATCCGTGCGTGACTTCATCACCTCGGCGTCGGTTACCACGCTGGTAGACCTGCCCTTCTCCTTGCTGTTTCTGGTCGTGATCGGCTGGATTGCGCCGCTTATGGTGATTCCCGTTCTGGTGGCAACCGCCATCGCAGCAGGCTTCGCAGCCGCATTGGGCGCCAGGATGCACGCCCTGTCAGAAACGACATACCGCGCAGGCTCCATGCGCAATGCCACGTTAATCGAGAGTCTGGTAGGCCTGGAGACCGTGAAGGCACTGGGTGCAGAGGGCGTTATGCAGGCGCGCTGGGAGCGCTCGGCGGCCTTCATGGCCCAGACCGGAGCGCGACTGCGGCTCCTCGGCGCCAGCACACTCCACACCGCAATGCTCGCGCAGCAACTCACAGCCGTTGCCGTGATAATCCTCGGCGTCTACCTCATCACCGACGCCAAACTCTCGCTTGGCGGACTGATCGCCTGCTCAATGCTCGCCGCGCGGGCAATGGCGCCCATGGGACAGATCGCCGGTCTGATGACCCAGTACCACAATGCGGTCACCGCGATGGCGGCACTCGAGCAGATTGTGTCGCGCCCGGTGGAACGCCCTGCGGGCGCTCATTTCCTGAGCCGCCAGAGTTTCCGTGGCGACATCGAATTCCGGGATGTGGGATTTTCCTATCCCGGCACGGAGATGAACGCGCTGCGCGGCGTGAGCCTTCGCATTGCCGCCGGTGACAAGGTGGCGATACTCGGGCGCACCGGCTCTGGCAAGAGCACGCTCCTGCGCCTGATTCTCGGGCTGTACCGGCCCATCTCGGGCGCCGTGCTGGTCGATGGCATCGATCTGCGACAGCTCGATCCCGCGGAACTCCGTCGCAGCATCGGCTACGTCCCGCAGGACGTGAACCTGTTCTACGGCACGCTGAGGGATAACGTGAGCCTCGGGACGCCGCAGGTCGAAGACACGGAGATTATCCAGGCACTGCAGGTGGCGAACCTGACAGATTTCGTGAACCAGCACCCGCGCGGAATCGACATGCCGGTGGGCGAGCGTGGTGAATCACTCTCCGGTGGACAGCGCGAGGGCATCGCCATCGCCCGCGCAGTGATCAATTCGCCACCGATACTCCTGATGGACGAGCCCACAGGCTCCATGGATCACTCGAGCGAGGAGGCGGTGAAAGTACAGCTGCGCGAGTACTCCAAGGGGCGCACGGTGGTCATCGTGACGCACCGGACTTCGCTGCTCGATATGGTCGACCGGATCATCGTCGTGGACGCCGGAAAAATAGTGGCGGACGGACCCAAAGCAACCGTGGTGGAAGCCTTGCGCCAAGGGCGCATCGGGAAGGGCGTGTGAGCGACACCAAGGCGGGCCTTGCGACGCCCCTGATGCGTCTGCGTTCAGTGTGGAACTGGTGGGTGCGCCTTTGTTCCAGTGTGGTTGGGTGGTTCCTCGGGCCATGGATGGAGCCGGCAAGCGAGCTGCCGCCAGGCTGGACTACGGATGCCACGATCGCGCGACTCGCCCAGGAGCCGTTGCGGGCTCGAAAGCTGCTGCATGTAACCCTGCTCGTCACGCTGCTCCTTATTCTGTGGGCAGCGCTCGCGCGCCTCGATGAAGTCACACGCGGCGAGGCGAAAGTGGTCCCTTCACGGCAGATCCAGGTGATCCAGTCGCTCGACGGCGGAATCGTCTCGAGGATCCACGTGCACGAGGGCGCAATCGTGGAGACCGGGCAGTTGCTGGTGAGCATCGACGCCACGCGCTTCGTGTCCTCGCTGGCCGAAAACCGCGCCCAGTACCTTTCCCTGCTCGTCAAGACAGAAAGGCTCGCAGCCATCGCCGAAGGCAAGGAGTTCGTGGTTCCCCCCGAGGTGAGCGCCGAGGCGCCGGAGATCGCAGCCGCAGAAACACGACTTTTCCGCAGCAGCAGCGATGAACTCCAGAGCCAGATCGCCATTGCCACCCAGCAACTGACCCAACGCGAGCAGGAACTGCGCGAGGCCAATGCCTTTCTTCAGCAATCGACCCGCAGCCACGACCTCGCGCGGCAGGAACTGCAGCAGACCGAACCGCTGGTCGAATCAGGCGCAGTCTCCGAGGTCGAGATCCTGCGGCTGAAGCGCGATGTTTCCCGTATGCGCGGCGATCTGGAACAGGCGAGCGCACAAGTCACACGGACACGCTCGGCCATCGAGGAAGCGCAACGCAAGCGCGAGCAGGTCGAACTCGACTTCCGCAACGGCATCCGGCGCGAACTCGGCGAAGCCACCTCGCTACTGAACAGCCTTGCCGCAGGCAGCAGCGGACTGGCCGATCGCGTCCGGCAGGCCGAGGTCCGCTCGCCGGTACGCGGTACGGTGAAGCGGCTGCTCGTTAACACCGAGGGCGGCGTGGTGCTGCCGGGGCGCGACATCATCGAGATCGTACCCCTTGACGACACCTTGCTCCTCGAGGCCAAGATCGCCCCTCGGGACATCGCTTTCCTGCGGCCGGGCCAGCCGGCGCTGGTGAAATTCACCGCCTATGACTTCATGATTTACGGCGGCCTGGAGGCAGAACTCGAGAGTATCGGAGCCGATACCATCGCCGATGAAGACGGCAACGCCTTCTATCTGGTGCGGGTGCGGACACACCAGCCGACACTCGGCAAGGACCGACCGATCATCCCCGGCATGGTTGCCGAGGTGGACATCCTGACCGGTGAAAAAAGCGTGCTAAGCTACCTTATGAAGCCTGTCCTGCGGGCACGGCAGTACGCACTAACAGAGCGATGATCCACTCAATATTGATCGCCACCGACACCGAAGTGCGACAGCGCTGGGAGAAAGCCTTTCCAGGGGCGCCGGTGCACGCAAGCCCCGCCGCCGTTCCGGATCGCGTTGGGCCTGACACCGTTGCGTGGCTTCACGTGGGGGCCGACCATGAGGCGGCACGAAGACTCGTTGCGGAGACCTTGGCGGCGATCGGCCCCTGTTCTGTTGTAGCTCTTTCTGATATTCCCTCTGACGATCAGGCTCTCGAACTGATGGAGCGCGGCGTGGTTGGCTACTGCCACGCCTATGCCGGACCGGCCATGCTGCAACAGGTGAGCACGGTGGTTGCTCACCAAGGGCTTTGGGTGGGGCCTGATCTTATGCAGCGTCTGATCCGCGCAGCCGGCGCCAATGTGGCTGTTGACCCGTCATCGAGCAAGGCACTGGAGACGCTCTCCGGGCGGGAACTGGAGGTCGCGCGCCACGTGGGGACAGGCTCCAGCAACAAAGAGGTTGCCCGTTCGCTCGACATCACCGAGCGTACGGTCAAGGCGCATCTCAGCTCGATCTTCACCAAACTGGGCGTGCGCGACCGGCTGCATCTGGCGCTGTTCATGCGCTCACAGGGATTCTGAAACGGCGCGTTCGCCCGCAACAGGTTTCAGACCGCAACGTCTAATGGGGCCTACGCCAAGGGCCCATGTTTTTTATGGCTCCTCCCACATGTATCGGTCGCGGCAGTCGGTACGCTTCAGGGAAATCCTTGGACCCGTGAACACGATAGTGGCTGTCGTGAATGAGGACGTGGTCTTTTATGAGAGGCCACACGAACTGCATCAAAAATGCCTGATCACCAAAGCGGTTTCTTGAATAGACATCCTCTCTCAGGATGGCTTCGCGCACATTGGGCAGGACCCCTGCTACGCCACCCCACATTCCCGCCAGAATGAGCTCCATATGGTAGATGTGATCACGCATGACGTGGAAAGCCTTGCCCGATCGAATCCACTCCTCTACGGCAAGCAGTTCTTGGGCATTCACGCGGGAATCCGTATCCCGACACACGAACCAGTCGACCTCAGGATCGTCCGACACAAGGAATCGCCATAGGTGGCGCACGGGAAGAAGCCGCGGATCATCAACCATAACAACCTGCGCACCGTTGTACCTCAGCTCCTCCAGTGCATCTGCGGGGACCGACGAGTCACAATAAAAACGCGTTGTCCACCCGTAATACATATTCGCGGCGAGCCGAGCATTGACGATGGCGCCATGAACATAGACCGGATCCTGCCCCCAGAGGCTGAAGGAGATGATGTTGCGAGCGGGCTGGAGGTAGTCGAATGCTCGCGGCTGCGGATCGGGAACCCTCAAGGTGCAGGATGACTTCGCGAAGGCATCACAGGCTATTTTGTCCTTGTGAGCCAATAGGCGGACTCCCTCTTCGATCGCGAGATCTCTAGTCCCGGATTCCTCCAGAGCAATAACCAACAGGTTATGGGTGGGAATGTCCTCACAGATAGCTAACGAAGCTCGCAGCGCTTCTATGGCTTCCCTGAAACGACCCAATTCTTTCAGCAGGACGCCGTATAGGCTCCAACCATTGGCAAAGTTGGGCCATGCATCAAGGAGGCGCTGATATGCGGCAATTGCAGCGTCGGGTTGATTGGCCTCTTTCAGGGCGACCGCGGCCATGAACACCCCGTCTTGCCGCAGTGGATCCGAGGCCTCGGCCTTCAGGTATGCATCCGCTGCGCCGGTGAAGTCCTTTAGTGCCCGAAGCGACTGCCCCAACAGATACCATGATTCAAATCCCTGCTGCCCCGCTGCTATTGCCGTCCTCAGGACCTCTGATGCGCCATGCCAGTCACGGTCGTTACTCCTTTGACGGGCAAGCTGGAGCAGATCGGGAGAAGACGTCAGAGTCGCGTCGACGGCATTGTCCGATGGACCTTTCGCGGCCGCTCTTGCTGTGTCTTCAGCGGGAGTCGCCGTCACTGCTGCGGGTACGTCGATCTCGCGGGTGTAACCCAGTTTGGCGAGGAGATCGCCTGCCTCCGCGTCAAACATGGCACGCGTGTCGGCATCAAAATGATTACGCCAGTCACCGACGATGCCCTTGCGAAAATGGGACTCCAGACTCTCCTGCCCTCGCTCGCGTCCGCCTGCCAGCGCGCCGAAATTACAGGCAGCCAGACAGTCCTCCACGATATCAATGGAGGAATCCAGACCGAGAAAATCAAACACTCGCACCAGTTCAGGTGCAGGGTTCTGGTGGAGATCCTCGTAGCGCAAATGAACGCAAGCCCCGGGATTGCCGGCTGAAAAAGCCATTGCCCGTTCATAATCCTGCCGCCAAATACTGGCGATGCGCTTGGCATAAGCTGGAAGTGGCTCGGCTTTCTCTGCGCCGTACTGGCGCTTCAGGTGGTACCAGCCCGACACCGCAATGTCCCGTCCATCGCGACAGATGAACACAAACCTGGCATTTGGAAACAACGTCCTCAGACGCTGGAGCGTACGCAAATGCCCCGGCGTCTTCTCACCAACGGCCAGCAAGCTGGCATCGTCACCGTACTCGCTAAGAAGCAACATTGCGGCGAAGGCCTGAATAGCCCTGATCGATTCTTCCCGAAACGGGGGAAAATGCTCGATCTCGCTGAAAACGTTCTGGTTCAACCCGGATACGAATGCGGAGTAGTCATCGAGCGCCCGACGCAGTTCGGGCCAGAGCTTGGTCGCGATCTGACCCTCCCCGCGGCAACGGGCTTGAGGGTGATGGTCAAGCAACATCTGCAGCCAAGTGGTCCCGGACTTCTCAGTGCCGGCGACAAAAAAAATGGTCTTGCCGTCGACCCGGCGGATCTTGTCGAGATACGTTTGGAGCGATGAATTCATTGAGCTCCGCTCAAAGGCTGCAGCAAGGAGCGACGATGATACCTTCCTTACTGAGGGATTGATCGTCCTTCAGTACAGTACATCGCGCGCCGAAGCCCAACTAGACTTCGCCTGAGCCAAATATCCGCCACAGCCGCGGCAGAGGGTTATGAGCATGCCAATGGGTCAGCCAATCGCGACAGTCGCAACCGTTACAGGAACAGCATTCGCCAGGGATGCGGAGGGCAATATACGCCCTCTCAAGGAGGGGGACGTCCTGAACGAAGGCGAGGTAGTCGTCACCGATGCCGGCGCCAGGGTCGAGCTGACGTTCTTTGATGGTGGCGATCTGGCGATCGCAGAAAACCGCACTGTCGCTGTCTCGCCCGAGGCAAATCCGCAGACGGAGACCGATCCCGGTGAGGCTGCTGTATCCCAGAAAACTGTCGAAGATGTGCTTAAGGCAATCGCTGAAGGAAGGGATATCGACACAAATCTCGAGGCAACCGCCGCGGGCCTTGGTGGCGGAGGTGGTGGTGATGCGCACGGCTTTGTGCGGGTGCTGCGTCTGGCCGAAGAGACTACTCCACCGGGCTTCCGGTTCCCGCCGCCCGAGCGCAGCGTAGCCCCGATCCCGCTTGGTGGGGCGCCGGCGACTGATATCACAACGCCCACGACGCCGACCACGCCGACGACGCCGACCACACCGACGACGCCGACCACACCGACCACACCGACGACGCCAACGACGCCGACCACACCGACGACGCCGACCACACCGACGACGCCAACGACGCCGACTACTCCGACGACGCCAACGACGCCGACCACACCGACGACGCCAACGACGCCAACGACGCCGACTACTCCGACGACGCCGACGACGCCGACGACGCCGACCACACCGACGACGCCGACGACGCCGACCACACCGACGACGCCGACTACTCCGACTACTCCGACCACACCGACGACGCCAACGACGCCGACGACGCCGACTACTCCGACGACGCCCACGACGCCGACGACGCCCACGACGCCCACGACGCCGACGACGCCGACGACGCCGACGACGCCGACCACTTACCCACCCACGGTGGTCGCTACCAGTCACACGGTGTACGAATCTGGCCTTCCAGGCGGCAGCAGCGTAGGCACGGCGGCGATCACGGTTAACGGCAGCATCACCGTCGGAGATCCGGACGGCCTCGCGGATATCCGCGGGCTCACGATCGCCGGGATTGATTTCCCCATTGGCGCCGGAGGTCTTGCGGAGCTGCTGGCAGCCTCGGTCGACACAGGCTTTGGTACGTTGACGATCACCTCTGTCGCCGGCGGGGTGCTTGGATTCAGTTATGTCTTGAACGGTCCTGTCGACAACAGCACGGAACCAGGCGCCGCGAATCTCGCCTACATGGAGACCATAGCTGTCACGGTTCGCGATGGCCTGAGCAGCGCCAGTGCTGACATCGAGATCACCATCGCCGACTCGATCCCCGAGATCACGGCGGTAGAAAACGCCTCCGTAGGGAACGAGGTCGGGCTCTCTGTCACCGGGCATATCTCTGCCTCGGCTCCCGACATGATCGCAAGCTTTGATCTGTCTCCGAGCCTCGCGAACGCGCCGGCGGGTCTCAGCTACGCGCTGCAGACGGACGGCTCACTGCTTGCCACGAACGCTGCCGGCGACGCCGTGTTCAGCCTCTCGATAAACAACAATGGTGACTACACGTTCACTGCCCTGCGCACCGAGCAGACCCTGACCGCCAGCGCGCCGAACTTCAACACCCTGCAGATCTCGGCCGGCTCGCCGATGGTCTCAGCCTCAACCGGGCTCTTCGCGAGCTATGACAGCGCCACCGGGGCGGGTATAGGAACGGCAGTCACGTCCGTGGTCTTCTCATCGGTGGATGGGATGCTCAACCCGTCACGCGATGGCTTGGGCATCGGCAATAACCTGATCGACAACCCGCGCACAGCGCCGGCAGAGGTGCTGTCGATGCAGTTTGCAGATCGGTTATCAAATGCCTCCCTCACGATCGGGAACCTGAAGACATCGGAGACGCTGACCTGGAAGGTTTATCTTGGTGGGACACTCGTTGATTCCGGTGAAATCGGCCAGACCTACGTGGATGTCAACGGCAACCAATCGAGCATTGCAGGCAGCGAGAGTCCGACCTATTTGTTCGATCTCGGGAAGAACGGGTTGAACGAAGACGCACTGTTCGATCGCATTGAAATCTCGGCCGGCGAGGGTACGTCCTACAAGTTCATAGACCTGGGCGTCGAAAAACCGGTATCTGTGTCAATGGAGGCATTGCAACTGGAGTTCAGCGTGTCGGCTCAGGATGGCGACGGAGACACTTCCTCGATCGTCAATTTCACGGTCAATATGGGCGGCAGCGACAGCTTGGTGAGTGACACCGCCGGCGATACCGTGCTAACCGGAGGCGAAGGGGCCGATGTGTTCCTGTGGACGCTGGCGGAAAGCGGCGCGCGTGACACTGTCACGGACTTCAATATGGCAGCGCCTTCCAGCGGGGGAGACATACTGAACATCCAGGACCTGCTGCCGCCAGAGAGCGTCGGGCACCTGGAGAGCTATCTTCGCTTCGAACAGTCCGGTGACGGCGGAACACTGCTCAAGATCAGCCAAGAGGGCGCGTTCACAGGCGATGCGGGCCATGATGCGAGTGTCAGCTACCAGAGCATCGACCTGCAGCACGTGGACCTCAACAGCCTGGGTGGTAGCCAGCAGCAGATCATCGACAACCTGCTCGCCAGCGGTAAACTCATCACCGGCTAAACCTCGCCCCCGCCCCGCTCTTGCGGGTGCGGGGGACTTGCTTCCATCGGAGTCTGCTGATGAGCCGTTACGTGAAGCGCGATGCACAGGGCCTGGTCATCGCCGTCAGCGTGGAACCGCTTGAGGGATTCGAACCGGCGCAGGGTTCCGGCTCGCAACTCGCCGATGAGATGGAAGCGCGCAGGGGGCAACCCCAGAACCGCCTCGAGGAGTCCGACCGCGACGTGGTACGAGTTCTCGATGACCTGATCAACCTGCTGGTCGAAACCAACGCGATCCGATTCACGGATCTGCCTGAGCCCGCTCAACGCAAATTGATGGAGCGCAAAGGCCTGCGCCGCACCGGAACCCACCTCGGACTGCTGGGCGATGAGTCCTCGCTGATCTGAAGCTCTAAGCCCCTGCCTCTCGCACCCTCAGCCTGTCTGCTCCGGTCGTTGGGTAACCGCCGGACCGGTAACGCCGTCAAAGCCGAGTTCCAACAGCGCCGCGATTTCCGCCTCGGAACGCGCGCCCTCGCCAATGGCGCTCAAGCCGATCGAATGGGCAATGATCGCAAGCCCGCGCAGGAAGACCTGGTTTGAGGGATTCTGCTCGAGGTCGTGTACGAAGGAGGCATCGATCTTCATGTAGTCGAGCCCGAGATCGTGGAGTTGCCCGATTCGCGAGACCTGATGCCCTACGTGCTCGATGCCCAGCTTGCAACCTGCCGGTTTCAACAGCGCGCAGAGGATGCGGAATTGCTCGAGATTCTGGAATACGCCGTGCTCCGGAACCTCCATCCACAAACGCTGCGAGAGCTGCGGCTCGGCCGCGAGGCGCAGTGCGATTCGGTGCAGCAGCATAGGGTCGTTCATGGCTTGAGCGGAGAGGTTCACACAAAGCGCATCCGCGCCATGGCGCATACGCTCCAACGCAAGGTCAATGACGATTTCGTCGAGTCGCGGACCATAACCCAGTCGCGAAACCCATGGCATGAACTCCCCCGCTGCGAGCCAGTCTCCATCCGGGCGCAGCCGCAGCCGTGCAACGCATTCCGCATGCAGAACGGCGCCCTTGGCATCGATGACCGGATAGCTCTGGAGCTTGACCCATCCTGACGCCAATGCCTCATCGAGTTGCCGGCCCCACGTCGCGAGGTCGGCCGCCTTCAATGCCCCGAGCACTCCGGACTGGTCGCCCGTTGCTACCTGGACAGGATCAGCATTCTCGGCGCATGCCGACGCCAGAGCGGCATCAACGCGCGCCAGCACGGCGCCTAATTTTTCATCGAAGCGGTAGGCCGTCGCCGCGGTCGGCATCCGGCATACCTCATCGAGATTCAATTCACGCGTCAGCATGAGCATGGCATCGTGTACGCTCCGGGCCAGAGCCAGCGCATCGTCGCCAGCAGGCACCAATACAGCAAAGTCAGAGCCGTTCAGTCTGCCGAGGACCCATTCAGACCCCTCCGGCGACATCGCACGCAGGGCCTCGGCGAAGCGCTTGATGAAGGTATCGATCACCGCCCACCCTTGCGTGCGGTTAAGTTCGTTCAGATCCAGCAGCCGGGCGATCACCACGACACCGTGCGCGCTCTCGTCGTCACGCTCCAGAAGGGCTTGGAGGCGTGCGATGAAGTGGCTGCGATTCAGCAGCCCCGACACGCGATCGTAGTGCGCCTCCCGGCGTAGCATATCCAGCCGCAGCGACTCCTCCTCCAACATATGGCGCACACGCTTGGCCAGCGTGTTCATGGATCGCACCACCGCCTGGAACTCACGGGTGCCCGGCTCTCGCGTGGTGATGAATCGCCGCGCACCGATCGCCTCGGCCTGCGTCACCACGTCATCGAGGGGGCGCAGGATCACCCGCAGCAACAACGTCCCCGCAAGCCCCGCCAGCAACGAGACGCCGAGGAACCAGCCCAACAGACGGATGCTGCCGGCCCACAGCGAGGTGTAGGCAAAGCGCGTGTGGCTGGCGAGTTCGAGGGTGCCGTATTGTTTCCACCCGTCCTGAACCTGCGCGACGCCCGGCGCAACGTCTATGCGCAGCATGCGGCGAAACCAGTCGGGAGCACCGAGTTCCCGGTTGTCGCTTCTCTGCTCCGCGATCACGGCGCCGCGCGGATCGCTAAGTCGGATGTACTCGTAATTCCCCAGATCGAACTGCGAGGACACCAGCAAACCGACCTCAACGGGATCCTTGGACATCTGCCCGAGTACGGAGGCGAGCGAGTTAGCGTTGTCGAGGTTCTTCAGGGCAAGCTGTTCCTCGAGGTAGTTCTTAGCCGAGAGGCTGCTGACCAGAAAGCTACCGCCAAAACCGATCACCATCAGAAGCGCGATCGCCAGCCACAGTTGCCGTATCAGTGACATCCCGTCGTCCTCCGTTAGGATCAGGCTTGTGCCGTGCATCAGTTTAGGCCGTCCGCGGACATACGGCTAAGTAGATCGCGCCAGCGCGAAAGTCGCGCCGTGGGGGCTGCAACGGAAGGCCCCCGATTACCGGCAACCCACAACCCCTCGCTGTTAAAGCCGAACACCGGGCGAAGATCAGGGCGGCGCGATGCCGGCCGAAGCGCGCTCACGAGGTTGTCCAGCACCAAGGGTTCAGCGTCCGGGGTCGCGTAGTAGGCAAGCACCATATGGGCCTGACTGATGCCGCTGCCGGCCCTGCCAAGTTCTGCCCGCACATAGGTAATACGAAGCCGCTCGATCGGCACACCCAGCATGCCGAGCGAGACGTACTTGCCTATGCTGTAATCCTCGCAGTCGCCTTCACCGCGCCCCAGCGTCTCCAGCGGGGTTGCCCAGTAATCGGGCAGATTCCAGACGACCTGATCGTCTTCAAACGCCACGCGGCTATTAAAAAACGCATTTACGAGTTGGAGTTTTTCGGGTTCGGACAGCGACTTGCCGGTCTCGAGCATGCTGCGCCAGGCACGGAGGGTTTCTTCGCCCTGTGCGCCGTAGCGCTCCTGCGCAAGGCGCACGATGTGATCGAAGTCCGGAGCAGCCGCCGCCGCGACGACGAACACCAGCCCCACGCAGGTTGCAGAGACGAATGCCTTCACACGGAGCACCCGTGGAAGCACCCATGCTGCAAAGCGACGGGAATGGGCCATACTCAATATGATGATTCGCGTGTACGGCTTCGTTGCATGCGTCGGGACCGGCTGGCTAACACCCTGAGGGGAATATATAGTTGCTGGATCTCGACGACGTGTCGGAGAACTTGTTGGCAAGTATCGGGGACCGTTTGCTGATGATCAAGAAAACCCTGTGCAAGGCCAGTGCGGCTCTGGTGGTCTGTGCGGTGGCGCAGGCTGCTCCTGTGCCGGGCGTCCAAGGCACTTTGAAGGATGCTGCGCGCCAAGCCGTGATGGAGAATCCCGAGGTCCTGGGCGCATGGCATGAGTACGAGGCCGCCACGGAGCAAACGCAAGTCGCAAAGGGTGGTTATCTGCCAACGGTGGATCTCGAGGCAGGCATCGGCGAAGAGCGCATCGATGACCCCCGCTTTGCCCAGAACACATTTAACCGTGACCGCGTCTCGGTCTCGCTTAGTCAGATGCTGTTTGACGGGTTTCGCACCCGCAACGAAGTTCGCCGCCTTAACCATGCTGCCCGCACCCGCTACTACGAAGTGCTGGAGGCATCCGAGCAGGCGGCTGCCGAAACCGCCCGCGCCTACATTGATGTCCTGCGCCATCGCGGCTTGGTCGAGCTATCCGAGGAAAACTACGCAACCCACCGCCTGATCTACGACCAGATCGAGCGCCGGGTCCGGGCCGGGGTCAGCCGCCGTGTGGATCTTGAGCAGGCCTCCGGGCGTCTCGCACTCTCGGAGTCTAACCTGCTTACCGACGTGACCAATCTGCATGACGTCAGCATGCGCTACCAGCGCGTGGTTGGGGAAATACCCGCAACCGGTCTGGAAGAGCCGAAAATCGCTGCGGGCTTGGTGCCCGGGAACATCAAGGACACCCTGCTCGCCGCCTACACAAACAGCCCCCTCATGAACGCGGCAATCGCAAACATGTGGTCGGCCGAAGCGGCAACCGACGTTGCCAAGGCGGCTTTCGTGCCGCGCTTTGATTTCCAGGCACGCCAGGACGTCTGGCACGACAGATACGATCTCGACGGCCGCTACGAGGAAGGCGTGATCGAACTCGTGATGCGCTACAACCTGTTCAATGGCGGCTCCGACTCCGCCGAGAAACGTCGTCTGATCGAGAAGACCTACCAGTCCCTCGATATCCGCGACAAGACCTGCCGGGACATCCGCCAGGAGGTGAGCATCGCGTGGAACAACACGCGACGCCTCGAGGAGCAGAAAAGCTATCTTGACCGCCATCAACTCGCCATCGAAAAGGCGCGCGAGGCCTACAAACGCCAGTTCGATATTGGCCAGCGTACCCTGCTCGATATTCTCGACACCGAGAACGAGTACTACGAGGCGCGGCGCGCGTACCTGGACGCCGACCGCGACCACACCATCTCCTACGCCAGGACCCTGGCGGGGAGCGGCAAGCTGGTTGCCGCCCTTGAGCTCGGCCCAGAACTGCACGTCATGGAACTGCCACCCGGCTACGACAAGCAGAATCCGGATATGTACGCGGTCTGCCCTCAAGAGAGCGACGCGGCGATGTCGATCGACAAGGAAAAGGTGTTCCGGGACGCGATGCAGAAGCGCGGCTATATGCAGGCCCCGACGCCGGGTCCTGCAGGACCGGAGCCGTACATGAAAGGCGGCCCGGCGCCGGACGCTATCGGCACGCCAAAGACGGAAACACCGGCAACCGAAGAGCCGCCTGTTCCCCCCAAGTGGTGAAGCCGGCGCCGTCTACCTCAAACGATCAGGGAATCAGCACTATCTTGCCGATGTGAGTGCTGGACTCCATCAGGCGATGGGCCTCGGCGGCATCTGCCAGCTTGAAGCGCTTGGCGAGCACTACCTTCACCCGGCCTGCCTCTATCAGCGGCCATACGTTCTGCTCCACCGCGGTGGCCAGCGCCGCCTTGAAACTCTCCGGCCGCGCCCGTAGCGTCGAGCCGGTAAGCGTAAGACGCTTCAGCATCAACGGCATCAGATTCAGTGACACTGCGGAGCCCTGCAGGAAGGCGATCTGCACGATCCTGCCATCCTCAGCCGCACACTGGATGTTTCTCTGGATGTAATCGCCGCCAACCATGTCGAGGATCAGGTCGGAGCCGCGTCCAGCGCTGAAGTCGCGCACGGCCGCCACAAAGTCTGCGTCCCGGTAGTTCACGCAGACCTCTGCACCCAGCGCTACACAGGCTTCGCATTTCTCCGCGCTTCCCGCCGTGGCGATGACGCGCGCACCCAGCGCCCTTCCCAGCTGAATGGCCAATGTGCCAATGCCGCTACTTCCACCGTGGACCAGCATCACCTCGCCGGCCGTGAGTCCACCGCGCTGAAACACGTTGCTCCAGACCGTAAAGGCCGTCTCAGGCAGCGCCGCCGCCTCCTCGATGGAGAGACCACGCGGCACCGGCAGGGCTTGTCGCGCGGGCACATTCACGTATTCCGCATAGCCACCACCGGAGACCAGCGCACAGACCTGATCACCCAGGTGCCAGCGCGCAACGCCCTCGCACATCGCCACGATCTCACCGGCCACTTCGAGCCCGGGGATCGCAGAGGCGCCGGGAGGTGGTGCGTAAAAGCCCTGACGCTGGACTACATCAGGCCGGTTGACCCCGGCGGCACGCACGCGAATCAGCAATTCGCCGGGGCCTGCGACCGGCGCGGGCCCGCGCGTCTCGCGCAGGACCTCAGGGCCACCGTAGGTACTGATTTCGACGTGGCGCATATCCATCAGCGTGCTCCCGCCCGCGCCCGGTACACGGCCTTGGCGGGCCGACCGCGACGCTCCAGGATGCAGGCCAGCACCGGATCAGCAATCTCCTCGGCACTGGACATTGATTGCGAGAAAACGAGATCCGGCACCTGATCGATGAAGTCCATGATGAATCCCGTGTCGATGGGGCCGGGCGACACCACCGAGGCGGTGATATCGCTGCCGGCACGTTCCTCGGCTGGTGCAAGCGTGAAACCAACGCCGGCGGAATCACCGGTCATGAGTGCTGTGTGTCCGGCAATCGCACGCATGTGTTCTGGCTCCCTGAAGGACCTGACGATTGTGGCACACCCGAACGGTTTCTCTGGTGTTGCAGCGCTCGGAGCGCGACACGCGCATGAACACCCCAGCGGGGGCTTACTCGGGACCGCGTTGCCCCAAACCCCGCGCCTCAGGTAGCCTTGCCACGCCGCATGTGGACAACGGTGTCGATCTACGCCTCGCGCGCCTGCGCGCAGGGCGCAGGTAGCCACTGCAGTAGTCAAACTACGGGCGCCACGGGAGCAAAAAATGTCTGATGAGAACGCCAGCTGGAAACAGCGCTACGAGTTTGCACTCGAGGCGATAGAGCGCAATGCCAAGGACCACCGTGACTTCACGCAGGAACTCGTCCGGGCATTGAACCGACTCTCGCTCGCCGCCGAGGGTCAGGATCCAGAGCTCGACCACGAGCTACGTGACTTGCGCGCCTTCCTGCGCCTGAAGACCCTCTCGCGCGACGTGCTGGCGAGCAAGCTGGACGTTCTGGAGGAGCAACTGCGCACGGTGGCGCGCCGCGACCACGCTATCGACAAGCGGGTCGCGACGGCCATCAATAGCCTGCTCGGCCAGGTGGAAGCAGTCAGACCGGGCCGCGAAACCCTGCGCGCCGCACAACTCCTGCGCCGCGAGATGCGCACGCTGGATCCCCTCGACGTGCTGGCGCGTGCCGTCGCCCTGCAAGCCGGGATCAAGCCGTCGCGCGAGACCGCTGATGCTGCTCATGCGCCCGGGTTGCTCGACCGGCTGTTCCGACAACACGCCATCGTGGCCGCGGCCACCCCACCCGCCGCCAACGGCGCAGTGGCACAGAGTGCACTCAGTGAAGCAGACGAGGCTGCAGCGGATGCGTCCCTTGGTGAGGCCGCCATCACGACCCTGCGCGTTCTGCTCGAGGCGCTTGCTCCACAGAAAAGCAATCCCCGCCTGCACGCCGCTTATGTGTCTGCCACGGAGCGGATCTCAAGCGAGGTGACGCTGGCGAAAATGGGATCGCTGCTCGACGAGCTCCTGCTGCTCTCGCGGGGTGCACTCCAGCAGTGTCGGCAGGAGTTTTCGGATTTCCTCGAGCAGCTGAGTTCACGTCTGGTTACGGCGGCTGAGGGCATCGCCGAGGGTGGAGATCTTGATGCCGAGCGCCGCAGCAACAGCGAAGCGCTGAATGACGCGATGCGCGCCGGGATCGATCACATTCACCGTGAGATATCTGGCTCCCGTGACCTGCAGGTCTTGAAGCAGGAGGTGAACACCCGGCTCGAGGGCATCGGAGAGGCCTTCCAGTCGTTCCGCCAGCAAGAGGAACGCATCGGCGCCCAGACCGCCAGCGGGGCGCGGGCACTGGCCGAGCGCGTGATCGAACTGCAGCAGAAAACTCGCTCTGCAGAGCTCGTTATCGAGGAGCAGCGCCGGCTCGCGAACACGGACACTCTCACCCGGCTTCCCAACCGCGAGGCATGGGCTGTGCGCCTGCAGCAGGAGCACGAGCGCTCCCAGCGTTACCGGCGGCCGCTGGCCATGGCCATTTGCGATATTGATCGATTCAAGGACGTCAACGATCGTTTCGGCCATGCCGTTGGTGATGGCGTGCTGCGTGCGGTGAGTGATTGCCTGGCCCATGCGCTGCGCAAAACGGATTTCGTGGCCCGATTCGGCGGCGAGGAATTCGTATTCCTGCTCCCGGAGACGACCCCCGAGCAGGCTGCGGCAGCACTCGAAAAAGTGCGCATGGCAATTGCTGCGCTGTCGATGGATATCGGCGCCCGTAAGGGCATCACGGTAACTGCATCCTTTGGCGTCGCCGGATTCACCGAGGAGGATGCACCGGACCGGGTGTTCAGCCGCGCCGACGCTGCTCTTTACCAGGCAAAAGATGCCGGCCGGGATAAGGTGGTTGTGTACTCCGCAGCGACGCTCTGACCGGGGGCGAACTCATCCTGCACGTCGGGATGCACAAGACCGGCAGTTCGTCGATCCAGAACACGCTCCACGCCACGCGACGGCGCCACAACTGGCGGTACGTGGACCTCGGCGCGCCAAACGCCAGCGCGGCGATCATTACCGCCTTCAGCGAGACGCCCGAGCGGCAGAACGCTAATCGCAAAGCAGGGCTCACACGCCAGGAACTCGTGCCTGTTGCGCGCAAGATACGGTACCGACTGGCACGCCTTCTGCAGCAGGCCGGAGCAATACGACACCCGGTGATCCTGTCAAGAGAACACATCCCGCTCCTCAGGGAGCACGAGCTGGCTGCATTCCTGAGGTTCATCCGCGAGCATCATGGTGGCCCCATTCGCACCGTTTGTTATATCCGTGCACCCCGAGCCTACATGGAAAGCGTGTTCCAGCAGCACATACAGGGCGGGCAATCGGGCTTCCGGCTCGAACGGCAGTTTCCGCGCTACCACCAGAGATACTCTCGTCTCGAGCGCGCACTGCAGGGTGCGCGCGTAGAGTATTGGCCGTTTGAGCCTGCTGCCATGCCGGAAGGGTGCGTGGTGCGCGACTTCTGTCGCCGGCTCAACCTCAGTATCGATCCATCCGAGGTCCAGCGCGCAAATGAATCTCTATCCTTGCCTGCAATCAGGCTTCTCTACGCTCACCGTTTGTACAGCCGTGCGACTGACACGGGGGACGCATCCATCGATTTCACATCACTCCTTGCCGCGGCGCTCGGAGAGCTCTCAGGTCCCCGGCTCAGGCTGCACGAAATTCCACCCGATCCACGCGCGGTGGCTGCTGCGGTCGAGATATTGCGGCTGAAACTGGCGCGCGAACGGCGCCGTGGCATCAGGCAGATGCTGCTCCGGTTAGTGCGGTGTTTTCCGTGGACATCCACCGCCCGGAGGAGCGACTGAGCACTGTCACCAGCGCCAACACGATGAGCGCAGCGCAACCCTGGTGCATCACTGCCGGCACCAGCGGCACGACATTTACCAGCGTGTAGATGCCCAGCGCGTATTGCGTGAGAACCAGACCAAACAACAGATCGAGACCATGTCGCTGAACACGGTCACGGGCGCTGTTGCGGTACCGCAGCCATATGGCGCCCACGGCGAACACCAGCAGCGTGCCGAGCAGGCGGTGCATGAACTGCACGGTGGCATGATCCTCCAGCAGATTGAGCCACCACGGGTCCATCGCCATCACCGCCTCTGCCACCCAGCGATCCCCCATCCGCGGGAAGGTGTTGTAACCCCACCCCGCGCGCAGGCCCGCAACGAAAGCGCCATAGACAATCTGCACCGCTACCAGGGCCGTGAGCAGGCGCAGCAGCGACCGCGGGATACCCGTGCGAGCTGTATCCATGGCGATTGCGTGTGGTCGCAACGACAACAGGACCCAACCCAGATACGCAATGATCGTGAGTGCCAGACCCAGGTGCGCGGCGAGCCGGAAGTGACTGACGCGCGGCTCATCGACCAGGCCGCTCTTCACCATCAGCCAGCCGACAAAGCCCTGCAGCCCGCCGAGCAGAAGCGCTATGCCAAGCCGGAATGCGAGGGGGCGTGCGAAGGTTCCACGCGCAAGAAACCAGAAAAATGGCAGGGCGAAAGCCATGCCAATGCTGCGTCCGAGTACCCGGTGTACGTACTCCCAGAAGAAAATTCCCTGGAACCCGGCCAGATCCATGTCAGGGTGCGTCAGCCGGTACTGCGGATACTGCTTGTAGGCCTCGAAAGCCGCGGTCCAGTCGGCATCCGAAAGCGGCGGAATCACACCCATGATGGGCTCCCACTCCACCATAGACAGGCCAGAACCTGTCAGGCGGGTAATACCGCCGACCACCACCATGCCAAAGACCATGGCGATGACCACCGCCAGCCAGAGCCGGACCGCCTTGGCTGAATGCAGGAGTTCAGGGTGTGGTGTCATCGGCCTTGCCCGCCTCGGCTTTCTCTGCCTCCGTGTACTCCTTGAGAGGCTTCGCCAGTTCACCGTAAATGTAATCGGACACCTTGAAAGCCCACCCCTCGATGCGGGCATTGATGGCGCTGGCCTGCGCTGCAGGAGCCGTCGGTGGCAGTGCTGCCTGTGCCGCAGCGGCGCTTTCGGCCGCGGCTGTTGGGGCGGCGGAGGCCATGACACGAATCCAGTTGCCGTCGGTCGCTTTCACGGCATCGATATCGAGCACGAGGCCATCAAAAAAACGGATCCGGTTTCCGGCGAGCGCCGGACCGCTGAATAACCCCGTATCGGCCTTGCGCACATCCTCGGCTTCCGCAGTAAGCACGGCACGCGCCGCGGCATCGAAAACCGAGTCATAACGTGGTTTTGCTCCCTTTGGCAGGGAGGCAACACTAAGGCTTGGCTGATCCTTGGCCGAGCGCGCCGCCTCGAAACCGCTCCCGTCCGCAAGGGTTCTGATCACGCGCTCCACACCATCGAACTCGAGATTGAGTATCCGGCGGTCGATCCAGTCAGTGGGTTCGGCGAAGGCCTGCGGAGAGCGGTCCACAAGCCAGGTCTCGTTACTGTCGGCGAGCCGGAGGTAGCGCCCTCCCCGTCCCTCGGCGGCGTTTCCGATCAGCACACGCCACGCGGGCGCGTCAGCGTCACGCCAGATCTCTACCAGCACCGCCGTACTGCCTTCCTTGTCCGCATCCCGAAGGCCAAGACGTGCGAAGAACTCTGGCTTCGAGGTCTTCTGCTCCACCGCCCGCGCCGCGGCGAGCTCTTTCAGCAGATCGCCGAGCCGCTCCCTGTCGACGCCATAGCCCCCCCGTTCGGAGACACCCCAGTTCTCGCCTTGCCGGACCAGAGTGGAGACTGACTTCCCCTGGCTGAAGCGGAGTCGCGTGATAGTACCGAGATCAGCCTTGAGGCCCGCAAGCCACGGCGTGCTCGCGCCGGCTGCGGTCTCTGGCTTGCCTTGCTCGCCGAAGATCACGGCGAGCAGCCCCATCAGGACCACGCCCGCGGCCGCGAGTACCAGACGCTGTTGCTGACTCATGATTCGTGTCCCCAGGGTCACGCGTGCGTCGCGTCGTGGCGTTGGCGACGCCTCAGCCGCAGGCGATGCACAGCAAAGAGCGCAAGCGTAAGCAACAGCGGCGCCACCACGATATTCAACAGCTTGAGCAGGCTTCCGAGCTGCTCGATGTCGCCATCCATGCGATGGCGCACATCGCGCAACTCTTTACGGATGCGCAGTTTCTGGTCCTGGAAGTCCGTAAGTGCGGCCTCCTGCTCCGGTGAGAGCACGAGTTGCTTGGCGTCCTGTTTGCCGGACTGCAATTCCTCGAGTCGCTTTTCAGTCTCGTCGAGGCGCTTCTGCAATTCATCAGCACTGCTTTGATAGCGGGCCTCGGCCCCCAGCCGGATCGACTGGACGCGATCGAAGGGTCGCGAGAAACGCCCGCGCCCACGCACCTGGATCAATGCCGCATTACCGCTCAGGTTCTCGATGGCGTTCTGGAGAAAGGCCGCGTTGTCGGCCCAGGCCGTGGCAAGACGCTGGCCAAAGAAGTCCTGTACCTGCACCCAGAAGCGGTCGGCCAGCATGTCTGCATCAGCCACGATCACCACGTTGATGTCCTTGGCCTCGGAGATAAAAGCCGCGCCCTCTTTCTGCGGCCCCTTGAAGGCGGATTTCGCCGGGCCACTGATGCGAGCGGCCAGCGTGTAGCGCTGCGCACCCGGCGTGAACCCCTGCATCAGGATCGCGGGATCCCGCGCTGTCTGCATGCGCATGCTGTCCATAAGACCCGCCTTGTCCGAGCTCTGGAGCAGCGGCTCGAAGCGGGTGGTGGCGCCCTTGGCAGGCGCTAGCGCACCGCTGAAACCGAGGTTAAGGCCCTCGAGTCGGGCGGTGATCACGTCGCCGCGGGCGGCGTTGTCGGGTCCGAGCCCGAGGAAGCCCGGATGTGCCATCGGCGGCGCGTCCGCTGCAAAACTGATCTGCAGCGCCGTGCCCGGATCGGCCACCAACTTGTCCATGGCGTAGTCGATACCCCAGGCACTGAACAGCGGACCGAGCGATGAGGCCGTAGCCGAGGGCTCCTGCGGCATCATCGGATTGGGGGCCGTGCGGGCCGATTCGCAATACGGGTCTACAAACACGAGTGCCTTGCCGCCGTTCAGGACGAACTGGTCGACCGCATACTGCATCGCCGGACTGAGCGCTGCAGGATGCACCAGCAGGAGCGTGGTGACATCGGCGTCAATGCTATCGGCCTGCGGGCCGATCGTGCGTAGCTCGAAACCTTCGCGCAGCTGGTCGATGACCATCCACGCGGGCGTGGGCTGCGATGTCATCATGTCAAAGCCACCGCCGATCTGCAGGCCAGAGACAAGCCCGATAACGGGCTTCTTGCTGGCGGTCAGGGCGGACACCAGCTTGCTCAACTCGTACTCGAGGAACTCCTCCCGCTCGGGCTGGAAAAACGCGATGGCCTGCTTGTCGCCATAGGCATTCGTGGCGGCGAGCCCGAGGTACACCGTGTCACCACCGGCATCCAGCGGAACCGCCTGCAACCCGAACTCGGCAGCCTGGTCTTCGGCCTCGGAAAAGGGCTCCGGATCCACCACGTGCAGCCTGATGCGACCATCGGCCTCGTGGGCATATTCCTCGAGCAACTCCCGCACACGGCGCGCATAGACACGCAGCGGCGCCGCCTCGCGCGTTGCCTTGTCGGAGAAGAAGAAATACACATCGATGGGCTCGCCGATACCGGCGATGATCTCGCGGGTGCCTTCAGAGATCGTGTAGAGCCCGCCCTGCGTGAAGTCGACGCGCAGGCGGCCGAACAGCAGCGTGTTCAGCGCGCTGAATGTCACGAAGCCCAGCACGAGCAGCAGCAGCGCCACCCGGGGATAGATCTTGCGGTTAGTGTTCATGATTCAGTCCGCCTGCTTTAACTCGATCACCACAGCAGTGGCAGCCAGCCACACCGCGGTGAGCGAGACGAAGAACAGCAGATCACGCAGGCCGATAACGCCCTTCGAGACCGCGGTGAAGTGCGTAAGGAAACTCATCGACGCGATAGCGTCGATCAGCAACTGCGGCGCCCATCCGCTCAGGGCATCGAGCACCAGCGGAAAACCGCTCAGGATGAACAGGAAGCACACCACCGCGGTGGTGATGAAGGCGACCACCTGGTTGCGATTGAGCGCCGACATGCAGGAGCCGATGGCAAGGAAACTTCCTGCCATCAGCCAGCTGCCAAGATAGCTGGCAACGATAACCCCGTTGTCAGGCGCGCCGAGGAAATTCACGGTGATCCACAGCGGGAAACTGAGCACGAGCGCAAGGCCGGTAAAGAGCCATGCCGCGAGGAACTTGCCGAGTACCGCCTGCATCCGCGTGAGCGGCAGTGTCAGCAGCAGTTCGATGGTGCCGCTCTTGCGCTCCTCCGACCAGAGCCGCATCGATATCGCGGGAACCAGAAAGAGGTAAAGCCAGGGATGAAAGCTGAAAAACGGCGCGAGATCGGCTTGCCCGCGCTCGTAGAACCCGCCGATGTAAAACGTGAAGACGCCGCTCAGCACGAGGAAAATCAGCACGAAAACGTAAGCCAGCGGAGTCGCGAAATAGGCGGCGAGTTCGCGGCGCGCAATCAGCATGGCCATGTTCATCAGGCAGCCTCCCTCGTGATGCTGCGGAAGACCTCATCGAGTCGGCCGCGTTCGACGTGGAGTTCATCGGCCACCCAGCCGTTGTCGTGCACCAGGCGCGCGACCGCGGCAAGCGGACTGGCCTCCGGCTGCGGCAGTATCAGCAGCCTGCGCCCGGCGTCATCTGCACGCACTTCGCGCACACCCTCCACCGCACGCAACGCGACCACCGCTCCCGGATAGGCCTGCGCAAGATGCAGGTGTATCGCCCGGTGAGTAGGCGAGCGCGCCTCGAGTTCCCCCGGCGTGCCATCGGCAACGAGACTGCCGCCGGCGATGATGATGGCGCGGTTACAGACTGCGTGAACTTCTTCGAGGATATGCGTGGAGATGACCACGATCTTGTCTGCGGAAAGCCCGCGGATCAGTTCGCGCACCTGGTGTTTCTGGTTGGGATCGAGGCCGTCGGTGGGCTCGTCGAGAATGAGGACCTGCGGGTCGTGCACTATGGCCTGCGCCAGACCCACGCGCCGCTTGAAGCCCTTGGAGAGCGTCTCGATGCGCTGTTCAAGGACCCCACCAAGGTCCATGCGCGAGGCAACCGACCGGACACGCTCCTCGAGTTGGCCGCCGCTGAAACCGCGCACCTGCCCGATGAAGCGCAGGAACTCGATAACGCGCATGTCCTCGTAACACGGCGCGCCCTCCGGCAGATACCCGATCAGCGCGCGCGCCTCGAGGGTCTGCTGCTGCACATCATGGCCGAAGATCCGCACCTCACCCTCGCTGGGCGCGATGAACCCGGCGATCATTTTCATGGTGGTGGACTTTCCGGCACCGTTTGGCCCGAGAAAGCCGAGCACCTCGCCCGGCCGGACCGTGAAACTGAGGTCGTCGACAGCGCGCAGGGTGCCGAAACGTCGACCAAGGTGGCTCACTTCTATCATGCGTACTCCGTGCAAGAGACAACGCGAACCGGGGAACGACTATAGCCACGCTTCCGAAGCGCGGCAACGGGCGGAAGCAGGGACCCTTGCGCGCTGAATCCCTAGCGTGGATATCGACATTGAACCCTGCGTGATGCAATGTCGATCGCCGCCGTGCAGACGTCGCGCAACGGGCCTGTGACAGGCAAGGGAGGAGGAAGTTTCATGCGTGGTCGCCGCTGGGGATTTTTACTGCTGCTGGTTCTGCTGCTGCCGGCTTCGTTGCAGGCAGCACCCGCGGGCGCTCCAATCACGCGCGATCACTACGGCGTGCTGTTCACCGCCTGGGTCCGCGCGGGGGATCCACTCGCAACCGTGCGGATACGCCTGACGCAGAACCCGAGCGCGGTGCGCTGGATGCGGCTCTCGGCGCCAGCCGCGAAATACACGGCCATCAAGGGCAGCGGCAGCATCACCCGCGAGGGCGACTGGGTCATCTGGCGGCCAGCCGGCGCCAAACCCTGGCTGCAGTACGTGGTGAACCTCGAGAGCAAGCGCGAGTCCGGGCGTTTCGACGGGGTGGTCACGCCTGACTTTGCAATTTTTCGTGGCGATGACCTGGTGCCCCCGGTGCACCTCGACATGGCCGACAACACGCAATCCGAGTCCAAACTCGCGCTGAACCTGCCCTATGGCTGGAGGGCAGTTACGCCCTTTCCAGCCTACAAAAGCGGCCGGCTCCAGGTGCAGAATCCGCAACGGCTCTTCGACCGCCCCACGGGCTGGTTCGCGCTCGGCAAACTCGGCGTGCGACGTGAGCGGATCGGCGAGACCCGGCTCACTATCGCCGCGCCCACCGGCCAGGGCGTTCACCGGATGGACATGCTGGCGTTCTTCCGCTGGACACTGCCCACGATGCAGCGGATCTTTCCCTCCTTTCCGCCACGCTTGGTGGTAGTGAGCGCCGGCGACCCCATGTGGCGCGGTGCGCTGTCGGGCCCGGACAGTCTCTTTGTCCATGCCGATCGCCCGCTGATCAGCGAGAACGGGACCAGCACATTCCTTCACGAGCTCGTACACGTGGCGATGCGCGCCCGCAGCCGCCCGGACTCGGACTGGATCGTCGAGGGTCTCGCCGAGTACTACTCGCTGGAGGTGCTGCACCGCGCCGGGGCGCTTGACGACGCGCGCGTCGAGAAAGCCCACGCCGCGCTCGCACTGTGGGGCAAGGATGCGCCCATTCTGGAGACACCCCACGCCACGGGTCCGGTAACGGCAAAGGCCGTCGGGGTGCTGCGGCAGATGGACCGCGACATACGCCAGGCGAGCGGCGGCAAGCGGAGCCTGGACGACGTGGCCCGCGCGCTGGCCGCAGAGGATTCGGCCATCACCCGTGCTCGCTTCGATGCGCTGGTCAGCAGCGCCAAAAAAGGCCACTAATCAAGGCCGAGTTCCCGCAGTATCTCGGCCGTGTGCTGGCCCGGCGCAGGCGCGGGACCGGCGGCGCGCTTGGGCGCGCCCGCCATGAAGATCGGGCTGTTCACGGTGTGCGTGGCGCGCCCCAGAGGTTGCTCCAGCGGCAGCAGGCCCTCGTTCAGCAATACCTGCGGGTCCGTGATGACCTCGTCCAGCGTGCTCACTGAAATCAGGTCAATACCGCGCTCCAGCATCACCGCCTGCCAGTGGGCCCAGTCCTGCGTCACGATCTCCGTGTCGAGTAAGGCAATGAGCGCAGCGGCATTGGCGCGACGATCCGCAGTCAGCATGAACCGGGGATCCTCGCCAAGCACGTCCAGCCCTACTGCACGCGCGAAGCGGAGCCAGTCTCGCTCCTCGTCGAAAAGCCAGGGATAAAACCAGTGCCCATCGCGGGTTTCGTAGGGAATGGCGAGCGCGTTGTCCATAGCATGACGCGGCGTCTCGAGCGTCACCTCGGCACCCGCGAGCCGCGCCGCCAGCGGGATCGCGTTCGCCCACAGGCCATTGGCCAGCAGCGAACTGTGGACCTTGCCACCCTGCCCGGTCCGCTCGCGGTTATACAGGCCGAGCATCACGGCGCCGAACATCGACATCGAACTCGCGTGATCACCCCAGCCGAGGATGCCGCCGGCGGGCGGCGCGTCCCGGTAGCGCATGCGGTCCATCATCCCCGAGCGCGCCCACCAACCCGTGCGGTCGAACGCAGCGAGATTGGCGTGGGGACCCTGCTCGCCATAACCGCTGAGCTGCCCGTAGACCAGCCGCGGGTTGTGGATCGAGAGGTCCTCCCAGCGCAGCCGGAGTTTCGCCAGCACGGCAGGCGGGAAATTGGTCAGGAAAACGTCGGCTGTGCGCACCAGGGCCACGAGCGCTTGGTAGGCCTCTTCGTCTTTGAGGTCGAGCATCACGCTTTTCTTGTTGCGCGCCGTGAGCTGCCAGGGGTAGTTCTCGGAGGACTGCGGGAATCCCGGCACGAACTGCGCGCACCAGCGGTAGGTGTCACCACCGGGTGGCGGTTCGATCTTGATCACCTCGGCACCGAAATCACCGAGCACGGTTGCCGCCGCCGGCGCCGCGACCCAGGACCCGCAATCGATAACGCGCATTCCCTCGAGCAGCATCCCCATGCCCTCCACTCCGGCAGGAACCTCGACCGGCTCATCATAGCCAGGAACCCCACGAGGCCGCTTAACAAAGGTTAATGGCGGGCAGATGGAGCACGTCGCGTGACTTGCCCCAGAATGGCAAACCTTTCGACACCCGGTGCTCCGCGTGCCCGTTGATCCGCGCGACCCTGCCGATGAATACGACTACGTGATCGTGGGCGCTGGCTCCGCGGGCTGTGCGCTCGCAGCGCGCCTGACACGCGAGGCGAGCCGGCGCGTGCTGCTCCTCGAGGCCGGCGGCATGGACCGCCACCCGATGATCCATGTGCCACTCGGCTTTGCCTTCCTCATGAAGGACAAGAACGTCAACTGGTGCTATCGGACCGAGCCCGAAGCTGAACTCAACTACCGCCGCATCGACTGGCCGCGCGGCAAGGTGGTCGGCGGCAGCAGCGCCATCAACGGCATGGTCTATATCCGTGGCCAACGCGAGGACTATGCGGCGTGGGCCGCGGCGGGGAATCCGGGCTGGTCCTTCGCCGAACTGCTGCCCTATTTCATCCGCACCGAGCACAACACCCGCGGCGAGAGCGAACTGCACGGCACGGGTGGCGGCGTCTGGGTCGATGAGGTAGGGCCTCATCTCGAGGCCACCGACCTCTTCATCCAGGCCGGCGTTAGCGCAGGCCTCCCGCATAATCCCGATTTCAACGGGCCCACGCAGGAGGGCATCGGGCGTTACCAGGTAAACGTGCGACGTGGCATGCGCCAGACCGCTGCAACGCATTTCCTGAAGCCCGCACTCAGACGGGCCAACCTGCATCTGGTGACGCGTGCACTCGTGCAGGGGCTGGACCTCGACGGCCACCGTGTAACGGGGCTCCGGTACCAGCGCGGCAAGGAACTGCGCACGGTGCGTGCGAGGGGCGCGGTGGTGCTGTGCGGCGGCACGATCAACTCCCCGCAGCTGCTGGAGCTCTCGGGCATAGGTCGACCAGCGGTGCTCGAGCCCCTGGGGGTCGGCGTGCGCCATGCACTGCCGGGTGTGGGCGAAAACCTGCAGGACCACCTCACGGTGCACGTGCAGCAGGGGCTGCGCCATGCGCGAACCTTCTTTGAGGAGGCAGCACCGCTCGCACTGCTCGGCAATGTCCTGCGCTGGGCGATCCGCCGCGAGGGCCTGCTGGTACACCCGGCCTGTCAGGGCGGTGCGTTTTTCCGCTCTTCACCCGAGGCGAGCCGTCCGGATTCGCAGATCCACTTCACGCCCGCTGCTGGACGCACCGACGCCAAGGGCAACATGGTCACGGCACCCGGCGCCACTGCCACGGTCTGCCACCTGCGCCCTGAAAGTCGCGGCAGCGTGCACATCCGGTCAGTGCAACCGGACTATGCGCCCACGATCCGCGCCAACTACCTGAGCAGTGCAGCCGATCGCCGCGCCACCATCGACGCCGTACGCTGGGTCCGCGAACTCTTCGCCTCTCCGGTCTTCGACCATTTCCGCGACGCTGAAATCCGCCCGGGCCGGCACTGCCAGACGGACGCCGAGGTGCTCGAATTCATCCGCCAGGAAGCGCAGTCTGTGTACCATCCGGTTGGCACCTGCGCCATGGGGCACGACGAGCATTCCGTGGTTGACCATCGCCTGCGGGTGCACGGGCTCGAAGGCCTGCGGATCGCGGATGCCTCGATAATCCCCGCGATCATCAGCGGCAACACCCACGCACTGTGCTGCGTGATCGGCGACAAGGCCGCCGACATGCTCGTCGAAGACGAGGCCTGAGGGATCAGCAGCAGCCAGTAACGCGGCATCCCCTGCCCCGCGCACCGATCGACCCCGAGCGATTTAACAGACAGCACGACGCCCCGGAGACAGACATGACAACAGCCGCCGACCACGCTAGCGCAACCGCCACCGCGAGGCAGGAAATGCTCGCGCTGCTCGAACTGCAGCGCCGCGCCTTCCAGCTTGAGGGGCACGTCGAATACGGCACCCGCATCGACCGCCTGGACCGCGCCATAGCGCTGCTGGTCGACAACCAGCCCGCGATCTGCGCGGCGTTGACAGCAGATTACGGCTGCCGCTCGCCCTATATGACCCGTATGTCCGAGCTCATGACCTCGGTGGGCAACCTGAAGTACGTGAAAAAACACTTGAAGGCGTGGATGAAGCCCGAGAAGCGCTCCGCGCCCGTGCCGATGAACCTCTTCGGCGCCCGCGCGCAGGTCTATTACCAACCCAAAGGCGTGGTGGGCAACATGACGCCCTGGAATATCCCCGTGGGCATGGTGTTCAGCCCCCTTGCTGACATGCTCGGGGCGGGCAATCGGGTGATGGTGAAGCCATCGGAGTTCACCCCGGTCACATCAGCGCTCACCGAGGAGCTGATCACGCGGTACTTCGACCGCACCGAGGTGGGCGTCGTCACCGGTGGCCCGGAAACCGGCGCCGCCTTCGCCTCACTGCCCTTCGATCACCTGCTCTTCACCGGCGCCACCTCGATCGGCCGCATGGTCATGCGGGCCGCGGCGGAGAACCTGACGCCGGTCACGCTGGAACTCGGTGGCAAGTCGCCGGTGTTTGTGGGCATCAGCGCGGACATCGCCGAGGCGGCAGACAAGATCATCTCTGGCAAGGCACAGAACTCAGGCCAGCTTTGCATATCGCCCGATTACGCCTTCGTGCCGGAAGCCCGGATGGAGGCCTTCCTCGAGGCTGCCCGCCGCGTTTTCACGGCGCAGTTTCCTACCGTAATGCTCAACCCGGACTACAACTCGATGATCAACGCGCGCCACTACGAGCGCGTGCTTAGCGCCATCGAGGAAGCGCGCGGGGCCGGGGCGCGCGTGATCGAACTGAACCCCACGCAGGAGGACTGGTCGGATCGCGCCACCCGCAAGATCCCCCTGCACATCGTGATAGATCCGCCCGAGGATTGCCGCCTGATGCAGGAGGAGATCTTTGGGCCGGTGCTGGTCGTGCGCGGCTACCGCGACATCGAACGCAGCATCGCGTACGTGAACGCCCGCCCACGCCCCCTCGCCCTGTACTACTTCGGGCGCGACGAGGCCGAGCGCGAGCGCGTCCTGCGCCAGACGATCTCGGGCGGTGCGGCGGTGAACAACGTGCTGATGCACTTTGCCTGCGACGATCTGCCCTTCGGCGGGGTTGGCGCCAGCGGCAGCGGGCACTATCACGGCTTCGATGGCTTCCGGACCTTCAGCCACGCCAAGGCGGTCTACCGGGAAGGCTACGTCAACTTGCCCAAGCTCGCCGGTACGCTGCCACCCTTCGGCCCCAAGCTCGCAAAAATGCTGGATTCGCAGATCAAGCGCTAGCGTCGTCACCGAGCAGGAAATTCCGCGCGAGCGGGATGAATATCTCGGGTCGCTCGGCGTGCAGCCAGTGGCCCGCGGCGGGGACGCTCTCAATGCGTGCCGTGGGGAACAGCGCCTGGATCGGCCTGGCATGCTCTGGCAGCACATACTCCGATCGCTCACCACGCAGGAACAGTACAGGGCCCTCCCAGCGCAAATGCCCGGGGCTCGGCTGCGGCGCTGCCAGGATGTCGCCATAGCCCGCCTCGATATGCTCGCGTCCGAGCCGCCAAGCCCAAGCGCCATCGGGCAGAGGCTCGCGGTGCATGAGCAGCAGGGCCACCAGTGCGGGATCATGAATCCGCTCCTCCAGCAAACGGGCGGTTTCACGGCGATCGGCATTGGGTCGGTCCGCCACTGCCCTGAGTGCTGCAAAAATTTCTGCGTGATGCGACGGATAAATCACGGGCGCGATGTCGGCCACCAACAGCCGGGTACAACGTGCCGGGTAGGACAGCGCAAATTGCATCGCCACCTTGCCGCCCATCGAATGCCCGAGCAGGGAAACGCTCCCGATCCCGGCGGCATCGAGCGTTGAGGCAAGATCATCGGCAAGTTCGGGGTAAGACATGCCTGCCGCACGAAATGAGCGGCCATGGTTGCGCAAATCAGGCACGATGACGCGGCACTGCACGGCGAGCGCGCGCGCGATGGTGCCGAGGTTGCTGCCCAAGCCGAGCAACCCGTGCAGCAGCACTACGGTATGCTCTGCGTTGCCGAAAATCCGGGTGTGGAGTGACTGGTTCACAACCCGGGATGGAATCACGCCCCGTTCTCAGGGGCAAGCGGCATTGCTATGATCGCGCCGCACCCACAGGAAGCCTCCCCATGCGAGCCTCGGTACTTATCCTTTCGCTGCTCCTCGTCCTGACCGGCTGCTCCAGTGGCGGCGGTGCGGAGGGCGGCAGCGGCGCCACGCGCGTAAAGGCTGAGTACGATCCGCGATTGGCCGACAAGGCCCAGTTCGGCAGGCTGCTGATCGCGCATGTGAACCTCGGCAAGCCGAGCCGCACCTATCTCGCTGAGCATGAGGAAAAAATCGACGCGCTGGTCGTGGAGCGTCTGCGGCAAGCCGGCTACGAGATCGAGCCCACTTCGGAGTTCGAGCAAGCCTGGCGTGAAGGCGTCCGCAAATGGGGTGAGCCCTACAACCCCACCACCGGAAAATTGAACGTCCAGGCCCTGCAGTACGTGCTGGCCGAGGCCGTGACCTGGTTGGCGGCGAATACGCAGGCCAAGGCCGTGGTGTTCACCAATCTCGAGGAGCAACAGGTCTACTTCAACCCCTCGGGCAACCACATGGCCTACTTCATGGGCGTTGGCCGCAAACCCGCCACGCGCGGCGGCGAAGGGATCTCCGGCGACTTCAACTGGGTACAGGGTGTGGATGCCGTGAGCATCAACATCAAGGTGCTCGATCTGAAACTGCAGCAGCTCTTCAGTGGTGCCGGCGGTATCGAAGTGACCGAGACCCTGGATCTCAAGGGCTCGACCCCGCGTTGGATGCGCTCGAAGAAAATCCTGGATAGCGACAGTTTCATCGAGGAGGGCATCAATCTTGCCCTCGACCCCTGGATCAAGCCCGACTGAGGCTCCGCGACCACGCCCGGGCGCGGAGCCTGCTGCCGCGCCTCAGAGCCGGACGATGAGTTCGGCGTACTCGTCTATCATCGGCATGACGGCCTCGGGCTTGTCCCAGAGGTCAACTGACACGCCCACGTTCACACGGTGTATACCGGCATCGCGGTAGCGCTTGAGGTCGTCGAGACCGGGGTGAGCCATCGCCTGGATAGTGATCTTGACGGCGTCCGGATCGCGTCCGAAATCGGCGACCTGTTGGCGGAATGCCGTGACGGCAGCGCCCACATCCGGCAGCACGAAATCAACCGGAAACCAGCCATCGGCCCACTGCGCTGCGTGACGCGTGCCCATCGGGCCCATGGCACCAAAGATAATCGGCGGACCGCCCGCCTGTAGCGGTTGCGGCTGGCACCAGACCGGATCGAAGTTCAGGTAGTCACCGTGGAACTCCGCGCGCTCATCGCTCCACAGCGCCCGCGTCGCGGCAACCGTCTCCCGCAGCAGTGCATAGCGCTTGGCCCACGGCGCGCGGTTCACATTGGCGAACTCTTCCTCGTTCCAGCCCACACCCACGCCGATTTCAACACGGCCACCCGAGAGCTGGTCGAGGGTGGCGATGGTCTTGGCCTGCGAGAACACATCGCGCTCCATCACGAGCGCGATCCCGGTACCCAGACGAAGCCGCGTGGTGGCTGCGGCCGCCGCCATCAGCGACACATAGGGATCCATCATGAACTTGTAGGGCTCGGGCAGTGTTCCGCCCCCTGGATACGGCGTCTTCATGGCACAGGGAATATGGCTGTGCTCGCCGTACCATAGCGATTCGAAACCGCGATCCTCCAGCGCACGCGCAAGCAGCGCCGGCGAGGGATCGAGCAGTGTGTTCATGGAACTGAAGCCGATATGCATCTCGAAGTTCTCCAGCAACGGGTAATAGCCGCGGGATCATACGCGAGGCGACGGGCCGCAGGACTCGTCCGGACGCAGGAGAGCGCCCGGCGCAGCGTCAGCCGATCAGTGCCACCACGCGCAAGCCGGACTCCGAGGGTGTCGCACGGCCCGCGGCAACGGCCTCGCACACCATGCTCCGCATGACAGGGGTCCAGAACCGCTTGATGTGCGCCGCCACAGCGGCTGCGGCCGAAGCACGGTCCTCTTCCCAGGCGAAATTGGCGCAGATCTGCTCGAGCATCTGCAAGGCGTGGTCGAGTTCATGAGTGCTCATCGGTCGGATCCCATTCAGCAGACGAGGCGCTCTGGCGCCGAATATACGGACAATCTCCCCGGCCGCGCGAAGGCAACAAGGGTAAGACCCGCCTCCTCGGCAAGCCGGACCGCAAGCGAGGTGGGGGCTGACACTGCCACCAGCATGCCTACGCCCGCGCGCGCGGCCTTGGTGACCATCTCGAAACTCGCGCGGCTCGAGACCAGTACAAATCCCCCCGCAGTCGGGATTGCGCCCCGGGCGAGGGCACCGATCAGTTTGTCGAGCGCGTTGTGACGCCCGACGTCCTCGCGGGCGATCAACAAGCGCCCATCCAGCCCAAACCAGGCCGCACCGTGTGCGCCACCCGTGCGTTCGGATAAAGGCTGCGATGCCGACAGTAGTGCCAGCGCTCGCTCGACTGCCGCAGCCTCGACGCGGGTGCCAGCTGCCACTCGATCGACCGGGCGTATGGCCTGCTCCAGCGACTCGGCGCCACACAGCCCGCAGCCGGTGCGCCCCGTAAGATTACGGCGCATGCTCTTCAGCGCATGCTCACGCTCTGGCGGCAGCGTCACGGCGAGTTCGAGTCCGCGTTCGCGCGGTATCAGCTCGACGTCCCGGATCTCGCTCACCGCGGCGACGATGCCCTCCGAGAGGCTGAATCCCACCGCAAAGTCCTCGAGGTCCGCCGGCGTCATCATCATCACGACATGCGAGATGCCGTTGTAGCTCACGGCAACAGGTGCTTCCTCGGCAACCGCATCGGCGCCCTCCTGCCAGGGCGCAGCACCGGGTTCCGGCCGCCCGAACAACGCAGGGAGCACCTCGGACGCTGCACCCGGCGACACCGCCGCGCTCCAGCGCCACACCGCCAGCTCGCGGGCGCAGTCGCCCGCCGCGCGCGGCTCACTCAAGTGCCGGCACCGACATCCGCTGTGGCGTGCTCGAGGAGTTCCTGCTGCCGGGTCGTGAAGGCCTTCTGCCGCTTCTGCCAGTCAGATGGCGCGTGCACCTTGGATGCCTGCACGGCGGTTACCTTGTACTCCGGGCAGTTCGTTGCCCAATCGGAGTTGTCGGTAGTCACCACGTTCGCGCCGCTCACCGGGTGATGGAAGGTGGTGTAGAGAACCCCGGCCTGCACGCGGTCGGTCACCTCCGCCCGCAGCACCGTATCACCTGCCCTGCTCACCAACCCCACCCAGTCACCGCTCTGGATGCCGCGCTCCTCGGCGTCATGCGGGTGGATCTCGAGCAGGTCCTCGGAGTGGAACTGCAGGTTCTCGGTGCGACGTGTCTGCGCGCCGACGTTGTACTGCGAGAGTATGCGTCCGGTGGTGAGCAGCAGCGGAAGCCGGCGGCTGGCGCGCTCCTCGGTAGGCACAAACGGCGTGATGGCAAAATAACCCTTGCCCCGCACGAAGGTGTCCACGTGCATGGTGGGCGTGCCCTCCGGCGCCGCCTCGTTGCAGGGCCACTGGATGCTGCCCAGTTCGTCGAGGCGGGCGTAGCTCACGCCGGTGAAGGTGGGCGTGAGCCGCGCGATTTCATCCATGATCTCGCCAGCTGCCCCGTAATGCATCGCATAGCCGAGCGCGTTGGCGAGCTTCTGGGTGATCTCCCAATCCTCGAGTCCGGCGATGGGGCTCATGGCACGGCGCACGCGCGAAATGCGTCGCTCTGCGTTGGTGAAGGTGCCGTCTTTCTCGAGGAAGGTGGCACCCGGCAGGAACACGTGAGCGAACTTCGCCGTCTCGTTCAGGAAGATATCCTGCACCACGAGGCACTCGAGCTGGCGCAGCGCCTCCTCGACGTGCTGGGTATTGGGATCCGACTGCGCCAGATCCTCCCCCTGCACGTACATGCCACGGAAACGCCCGTCGAGTGCGGCGTCAAACATGTTGGTGATACGCATGCCGGGTTCGTCATCGAGTTCGACGCCCCAGGCTGATTCGAAGCTCGCACGCACGCCCGGATCCGACACGTGTCGGTAGCCGGGGAACTCGTGCGGAAACGAGCCCATGTCGCAGGCGCCCTGCACGTTGTTCTGTCCACGCAGCGGATTCACCCCCACGCCGCGGCGCCCGAGGTTGCCAGTGGCCATGGCGATATTGGCGATGCCCATTACGGTGGTGGAACCCTGGCTGTGCTCGGTGACGCCCAGGCCGTAGTAGATCGCACCATTGCGTGCGCCCGCGAACAGACGCGCTGCAGCACGCAGTTCGGCCGCCGGAATGCCGGTGACGTCTGCTGTAGCTTCCGGCGCGTGCTCGGGACGCGACACAAACGCACGCCAGCGCTCAAATTGCTCGGGTTCGCAGCGCTCGGCGATGAAATCACGTTGCTCGAGGCCTTCGGTGACAATCACGTGGGCCATCGCGTTCACGAAGGCCACGTTGGTTCCGGGGCGCAGCTGCAGGTGATGATCGGCCTGGACGTGGGGGCTGGAGACCAGCGCGATACGGCGCGGGTCGACCACGATCAGTCGGGCCCCCTCGCGCAGGCGCTTCTTGAGGCGTGAGGCAAACACCGGGTGCGCCTCGGTGGGGTTCGCACCCATCACAATGATCACATCGGACTCTGCCACCGAATTGAACGCCTGCGTCCCGGCGGATTCGCCGATCGTGGTCTTCAATCCATAACCCGTGGGCGAGTGGCAAACCCGGGCGCAGGTATCGACATTGTTGTTGCCAAACCCGGCGCGGACCAGCTTCTGGACCAGCCAAGTCTCCTCGTTGGTGCAACGCGAGGAGGTGATGGCGCCAACGCTGTTGCGTCCGTATTTCTGCTGTATCGCCTTGAACCTGGCGGCGGCAAAGCCGAACGCCTCGTCCCAGCTGACTTCGCGCCAGGGCGAGTCGATGCTGTCGCGGATCATGGGGTGGCGGATGCGATCCTTGTGGGTCGCGTAGCCGAAGGCAAAGCGCCCCTTGACGCAGGAGTGGCCTTCGTTCGCCTGGCCGTCCTTGTTGGGGACCATACGCACTACGGTGTCACCGCGCATTTCAGCGCGGAAGGAACAACCGACGCCGCAATAGGCGCAGGTGGTAAGCACGCTGTGCTCGGGCACGCCCATCTCGATCACGCTCTTTTCCTGCAGCGTGGCGGTCGGGCAGGCCTGCACGCAGGCACCGCAGGACACGCAGTCGGACTCCATGAAGGAGCTGCCCTGCCCGGCGGCGATCTTGGAATCGAATCCGCGGCCCTGCACGGTCAGCGCGAAGGTGCCCTGTACTTCCTCACAGGCGCGCACGCAGCGGGAGCAGACGATGCATTTGGAGGGATCGAAGCTGAAGTACGGGTTGCTCTCGTCCTTGACGGCGCCCAGATGGTTCGCGCCCTCAAAGCCGTAACGCACTTTGCGCAGGCCAACCTGGCCTGCTACATCCTGCAACTCGCAGTCACCGTTGGCGCTGCAGGTAAGGCAGTCGAGGGGATGGTCCGAGATATACAGTTCGAGAACATTACGACGCAGGCCCGCGAGCGCGGTGGTCTGCGTGCGCACCACCATGCCGGGCTCGACCGGCGTGGTGCAGGATGCGGGATAGCCCTTGCGCCCCTGGATCTCGACCAGACACACGCGGCAGGAGCCAAAGGCCTCGACCGAATCGGTGGCGCAGAGTTTAGGCACCTTGATGCCGGCGATGGCAGCGGCGCGCATCACCGAGGTGCCTTCCGGAACGCTCACCTCGAAGCCGTCGATGGTGAGCGCAACCAGCGTTGCGCTCAGGCGCTCCGGAGTGCCCAGATCCCGTTGCGGTTCGTAGTACTGCAGCATCTCGATATCCTCCGCTGGCGAGACAACACTCGCCTGTTCAGTCGCTTCGCCGGGCGGGATTGCAACGCCACCGGCACCAGATTTCCCATCAGCCTGCGGCAAAATCCTCGGGCCAGTGCCGGATCGCGCTCATCACCGGAAGTGGCGTCAGGCTGCCCAGGGCGCACAGCGAGGCGTTCGTCAACGTACCGCAGAGATCCTCGAGCAACGCCATGTTGGCAGCCCGGTCATCATCGGCGGAAATCTTGTCGAGCAATTCCACCCCGCGGGTGGAGCCAATGCGGCAGGGAGTGCACTTGCCGCAGGACTCGAGCGCGCAAAACTCCATCGCAAAGCGCGCCTGCGCGCGCATATCCACGGTATCGTCGAATACGACCACGCCGCCGTGTCCGACCAGTGCGCCAAGCGCTGCAAAGGCCTCATAGTCGAGCGGTGTATCCCATTGCGAGGCGGGCAAATAGGCACCAAGCGGCCCACCCACCTGAATCGCGCGCATCGGGCGACCGCTGCGGGTACCTGCACCGAAGTCCTCGACCAGCTGGCGCAAGGTCGTGCCGAACGGCACCTCGACCAATCCGCCGCGCTTGATGTTCCCGCCCAGCTGCACGGCCAGCGTGCCACGCGAGCGAGCTATGCCGACGCCCCAATAGGCCTCCGGTCCCTCGGCGAGGACGCTGGTGACGGCGACCAGGCTGAGCACGTTGTGGATAAGCGTCGGCTTGCCGAAGAGACCCTTGATGGCAGGCAGGGGCGGCTTCGCGCGTACGGTGCCACGCCGCCCTTCGAGGATCTCCAGCAGCGAGGTCTCTTCGCCGCAGACGTAGGCACCAGCGCCGATACGCAGTTCGATATCGAAGGCGCGACCACTGCCCAGCACATCCGCACCGAGCCAGCCGTCGGCCCGCGCACGTTCGAGGGCCTGGCTCATCACGCCAGCGGCACGCGGATACTCGACACGGAGACCGATGAAGCCCTTGTCGGCGCCCACCGCGAGTCCTGCGATAACCATCCCCTCAAGCAGTTGATAGGGATCGGCCTCGACCACCAGACGATCGGCAAAGGTGCCGGAGTCGCCCTCCTCGGCGTTGCAGACCACGAACTTCTGCGCCGACGGGGTATCGAGAACCGTCTGCCACTTGATGCCCGACGGGAACGCCGCACCACCGCGACCGCGTAGGCCCGACGCCTTGAGGGCATCAACGATCTGCTGCTGTGACAATGTGAGCGCATGCTGCAGCGCAACCAGCCCGCCCTCGCGGCGGTAGTCAGCGAGCGACAGGGGATCGGTGCGACCGATGCGACGGAAGGTGGTGCGCTGCTGGCGCAGGAGCCACGGCAAGGACTCCACCGGGCCAACACAGCGCGGGTGCGTGGCAGCAAACCCATCATCGAGCAGCGACTCGACGTCTACCGCGGTGACATTGGCGAAGCCGATCCGCTGGCCGTCACGCTCGATCTCAAGCAGGGGCTCGAGCCACGCCGCGCCGCGTGAGCCATTACGCACGAGATCAAGCGCAAACCCGCGCGAGGCGGCGGCCCGCAGCAGCGTCTGCGCAACGGTGTCAGCGCCTACCGCGCCAGCGGTGGTGTCGGAGGGCACGAACACGCGAATCGTTGCGCCGCCCGCCGGCGCGGTAGCGATGCCGAGATTCACAACCGACACATCGCTGCGCGCGCTCTCGAGCAAGGCGGCAAGGCGAGTGGCATCGACCGCGCCATGCACGGTGTCATCGATGCACACACTCGGACCGCAGGCGCAGTTGCCAAGGCAGTAAACGGCATCGAGCGTGATCGAGCCATCGGCACTCGTCTCGCCGAAATCAAGCCCGGTCAGCTGGCGGGCGGCGGCCGCAAGATCACGGCCACCCACCGACTGGCAGGCTTCGGCACGGCAGACCTGGAGCCGTGTACGACCACCCGGCTCGATGCGCAGATCATGGAAAAACGTGATCAGCCCGTGGACTTCTGCGCGGGAGACACGCAGCGACTCTGCAATGCGTGCCACGGACTCGGGTGGCACGTGGCCAAAGGCTCCCTGCACGGCATGGAGCACGGGGAGCAACGCACCGATGGTGTTTGCGTGACGCTCGAGAATGGAGGAGAGCACGTCTTGGTTCACACGAAGATTCCGGTTGGGGCACGCGCTGCGGCCAGGGGTGATGCGGGAGTCCGGAGCATGGAGTCAGCCATACAGGTGCTTCGCATGAAAGGCGATGTGCTCGCCGATGAAGGTGCCTATGAACAAATAGCCGTGATCGTAGCCAGGCTGCAGCCTGAGCTGCAGGGGATAGTTCGCACTCTCCGCTGCGCGCTGCAAGCGCTCTGGTCGCAGCTGCAGTGCAAGGAAGGGATCCGCGTCGCCTTGGTCGATAAGCACAGGCAGACGCTCGCCAGCCTGCCCGAGCAGGAGGCTTGCGTCGTACGCAGCCCACGCTGCGCGATCGGGTCCGAGGTAATTGCCGAACGCTTTCTCGCCCCACGGGCAGTCCGAGGGCGCGCTGATCGGAGCGAAGGCACTCACCGAACGGAAACGACCGGGGTTGCGCAGGGCCACCGTGAGCGCGCCGTGTCCGCCCATCGAGTGCCCGCTGATCGACTGGCGTTGCATGTCGAGCGCGGGATCCGCCGCGACGAGTGCGGGCAGTTCGGTGCAGACGTAATCGTACATCCGGTAGTGACGGCTCCAGGGCGTCTGCGTGGCGTTGACGTAGAAACCCGCCCCGAGGCCGAAATCCCAGCTGCCCTCGGGATCGCCCGGGACCCCCTCGCCGCGCGGACTGGTGTCCGGCGCAAGCAGCGCGATCCCATGCTCGGCGGCATAGCGCTGTGCACCTGCCTTGATCACGAAGTTCTCGTCGGTGCAGCTCAGTCCGGAGAGCCAGCACAGCACGGGCACGGCGCGCCGCTCGGCCTGCGGCGGCAGATACAGTGAGAACACCATGTCGCAGCCGAGCACGGTCGAGCTGTGGCGATAGCGTTTTTGCCAGCCACCGACGCAGCGGACTGAGCCGATCTCTGTGGCGTCCACGCTCAGTACAACACCACGGAGCGGATGCTTTTGCCTTCGTGCATCAGGTCGAAGGCATCGTTGATCTGCTCGAGCGGCATGGTGTGGGTGATCAGGGGATCGATCTTCACCCGACCTTCCATGTACCAGTCCACGATTTTCGGCACATCGCTGCGCCCGCGCGCCCCACCAAAGGCGGTGCCGCGCCAGCCGCGCCCGGTGACCAACTGGAAGGGGCGGGTCGAGATCTCCTGGCCCGCGCCAGCTACGCCGATGATGCAGCTCTGCCCCCAGCCCTTGTGACAACACTCCAGCGCCTGGCGCATGGTCTTCACGTTGCCGATGCACTCGAAGCTGTAATCGACTCCGCCGCCGGTCATGTCGATGATCGCCTGCGTTACGTTGTCGTGGTCGCGCGGATTCACGAAGTCAGTCATGCCGAAGCGCGTGGCAAGCTCCACACGCGCCGGGTTCAGATCAACCCCGATGATCCGGCTGGCGCCCGCCATCGCGGCACCCTGGATCACATTCAGACCGATGCCGCCCAACCCGAACACTGCCACCGTCGAGCCGAACTCGACTTTCATGGTGAACAGCACGGCGCCAACACCCGTGGTCACGCCGCAACCGATGTAACACACCTTGTCGAAGGGCGCGTCGCTGCGGATCTTGGCGAGCGCGATTTCCGGCAGCACGGTGTAATTCGAGAAGGTGGAACAACCCATGTAGTGCAGCACTTTCCTCCCCTCGAAAGAGAAGCGGCTGGTGCCATCGGGCATGACGCCCTGCCCCTGCGTGGAGCGGATCGCCTGACAGAGGTTGGTTTTTGGATGCAGACAGTAATCGCACTCGCGGCACTCGGGCGTGTAGAGCGGGATCACGTGATCGCCGACCTTGAGCGACTTCACGCCGGGGCCGACCTCGACCACCACGCCCGCGCCTTCGTGACCGAGAATCGCCGGAAACGCGCCCTCGGGATCATCGCCGGAGAGCGTGAAAGCATCGGTGTGGCACACACCGCTAGCCTTGATCTCCACCAGGACCTCTCCGGCACGTGGACCCTCGAGGTCTACCTCGACGATTTCAAGCGGCTTGCCGGCGGCGAAAGCGACTGCTGCGCGTGACTTCATGGCGGCCCATCTCCAAGCGTCCGGGTGACCTAGAAAGTGTAAACCCGTGGACCTCGCCCGCACACCTCGCGTAAGCGGAAATGCTACCCCTCGAATACGAAAAAAACGCTGACCAGCGATCAATTTTTTTCATCCTTCGACGTGCGGAACCAGCGCGAGCTGGCGCGACTGCGCAACAAGGCGGTTTTTGCAGTCCCAGATCTCGCCGTCCTCCTCGAGGAAGCCTACGCTCACGAAACGCGTCGTGAAACACGCACGCAACCAGCCGGGAGCCGGGCGTGCACGCAGATGAACCGTGAGTTCAAGCGTTGGCGTCCAGGCCACCGGGAGACACCCATTGAAAACCGCGGGCGGGAATGCATCCACCGCAAGCAGCAATGCCAATGCGTCCATGGGCTCATCATCAAGCAGACGAAACCAGCCGCGGGTAAGCAGCAGTCCACTGGGATCGCCATGCTTGAAGCCCGCATCGGCCGGGTGGAGCCGCAGATCAATGGACCCGTAAAGGCGCGGCGCACCGTCGCCGGGATCATGTCGCACGCAGCTCTCCGGTGTGGGCAGATCGGGCGGCGCGGCGTCAATGCGCTCCACGACGCCCGCACTCGCGCCGAGTCCACCGAAGGTGCCCAGCACCTGGATCAGCGGCTTGCCAGAGGCCGTTAGCGATGCCGTGGCCACAGCGAACCGACGCCCGCGTCTGACCGTCTGAACCGCTGCCTCGACAGGGCCAACCTTGCCGGGGCTGAGATAATGCGCGGTGATAGTGACAGGATCGGGAAGCCCAGTTTCCGCGACCATCGCCCGTGCGGCGAGAGCAAGCAGATAGCCCCCGTTGGCGTTGCCACCGATGTCCCAGTTCTTGCAAATGGCGCCGGCGTAGCGCCCCGACCCGATCTGGCTGATTGCCGTGTCGCGGGCAAATACGCCCGGCGTCACGAATTGCATCCGACCAGCTTCAATTCCTGGCGCGGGCGGATCAGGTAACGAGGCGCCGCAATGTTATTCGCGCGCGCCAAAGCCTGCGCACTGGAGCAACCCTGACGCTTGGCGATACTGGCGAGCGTGTCGCCGGCGCGCACGATGTACGTGCGTCCGCCTCCGTAGGCAACACTGCCCGGGACCCGGGCGTTCTGCAGTTCCGCGGCGAGCGTAACCATGCGGCCCTCCACACATTGCGCCGCGAACACCGGCACCAGCGCGCCAGGCAGTGCGACGGTCGTGCCCACCGCGATCCGCCGGTTGGGATCGACCCGGGGGTTGAGGTTGCGCAGCGCCCGGAACCAGCCGTCCCGGCTGCCCGCCTGACCCAGACAGACCGTGATCTCGCTCAAAGTCATGGCGTGGCTGATGCGCACCGAGCCGGGTGCGCCGTCGATGCGGGGGAACTCGAGTCCGTACTCCTCCGGATGCAGGAACAACCAGGCCGCAGCAAGCACATAGGGCACGTACTCCTGCGTCTCACGCGGCAACTGCGCCATGACCTCGGCGGACCAGAAGGACTTGTTACGAGAGCCTTTGACGATGCGCCGCATACGCCCTTCCCCACCGTTGTAGGCGGCCAGCGCGAACTCCAGGTTGTTATTCAACTCGGAAAAACGCTCCTCAAGGTATTCGACGTTCGCGCGGGCAGACTCAGCCGGGTCGTAGCGCGTGTCGAAGCCCTGCTCGCTTCCCAGGCCGAAGCGAAGCCCCGTGTGATACATGAACTGGAAGGGGCCCGCCGCGCCGGCATTGGACACCGCATGCACCTTGCCACCCGACTCCTTGGCGAGCATGCCGAACAGCAGCGCCTCCGGCAGCCCCGCCTTCTCGTAAGCCGGCCACATCAGGTAGCGTATGTACTGGTAGTTCTCCCACGCGTCCACGAGATTGGGGCGCATCCAGGTGAGCCAGTCCTGGAGCGCCGCCTTGATCGGTCCGTTGACCTTGATCACCTGATCGAGGTGCACCCCGTTCAACATACCGATCGAGCGTTCTACCTCGGGGATGTCCCGCAGCGGTGGATAACCACTGTCGAGTGGCTCCATCTCAGCGAAGCCCCGTGCGCCCTCGCCCGCCAGCACTTCGCTGCGCAGCGCGAGCAGGTTGCCGTAGGCCGCCATGAATCGCTGTGGCTCACAGCCCGCGGTGCGCACACAGGCATCACCACCGGTCGCGAGTGAGGCGCTCGCCTCGCTCATCATGGCGCGCCCTTCCTCGCGGCTCTCCTCCTCGAGCACCTTGTGAAGTCCATCCCGGTAACGGCTTATCGAAACTGCAAGCGCCGCATACAGCGCGTCGGCATCCCCCGCGGGCGAGGCGCTCGCAGCGGCACCCTTGCCGGGCTGGGCCGTGCAGCTGCCGCCCAGAACGAGACACAGAACGGCCCCGGCAATGCGCCCGGTGCGAGTGATGGTGGCAGTCGGCATGCAGGTATTCCGTCGATATCCAAAGGCGCCGGGAAGCGTATCACGGTGTATCGCGGATGCGGCCGCGCGCGCCATCGCGTATCGTCTCGCGGCGCACCTGCGCGACGTGGAGATCGTCGGGAGTCGGAAGATGTGTGACACCTTCGTTGTCGTGGGCGCTCAGGGCGTGGTCTTCGGCAAGAACAGCGATCGCGACCCCAACGAGGCCCAGCGACTCGAGTGGTTGCCGGCGCGCGAGCACGCCGACGGCAGCACGCTGCAGTGCACCTGGAACCGTATACCGCAGGCGCGGCGGAGCAATGCCGTCGTGCTGAGCCGGCCTTACTGGATGTGGGGCGCCGAGATGGGAGCCAACGAGCACGGCGTGGCCATCGGCAACGCGGGCGTATTGGCGCGCGGCGAGTTCGAGGACACAGGCCTCACCGGCATGGATCTGGTGCGCCTCGCGCTCGAGCGCTCTGATACCGCAGAAGCGGGCATGACGGTCATACGCGAACTGCTTGCCGTGCACGGACAGTGCGGTCGCGCCGGCTATGCCCGGACGGACGTCCGCCACCACAACAGCTTTCTGATTGCCGATCGCCGGGAGGCGTGGATACTCGAAACGGTCGGGCGGGACTGCGCCAGCCGCCGTATTAGCGCCGGGGTAGCGACAATCTCTAATGCACTGCAACTGCCGCCGCTGCGCTCGCGTGGACGCCGCCTGCACACGCTGCTGTCACGCGCGACGTCGCGGTCCTTGCGCGTCGAGTGTCTGGCAGCGGGCATACAGGGTGCCGCCGACGCGGCACGGGTCCTGTGCGACCACGGCGCGGGTGCTCCGGCACCGCACTTCAGCCGCCTGACGGGCGCGCTCGCGGCGCCCTGCGTTCACGCCGGTGGCTGGCTCGCTGCCGCCCAGACCACCGGCAGCTGGATCAGCGAGCTCTCGGCGCAGGGCGACCGCCACTGGGCGACGGGCACTTCATCGCCATGCCTGTCGGTGTTCCGCCCCTTGCGCATCGGCCGCCTGCAGCACACGGGCACGCCCACGGGCCAGCGCGACACCCAGAGCCTGTGGTGGCGACACGAGAAACTGCACCGTGCCGTCATCGCCTCAGGCTGGACGCTACCGGCCTCCTTCCACGCCGATCGCGAGCGGGTGCAGCGCGCGATCTTCACCGGCGACAGCGACGGCTGGACCCTCGCGGAAGACTGGCTAGAGCGTTGGGAAAACTTCAGTGCGCCCCTGACGGGTAAACGCACACCACGCTGGCTCACGCGCGCCTGGAACAGCTTAGAGACAGAAGCGGCCGAGCCGCCCTCAATGTCCTGGCGCAGCCCGCTCGAGAACTGAGCTCTGGCCTTGCGTGCTGCGCGCGACGTCGCGGATGCGGTTGACCATGGCACGGAGTCCGTTGCCGCGGGTGGGGCTCAGGTGTGAGAGCAGGTCGAGGCTGCCGAAGTAGGCGTCGATGTCATAGGCAAGGACTGCTTCAGGGCGCTTGCCCTCGAAGGCCGAGAGAACCAGCGCGATCAGGCCGCGCACGATGTGAGCGTCGCTGTCGATACGGAAATGGAGCTGGCCCTCGGCGTCCCGTGACGCATCCAGCCACACCTGGCTCTGGCAGCCGCGCACGATCAGCTCCTCGCGCTTGTCCGCATCCGACATCGGCGGGACTTGCCGGCCGAGTTCGATGAGGTAGCGGTAGCGGTCCTCCCAGCCATCAAGGAAGCCAAGCGCATCAACGATATCGGCATCGGTGACTTCCGTGCCGAAGGGATGCTCCGCCACGGCGAACCTCCAGTGAATTGCAGGAATGGAATAAAGCCTAGAAAAACAACCCGGTCTCGAGACGCGCCTCGTCCGACATGCGCTCGCGCGACCACGGCGGATCAAACACGAGTTCGACCTCTACAGCGCGCACGTGCGGCACCTTGGCCAGGCGGTACTTCACGTCGGACACGAGCACCGGACCCATGCCGCATCCCGGCGCCGTGAGCGTCATCAGGATATGCACCGTTCCGCTCGCCTGGTCCACCGCCACGTCATAAACCAGCCCGAGCTCGACGATATCCACCGGAATCTCGGGGTCATAGACGGTTTTGAGCGCCTCGCGCACCTGCTCGTCGTCGATGCGGCCATCCGGGCTGGGCACGAAATCAAATCCGATGGGCTGCATACCGAGCGCGTCGGCATCGGTGCCGTCGACGCGTGCCATGTTGCCGTTCACCGTGACGGTGTAGCTGCCGCCCAGCGACTGCGTGATGGTGACGAAAGTATCACTGGGAATCGTGATTGGCGTGCCCACCGGCACCAGCCGAGCCGGGCAGTCCCGCAATGTCACGACTATCCTCCGCTCCATCAGCCAGCGCTCTCGCGGATGTTGAAACTCTCGCCGCAACCGCAGTGGTCCTGCGCATTGGGGTTCTCGAACTTGAGCAGGAAATTCAGTCCCTCACGCACGTAATCGACGGTAGTTCCCAGCAGGACGGGAATCGAACCACGATCGACCAGCAGCTCCACATCATCGGCGAGGTGCATGGGCAGATCGGTATCGGCCGGCGCATCGGCAAGATCGACCACGTACATGAAACCCGTGCAGCCGCTCTCCTTGACCCGCAACCGGATAGCTGCGGCGCCGCTGCTGGCCAACGTCTGCCGGAAGTGTTTAATGGCCGCAGGCGTGACACGCAGCGGTGCGCCGGGGTCTATTTGCTGGACGCTCATTTCGGGTACCTCACAGGAAAGTCCGCACTTTCTCGAGTGCGGCAAAGAGCCGCTCGACCTCTTCACGCGTGTTGTAGAGCGCGAAAGATGCCCGCACCGTGCCGGGAATACCGAACTGCGCCATCGCCGGCTGCGCGCAATGATGCCCTGTGCGCACGGCGATGCCCTGACGATCCAGCAGCGTGCCCACGTCGTGGGGATGTCCGCCCTCGAGCAGGAAGCTCAACACCGCGATCTTGCGCGTCGCACGACCGACCAGCCTGAATCCGGGGAAGTCCGCGGCCAGCTCCAGGGCATAGGCAAGCAGCGCGTCCTCGTGCGCACACATGGCGGCACGGTCGAGCCCCTGCAGGTAGCGCACCGCGGCGCCGAGCCCGACGGCACCGGCGATATCCGGCGTGCCGGCTTCAAAGCGATACGGCAGCGCTGCGTAGGTGGTGCGTTCGAAGCTCACGGTCTCGATCATTTCCCCGCCACCCTGCCAGGGCGGCATGGCCTCCAACAGTTCACGCCTGCCGTAGAGACAGCCGATGCCGGTTGGGCCGTACATCTTGTGCCCCGAGAACGCGAAGAAATCGACATCGAGGCGCTGTACATCTACGGGCATGTGGGCAACCGACTGCGCACCATCCAGCAGCACCAAGGCACCGGCGGCGTGCGCCTGCGCGATCACCTGCTCGACCGGATGGACGCTACCCATGGCGTTGGAGACCTGCTCCAGGGCCACCAACCGGGTGCGCTCACCGAGCAGGGCAGCGAAGGCGGCCATATCGAGTTCCGCATCGGAGGTGATGGGAATCGGTATCACCCGGGCGCCGGTTACCGCAGCCACCATTTGCCAGGGCACGATGTTCGCATGGTGCGCCAGGCCCGAGACCAGGATCTCGTCACCCGGGCGCAGCTGCGGACGTGCCCAGGACTGCGCGACAAGGTTGATGGATTCGGTGGTGCCGCGTGTGAAAATCAGCTGCTCCGGGGTGGGCGAATTGATGAAGCCCGCCACGCTAGCGCGCGCCTCCTCGAATGCCGTCGTGGCCCGGTCTGCAAGGGTGTGAGCCCCGCGGTGAACGTTTGCGTTGATGCTGCGGTAATAACTGTCGATCGCCTCAAGCACCACGAGCGGCTTCTGTGTGGTGGCCGCGTTGTCGAGGTAGACCAGCGGCTGCGCGTTGATCGATTGGTCGAGCAGCGGGAACTCGGCACGCCGGGCGTTTACATCGAACACGGTATCCTCCGACTGCATGGCGGGCCTCATGCCAGCACCGCCGGGGCGCGATCGCCGAACCAGCTGCGCAGCTCGGCGTCGATCCGCGCCTCGAGCGCCTCGCTGCCAACGCTGGCAAAAAGGGAGTTGACGAAGCCAAAGGCGAGCAGCACCTCGGCATCGAGTCGCTCGATGCCGCGCGAACGCAGGTAATACAGGCTTTTTTCATCGATGCGACTGACCGTTGCCCCGTGGGAGCACTTGACGTCATCGGCATAGATCTCTAATTCAGGCTTGGTGTCGACCTCTGCACGGTCACTGAACAGGAGGTTACGGTTCGACAGGTCCGCGCTGGTTTTCTGGGCGCCAGGACGGATCACGATGCGACCGTTGAACACGGCACGCGCCTCGTCGTCGACGATGCCGCGGCAGACCTCCCGGGTAGTGCAATGCGGCGCCTCATGGAAAACGGCGGTGTGCAGATCGACCAGCTGGCGGCGACGGGCGAGATAGACCGCATCGAGCGTGGCCTCGGCACCCGCGCCGCGATGCCGCAGTCGCATGTCGAGCCGCTTCAATCGCGACCCGGTGGCCAGCACGAAGCCCTTGTAGACCGCGCTCTGCTGCAGCTCGACGTGGACGCCGCCCACGTGTATGGCATCCTCCGCCTCGAGTTGCAGGCGCACGTGGTGGATCTGCGCCTCCCGCTGCAGCTCGATTTCGGTGAGACCCGTGACCAAAGCCGCAGCGCCGGCGGGGAAATACTCGATAAGCGAGAGCGAAGACTGCGGACCTGCAACCACCAGCAGGCGCTGCGCCCACGCGCAACCTGCGGCCTCCGGGCCCCCGAGGTGCACTACACACACCGGCCGCGACGCTCGAGCGCCGCCGGCGAGATGCAGCACCACGCCGTCCTCCGTCCAGCAGCCGGCAAGCGCCGCGAAGGGATTTCCCGAGCCAGCGGCCAGTGCGCCGAAGCGCGCGCGCAGGTCTTCGGGTGCATCGGCAAGGCGAGTCAGACCGATGCCGGGACCACCCTTGAAGTGCGATGCCTCCGGATCGAAACGGCCGTTGCGGAACACCAGGTAGTCGGCGTCCAGACCCGCGACACGAGCACCTTCGAGCGTTGGCGCACCGGCCGGAGGCACCCGCAGCCAGTCACCGCTGTCGAGCGCCTCGAGCGAGGTGTATTTCCACTCCTCGGTCTTGCGCGTGGGCCAGGCACTGACCAGCCACGCCGCGCGGGCAGCACTCCTTGCCTGCGCAAGCCACGGCGCCCCAGCGGCCGCGCCGTAGAGCGCCGCCGCCCCCTGACGGTCAAAGCCACCCATCAGGCGACCTCGCGCTCAATCCAGGCGTAGCCTTTTTCCTCGAGCTCGAGGGCAAGCTCGCGTCCGCCCGAACGCACGATCCGGCCACCGGCCAGCACATGCACGAAGTCCGGCACGATGTAATCGAGAAGTCTCTGGTAGTGGGTGACAACAATGAACGCCCGATCGGCTGCACGCATGCTGTTCACGCCCGCCGCGATCACCTGCAGCGCGTCGATATCGAGGCCCGAGTCGGTCTCGTCGAGGACCGCGAGGCCCGGCTCCAGCAGCATCATCTGGAGAATCTCGTTGCGTTTCTTCTCGCCGCCCGAAAAGCCCTCGTTTACGCCGCGCTTCAGGAAGTCCGTGCTCAGGCTGACCGTGCCGCACTTCTCGCGCGCCAGCTTCATGAAGCGCACGGCATCGAGTGCCGGTTGGCCACGATGCAGGCGGGCCGCATCGACCGCGGCCTTCAGAAATTCCATGTTGCTCACGCCCGGAATCTCCACCGGGTACTGGAAAGCGAGAAACAGTCCTTCCCGGGCACGTTGCTCGGTGTTCATCTCAAGCAGGTCCTTGCCACGAAAGCTCACCGCGCCCCCGGACACCTCGTAGCCCTCGCGGCCCGACAGCACGTAACCGAGCGTGCTCTTGCCAGAACCGTTGGGGCCCATGATGGCGTGCACCTCGCCCGGCTTCACCTCCAGATCGACGCCATGAAGGATCTGCTTCTCACCGATTCGCGCGCACAGATTTCGTATCGACAGCATGCGTTCAGAACTCATCAATGATCATCGAATCGCCATCCCGCTCATGCGGACGGCGTACCTCTCTCAACCTACCGAGCCCTCGAGGCTCACCTCGAGCAGCTTTCCAGCTTCAACGGCAAACTCCATCGGGAGTTCCTTGAACACTTCACGACAAAAGCCGTTCACGATCATCGAGACGGCCTTCTCCGCATCGAGCCCACGCTGACGGCAGAGGAAGAGCTGGTCCTCGCTCACCTTGGAGGTGGTGGCTTCGTGCTCGACCACCGCCGAACTGTTGCGGCTTTCGATATACGGGAACGTGTGCGCGGCACAGGCATCCCCGATCAGCAGGGAATCACACTGAGTGTGGTTACGCGCGCCATCGGCGCCTGGATTGATGCGCACCAGACCGCGGTAGGCATTACTTGAGCGTCCTGCCGAAATGCCCTTCGACACGATCGTCGAGCGGGTGTTGCGCCCCATGTGGATCATCTTGGTGCCGGTGTCGGCCTGCTGCATATTGTTGGTGAGCGCGACCGAATAGAATTCACCGACCGAGTTGTCGCCCCGCAGCACCACCGAGGGATACTTCCAGGTAATGGCAGAACCGGTCTCGACCTGAGTCCACGAGATGTGTGCATCGTCGTGGCAGACACCGCGCTTGGTGACGAAATTGTAGATACCGCCCTTGCCGTCCTTGTCGCCCGGGTACCAGTTCTGCACCGTGGAGTACTTGATGCGGGCGCCCTTCAATGCGACCAGTTCGACCACCGCGGCGTGCAGCTGGTTTTCGTCGCGCATAGGGGCGGTACAGCCTTCGAGGTAGCTCACGTGGCTGCCCTCGTCGGCGATGATGAGCGTGCGCTCGAACTGCCCGGTTTTTGCCTCATTGATCCGGAAGTAGGTCGAGAGTTCCATCGGGCACCGCACGCCCTTCGGGATGTAAACAAACGAGCCATCGCTGAACACCGCCGAATTGAGCGCCGCGTAGAAGTTGTCGCGTTGCGGCACCACGCTGCCCATGTACTTCTTGATCAGCTCCGGGTGCGAGTGCACAGCCTCGGAAATCGGGCAGAAAATCACGCCCGCCTCGGCCAGCTTCCCCTTAAAGGTGGTGACTACCGAGACCGAGTCGAAGACCGCATCGACCGCCACACCTGCCAGTCGTGCCCGCTCGTGCAGAGGGATGCCGAGCTTCTCGTAGGTTTTCAGCAGTTCCGGGTCCACCTCATCGAGGCTTTTCGGGCCGTCCTGCATACTCTTGGGCGCCGAGTAGTAGGACAGCGCGCCAAAATCCACCGGCGGAAAATTCACATGTGCCCAGCCTGGCTCAGTCATGCCACGCCAGGCCCTGTAGGCCTTCAGACGCCAGTCGAGCACCCATGAAGGCTCACCCTTCTTCGAGGAGATGAGCCGCACGACGTCCTCATCAAGCCCGGGCGGAATAGTCTCGGATTCGATGGCGGTGATGAAGCCGGCCTCGTAGTCCTTGCGGATAAGTTCTTGTATCTGTTCGCTCATGGGCTGATGTCCTCAGGCTGCACTGGCTTCGGCTGCGAGTACCGCGGCACTGGCTTTGTCTTCGTGGCGCTGCAGCAGGTGGGCAAGGGTTATTCCCGAAAGAAAGTGCTGCAGGTTTTCGCTGAGATCGGTCCACAGGTGGTGGGTGAGGCAGGTGTCGCCCTGCTGGCAGTCACCCCGGCCATCGCAGCGGGTCACATCTATACGCTCGTTCACCGCTTCGATGATCTGTCCGACATTGATCTCACCGAGCGCCCTGCCCAGCCGATAGCCCCCGCCGGGGCCACGTGCGCTGACAACCAGGCCTCCGCGTCGCAGGCAGGCAAACAACTGCTCGAGATAGGACAAGGACAGTTCCTGCCTGGCGGCGATATCCGCAAGGCGCAGCGGGCGGGATCCTGCGTGCAGGGCAAGATCGAACATGGCTGTCACGGCATAGCGCCCGCGAGTGGTGAGTTGCATGGGTATGTGCGCCTTGCTGGCGTGGGGTTTAGTGGGCAGTATAGCCAATACCCTAGTACGCCGGTCAACTAAAAAACCGCACACAATTCAGGGGCTCTCCACGCCGCTCACGGAATGCCGAACGCGGGCCAGGAACCGAGTACACAGGCCTGACAGTTGCCCCACCCCACCGCACCCGGGTGATGGGGCCGATGCTGCCGTTACTCATGTGATCGCCTCGGGAGCGGCGTCGGGCCTGCAGGAAAGCCGGGAGCGGGACCTTTCGCTTGCCGGGCCATGGGCGCTGACAACACAATCGCCGCCCAACGGCTGGCACTACATTCCGGGGACTCACCGATGACACAAGCCGTCCTGATAACCGGCGCATCGAGCGGCATAGGCGAGGCACTGGCACGCGAATACGCCAGACGCGGATGGAAAATCGCGCTCGCGGCGCGCCGTGCGCCGGCGTTGGCGGAGTTTGTTAACGAACTGTGCAAGCTCGGCTCTCCCGAGGTAATCGCACGCGCTCTCGACGTGCGTGACAGCGCGGCCATTGCACCGGCGCTCGAAGAGGCCGATGCCGCGCTCGGGGGGCTCGACCTGGTGATCGCCAACGCGGGGGTGGCGCATATGTTTGCCGCCGGCACGGGGCAGATCGAGCAGATGCGCGAGATGATCGAGGTGAACCTGACAGGCGCCTGCGCCACCGTGGACGCTGCAGTGGCGATATTCCTGCGGCACGGCCGCGGCGGGCATGTCGTGGGTATAAGTTCGATGGCCCGCTACCGGGGACTCGCCCGGCTCGGCATTTACAGCGCCACCAAAGCAGGCCTGCACCGCTACCTGCAGGCCACGCGGATGGAGCATGCCGGGGCGGGCATCACGGTGACCGAACTGGCCCCCGGTTACATCGACACGCCTATGAACCGCGCCAACACCTCGCGCCCCTTCGTGGTCGGCGCGGATGTGGCAGCGCGCGTCATGGCAGACCTGATCGAGCGCCCTGTGGCATGCGCCACGGTGCCGCGCTGGCCCTGGATGGTCTTGGGGCGCCTGATGCAAGTGCTGCCTGTCCCGATCCTGCGCCGCCTCACCTGAAGCCCACAATGAACATCCCGGTCTGCCCGCGCTGCGGGCATCGTCGCAGCAATAAGGACAGCGCCACCCACGCGGGCGTGTGTCCCGGCTGCGGCATCGCTTATGCGAAATGGCTGGGACGCAACGCCGCAGGCGCTCACACCACGCCCGCAAAGCCCAGCGCGATCGCGCTCGAGACAGAGACAGCGGCCCTGCTGCCACGGCTGCGCGAGCAGTTGCTGCTGCCGCCCGAAGGCGCCGACGAGACAAGCATGATCTGGCGCGCCGTGCTGCTCGTCGCGCTTGGATTGTGGACGCTCTGGTTTGCCGCCCACGGCATCGACTGGGAGGTGATCGGCGGCTCCTTCCTGCATAACGCCAACCTTGCCTTCCACGAGTTCGGCCATGTGTTCTTCCGCCCCTTCGGACGGTTCATGATGATCCTCGGCGGCAGCCTGTTCCAGGTCGCGCTGCCACTGCTGCTTGCGGGGTATTTTGCCGGCTGGAAACAGGACAACATCGCCGCAGCTACAGCGCTGTGGTGGTGCGGCCAGAACCTGGTGGATGTCGCACCCTACATACGCGATGCCGAATACCGGGTACTGCCACTGGTGGGTGGTGGCGGGGAGGAGAGCCACGATTGGGGCAATCTGCTGACGCAACTGGACGCCGTACCCGCCTGTTATGCGCTGGCGCGCACGAGTTTCAGCCTGGGACTCCTGATCATGTGTGCCGCACTTGCCTGGGGAGCCGCCGTGGTGTGGCGGTGGCGCCGCGAGGCTACAAACGGGGCGCCCTGAGCCGGGCGGGTACTAGGCGCGCACCGTCAGCAGGCTGCGCCGCCACATCGACGGTGCGCTGAAGCCGAGCAGATGCAGGCTAGTGGCCGCGACATTGGCAAGACCTGCGTCCGGATCCTGACGCAGCCCCAGACGCCCACCCGAGACACGGTCGTGCAGATAAAGCGGCACGGGATTGAGTGTGTGGCTGGTCTTGGCGCGGATACGCCCGTCGGGTGTGCGGGCCGGGGCGCCAGTCTTGGCGTCAAGTTCGAACATTTCCTCGGCGTTGCCATGATCGGCGGTGATCAGTGCAACCCCCCCCAGCGCATCGATAGCCGGCAACAGCCGGGCAAGCGCGAGATCGACTGCCTCCACCGCCATCACCGCGGCGGCGAAATTCCCTGTGTGCCCAACCATATCGCCATTGGCGTAATTCACGCGGGCGCAGCGGAAACGCCCCGAGTGCAACTCGCTGATCAACGCGTCGGTGATCTCCGCGGCCTTCATCCGGGGCCGCTCCTCGAAAGCCGCCCGATCAGAGGGGATTTCAACCCAGCGCTCCAGCCGATCGTCGAAGCGGAGGCTGCGATTGCCATTCCAGAAATAGGTGACGTGCCCGAACTTCTGGGTCTCGGAGATCGCAAGCTGCGACACCCCTGCTGCGGAAAGGTATTCGCTCATGGTGTCGCGGATGGCCGGAGGGGCCACCAGGAAGCGCGCGGGCAGTTTGAGGTCACCGTCGTACTGCAGCATGCCCGCAAACACGACCTGCGGCCTGCGGCCACGGTCGAATGCCTCCAGGCCGGGATCCTCGAATGCGCGCGTGATCGCGATCGCACGGTCGCCGCGGAAGTTGAACAGCACCACGGAATCCCCGTCCTCGATCGGACCGAGCGGCCCGTGGTCCCCCGCCACCACGAAGGCGGGCAGGTTCTGGTCGCTGATGCCGGGCTGTTCGGCGCGAAAACGCGTCACGGCCTCGGTGGCACTGCCAAAGCGCCGGCCCTCGCCGCGCACATGCGCGGCCCAGCCGCACTCGACCATGCCCCAGTCGGCCTCGTAACGATCCATGGTGATGCGCATGCGCCCGCCACCGCTCGCGATGCGGGCATCGCAGCCCGCAGCGGCGAGCGACTGCAGGAGCGCCTCGAGGGGGAGCAGGAACTCGAGTGCCGAGGTCTCGGACACGTCGCGACCGTCGAGCAGAACGTGCAGGCGAATGCGTTGCACACCCGCCCTGCAGGCAGCCTGCAGAAGCGCATGCAGATGCCCCGCGTGTGAGTGCACATTGCCATCCGAAAGCAGGCCGATAAAGTGCAACGTCGCCCCTGCCCTGCAGGCATTGGCCGTGATCTCCTGCCAGGCGGCGCCCGCAAAGAGGCTGCCGTTGGCGATGGCGTCACCCACCAGGGCTGCCCCCTGGGCGTAGATCTGCCCGGAGCCAAGCGCGTTATGGCCAACCTCGGAGTTGCCCATGTCGTCGTCGCTCGGCATGCCCACCGCGGTGCCGTGGGCGCGTAGCAGGACCTGCGGTGCATGGGCTGCAAGGCCATCGAGCGTTGGCTTGAAGGCCGCACTGACGGCATTGCCCTCACTCGCGCTCCGCCACCCCATCCCGTCCATTACGATGGTGACGACGGGACCGGATACGCCCGGAAAATCGGGACTGGGCGAGAGCATCCCCCGTGCCTCAGCCAAGCAGGATGTCGGCCACGGCAGCCAGATGTTCTGGTTGTCGCATGCCCAAAATCAGTGTACCCACGCGTCGCTCGGCGCCCAGCGCACGCCAGGCCGCAGCACGCTCGCGGATACGACCAATCGGGCCGATCAGCGCAACCTCGTCGACCAGCGCATCCGGCACGGCGGCGACCGCCTCTTCTTTGCGACCGCCCAGGAACAGGTCCTGAATCTGGATGGCAGCGTCTTCGTAGCCCATCTGGCGGGTGTAGCGATTGTAGAAATTCTTGTCGCGTGCCCCCATGCCGCCGACGTACAGCGCGAGCATTTCCTTGACGGGCCGACGGCAGGCATCGAGGTCATCTCCCACCACCACCGAGAGGGTCGGCGCCACGTCGAAGTCGACGCGGGTCTTGCCGTCGGTTCGGGCCGCGAGCCCGGGAGCGATGTGCTCCTCCACGAGCCCGACCTTGTCAGGTGAGAGCCAGATCGGGAACACGCCATCGGCAACCTCGGAGGCGGCCGCGAGCCCGGCGGGCGTGAAGCTGGCGCAATAGATTGGAATTCCCGGGGTGGCCTCGAGGATGCTTTTCAGCGGTTTGCCGAGTCCCGAGGTACCCGGACCGCGATAGGGCAACTGGTAGATCTCACCGTCGAACTCGACGGGTCCCTCGCGCTGCATGATGAGCCGCATGATCTGGATGTACTCGCGCATGCGGGTCACCGGCTTGGCGTAGGGCACACCGTGCCAGCCCTCGACCACCTGCGGCCCGGAGGCGCCAAGTCCGATCAGGAAACGGTTGCCGGAAATCTGCGAGAGCGTCATGGCGGTCATCGCGGCGTTGGCCGGTGTGCGGGCCGCGATCTGCATGATCGCGGTACCCACCCGGATGCGGGTGGTCTGGGCGAGTAGCCAGGTGGCGATCGATATGGCATCGGAGCCGTAGGCCTCGGCGACCCAGACGGAATCGAAACCCACTGCCTCCGCCTGGCGCACAAGGTCGACGGGGACGATCGCGCGCTTGCCGCTGTAACCGACGTTCAGTCCTAGACGCATGGAAAGCTATCTCCGAAGACCAGAGGTTGAGAATTCACACCGTCCGAGCGCACGCCGACGGTGAAAGCCGACGGGATTATCAGTAATATCTTGGGCAAAGTCATCGTCAACGGCACAGCGCGCAATCAGATGTATCAAACCGCCCGCAACCTGCGTCGTTTTTTCCTTCCGTCGTTCTTCCAGCTCCTCGTTGCGGTACCCGCGCTGGCCCTTGCACCGGAGCCGCCGCTCGCATACGACCGGGCGCAGAGCCTGACGACGCTGGACATTATCGAGCGACTCGGCCGGCACCACTACGCGCGGGTCGCGGTGGATGATTCGCTCTCCTCACGGCTGCTTGATAACTATCTGGACAACCTCGACGGCTCGCGCAGCGTGTTGCTGAAATCCGATATCGCCGAGTTCGAGCCCCTGCGTCAGCACCTCGATGACGCCCTGCTCTCGGGAGACCTCGACGCCGGTTTCCGCCTCTACCGCCGCTACCGCGAGCGCCTCGAGAGCCGCCTTGCAGAGCTCGACACCAGCCTGCCCGAGCGGTTGAAGAAAATGGATTTCAGCAAGGACGAGGTCATGCTGATCGACCGCAGCAAGCTCGACTGGCCAGCCGACCAGGCCGCCGCCGACATTGTTTGGGACCAGCAGCTCAAGGCCAGCGTGCTCAGTCTGCGTCTCGCGGGCAAGACCATGCCCGATATCGAGAAACTACTCGCCAAACGCTACAAGGACCAGCTCCGCCGGATTCGGCAGGTCAACAGCGAGGACGTGTACCAGTTGTACATGAACTCCTTCACTGAGCTCTTCGACCCGCACACGAACTATCTCTCGCCGCGGAGCTCGGAGAACTTCAACATGAACATGCGCCTGTCCCTCGAGGGGATCGGGGCCGTGCTGCAGGCAGACGAGGAGTTCACCCAGGTCGCGCGCCTCGTTCCCGCCGGGCCCGCTGCCAAACAGGGGCAGTTGCGCACCTCGGACAAGATCGTGGCGGTGGGCCAAGGCGCGGCGGAAGTGGTCGACGTGGTGGGCTGGCGCCTCGACGATGTGGTCGATCTCATCCGCGGCCCCAAGGGCAGCACGGTGCGTCTTGAAGTCGTGCGCGGCAGCGGCGCCGCCGAGCAGCGCCTGTCGCTCAGCATCGTGCGCGAACAGGTGAAGCTGGAGGAACAGGCCGCACAGAGCCAGGTGCTGGAACTCGAGACAGGCGGCGAAAAGCACCGTATCGGGATCATAGACGTACCTGCGTTCTATGCCGATTTCGAGGCCATGCAGCGAGGCGATCCGGATTTCCGCAGTACCACGCGGGATGTGGCGCGGCTGCTGGCGGGGCTGCAGCAACAAAAGGTCGAGGGTGTGATCATCGATCTCCGTGACAACGGCGGCGGCTCGCTCGAGGAATCCAACCAGCTCACCGGGCTCTTTATCGAGTCCGGACCAACCGTACAGATCCGCCACAGCAACGAGCGCGTGGAGCGCAAGCAGAAGTTCCGCGACGACTATTACTACGCGGGTCCGATGGTGGTGCTGATCAACCGGCTGAGCGCCTCGGCCTCCGAGATATTCGCCGGCGCCATCCAGGACTATCACCGTGGCCTGATCGTGGGAACACAGTCGTTCGGCAAGGGCACCGTGCAGTCGCTGAGTGACCTGAACCACGGGCAGCTGAAACTCACCGAGTCAAAGTTCTACCGTATCTCGGGTGAGAGCACCCAGCATCGCGGCGTGGTGCCGGACATTGAGTTTCCCAGCCTCTATGACACCGATGAGATCGGCGAGAGTGCCCTGCACCATGCCCTCCCGTGGGATCGCATCGCCCCCGTGCGCCACCGGCTCTATCAGGACTACGGCACCCTCCTCGAAGCCCTGCGCAGCCAGCACGAGACGCGCGTGAAGGAGGACCCGGAGTTCGTCCACCTCGAGAGCGAGATCGCGATTGCCCGCAAGCGCAGCGAGGTGAATACACTGTCGCTGAGCGAGAGTATCCGCAAGCGGGAGCGCCAGACGCAGAGCGAGGAGGAACTCGGCATCGAGAACATCCTGCGTGCCGCACGCGGCGAGCCGCTGCTGAAGTCGATAGACGAACTCGACGGCAAGGACACAGACGAGGCCGACGCTGCCGATGCCGCCGCCGACGCTGCCGAGCCAGAGCAGAAAGACCCGGCCAAGGACGCGCTGCTGGCCGAATCAGGACGAATCCTGCTCGACGCCATCCGGCTCAACCACCGAGTAGCCGCCAGCGCTAACTGAGCGGCGGGCCCGCCTCAGGCGACGGGCTCGCGCATGGTGACGAACTCCTCAGCCGCGGTCGGGTGAATACCCAGCGTGGCGTCGAAAACCGCCTTGGTCGCGCCGGCCTGCAGCGCAACCGCCAGTCCCTGCACGATCTCGCCCGCGTCGGGCCCGATCATGTGCACCCCCAGCACCCGGTCCGTGTCGGCATCGACCACGAGTTTCATCAGAGTGCGCTCGGGATTGCCGCTCAGGGTGTTCTTCATGGCGCGGAAGCCGGATGTGTAGATCTGCACGCGGGCACCGCGCTCGCGCGCGACCTCCTCGCTCAGCCCAACCGTGCCGATGCTCGGCTGGCTGAACACGGCGGTCGGTATGTTCTCGAGCGAGACGGTCTTTGGCAGCGCCTGGAACAGGGTGCTGCACAAGGCCATGCCCTGCGCCAGCGCGAGAGGCGTGAGCTCCGGCCCGCCGATCACATCGCCAATGGCGTGTATCGAGGGCACGCTGCTCTGGTAGTGCGCATCGACCTCGATGGCGCCGGTGTCACTCAGGCGAACACCGCACTCCTCAAGCCCGATCTGCCCCGTGCAGGGACGACGCCCGGTGGCGTAAAGCACAAGATCGGTCTGTTCGACGCCGCCGTCGGCAAAATGGAGCTCCAAGCTACCGTCGCCCTGCTTTTCGATCCGTGAAATCTGGGCCTCCAGCCGCAAGGAAATTCCCTTCTGGGGCATCTCGATGGCCAGCGCACGGCCCAGGTCCGCGTCGAAGAAGCGCAGCAACTGCGCCCCCCGGTACGCCACTGTCGTGCGCACACCCAGACCATTCAGGATCCCGGCGAACTCCACGGCGATGTAGCCGCCACCGACCACGACCGCACGTCGCGGCAGCGTATCGAGGTCGAACATCTCGTTCGAGGTGACTACATGCTCGCGCCCCGGAAATTCGGGCACGAAAGGCCAGGCGCCGGTGGCGATCAGGATGTGGCGTGCGGTGTGTCTCTCGCCCAGCACATCCACTGTGTGGGCATCGAGCAGGCGCGCGCGCCCCTCCAGGATACGCACCCCGCGGCCCTCGAGGAGATTACGGTAAACGCCCTTCAGGCGGGTGATCTCGCGGGTCTTGTTGTCGCGCAGCCGGGCCCAGTCAAGGCGCGATGCGCCGACATCCCAGCCGAAGCCTGCGGCGTCCGCAAAGTCCTCGTGGTAATGCGCGGCATAGACGAAAAGTTTTTTCGGCACGCAGCCGACATTCACGCAGGTGCCTCCGAGGTAGCGCTCCTCGGCAATGGCAACCCGGGCACCAGCGGCGGCGGACACGCGCGCGCAACGCACGCCCCCGGAACCGGCGCCGATCACGAACAGGTCGTAGTCGAACTCAGGCATGCGATGGGCTCCGCGGAGGATGAAACCAGGACAGGCGCGTGTGAAGACTCACCACGCTGCCCACGATAATGAGCGTGGGGCCGTGGATGTCGCTGCACGCGAGCAGCGCGGGCATCTCCTGCAGCGTGGACACCAGCACGCGCTGCGCCGGCAGCGTTCCCTGCTGCACCAGCGCCACCGAGGTCAGAGGGTCGGCACCGGCGCCGATCAGCCGCTCGCAAATCTGCGGCAGCCCCACTAGCCCCATATAGAACACCAGAGTCTCGCGTGGCTGAACCAGCGTCGACCAGTCGAGATCTACCGTATCGCCGCGCAGATGACCAGCAACGAAGCGCACCGAGTGAGCGTGATCGCGATGCGTGAGCGGGATGCCAGCGTAGGCCGCACACCCGTTCGCGGCGCTGACGCCCGGCACCACCTGGAACGGAATTCCGGCGCCAGCCAGGTGTTCGATCTCCTCGCCGCCGCGACCGAAAAGGAACGGGTCGCCGCCCTTCAGCCGCAGCACGCGCTTTCCCTCACTCGCGAGATCAACCAGAAGCTGGTTGATATCGGGCTGCGGCACGGCGTGATCACCACTGCGCTTGCCCACATATATGCGCTCGGCGTCGCGTCGCACGAGATCGAGTATGGCCTCGCTCACGAGGCGGTCATGGAGCACCACATCACACTTCTGCATCAATCGAAGCGCGCGGAACGTGAGCAGATCGGGATCTCCCGGCCCTGCCCCGACCAGAAACACCTCGCCGCCCGGCTTCAGGGTTTCGAGCTGACGATCCAGAAGCACATCCGCGGCCTCCTCATCACCGGCGAGGACCCGTTCGGCGACCGGTCCATCGACCAGTTCCTCCCACACGCGCAGGCGCTGCTCCGCATCCGGCACCCGCTCGCGGATCCTTCCGCGCCGCTCGCCCAGGAAACCCGCGAGGCGGCCAATACCGGCTGGCAACAGGGTTTCAAGCTGGGCGCGGATGCGGCGCGCCAGTACCGGCGCATTGCCACCGGTGGAAAATGCCGCGATCAGCGGCGAACGGTCGAGAATGCTCGGCAGGATGAAGTCGCACAGCGCAGGCACATCGGCAACGTTCACGGGGATGCGGCGCGCGTGCGCAGCACGGTGGACCGCGAGGTCCACCGCCTCGATGCCGGTTGCCACCAGCACGAGCACCTGCTGGTCAAGATGATCGGCGCGAAAGGGCTCGCGAATCACGCTGCCTCCGCTGCCAAGCGCCAGCTCTTCGAGCGCTGGCAGGATCTGCGGGGCCACTACCTCTAGCCGCGCCCCGGCGCGGGCGAGCAGCTCGCTCTTGCGCAGCGCAACTTTGCCACCCCCGACCACCAGAACGGCGCGCTCGCGCAGCCGCAGGAATACGGGCAGGAACTCCATGCGCGGATCAATCCGCCGCGAGCAGACGGTCGATGCCGCCGATGAACGGACGCAGTGCCGCAGGAATCACCACGCTGCCGTCGGCTTGCTGTCCGTTTTCGAGTACGGCGACCAGAGTGCGACCCACCGCGAGCCCCGAACCGTTCAGTGTGTGCAGCAGCTCGGGCTTACCGGCGGCGGGATTGCGAAAACGGGCCAGCATCCGACGCGCCTGGAAATCACCCATGCTGGAGCACGAGGAGATCTCGCGGTAACAGCCCTGACCCGGCAGCCAGACCTCGAGGTCGTAGGTCTTGCGCGAGGCGAAACCCATGTCGCCGCCGCACAGCAGCACCTTGCGATAGGGCAGCTCCAGCGCGCGCAATACCGCCTCGGCGTGTCCGGTGAGTTCCTCGAGCGCGGCGTCGGAGTCCTCCGGTCGCACCAATTGAACCAGTTCGACTTTCTCGAACTGGTGCTGACGGATCATGCCGCGCTGGTCACGGCCATAGCTGCCAGCCTCGCTGCGGAAACACGGGGTCTGGCTCACCATGCGCACGGGAAGCGTACTGGCGTCTTCCAGAATCGCGTCTCGCGCAAGATTGGTGACCGGCACCTCCGCGGTGGGAATCAGGTAGTAGCCATCCTCGCCACCGAGACGGAACAGGTCCTCGGCGAACTTGGGTAACTGCCCGGTGCCATAGGCCGATGCGGCATTGACGAGGTACGGAACATAAACCTCTTCGTAGCCGTGTTCGCGGGTGTGAAGATCGAGCATGAACTGCGCCAGCGCCCGATGCAGACGCGCGAGTTCGCCACGCAGCACCACAAAACGCGCGCCGGTCAGTTTGACGGCGCTGTCGAAATCCATCGCGGCACGGCGTTCGCCAAGAGCCACATGGTCGAGAGCTGTGAAGTCGAAAGCCCGCGGCTCACCCCAGCGCAGGATCTCGAGGTTCTGGGTCTCGCCGTCACCATCGGGAACCTCGGGCGCAGGCGGATTTGGAATGGCCGCAAGAAAGGCATCCAGCGAGGCATGCAGTTCATCGTTCTGCCGGGCAAGACGGTCGAGATCGGCGTTGATGCCAGCGATCTCGCGACCAGCCTGCGCCTTCGCTTGGTCGACGGAAACGCCCTCGCGCACCAGATCACCGATGCGCTTGGAGGCCCGGTTCCTTGCCGCTTGCAGATCCTGGGTCTGCACATCGAGGCGCTTTCGCGACTCCTCGAGCTCGCGATAGCGCCCTACATCCAGCACGAAACGCTTGCGTGCGAGTTCCCGCGCACAGCCCTCGGCATCCGAGCGAAGCCACTTGACGTCGATCATCCTCGTGCCCTCCTCAGCCGCCCGACACCATCCGTGCGAGCCAGATTCCACCCCACGCCCCACCCGTGCAGAGCAATACGCTCAGCGCAACATAGGCAAAGGCCTCCACCCCAAGACCACTCTCGAGCAGCGTCACCGTTTCCAGAGAAAACGTGGAAAACGTCGTGAAAGCGCCGAGAAAACCCACCATCGCCACGCTGCGCCAGTCGGCATGCAGCACGCCGCGCTCAGCAATCAACACGTAGAGAACGCCGATGGCACAGGAACCCACTGCGTTGATGCCAAGGGTGGCAAGCGGAAAACGCGGCGCCCACAGGCCTTGCACCAGATTCGATAACCCGAAGCGTGCGAGCGCACCGAGCGCACCGCCGAGCGCTACCAGCAGCATGCTCCGCATCACCGCGTGCCACCCCGCGGGTAGCGCTGGAGCGCACTGGCGGCATCACGCTCGCGCAGGCTCTGGAGCTTCTCAGCGATCTGTTTTTCCAGTCCGCGCGGGACCGGGTGGTAGTAACGGCGCGCGGCCAGTTCGGGCGGGAAATAATTCTCGCCCGCTGCGTGGCCCTCGGGCTCGTCGTGGGCATAGCGGTATTCGGCGCCATGACCCATGGACTTCGTGAACCCCGTCGACGCATTGCGCAGATGCAGCGGCACCTCGAGGCTGGAGCCCGCCGCGACTTCTGCCCGTGCAGCTGAAAACGCAGCGTACACAGCGTTGCTCTTGGGTGCGCAGGCGAGATAAACGAGCGCCTGTGCGATGGCAAGCTCACCCTCGGGGCTGCCGAGACGGTCCTGGGTATCCCAGGCATCCAAGGCAATCGAGAGCGCGCGGGGATCGGCGTTGCCGATGTCCTCGGTTGCCATGCGCACGACGCGCCGGGCGATATAGAGGGGATCACATCCGCCATCGAGCATGCGTGCCAGCCAGTAAAGCGTGGCGTCGGGTGAACTGCCCCGCACCGCCTTGTGGAGCGCGCTGATTTGCTCGTGGAATATGTCGCCGCCCTTATCGAAACGCCGGGCATCGCCACCGAAAAGTTCCGCCAGCACCCCCTCGTCGACCACGCCCTCGTGCGCCAGGTCTGCGGCCACCTCGAGCAGATTGAGTGAACGCCGCGCGTCGCCATCGGCAGCGCGCGCCAATCGCGCCAGCGAGTCCGCGTCGATGCGCAGCGCTCGCTCGCGAAGCATGACATCCGTCGCCAGCGCACGCTCGAGCACGCGCACGATGGTCGCCTCGTCCATGGACCGCAGCTTGTATACCCGCGCGCGGGACAATAGCGCGCTGTTCAGTTCAAACGAAGGGTTCTCCGTGGTGGCACCTACGAACACCACGGTGCCGTCCTCAACGTAAGGCAAGAACGCGTCCTGCTGGCCCTTATTGAAACGATGCACTTCGTCGACGAACAGGATGCTCCGGCGTCCGCTCGCCCGGCGCTCGCACTGCGCAGCTTCTACTGCCGCACGGATATCTTTAACGCCTCCAAGCACCGCCGAGATCGACTGGAAGTGCGTGTCGGTGGTTTCGGCGAGAAGCCTGGCGAGCGAGGTCTTGCCGACCCCCGGCGGACCCCAGAGGATCATGGAGTGCAGAGCACCCGAGCGCACCGCGCGCCCGAGTGGCATGTCAACGCCAAGGATGTGCTCCTGTCCGATGAAGTCCTCGATACTGCGCGGGCGCATGCGTGCCGCCAGCGGCACCCAGCTTGCACTGCCTCCCGGCTCAGTCATCATGGATTTCATCGACCCCCTCCGGGGTCACGAAGCGGAAGCGTTCGACCGCGATCGCATCAGGAACGCGCACGGCACTGAAGGACACTTCGGTGCGCTGCCCCAGACCGTCGGTGATCTCGAGGCGCTCGAGCAGGCCGGCACGGAACTGCAGCGCCAGCCGCGAGAACGGACTCCCGTCATCATGCGGCAACAACTCGAAACGCTCAGCCCCGGCGTCATCGCCCGAAGCACTGATCGAATACAGTTTCTCTACGGCGTCGATCTCGCCGGCCAACAGCATCGACGGGATCTGGTCTGCGCGCTGGTCCAGCGGTCTGGACACCACCTGGGCAAGGTCGGGATCATACTGCCAGACCGTGGTGCCATCGGACACGACAAGCTGCGCGAAGGGGGGATCGGTTTCCCAGCGAAACCGGCCCGGATGCGCGAGAAGTACGCGGCCGCCGGACCCTTGCAGCAACGTCCCCTTCTCATCTTTCAATTGCTGGTTGAATACCGCCTCGATACGTCGCATGCCGGCGAGCAATTCACCGAGGCGAGCCGTGTGAACGTCCGCGGCGCGCGCGCACAGGCACAGTACAGACAGCACGCAGACAGCGAAAATACGCGACACGGCAGCACCTTCTGGGGGACCTCAACCGGAGGGCGGAGGTGGTGCCAGGACCTCGCGGCCGCCGTTGCTGTTCATGGCAGTGACGACGCCGGCGGCCTCCATGGCCTCGATCATCCGGGCGGCGCGATTGTAGCCGATGCGCAGTTTACGCTGCACGGCGGAAATGGAGGCCTTGCGGCTCTCAGTGACGAATCGCACGGCCTCGTCATAGAGTCCGTCGCTCTCGGGATCGTCTTCGCCAGCGCTCTCACCAGGGAACAGCGCCCCCGACGAACTGCTGCCCGCCTCGAGAATGCCAGGGAGGTAATTGGGTCCGTTGCTCTGCTGGCGCAGTTCGGCCACGACCCGATGCACTTCGGCATCGGAGACGAAGGCGCCGTGGACCCGGATGGGGACGCCGCTGCCAGGCGGCAGATACAGCATGTCGCCATGGCCCAACAACTGCTCCGCACCGCCCTGATCGAGGATGGTGCGGGAATCGATCTTCGAGGACACCTGAAACGCCATGCGGGTCGGGATATTGGCCTTGATCAGGCCCGTGATGACATCGACCGAGGGTCGCTGGGTCGCAAGGATCAGGTGAATCCCCGCGGCGCGGGCCTTCTGCGCGATGCGCGCAATCAATTCCTCCACCTTCTTGCCGACGACCATCATCATGTCGGCAAATTCGTCGATGACGACTACGATCGCCGGCAGCGGTTCTAGCGTCGGGGCGATCTGCTCGTCCTCGGGGACGAATACCGTAGGCTCAGGCTTCCAGAAAGGATCGAAGATCGGCGTTCCGGCGTCCTTGGCATCGCTGATCTTGCGGTTGAACCCGGCCAGGTTGCGCACGCCCATCGCAGCCATGAGCTTGTAGCGCCGCTCCATCTCGGCCACGCACCAGCGCAGGCCGTTGGCGGCATCCTTCATGTCCGTGATAACAGGTGTAAGGAGGTGGGGGATCCCCTCGTAAACCGAGAGTTCAAGCATCTTCGGATCCACCAAAATGAGGCGCACATCCTCGGCGGTGGATTTGTAGAGCAGGCTGAGCAGCATTGCATTGACGCCCACTGACTTGCCAGAGCCCGTGGTTCCGGCGACGAGGAGATGCGGCATGCGCGCGAGATCAACGACCATCGGTTCGCCCGAGATGTCGTAGCCCAGGGCCAGCGAGAGCGGCGACTTTGCCGCCTCGTAGGCGCGCGAAGCCAGTACATCACCCAGCAATACGGTTTCGCGGTTTTCGTTGGGGATCTCGATACCCACCACGGACTTGCCGGGTATGACCTCGACCACCCGCACGCTGATCACCGCGAGCGAGCGCGCGAGATCCTTTACGAGGTTGCTGATCCGGCTCACCTTCACGCCCGCGGCAGGCTGGATTTCGAAGCGCGTGATGACCGGTCCCGGAAGCACCGAGACGACCTTCGCTTCGATGCCGAAATCGGCAAGCTTCAGCTCCAGCAGCCGCGACAAGCCCTCGAGGGCGTCGGCTGAATAGCCGCGGCGCAGGGATTTATCTGCCATATCGAGCAGCGCGAGCGGCGGCAGGCCGCCGGCACCTGCGGGCGGCGTGAAGAGAGCACCCTGCTTCTCCCGCAACACCCGCTCGCTCGGTTCCTTGGCCCGCGTGGCAACAACGCGGATCACCGCCTCCTGCGGCGCGGGATCCCCCTGCTCGGTCCGGGATTCGTCCAGCTGCGGTTCGCGACGCGCACGCGACTTGCGATCGGTATCGGAGCCGTTCGCGAAGCGCTTTGCCGCCGGCGCCGCGGGATCCGGCATGGCGATACGGGAATTCCTGTAGTTCGCGAGGCCCTCGAGCAACCGTACCCGCGACCATGCAAGCAAGCGCAGCGTCAGTTGCCCGGTCCGCTCCGCGAGCCACACCCAGGACAGATCCGTGAAAATCGTGAGGCCGAACAGCATCAGCGACACCAGCAACAACTCGCTACCCGCAAGCCCGAACGCACTCTGGCACACCGATCCGAGGGTCTCCCCCAACATGCCGCCTATACCGAAGGGCAGCAATGATCCCTCGCTTCCCTTAATTGCAAGGATGCCTGTGCCGGCCATCACCACCAGCACACAACCCACGCCGCGGATAGAGAGGATCAACCAATCGAGCTCGAAGGGCTCCTCCCGTTCACGCAACAGCACCCAAGCGCGGTATGCAAGCAGGATGGGCAACAGGTAGGAGACATACCCGAAGAGTGAGAGCAGCACGTCGGCCACCCAGGCGCCGGTGTCGCCACCGGCATTGAGGATCGCCGCGCCCGTGCCGGTGGAAGACCAACCAGGATCGCTCACGCTATACGTGCTGATCGCCAGCAACAGGTAACCCGCCAGCGCGAGCACGCCGATGACGAACCCCTCGCGCATGCCATGCTGCAAGGACGAGGGTCCGCTCCGGGCCTGTATTGCTGACGCGCCTCGCGTTCTAGCCACGCCGTCCTGCTCCAATGAAGTGATTACCGTATACTTCCGCTCGCCCACCGGGGCCGGCGCCTGGCAAAAGTATAGGTGCTATTGCAGCTTCTGCCCGGGTACAACATAAACCCCCAACCCATTGATTGAAGAGGCTCGTTCGAACCATGGAAAGCAGCCATCATCAACTGCTCATACTGGGCTCAGGCCCGGCCGGCTACACCGCGGCGGTCTATGCAGCGCGGGCAAACCTGCGGCCGTTACTGATCGCTGGCATGCAGCCCGGAGGGCAGTTGATGACCACCACGGAGGTCGAGAACTGGCCCGGAGGGCACGGGCATCTGCAAGGACCGGAACTGATGCAGGCGATGCAGGAGCACGTCGAGCGCTTCGCGGTGAGGATCGTCCAGGACCACATCCACACCACCGCCCTGTCGGAGCGGCCGATCCGCCTCGAGGGCGACAATGGCAGCTATACCTGCGATGCCCTGATTATCGCCACCGGCGCCTCGGCGCGGTATCTCGGCCTTCCCTCGGAGGAGGCATTCCTTGGCCGCGGCGTCAGCGCTTGCGCCACCTGCGATGGGTTCTTCTACCGTAACAAGACGGTGGCCGTGATCGGGGGTGGTAACACCGCCGTCGAGGAGTCGCTCTATCTTGCGAAAATCGCCGCCAAGGTCTACGTGGTTCATCGTCGCGACAGCCTGCGTTCCGAGAAAATCCTCCAGGACCGGCTGCGAGCCCGTGAAGCCGAAGGGCGGGTGGAGATGAAGTGGAACCGCGTTCTGGAGGAAGTGCTCGGGGATGCATCGGGCGTCACGGGGATGCGCCTGCGCACTGCCGATGGCAGCACGGCCGAGGACATCGACCTGGACGGGGTGTTCATCGCGATCGGACACACACCCAACACAGCGATCTTTGCCGGCCAGCTCGACATGGAAAACGGCTATATCCAGACCCGTAGCGGCCTGGGTGGCAATGCGACGGCCACCAGCATGCCCGGCGTGTTCGCCGCCGGCGACGTGGCCGACCACATTTACCGCCAGGCCATCACATCGGCGGGCTTCGGCTGTATGGCTGCGCTGGACGCCGAGAAGTACCTGGACGGTCTCTGATGCTCACCCCGTCGGGATGAGCAGGCTTACGCGGCTCGGAGCGGACCCGGAAGTCTTTCCGCCGCTGGAAGCGGCCCTGCGAGAACCCGAGGGCCTGATCGCTGTGGGCGGGGACCTTAGCCAGGCGCGGCTGCTCGCCGCGTATCGACAGGGCATGTTCCCCTGGTTCGAGGAGCCCGATCCCATTTTGTGGTGGACGCCCGATCCGCGAGCGGTGATCTTTCCCGCAGAACTGCACCTGTCGCGGAGTCTGCGCAAGCGACTGCGGCAGGCACCGTTCCGGATAAGCGCCGACACCGCCTTCGCATCAGTGATGGCCGGTTGCGCCCAACAGCGGCCCGAAAGCACCGGCACGTGGATCGGGCGGGGAATGCAGATCGCCTACACGGGACTGCACCAAGCCGGATACGCGCATTCGGTGGAGGCCTGGGAAGGCGATCTGCTGGTCGGGGGGCTCTACGGGGTAGCGATCGGCAAGGTTTTTTTCGGGGAATCGATGTTCGCGCTCGCAGCGGATGCCTCGAAAATAGCCTTCGCGCACCTCGCCGTGCAACTGCGCGAATGGAGCTACGCCCTGATCGATTGTCAGCAGGACACGGCCCATATGCAGCGCTTCGGATCGCGCTGCATTGCCCGCGCGGAGTTTCGCGATATATTAGCGACCCATACGGGTTTGCCGGGCGTGCCTTCGCCGTGGCACATACAGCGAGGCGCCGACGACGAGGCATGGGCAATCCGGTAAGCTTGCTGGCGAACGTTCGCGTATTCGCCACGTACCCCCATAACTGCAGTTACCTGCCGGGCGAACAGGCCACCACGCTGTTTGTGGATCCGAGCACGCCCATCGATGCCCGAATCTACAGCCAACTTTCCTATATAGGCTTCAGGCGCAGCGGCCCTCACCTCTACCGGCCACATTGCGCCGCGTGCAACGCTTGCGTCCCGGCCCGGGTACCAGTGACGGACTTCACGGCGAGCCGCGGCCAGCGACGCATCCTCTCCCGCAACCGCGACCTGCAGATCGAGGTGGTCGAGAGCATTTCCTTTGACGAGCACTTCGAGCTCTACAGTCGCTATATCTGCGCCCGCCATCGCGATGGCGACATGTATCCACCGGATCGCGAGCAGTTCAACTCCTTCCTGACGCGCGAGTGGGGCAGCACCAGCTTCGTGGAGTTCCGTCACGAGCAACGACTGCTGGCCTTGGCGGTGCTCGACAGGCTCGAGAACGGGATATCGGCGATCTATACCTTCTACGATCCGGATGTGGCGACGCGCAGCCTCGGCAGCTTCGTGATCCTCTGGCAGATTGCCCTTGCGCGCGAACTCGGACTTCCGGCGGTCTACCTGGGATACTGGATCCGCAACTGCCGGAAGATGAACTACAAGACCCGTTTCCGGCCCATTGAACTCCTTACCAACGGCCACTGGGTCCGCGTGGACTGAGAAGCGGCAATCTTGCCCTTCTATAGTTGCAACCGATAGGTCAGAATCCGGCCCGCCCTAAATAGCAAGAGTGAGGCCGGATGGCGAAGGAAGATGTACTCGAGATGGATGGCGAGGTGGTTGACACCCTGCCCAACACGACGTTCAAGGTTCGCCTCGAGAACGGCCATGTTGTCATCGCACATATCAGCGGCAAGATGCGCAAGCACTACATCCGTATCTTGACGGGGGACAAGGTCAAGGTAGAGCTGACACCCTACGATCTCAGCAAGGGTCGTATCACTTTCCGCGAGCGTTGATACGAAAAAAAGGGCAAGCCCCCTTTTTCGATGTGACTCCCCTGCCGCCTGCGCGGCACCCCCGGACAGTCACTTTTCCTGAGGCCTCCGGACCAACTCTTTACTCGGCCGCCTCTGCGCTCACGACCAACTCGCCCTCCTCCACGCTGATCCTGACAACGCCAGGCCGCTTTTCGAGTGCGCCGAACAGAAGGATCTCCGCCAGCGGCTTCTTGATGTGCTCCTGGATCACCCGAGCCATGGGCCGGGCGCCCATCCGCTCGTCATAGCCACGCTCAACCAGCCAGTCGCAGGCCTCGTCGTCGATCTCGATCGTGACTTTGCGCTCGGCTACCTGAGCCTCGAGTTCGGCCATGAATTTGGTCACCACCCGACGCACAACCTCTTTGCCAAGCGCGCCGAACTGGATAATCGAATCCAGACGGTTGCGGAATTCAGGCGTGAACATGCGTTTGACGGCCTCGAGGCCATCAGTGCTCTGGTCTTGCTCAACGAAGCCGATCGAGGCGCGATTCATCTGCTCGGCACCCGCATTGGTGGTCATGACCAGCACCGTATTGCGGAAATCCGCCTTGCGCCCGTTGTTGTCGGTCAGGGTGCCATGGTCCATCACCTGCAAAAGCAGGTTGAACACCTCGGGGTGAGCCTTCTCGACTTCATCGAGCAGCAGAACGCTGTGCGGATGCTTGGTGACTGCATCGGTGAGCAGTCCACCCTGATCGAAGCCCACGTAGCCCGGCGGAGCACCGATAAGGCGCGACACCGTATGGCGCTCCATATACTCGGACATGTCGAAACGGATGAGCTCCAGACCCAGCGTTTTGGCGAGCTGGCGACTCGCTTCGGTCTTGCCAACACCCGTCGGGCCGGCAAACAGAAAACAGCCAATGGGCTTCTCGGGATTCTTGAGCCCGGCGCGCGACAGCTTTACCGCTGTGGCAAGCGCAGTCATGGCAGCGTCCTGACCGAATACTCCCTGCTTGAGGTCGTCTTCGAGTGTGCGCAGCGATTCCTTGTCAGAGGCAGAGACGTTACGCGGCGGTATGCGGGCAATCTTCGCGACGATCTCCTCCATCTCCTTCGGCCCGAGCAGCTTCTTCCGGCGTGACTCCGACTGCAGGCGCTGATAGGCACCGGCCTCGTCGATGACATCGATGGCCTTGTCGGGCAGGAAGCGATCGGTGATGTAGCGCGCGGACAACTCCGCTGCGGTCTTCAGCGCTGCGGTGCTGTAGCGCAGACCGTAGTGCTCCTCGAAGCGCGGGCGCAGGCCCTTAAGGATCTCGAAGGTCTCGGCCACGCTGGGCTCGTTCACGTCTACTTTCTGGAAACGGCGACTAAGCGCACGATCCTTGTCAAAGATTCCGCGGAACTCCTGGAATGTCGTGGAACCGATGCAACGGATGTCTCCGGAGCTGAGCAAGGGCTTCAACAGGTTGGAGGCATCCATCACGCCACCGGAGGCGGCGCCCGCCCCGATGATGGTGTGTATCTCGTCGATGAAAAGGACTGCGTGCTTCTTTTTCTTCAGCTCGGCAAGCAGCCCCTTGAAACGTTTCTCGAAATCGCCCCGATACTTGGTGCCCGCAAGCAGCGCGCCCAGATCAAGCGAGTAAATAACACTGGAGCGCAAAACCTCCGGCACCTCGCCGTCGACGATGCGCTTGGCGAGACCCTCGGCGATCGCGGTCTTGCCGACGCCCGACTCACCGACCAGCAGTGGGTTGTTCTTGCGCCGGCGCACGAGGATCTGCGCTACGCGCTCAAGTTCTATCGCGCGGCCGACCAGCGGGTCAATGCGGCCGGCACGGGCTTCGTCGTTCAGGTTGGTAGCAAAACTCTGCAGCGGGCTCGCTTCGGCCTCGGCGCCGGGCTGCGCTTGCTGCTCGTCATCCGCACCGCCCTCCGCAGCGCTGCCGTCAGGCCGTGGACTGTCGCCGACCTTGGAGATCCCGTGTGTGATGAAATTCACCACATCGATGCGGGCAATATTCTGTTTCTTCAGCAAGAACACCGCCTGGCTTTCCTGCTCGCTGAACAGCGCCACCAAAACGTTGGCGCCACTCACCTCGGTCTTGCCTGAGGACTGCACATGAAACACCGCTCGCTGGAGTACGCGCTGAAAACCGAGAGTAGGCTCGGTCTCGCGCCCGATCTCGGCATCGGGAATCACCGGCGTGGTGGTCTCGACGAACTCGCTGAGTTCACGGGTCAGGCCCGGAATATCCGCGCCGCAGGCACGCAGCACGCGTGTCGCGGCCTCGTTTTCCAGCAAGGCAAGAAGCAGGTGCTCAACGGTCATGTACTCATGACGGCGCGAGCGCGCCTGTTTGAACGCGCTGTTGAGATTGAACTCGAGGTCCTTGCTCAGCATTGGGGATCTCCTACTCTGGGGGCTTGCCCCGACAACATGACTCCATACAACCGGCGAACCGCCGCCGACACGCAGGCGCGACTGGCCTCAGGCATCACCGGAGGCCTCGATTTCACATAACAAAGGGTGTTGGGTCTCGCGTGCGTAGCGGTTCACCTGCATCGCCTTGGTTTCGGCGATATCCCGGGGGTAGATGCCGCAAACCGCACGGCCCTGCATATGCACCGCGAGCATGATCTGTGTGGCTTTCTCACGGCCCATACTGAAGAACACCTGAAGCACCTCAACGACGAACTCCATGGGCGTGTAGTCATCGTTCAGCATCACGACCTGGAACAAGGGAGGCTGTTTGACTTGCGGCCGGGATTCCTGGACCAGCAGATCGTCATCGCCCTTGCGGATCGTCTTTTGTGCCTGTGCTCTGGGTTTCATCGGCATCGTGACTCTGCAAATCGCCAACCACATGTCTCTCTTAGTACGCACGGAGACTCTTTCATGGATCGCCCTCTCGCACAAGACACCGGAAACCGGCGGATCCGACGGTCCGTCGTGCTTGACTATTCCTCACGTCCTCGTATAAAAAACAGGCAGCAATGGGTTGCACTGCGCAGGCACCTGCGGGCCCGCTGCCAATAATGACAACAAGCACTGCCCGACACGGGCCCTGGGATCGAAGCCATGCATACCGGCGTCGTCAAGTGGTTCAACAATGCCAAAGGCTACGGCTTCATCCTCCCGGATGAAGGCAGCGGAGATGTGTTCGCTCACTACTCCGAAATCGTCATGGAAGGCTACAAGACCCTGAAGGCCGGCCAGCCGGTAAAGTTCAAGGTAGAGGCCGGGCCAAAAGGCATGCATGCAATCGGTATAGAAGCCCGCGAGGGCGTACTCGAGCCAGCATTCTCTGCCTGAAGCGAGACACCGTCGGACTGCTGCCCGACGGTGTCAGGCGATCACATATGGGCGACGATCGCGTCGCCGAACTCCGAGCACTTGAGAAGCTTGGCGCCTTCCATCAGGCGCTCGAAATCATAGGTGACAGTCTTGGCCTGAATGGCCCCGTTCATCCCCTTGATGATCAGGTCTGCGGCCTCGTTCCACCCCATGTGACGGAGCATCATCTCCGCCGACAGGATGAGTGAACCGGGATTGACCTTATCCTGCCCCGCATACTTCGGCGCCGTGCCGTGCGTCGCCTCGAACAGCGCCACCGTGTCGCTCAGGTTCGCGCCCGGCGCGATTCCGATGCCACCGACCTGCGCCGCCAGCGCGTCGGAAAGATAGTCACCGTTCAGGTTCAGTGTGGCGATCACGCTGTACTCGTCGGGGCGCGTGAGTATCTGCTGCAGCATCGCATCGGCAATCACATCCTTCACGACGATGTCCTTGCCGGTATGCGGATTCTTCAATTTGACCCACGGGCCACCATCGAGCAGCTCGCCGCCGAACTCCTCCTGCGCCAGCTGGTAGCCCCATTCCTTGAAGGAGCCTTCGGTGAATTTCATGATGTTGCCCTTGTGCACCAGCGTGACCGAGGGCAGATCCTGCGCGATCGCGTATTGGATGGCACGGCGCACGAGGCGCACGGTACCTTCCTTGGACACGGGCTTGATGCCGATGCCGCAGTTTTCCGGGAACCGGATCTTCTTGACGCCCATCTCGTCACGCAGGTACTTGATTAGCTTGTCGGCTTCAGGCGAGCCGGCCTTCCACTCGATACCCGCGTAGATGTCCTCGGAGTTCTCACGGAAGATGACCATGTTGGTCTTCCACGGCTCACGCACCGGCGAGGGGACGCCCTCGAACCAGCGCACGGGACGCAAACAGACGTAGAGATCGAGCTCCTGGCGAAGCGCCACGTTCAGCGAGCGAAACCCGCCGCCGACGGGCGTGGTGAGCGGGCCCTTGATAGACACTGCGTAGTCTTTGATGGCATGCAGCGTCTCGGCAGGAAACCAGTCGCCCTCATAGAGTTCAGCGGCTTTCTCGCCGGTGTAGATCTCCATCCAGCTGATGCGCCGCTTGCCTGCGTATGACTTGGCGACGGCAGCGTCCACGACCTTGATCATGGCGGGCGTGATGTCCACTCCAATACCGTCGCCCTCGATGAACGGGATGACGGGATGATCAGGGACAGTGAGCGAGTGATCAGCGTTGACCGTGATCTTATCGCCCTGCGCGGGCACCTTGATGTGCTTGTAGGACATTGCTTGCTCCCGGAAGTGTGTACTCAACATCGACCGGCGGCTGGCGCCGCCGCCGGGCCGGAGTATAGCATCGCCTCCGACATCTCAAGGTCCCGCATTCAGACGATCACCAATGCCGGACATCATCCTGCTGAACAAGCCCTACGGCGTCCTCAGCCAGTTCACCGACGAGGCCGGACGTCCGACTCTCGCGGGCCTGCTACGGGCGCCGGGATTTCGCCCTGCGGGCCGGCTTGATGCTGACTCTGAAGGGCTGCTCGCGCTGTGTGACGACGGTGCGTTGCAGGCGCGCATCGCCTCACCACGCCACAAATTACACAAAACCTATCTGGTGCAGGTCGAGGGCGAGCCAGGCGATGCGGCGCTCGCATCACTACGCACCGGCGTGACCCTGAAAGACGGTCCGGCACGCGCCCGGTCGGCCCGCGCGATCCCGGAGCCCGCGCTGTGGGCGAGGGATCCTCCCGTGCGCTATCGCGCCCGGATTCCTACCTCGTGGCTGGAGATCGTGCTCACGGAGGGCCGGAACCGCCAGGTCCGTCGGATGACCGCAGCCATCGGATTTCCGACGCTGCGACTGGTGCGCTGGCAGATCGGGCCGTGGAGTCTGGAGGGACTGGCACCCGGTCAGTGGCGTCGTCTTCAGGTTATTCCGGACTCGCTTGACCCATCGCGGCGCACACCCCGGCCCGGCATAATGCACATCCCTGACGGAGAACGCTCATGAGTACCGACCATCGCCCCTGGGTGCCGCGCGTAACGGTGGCCACGGTGGTCTTCGACAAGGGCCGCTACCTCATGGTGGAGGAGATCGCCGAGACCGGGCAGCCCGTCTTGAACCAGCCCGCTGGACATCTGGAGCCCGGGGAGTCACTCGCCGATGCCGCCAGACGAGAGACACTGGAGGAGACCGGCTGGCACGTGGAGATCGAAGCCCTGCTGGGTGCTTCGCTTCTTAGCAATGCCATAACTGGAATCACCTATTACCGGACCAGCTTTGTTGGCCGCCCGCTGCGGCACGACCCCGAGCACCCACTGGACCGCGAGATCATCGCGCCCCGCTGGCTTAGCTACACCGAGATCATTGCCGATGCCGCCCGCCTGCGCAGCGAGTCGGTGCTCGCCACCATCGAGCAACACCGCTCCGGGGTGCGCTTCCCGCTCGGGGAGTTCTTCTACCCGCGGATACCGCAATGACGCCAGTGGGCGAAGCGGTGATCGTGGGCGTATCGGGGGGCGTCGACTCCGCGGTGAGCGCCTTCCTGCTCCGCGAGCAGGGATACGCGGTGGAAGGCCTGTTCATGAAGAACTGGGACGAGGATGACGGCACCGAGTACTGCACTGCCAAGGCCGACCTCGCTGATGCGCAAGCCGTCTGCGATCTGCTCGGCATACGCCTGCACACGGCCAACTTCGCGGCCGAGTACTGGGATAACGTCTTCGAACATTTTCTCGCCGAATACCGTGCGGGGCGCACGCCCAACCCTGATGTGCTGTGCAACCGCGAGATCAAGTTCAAGGTTTTCGCCGAATATGCCGAGACACTGGGCGCCAGCCGTATCGCCACGGGACACTATGCCCGGCTGTCCCGCGAACATGGCCGTACACGTCTGCTCACCGGACTCGACGCTGGCAAGGACCAGACGTACTTCCTCCACGCGGTCCCCGGGGCGCAACTCGCACGCTGCCTGTTCCCCGTGGGCGAACTGCCCAAACACGAAGTTCGGCGCATCGCCCGCGAGCAGGACTTCCCGGTCGCCGCAAAAAAAGACAGCACCGGGATCTGCTTCATCGGCGAGCGACGCTTCGCGGATTTCCTGCGGCGTTACCTGCCCGCCCAGCCCGGCGAGATTCGCGGCGTCGATGGGGAGCGGCTCGGCGAACACCACGGCCTGATGTACTACACGCTGGGACAGCGCCAGGGGCTGGGGATCGGCGGCGTGAGCGGACATGCCGAAGAGCCGTGGTACGTGGTCGACAAGGATCTAGCGCGCAACAGGCTCGTCGTCGCCCAGGGCGGGGGCCATACGGCGCTGCTCTCGCGCGCGCTGGAATGCGCCGAGCTGCACTGGATCGACGGGCCGCCCGAACCCGGGCCGCTTACAGCACGGATTCGCTACCGGCAAGCAGACCAGCCCTGCAGCATGGAACCCATCGGTGAAGGCCGCGCCCGCGTGCACTTCGCGCAACCCCAGCGGGCCGTGACGCCGGGACAGTACGTCGTCATGTATCAGGGACAATGCTGCCTGGGCGGCGGTGTGATCGAGGCACGCATCGCATGAACACCATCGCGGCGGAGCCACTTCGAGGGCAGGCCATAGCGCTGGCCGCCGTGGTGCAGGCAGCACTGCTGGTCGATCAGTTGGCGCGCCAGGGCGCCGCGCCAGCCGAGGAGATGCAGCGCCTGTCCCAGAGCCTTTTCCGCCTCGAGTGGGACGATCCTGCTGAGGTGTTCGGCGGGGTCCCGGCGCTGCGTCGCGGCCTCGCCGGGCTGGAGAAAATGCTCAAAGCTGGCAGCGTCACCGGCAATCCGGCGGCGCTGCGTTATGCCCTCGCCCTGCTGCACCTCGGGCGGCACCTCGGTTCTGATCGGGGCCGCATGACCACAATCCGCACCCGGCTTGAACACGCCGCCGTCAAGCAGGAGCACTTCGCCAGCCGATTCGACGAAACCGCCTCCAGCCTGGCGTCCATTTATCAGGATTGCGTGAGCAACATGCGCTACCGGATCCAGGTAAACGGCAGCGCGCAACACCTGCAGGATGCGAGGGTTGCCGAGCGTATCCGGGCGCTGCTTCTCTGCGGGCTGCGCGCGGCCATCATGTGGCGGCATCTGGGCGGGCGCAGGCTCCAGCTCTTCACCACGCGCGGGCGCCTCCTCACTGCGGTCAGCGCACTGCATGCGGTATCATCCGCGCACTGAAATACTGCCCGGTCACACCGCCGCGGCAGCACTGCCCGGAGTGCCCATGGAGTTGTCCGAACTTACCGCGATATCACCGCTCGATGGCCGCTACGGGGGCAAGCTGGCGCGGCTGCGCGGGTTGGTTAGCGAGTACGGCCTGATCCGCTACCGGGTGCTCGTGGAGCTGCGTTGGCTGCAACGCCTCGCCACCCTCGAGGCGGTCGCTGAATTACCTCCCTTCAATGCCGCCACCAACGCCGCCATCGACGCCGTGCTCGCACAGTTCAGCGAAGCAGACGCACAGCGGGTGAAGGCTATCGAGGCCACCACCAACCACGACGTGAAGGCCGTGGAGTACCTGCTGAAGGAAAAGCTCGCCACGGTGCCCGGCTGCAGCACCGCGCTGGAGTTCATCCACTTCGCCTGCACCTCGGAGGATATAAACAACCTGAGTTACGCACTGATGCTGCGCGATGTACGCGCCACCGAACTGCTGCCGCGACTCGGCCAGCTGATCGGGACCCTGTGCGACATGGCAGAGTCCTGGGCAGATGCACCGATGCTCGCCCGGACGCACGGACAACCCGCCTCCCCCACCACCATGGGCAAGGAGCTCGCGAATGTCACTTTCCGTCTGCACCGGCAGCGCAAGCAACTCGAAAGTGTGTCGCTGCTCGGCAAAATCAACGGTGCGGTGGGCAACTACAACGCGCATCTCTGCGCCTATCCGGAGGCCGACTGGGAAGCCAACGCGCAGGGCTTCGTGGAGTCGCTTGGCCTCGACTGGAATCCCTACACCACCCAGATCGAACCCCACGATTGCCTTGCCGAACTGTTCGCCGCCGTGCAGCGAGCCAATACGGTTCTCATCGATCTGGCGAGAGATATGTGGTCCTACATCTCGATCGGTTATTTCACGCAAAAAACCAAGGCTGGCGAGATCGGCTCCTCGACCATGCCGCACAAGGTCAACCCCATCGATTTCGAGAACGCCGAAGGAAATCTCGGCATGGCGAATGCCCTGCTCGGTCACCTCGCCGAGAAACTCCCCGTCTCGCGCTGGCAGCGCGACCTGACTGACTCCACGGTGCTGCGCAATGTCGGCTCCGCCTTGGCGTACAGCCTGCTCGGCTGGGATTCGCTTACCCGCGGGCTCGGCAAGGTCGAGCTGGCACCGGCGCGCCTGGCCGCCGACCTCGACGCCAACCAGGAAGTGCTGGCAGAGGCGGTGCAGACGGTGATGCGCCGCTTTGGGGTACCCGAGCCCTACGAGAAACTGAAAGCGCTGACCCGCGGGCAGCGCATTACGGCCGCCGACCTTCAGGTCTTCGTCGCCGCGCTCGATATCCCGGCAGACGCCAAGGCAAGACTGGCGGCGCTGACACCGGCGGACTACACCGGCAACGCGGCCGCGCAGGCACGACGGATCCGCGACCGCATCGCCGCGAGGAAATAAATGCATGGTGCGGCCCAAGACCGATGGACGGCGTGATATCGATCCGGCGGGCGACCGGACTGGCGCGCTCGCGGAGCTCCTGCAGGCCGGCAAGCGCATCGTGCGGATCCTGAGTGATGCACTGGAGCCAGCGATATTCGACACCGAGGCGGTAGCACCAGAAATTTCCCGCATCGCCCGCAGTGGACGCCAGTGCGAGGTGCGGATCCTTCTTAAAGACAGCCGCAATCTCTCGAAGCGCCGGCACCGGTTGGGCACGCTGCATCGCCGGCTGGAGTCCAACGTCCAGATCCGCAAACTGACGGAATTCCCTGAGCACTTCATCGCCAACTACGTTCTGGTGGACGACGGGGGCATTTTTTTCATGCCCATGGATGACGACAAAGTCTGCTTCGTAAATGCCTACGACAGGCCACTTGCCCGCTACTTCACTGAGCAGTTCGATGATCTCTGGTCGCGCAGCGCACAAGATCCCGAACTTCGTGTAATGCCCCTCTGACGATCTCGAATACAGGAAGCACATTGATGCGCCGCTACGCGATATTGGTCTTGGCGACGTTGGTTTTACTGCCTGCACTGGCACCTTCAGTGCAGGCCCGACCACTCACCCGAAACCTCGTTCTGATCACGCTTGACGGTGTGCGTACGGAGGAAATTTTCGGGGGCTTCGACGAAATCATCGCCTCTCATTCCGCAACTCAACCTTATTCGGAGATAGAAGAAGTGCGCGGGCGCTTCATCGGCACCACGCGCGAGGCACGCCGGGAAGCATTGATGCCGGTGCTCTGGGGCAAACTCGTTCCGCACGGAGTGATCTTCGGCAATCGCGATCTCGGCTCTCCGATGCGGGTGCAGAACCCTTACTGTTTCTCGGCGCCGGGCTATACCGAGATGCTGACAGGCGCCCCGCGTGCCGAGGTCACCACCAATGACATACGCCGTTACGCCTATCGTACGGCGCTCGAAGTCGTTGCACGGAAGCTGCAACTGCCACTGGGTGCCGTGGCACAAATCGGCTCCTGGGACGGGTTTTCCTCGGCCGCCGCGAGTCGCGACGGCATCATCCTGACGACTGGTGGTTTCGACGCGCTGCCAGCGCGGTTCTCGACGCCGGAGGCAGATACGCTGGCGGAACTTCGCAAGGACGTCCTCGGCCTGTGGGAGGAAGGCAGCGAGGATGTGATCACTTTCCGCCTCGCCGAGACCTACATCCAGGCCAACACCCCGCGCCTCGCTTGGATCGGTCTGGGTAATTCTGATGATTGGGCCCATGCGGACCGCTACGACCGCCTGCTCGTGTATCTCAACCGCGTAGACCGGCTGATTGGCGAATTCTGGGATGGCTTGCAGGCAAACCCGCAGTACCGGGACCAGACCACGCTCATCATCACGACAGACCACGGTCGCGGAATCAAGGGAAAGACCTGGTCGGAGCACGACTGCTCTATACCGGGTAGCGAGTGGATCTGGGCAGTGGTAGTGGGACCCGACACCCCGGCAACCGGCGAAGCGCGCAACACATCGGAGCTCTACCAGGGGCAGGTGGCGGCAACCGTGCTGCAGTTTTTCGGTCTCCCGGCATCGACGCTGGGGCCCGATGTACGCCCTGCCCTGCCAGGCACACTGACCGCCAAGTGATCCAGCCATCCGTCTTAACTTCCCCCGAGGATATCCAGCATGACCACGCCTGAGCACAAAACGGTGCCCACCCGCCCCCGTCATCTCTCGAGCGTAACGGCGTGGGATATGGAAACCGATGTGGTGGTCGCCGGTTTTGGCGGTGCCGGCGCCTGCGCGGCCATCGAGGCGCACGACAACGGCGCTGCAGTGATGATCTTCGAACTCGCCAGTGACTCGGGGGGTTCCACCAAACTCTCGAGCGCGGAAATCTACATGGGAGCCGGCACACGGGTGCAACAGGCCTGCGGCATAGAGGACAGCGCGGAGGACATGTTCCGCTTCCTTATGGCGTCCAACGGTCCCATCGCCGACGAGGCAAAGGTGCGCGCCTACTGCGAAGGCAGCGTCGAGCACTTCGACTGGCTCACCGAGACGCTTGGCGTTCCCTACAAGGATTCCGTGTACCCGCATCGCGCGATCATGGCGCTCACCGACGACTGCCTGCTGTACACCGGCAGCGAGAAAGCATGGCCCTTCGCGCAGACCGCGCAGCCAGCGCCACGTGGCCACAACCTGCAGGTCGAGGGCGATAACGGCGGCGCGCTGTTTGCAAAGATCCTCAAGGAAAATGTCGAAAAGCGCGGGATCGGGGTGCACTTTGAGGCGCGCGTACTCACGCTGATCACCGATGAGCAAGGCGCAGTGCACGGTCTGGTGGTGCGCATCGACCAGCAGGAACGCCTGGTACGCGCCAGACGCGGCGTGGTGCTGTGCTGCGGCGGCTTCGTGATGAACGAATCCATGCTCCGCAAGCACGCGCCGATGCTGTTGGAAGCCACGCAGCCGATCGGCAATCCGGGCGACACCGGCAGTGGAATTCTCATGGGACAGGGAGTCGGCGGATCGGCCATCAACATGCACGAAGGCTTTGTCAGCGTGCCCTACTACCCGCCGGCCTCTCTCACCAATGGCATTTTCGTGAACGCACAGGGCCAACGCTTCATCAACGAGGACTGCTACCACGGGCGCGTCGGCTATTACTGCCTGCAGCAGCCAGGGCAGAGGGTTTTTCTGGTGGCGAGCGCAGCAGACTTCGGGGATTACCCACAGGGCAGCTACCTGAACGCACACTTCGCTGGAACGACAGAAGAGTCCGTGGCCGAATTGGAAAACGAACTGCAGTTGCCCGCAGGCACCTTGCAGCAGACCGTCGCCTACTACAACGCGCACGCCGCGCAGGGCGAGGATCCGCTCTTCCACAAATCACCGGAGTGGCTGAAGCCACTGGAGCTTCCGCTGGCTGCGGTCGACTGCTCCCCCGGGCGCGGGGCTTTTTATCCGTTCTTCACGCTTGGCGGGCTCGACACCCGCGTGAGCGGCGAAGTGCTCACACCCGAGGGCGAGGTGATCAGAGGACTCTACGCTGCCGGCAGGACGGCCTGCGGCGTACCGCGTACCGCAGCGGGCTATTGCAGCGGGATCTCCGTAGGGGACGCAAGTTTCTCGGGACGTCAGGCCGGACGCAGCGCGGCCACCCGAGACTGAACTCAGGGCTTCTCGAACTGCAGGACGGTTTTCCACCACAGCCGCGGCGCCAGGGTGTGCCAGATCTCCAGCAGCTTGGCCTCACCCGGGTAGATCGCTTTCTTACCCTTTTCGAGCCCTGCCTCGATCTGGGTGACGATCTTCTCGGGATCGCTCAAGCGTCCGCTCTTTTTCGCCTGATGCAGGGCTTGGGCGGCATCCGTGTTCAGAGACTGCTCGATCAGCGGCGTATTGACCGCCGGTGGCAACACCACGGCAATCCTGAGAGCCGTCTTGGAAAGCTCGTTGGCAAGGGTTTCACCCAGCACGTTCACCGCAGCTTTGGATGCCGCATAGGCTCCCAGTTTCGGCGTGAGCGCCATCCCGGAGATCGAGCCGAACAGGATCACATCGCCCCGATTTCGCGCGATCATGCCGGGCACCACAGCCCGAATCATGTGCAGGGTGCCAAAGTAGTTCACCTCGATCAGGCGACGTGCCTCCTCCAGCGTGGTGTCCATGACCGCGTAGCTCGGCATGATGCCCGCCGCGTGCGTGAGGCGGTCAATAGGACCGAGTTCACGCTCGACATCCGCAACACGGTCTTCGACCTGCTTCCAGTCGGCCACGTTGCAGCGCCATGCGCGAATGTTGGGCGAGGCTGCCGCGGTCTCGGCAAGCGCGCGCTCGTTCATGTCGAGAATCGCGACCTTGGCCCCGCCCTGGGCGAGCCTCAAGGCCGAAACCCGCCCCATGCCGCTCGCACCACCGGTTACCAGAGCAACCTTGCCTGTGAATGCCACCTTGAATTCTCCCGCAGAAGCCAAAGCCGCCAGTGTAACGAACCACCGCAGGGGCTCAATGGCAAGCGGCGCCAATGCGGGCTGACAATTTGCTTCCGCACGCGTCACTGCCCGGCCAGGCGGAGATCACCCACCCCTTCTACGGCAATGCCGAGCACCTCGACGGGGCCCTGCGCCGGAGCAAAGCCGGGGTGGCATCACTGCTCGAGGGGATTCTCGGCGCCGATTGATACAAGTGCGTCGCCAGCGCGGATGGCTCGGCAAGCCTTGCTATACTTGAGGCAGCCCTCCGGGGACCCCGATGTACTCACTGGCAGCCCCCGAACCATGACCGACAGCTCCGTCGAAAATCTCAACGTCGAAACCTTCGAGCCCTTGGTGACACCAGACCAGCTGAAGCGGGAAATTCCGCTTTCGGACCCGCTGCGTCACACGGTGATGCAGGCCAGGGAAACGTTGCGGCGCATCCTCGACGGGCAGGACCATCGCGTGTTTGCCGTCGTAGGGCCCTGCTCCATCCATGACCCCGTTGCAGCCATGGACTATGCGCAAAGACTCGCGGCGCTTGCGCGTGAACTCGAGGACACGGTCTACATTGTGATGCGGGTCTATTTTGAGAAGCCGCGCACCACCACGGGCTGGAAGGGTCTGGTGAACGATCCGCACATGAACGATTCCTTCAGGATCCAGGAGGGGCTGCAGATCGCCCGCCGCCTGCTGCTGGACATCAGCGCGCGTGGCCTTCCAACCGCCACCGAGGCGCTCGACCCGATCTCACCCCAGTATCTCCAGGATCTGATCGCCTGGTCCGCGATTGGCGCCCGCACCACCGAATCGCAGACCCACCGCGAACTGGCAAGTGGCCTGTCCTGCCCCGTGGGGTTCAAGAACGGGACCGACGGCGGTCTGACAGTGGCGGTGAACGCCCTGAAATCGGCGCTGAGTCCGCACCGGTTCCTTGGCATAGACGACGGAGGCAAGGTCACCGTTGTGCATACCAGAGGGAACCGCCACGCCCATGTGGTGCTGCGCGGCGGTTCGCAGGGGCCGAACTACGATTCAGTGCACATCGCTCTGGCCGAACGGGAACTGCAGAAGGCCGGGGTGCCGGGCGGTATCGTAGTGGACTGCAGCCATGCGAACTCGAACAAGGATCCCTCGCTGCAGCCGCTGGTTCTGGACAACGTCACCAACCAGATCCTGGAGGGGAACCGCTCCATCGTCGGCGTGATGCTGGAAAGCAACCTCGAAGCCGGCAACCAGCCGATCCCTGCCGATCTTGCGACCCTGCGCTACGGCGTGTCCGTGACTGATGGCTGCCTGGACTGGGACACGACCGCACAGGCACTCAGAACCATGCGGGACAAACTGCGCGAAGAACTGCCAAATCGACTAGCTCGGACCTGAAAGGACATCCGGAGTCCCGCCGCCCGGCTACCGGGCGTAAAAGGTTCCATGAGCCGGGGAACAGCTTGCCACCCCAGCACGCCGATTTGCGGTCAGCCGAGGCGGGGCTGTGCGATCGCAGCTCAGGTGTAATACGCGTTTTCGCGCTTGCTGTGGTCGGTGACGTCGCGCACTTCCTTTAATTCGGGCAACTGGTCCAGCAGGTTTCGCTCAACGCCGTGCTTGAGCGTGGCATCTACCTGGCCACAGCCCTGGCAGCCGCCCCCGAACTTGAGCACCGCCACCGGACCGTCGATCACCTCGACCAGGCTCACTTCGCCGCCATGGGCGGCAAGCTGGGGGTTCACCTCGTTGTAGAGGATGTAATTGATGCGATCTTCCAGGGAGCTGTCGGCACCCACACGCGGGAGTTTCGCGTTGGGAGCCTTGATCGTCAGCTGCCCCCCCATGCGATCCTCGGCAAAGTCGACCAACGCATCCTGCAGGAAAGGCAGACTGCGGGCCTCAAACCAGGCGATGAATCCGCCGGGGAACTCGTGCTTCTCGTCTTCTTCTCTGATATCGGCATCGCGGCAATAGGCGATGCAGGTCTCGGCACGTGGCGTTCCAGGATCGTTGATGAACACGCGGATACCGCGGACCTCGGCATCCTGCTTGGCCAGCAGGCCGGAAAGGTAACTTTGGGCAGATTCCGTGATCGTGGTCATGCGAGCTCTCCTGATTCAGGCCGCGATAGTCTAGTAAAACGCTCAGGTATTAGCCACCTCCAGGCGTGCTCATATCCGCACAAAATATGCGCCCTGACATTGCCCTGCGCGGGTCGACCCTGCAAAAGTGAGCGGCCCAACACGGAACCGGTCGCCATGACTACCCTGATAGCCACCTCCGTGGTCCGTGGCAGCAATCAAGGCGAGAGCCACGGGGGCGTTTACCTGATCGACCTCGAGAAGCGGGACGTTCGGCAGGTCGTTGACTGGAACCGCAGCGATATCGACTGGTCTGGCCGGGGCTGGGACCGGGGGCTTCGCGGTATCGCCTTCGACGAAGACACTGTCTATATCGCCGCGAGCGACGAGCTATTTGCGTACACGAGCCGCTTCCGCCCCGTGGGCTCCTGGCGCAACCCCTATCTCAAGCACTGCCACGAGATCGCCGTACAGGGCCGACGTCTGTTCCTCAGTACCACCGGGTTCGACGCGGTGCTCGGCTTCGACCTCGATCGCCGGATCTTCGACTGGGGACTGCGCATAGAGGGAAAGGGTTCAACGCTCGCCGCGCGCGTGTTCGATCCCCGCGCCCCAGCTGGCCCCCCCGCCCGCAACACCCTGCACCTGAACAATGTCTACTGCGATCAATCAGGCCTGTATTTAGGCGGACTGCGCACAGGTGGTCTGCTGCGTTTCGACGGCAGGCGGATCGGGATGGTCGCAGAATTGCCCGAGGGCTCACACAATGCTCGCCCGTTCGGCGATGGCGTACTTTTCAACGACACGGGGGCCGATGCCTTGCGGTATTGCTCACGCACGGACGCTACCTCGGACCGGGCTTTGGCCGTTCCCACGTACCCGCGGGACACCTTGCAGCAACTCGACGCCGACGCCAGCGGCATCGCGCGGCCGGGCTTCGCCCGTGGATTGTGCGTATGCCCGGACGAACTGATCGCAGCCGGCTCGTCGCCGTCCACTGTCACGCTGTACGATCTCGCCGCGAATCAACGGGTGCTCGCGGTAAATCTCAGCATGGACGTGCGTAACGCCATCCACGGACTGGCCGTGTGGCCCTATCAATGACTGCCCCCAGGGCAGCCTGTGCAGGAGACAGACCTTGAACGAGAACCGGAATATGAAGGGATCCGAGCGCGAAGCGCCCTCGAAGAGCAAGCCGATGACCGCAGCAAATCTCGTGGGGAGCGTGCTATCAGCCGCGATTGGCGTGCAGAGCTCGCGTAACCGAGAGCGTGATTTCAGCCAAGGAAGTTACCGGCAGTTCATCATTGCCGGCGTCATATTTACCATCTTGTTCGTCACCACGCTGGTGGTGGTTGTGAGGATGGTGCTGAGCGGGAGGTGAACCCGCCGGGGGCGCTCAGTGACCGGAGATCCAGTACACCGCAGCCACCACACCGAGGGCTATCAGCAGAACCGCCGCAATGGAATCCGCGCGACCATCGGCAAGGCGCTCAGCGTCGGAGGGGGTGTCGGTATGCTGTGGCTTCGCCATCGAGATCTCCAAGGCGTCGGCAGGGTGGTACGTCGCGCTTCAGTATAGCAGCGCCCTGCTGCGTCCGGCAGCAGCGGGAGCGCTGCCGGTGAGCTTATCGTCAAACGTTCTTTAAGTATGAAAAAACGCGATTTTACGCGTGGCAGTCATCTGCTAAGGTTCGGTCGTCAGAGCATCAGCCAAGAGCAGGCCTGCCGAGGCCCCACCTCAACCCCAGCAGTAACCGACGCATGTACCGATACGATATACAGGACCAGCGCATGCTCGAGGACCGGGTCGCGCAGTTCCGCGACCAGACCTCCCGCTACCTGCGCGGCGAGCTGAGCGAAAGCGAGTTCCGCCCGCTTCGACTGCAGAACGGGCTCTACGTCCAGCGGCTCGCCCCCATGCTCCGCGTGGCCATCCCCTACGGAATGCTGACCGCCCGCCAGCTGCGCATGCTCGCCCACATAGCGCGCCGCTACGACAAGGGCTACGCGCATTTCAGTACGCGCCAGAACATCCAGTACAACTGGCCACGGCTCGAGGAAGTACCCGACATCCTCGCCGAACTCGCCACGGTGGAGATGCATGCCATCCAGACCAGCGGCAATTGCATTCGCAACGTCACGGCGGACCAGTTTGCCGGCGTCGCCCGCGATGAGATCGAGGATCCGCGTCCTTGGTGTGAACTGATCCGGCAATGGTCGACCTTCCACCCAGAGTTCACCTTCCTGCCGCGCAAGTTCAAGATCGCCGTCAGCGGTTCGCGTGATGACCGCGCCGCCGTGCAAGTGCACGACATCGGTCTTGAACTGCACCGCAACGCTGCCGGCGACACCGGGTTCCGCGTCCTGGTCGGGGGTGGTCTGGGACGCACGCCGTTGATCGGCGCGGTGATCCGGGAATTCCTGCCTACCCCGGAACTGCTCTCCTACCTCGAGGCCATCCTGCGCGTCTATAACCGCTTCGGACGCCGCGACAACATCTACAAGGCCCGCATCAAGATCCTGGTCAAGGCACTCGGCGAGCAGGTGTTCGCCGCTCGCGTCGAGGCCGAGTGGCTCGACATCCGCACCCGCATGGCACCGGTGGAGCCTGCGCAGATAGAACGCCTGCAGGCGAGCTTTCCGCCGCCTGACTACCTCCATCTGGATGCCGACCGCGCCGCCACCACACTGGCGAAAGAGCGTGCCGCAGACCGCGCCTTCGACCGCTGGGTCGGGCGCAACGTGAAGCCGCACCGCCAGCTCGGCTACTCGATCGTGACGATCTCCCTGAAACCCACGGGGATCGCCCCCGGTGATGCCACCGACCAGCAGATGGAACTCGTGGCCGATCTTGCCGATGCGTTTTCCTTCGGTGAGATACGCGTCGCCCACGAGCAGAATCTGGTGCTCGCCGATGTACCGCAGGAGCAACTCCACGAGCTGTGGTGCCGGCTGCGGCCCGCAGGTCTCGCAACCCCCAACATCGGGCTGCTCACGGACATCATCTGCTGTCCGGGCGGGGACTTCTGCTCGTTGGCGAACGCCAAGTCGATCCCGATCGCCGAGGCCATCCAGCGCCGCTTCGATGACCTCGACTACCTGCATGATCTCGGCGATATCGAGCTCAACATATCCGGCTGCATGAATGCCTGTGGCCACCACCACGTGGGGCATATCGGCGTTCTCGGTGTCGACAAGAAGGGCGCGGAGTTTTATCAATTGCTGCTCGGTGGCAGCCAAGGTAATCAGGCATCACTAGCCACCATTCTGGGCCCGTCTTTCGCGAGTGATGACGTGCCGAACGTGATCGCAACGATCCTCGAGATCTACGTCGCCCGGCGCGGCGAGGGCGAGACATTCATCGAGTTCGTGCGTCGCGTCGGCGTCGAGCCTTTCCGCGAGATCGTCTATGCAAAACCTGCTCACGGCTGAGGGCGAGACCCGGAGCGACGGCTGGACCCTCCTGCCACGCGATGTCAGTGTCGCTGAGTTGCCCACGGGAGATCTGATCGTACCGTTTCGCGTGTGGCGCGAGGCGCGCACCGACCTCCTGGCCCGCAGCCGGGTGGGCGTGTGGCTCGCGAGCGACGAGCAGGCCGAGGATCTGGAACCGTTCGTGGCCGAACTGGCAATCATCGCCATCGATTTTCCGGTCTTCAGCGACGGGCGCGGCTACTCCAACGCTCGAATCCTGCGCGAGCGGCTCGGCTACGATGGCGAACTTCGCGCGGTCGGCGATGTGCTGCGCGACCAGCTTTTCCTGATGCGCCGTTGCGGCTTCACCAGTTTCGCGCTGCGTAGCGACAGAGACGCAGGGCAAGCGGTGAGCGCTCTCACGGACTTCCGCCACGCCTACCAACACGCAACGGTAGACCCGGGTGTGCCGCTCGTGCAGCGCGATCACTGATTTGCCGGCAGGCAACTCCGGCCATACCCGAGGGCACGCGTGGACACCACGTCCGTCACCTTCTCGCTCTTTCTCGTGTTCAGTGGCGCGGCCGTGCTGGCATCGGTGGCACTCTACACGCGCCAGCCCCTGCTGATCGCCTACATCGGGCTTGGCGCGCTGCTCGGCCCGTATGGCCTCGGACTGATCACGGATGTCGAATTGCTGCGCGATTTCGCGCACACAGGCATCATTTTCCTGCTGTTCCTGCTCGGCCTGGACATGCGGCCGCGCGCACTGCTGGCTACGCTGCGGCAATCGACCCTGGTGACGCTGCTGAGCGCCGTGTGCTTTGCAGCGGCCGGAGCAGGCGTTGCGCTGGCGATGGGCTTCAGCCGGATCGAGGCGCTGATCACCGGTCTGGCGATGATGTTCTCCAGCACGATCATCGGCATCAAGCTGCTCCCCACCACGGTGCTGCACCACCGCCACACGGGCGAACTGGTGGTGGGTGTGCTACTGATGCAGGACATGCTCGCAATCCTCGTGCTGGTGCTGCTAACCGGCAGTCGTGAGGGTGGCTTCGACGCGCGCGCAGCGGTCGTATCGCTGCTCTCCCTACCCGCTCTGGTTGCCTTTGTGGCCCTGCTCGTGCGCGTGGTCATGGTGCCGCTCTTGAAGCGCTTCGACCGTTTCCAGGAATATGTCTTCCTGCTCGCGATCGGGTGGTGCTTGGGCGTTGCAGAGCTCGCATCCTGGCTCGGGCTGTCGCCGGAGATCGGCGCCTTCGTTGCAGGCGTGAGCGTGGCGTCGAACCCGATCAGTCTCTACATCGCCTACAGCCTCAAGCCGCTGCGGGATTTCTTCCTGATCCTGTTCTTCGTGTCGCTCGGGGCCGGCTTCGATCTGCGGATGCTCCCGGGCATCTGGATGGGTGCCGTGGGCCTCGCTGCTTTGATGCTGGTATTGAAGCCGCTGGTGTTCCGCGCGCTGCTCGGGCGGCTGAGCGAGACACCTGCACTGGCGTGGGATGTGGGCCTGCGCCTGGGCCAGAACAGTGAGTTCTCGCTGCTGATCGTCTACATGGCCGCGGCCTACGGCCTGATCGGCAAGGAGGCATCGCACCTCGTGCAGGCCACGGCGATCATCACTTTCCTGCTCTCCTCGTACATCGTGGTGCTGCGTCTGCCCAACCCGATCGCCATCTCCGACCGGCTGCGTCGCGACTGAAACCCACCCCTCAGGCCAGCGGGCCTGCGAGTTCGATCTCGTTGCCATCGGGGTCCGCGACGAAGGCATAGTGCACCGCGCCTTCGTAACAGCGGAGCCCCTGCACAATGCGTGCGCCCGCGCTGCGGCAGGCCTCGATCGCCTCTTCGAGGTTCTCCACCACCACCGTCAGGAAGCGCATGCCGGTACGCGCATAGGCGCGTTCGGGCGGGCTCTCCGGGATCCCTGCTCCCGGGCAGTGGATGAGCTTGACCAGCATGCCGCCCGCAAGCAGGCGGTGCTGGAAGCCTGCCGGCACGCCCAGTTCCTGATTGCCCGTCGGGCTCGGGAAATCGAGCTGCATCTGGTAGCTGAAACCCAGCACGTCGCGGTAGAAGCGGAGCATCTGCTCGGGGCGATTGGTAACCAGCGCCAGTTCCAGCGCGGGGTTGGCGATCTGCAACATGAAGTGCTCTCCGCAGTCGGTGGCGAGGGCCACATATTGCCCTGATCTGCCCGGGCGCGCGCCACCTGCACCCGACTAGAATGTCGGCATGCAGACAGCAAAAAATCTCTTCGGTTATCGCAAGTACTGGGCCAAGCGCTTCGGCACCGCCCCGTTCCTCCCCATGACCCGGGCGCAGATGCAGGCGCTAGGCTGGGATTCCTGTGATGTGATCCTCGTCACCGGTGACGCCTACATCGACCATCCGAGCTTCGGTATGGCGCTGGTGGGCCGTTTGCTGGAAGCGCAGGGCTTCCGCGTGGGAATCATTGCCCAACCGGACTGGCGATCGGTCGAGGCCTTCCGGGCGCTCGGCAAGCCGAACCTGTACTACGGGATCACCGCCGGCAACATGGACTCGATGGTCAACCGCTACACGGCCGACCGCAAGATCCGCTCTGATGATGCCTACACGCCCGGCGCCGAGGCCAATCGCCGGCCAGACCGCGCGGTTCTGGTCTACTCCCAGCGCGCTCGCGAGGCATTTCCGGACACCACCATCGTCATCGGCTCCATCGAAGCGAGCCTGCGGCGGATCGCCCACTACGACTACTGGTCCGACACCGTGCGCCGGTCGATACTGCCCGACAGCAAGGCCGACATCCTGCTGTTCGGGAACGCCGAGCGGGCCTTGGTGGAGCTCACGCACCGCATTGCTGCAGGCGAGGCCGTCGCCAATATCCGCGACCTCCGTGGCACTGCCTTCATGGTGCCCCGCAACTGGAAACCGGCTCCGGACTGGGCCGAGGTAGATTCCAGCGAGGTGGATGCGCCCGGTCCGCTGATACGACACGCCGACCCCTATGCCATGGAACCCGAGGCTGGCGCTGTGAGGCAGGAGGCAGGCCCCGCCGCTGACGATGTACAGGTGGTGCGACTGCTCGGGCGGCCCGCCCGGCGCCTCGATCGCGAACGCAGCGTGGTGCGACTGCCTTCCTTCGAGCAGGTCAGAAATGACGAAGTCTCCTATGCGCACGCCTCGCGCACCTTTCACGTCGAATCAAACCCTGGCAACGCCCGTGCGCTGGTGCAGGCGCACGGAGAACGCGACGTCTGGCTGAACCCGCCGCCGATCCCACTCACCACGCCGGAAATGGACGGGGTCTACGACCTGCCCTACCAGCGCGCCCCGCACCCGGACTACGGCGATGCGAAAATTCCCGCCTGGGACATGATCCGCTTCTCGGTGAACATCATGCGCGGCTGCTTCGGCGGCTGTACCTTCTGCTCCATCACCGAGCACGAGGGCCGGATCATCCAGAGCCGCTCGGAGGAGTCGATCCTTCGCGAGATCGAGGAGATCCGTGATCGCACGCCCGGCTTCACCGGCGTGATCTCGGACCTTGGCGGCCCCACGGCCAATATGTACCGTATTGCCTGCAAGACCACCGAGATCGAGAGCGCCTGCAGAAAGCTCTCCTGTGTCTACCCGGACATTTGCGAGAACCTGAACACCGACCATTCCTCCCTAATAGCGCTCTACCGCAAGGCGCGTGCACTGCCCGGCATCAAAAAGGTGCTGATAGGCTCCGGGCTTCGCTACGATCTCGCGGTACGCTCGCCCGAGTATGTAAAGGAACTGGTGCAGCACCACGTGGGCGGCTACCTGAAGATCGCACCGGAACACACCGAGGAGGGGCCGCTCTCCAAGATGATGAAACCCGGCATCGGCAGCTATGACCGCTTCAAGGAGATGTTCGACCGCTTCTCGCGCGAGGCGGGAAAGCAGCAGTACCTGATCCCCTACTTCATAGCCGCCCACCCGGGCACTGAAGACGAGGACATGGTGAGCCTCGCACTCTGGCTGAAGAAAAACAGCTTCCGCCTCGACCAGGTGCAGACATTCCTGCCCACGCCAATGGCGCTCGCCACCACCATGTACCACACGCGGAAGAACCCGTTAAAGCGCGTCAAGCGCGACAGCGAAGAAGTCCAGACAGTGCGGGCATTGAAGACGCGCCGCCTCTACAAGGCTTTCCTGCGCTATCACGATGCCGAGAACTGGCCGCTCCTGCGCGAGGCGCTGAAGCGCATGGGCCGCGCCGATCTCATCGGCAATGGCAAACGCCACCTCGTGCCCTCGTTCCAGCCAGCCGGCACCGGCGATGCGCGCAGCGCAACCGGGCCGCGTGGCCCACGCAAGCCCGGCGTCACAGCAGACGCTGCGCTCCCCGCGAGAACCACGAGGTCCCCTCGAGCCCGGGGAGTGCGGCCGGCGTGAATCCTGCCGCGACGCCCCGCCAGTATTCCCGTGTCGCGACACGGGTGCTGGGCTAGACTCGGCTCGACTTCACCGATTGGGCTCGCGGATTCGCAGCTGATGGCGCGATTCATCCTCGGACACGCATTACGCTCACTGGGCGACCGGAACAGCCGCGTTCAGCGCTTCCTGTTCCTGCTGGATCACACCTTCTTCAGTTCACTGTTGTGGCTCATACGACTGCTGCCTCCGTCACCGGCGGCACGTTTCGGCGCAGGCGTCGGCGCGCTGCTGGGTCCGCGCTTCAAGAAAAGCCGTGCGCTGGACGAGAATTTCCGCATCGCCCTGCCCGGACTGAGCGCCACCGAGCGTCGCACCGCCGTGCGGGAAGCCTGGGCCAATGCGGGCGCTGTATTCGCCGAATTCGCGCACCTGGAGGCCATCGCCAATCCTGCCTCGGGGCGACTGGAGACCCGGATACTGGGAGATATAGCAGCATTCCGGGATGCCACGAAACCGGCCATCTTCGTGCTTCCGCATCAGGCTAACTGGGAGATGTCGGGGGCTGCGATCGTTGGCCAGGGGGTGCCGCTAACCGCGGTGTATTCCCCACCCACCAATCCCTTACTCGGGGAGCTGCTGCGCCGCTGGCGAATCCGCATAGGCTGCGAACTGATATCCCGCGACGAGAGCATGCGCCCGATGATCAAGGCGCTATCAGCCGGGCGTTCACTGGGCATCGTGATGGACCGCCGCGTCGACACGGGTAAGCCCGTGTCTCTGTTCGGGCATCCCAAGCCCACAACACTGGTACCGGCGCGCCTTGCGATCCGCTACCGTCACGAATTGGTACCTGTTCACGTCGAAAGACTCGGGCCCGCACGCTTCCGAGTGAGCTTCCACGCGCCCGTGGCCGTACCTGCTGGAGACGATGAACTGAAACAGGCCGAGGCGATGACCGAGCAGCTCCACCGCCTTTTCGAGCAGTGGATCCGCCAGTGCCCCGGCAGCTGGTTTGCCTCCAAGCGGTTATGGTCCAAGGATGTCTACCGGGACGAGCGCGCGACCTGAGCCGGCAGCAACAGGAGAACACCGAACATGAAAGAAAACCCGGGAGCACGCGCCGCAGAGCCCTCGATACGGCTCTTCCGCAACGATTTCCTCGAGGCCCTGACGCACGTACACCCCGTGGTGCCGCTGCTGTTCTGGTCCCCGGTGGTGGCTTGGCTCCTGTACCGCACGTTTTCGGCATCGGCACTTCACACGGGAGGATTGATCCTCGCCGCGTTGGGCGGATTTGTGGTGTGGACGCTTAGCGAATACCTCCTGCACCGCTGCTTGTTCCATTTCAAGGCAAGCAGTAATGCGGGCAAATATCTTGTATTCCTGTTCCACGGCGTCCATCACGACGCCCCGCGCGACAAGTCGCGCCTCGTAATGCCGCCAGCGGGCGCGGTGATCGTGATGTTTTTCCTCTGGCAGATCTTCGCGCTGGTGGTGCCGGCGCCCTGGCTGGATCCCTTCCTCGCGTTCTTTATCGTGGGCTATCTCTGTTATGACTACATCCATTACGGGACCCACCACTTCCCGATGCGACACCCCGCGCTGCATTTCCTGAAGCTCTACCACCTGCAGCACCATCACGGCGCCAAGGGGCTGCGCTACGGCGTGAGTTCTCCGCTGTGGGACCTGATCCTTGGGACCTACCCGCCACCGTCGAAGTCAGGCTGACGGCCGCACCGCGAGTCCGCATGCGTGGCTGAACACCTGCTTCTGCCCAAGCGTCTTGCGCGAGCCATGCCCTGGCTCGGGTCGTGCGCGCAGGGGCTGGAGGCAGGCGTGCTGCGCGCCCTCGTGGGGCTGCTGCGGCGTCTTCCACTCTTCTGGTCCTTCGCCTTGGCACGCGCCCTCATGCGGCTGCTGGGCCCCTTGACGCCGATGTGGGAAAAAGTGGCCCGCAACCATGCGATTGCTTTCCCCGAGATGGACGCTGCCTCCCGCAAGACGCTTCGCAGGCAGACCTTCCGGCACCTCGGGGAGGCGATCGCCGAGCTCGTCCTCGCACCACGCATTCATGCTGAGGCGCAGCGCATCGAGTGGCGGGTGGCTCCGGCGCTGGAGGAAGCATTGGCGGCCGGGCGCCCCTTGGTGATGGTCACAGGCCATGTGGGCGCGTGGCAGCTCACCAACCTGGTGTCCTTGCACTGCAAGATGCCGCTGGCGTGCCTGTATGCGGAAGAATCCAACCCGCGAATGGCGGCATTGATGCTGGAGCTACGCAACGGACTCGGCTGCCGATGGCTGCCCAGCGCGGGCGGGATCCGCACCCTGCTGGAGGAACTGCGGGCCGGGCACTCGGTAGGACTCGCCTGCGACACCCGGATGGATCAAGGAGAGGCGGTGCCGTTTTTCGGACATCGCGTCATGAGCAACACCGTGCCAGCGCGTCTCGCACTGCGCCTAGGTGTACCCCTGGTCCCGGTACTAGCGGAGCGTTTGCCCGGCGGGCGCTATCGGATAACCCTCGAAGCGCCTGTGCAAGCGGCAACTGACGAGACCTCACAGGCAGAGCAGGCAGTAGCCATGACGGCAGCGCTGATGGCGCGGTTCGAGACGTGGGTGAGAGACATGCCGGCGCAGTGGATGTGTCTGGCACGCCGCTTCCCGAAAGAGCTCGACAAAGCCGCGCGCTACCAGTAACGCAGGCTCCCGAGTTCGCGTGCAGGCAGTCATCCGAAGGCACGCGACCCTGCCGCACAGGCCGTCAAGGCGACGGCTGCTATGATCCTGCCGCGTTCCCGAAGAGTAGTGGTCAATGTCAAGGTTTCTGGTGGCGCTGGTCATGGTTGGCCTCTGTGTGTGGTATTTCACCGGAGGCTCAGGCTCCACGACTGTGCCGCCCCGGCCTGAGGTCCGCTACGATCAGGAAGCTGCCCGCGCCAAGAATCTCGAGAAGAGCCTGCAACTACAGGCAGACAAGCAACTTTAGGATCTGGATGCCCAGTCACAATGAGACAGTCGTATCGCCTCAGCGCATGCATTGCCGGCACCCTTTTGCTCCCGCAATTCTTGCCAGTGCAGGCCGCTCAACTCGAGACGGTGGTCGTGACGGCCAACCGGGCGGATCGACCACTGCAGACCGTGCCATCCAGCCTGAGCGTGGTGAGTGCACGTGAGATCGGCCTGATCGGCGCGGTGCATATCAGCGAGGCGCTTGCCCGGCTTCCGGGCACGTGGATCAGTCGGGGTAACGGGCAGGAAAACCTCACCGCGATCCGCTCACCCGTGTTCACTGGCGCAGGCAGTTGCGGCGCGTTTTACATCGCCGAAGACGGCGTGCCGATCCGGCCAAGCGGCTTCTGCAACGTCAACGCCCTAGCCGAGGTGAACGGCGAGCAGGCCGAACGGATCGAAGTGCTGCGCGGACCAGGCACGGCAGTGCACGGCGCCAACGCCCAGCACGGCGTAATCAATGTCATTACCCGCGCACCGCCCCGCGAGGGCACAGAACGCGCCGTCTCTTTGGAGGCGGGCGCCAATGACTACACCCGACTGCTGGGACGAGTGGGCAACGGCGATGCCTCTCAAGGATGGCTGCTCACATTGAACGCATCGCACGACGACGGCTACAAGGACAGCTCCGGGTACGAGCAGCAGAAGTTCGGCTATCGCCACGATCTCGACTGGGACGGCGGCCATTTTTCCTCGCGCTACAGCTTCATCAACCTCGAGCAGGACACCGCCGGATTCATTGTCGGAGAGGGCAGCTACCGCCGCAGCGACACCAAGCGCGACAACCCCAACCCGGATTCCTTCCGCGACAACCGCGTGCACCGCTGGAGCGGTGAGCTTCGGCTCGATGCACCTGGCGGCGGGGAATTCACCCTGACCCCCTACCTGCGCCGTCAGGACATGGAATTCCTCCAGCACTTCCTGTTGGGCCAGCCGCTGGAGGAAAACGGCTTCGAGGCCGCCGGGTTGCAGGCGAGTTGGACGCACCCGCTGGGCAATGACTCGCAGATCAGCGCCGGTCTCGATGGCGAATGGGCCGAGGGTTCGCTGCAGGAGACCCAGGCTGAGCCTGTGCCGGGCATCAGCACGCTGCCGGCCGGAAAGCACTACGACTACCGCGTGGACAGCGGCATGAGTGCTGCATTCACGCAACTCGAGTGGCAAGCACTGACAGGGACACGCATCGTTGGCGGGCTTCGCCTCGAGCGGCAGGGCTACAACTACGACAACCGCATGATCGACGGCGCCACCCGCGACGACGGTCGTCCCTGCGGCCCGCCGGGCAATCCCCTGCCCTGTCGTTACTCACGCCCCCAAGACCGCAGCGACAGCTTCACGCAGTGGTCATGGAATGCAGGCCTGGTGCAGGATCTGAGGCCGCAGCACAGCCTGGTACTGAACGCCGCTCGCGGCTTCCGCCCGCCGCAAACCGCGGAACTCTACCGCCTGCAGGCCGGGCAGACGGTTACTGATATAGATCCCGAACAGATCGACAGCATCGAGGCAGGCCTGCGCGGAGCATTCAGCCGCCTCGACTATTCGGTGGTCGTCTATGGCATGGAAAAGCGCGAGGTGATCTACCAGGACGCCGATCGTCGCAATGTGAGCGGAGCCCGTACGCGCCACCGCGGCGTCGAGTTTTCAGGCGGCCTCCAACTGGGCAGCCACTGGCGTCTTGAGGGTGACGGCACGCTGGCACGTCACACCTACGACAGCGCGGATGCGCTGCAAGGACTGCCAGCCGGCACCGACATCAAGGGCAACAATATAGATACCGCTCCAAGGAGCTTCGGGTCGCTGCGGCTTTCCCATGATTCAGGCGCTGGCACCCGAACGGAACTGGAGTGGCTGCGCATGGGGCGGTATTTCCTCGAGCCCACCGAGAGCTTCGACTACGCCGGCCACGAGCTCCTCAACCTGCGTGTCGTTCACGAACTGCCGCAGGGCTGGTCGCTTACCGCGCGCCTCACCAACCTGCTCGACGAAGACTACGCCGAGCGGGCCGACTACGCCTTCGGCGACTACCGCTACTTCGTGGGCGAGCCGCGCGGCCTGTACCTGCAGATCGGCTGGGAACAACCCTAAGCCGGCGCAATGCCCGGTCCGGGCTGGGGGCCCCTCAGCGCAGGCCGGCGTTGATACTGTCCAGCACCTTACTGCCGGGACAGAGGTCTTTTTCCTTCAGCGAATTCAGCGGGCGGCGCGAGGTTCCCAGCACCTTGTGCAGGTCGGGCGCGTCGCGGTCGATGTAGAGCAGTCCGGTGAGCGTGCGGCCCGCCTGATCGTGCTCCGCGATTGCGCGCAGCGCGGCCTGCCGGTCCTCGATGTTGTAGACCTGACCCGAGTCCTTGTGCAGCCGCACCACGGAGCCGTCGTGCATGCGAACCTCGGTGGTCATACCCTCGGCATAGCTCGCGCGTATCTCGTCACGCACGGGCACGAAATCCACCGGCGCCGCATCGAGGTGATCGCGCACGTGGATGTAGCTCTTGGTGGAGCCTTCGTGATTGTTGAACGTAACGCAGGGCGACATGACGTCGAGAAAAGCAAAACCGCTGTGGCTGAGCGCAGCCTTGATCAGCGGCACCAGTTGCTCGCGATCACCGGAAAAACTGCGGGCAACAAACGTTGCGCCCAGTTGCAGCGCCACGCTCGCCAGATCGATTGCCTCGTAGGGATTCGCCGAGCCTTTTTTGCTCTTCGAGCCGCGATCGGCGGTCGCGGAATCCTGCCCCTTGGTGAGTCCGTAGCAGCCGTTGTTCTCGACGATATAGGTCATGTTGAGATTGCGGCGCACCACGTGAGCGAATTGGCCGAATCCGATCGAGGCCGAATCGCCGTCGCCGGACACGCCGATATAAACCAGGTCCTGATTGGCAAGGTTGGCTCCCGTGGCCACCGACGGCATGCGCCCGTGCACGGAATTAAAACCGTGGGAACGGCCGAGGAAATACGCCGGCGTCTTGGACGAACAACCGATGCCCGAGAGTTTGGCGATGCGGTGCGGGGCCACCGGCAGGCCGAAACAGGCCTCGATGATCGCAGCGCTGATGGAGTCGTGGCCACACCCGGCGCAGAGCGTGGAAATCGAGCCCTCGTAATCACGCCGGGTGAACCCGAGCGTGTTGACGGGCGCTTCGGGGTGGCGGAAATTCGGACGCTGGTAGGTCATGCCTTGCTCCTCTCGGAACCACTGCGTTTGCGCGCGATGGAGGTAACGTTTGCCCCGCCGAGGCGGGTGCGGATGTGTCCGGCAATATGACGAGCGGTGATTGGCAAGCCGTCGTAATTGAGCACAGACACCAGCTTCTCACGGGTGGCGGCGTTGCTTTCGTTCAGCAGCAGTCGGCGCATCTGGCCGTCACGGTTCTGCTCGATCACAAAGACCGTGTCGTGATCGTTGAGGAACTGCTCGACCTCGCGGGTGAAGGGAAAGGCGCGCAGCCGCAGCGTATCGATCGCGTAGCCCTCTTCCTCGAGAATCTCGAGAGCCTCGTAAGACGGCGAGGCAGTGGTGCCGAAGAACAGCGCACCGGTCTTCGTCGGGCGCGAGGCGGGCTTGATCTTCGGGGCCGGCACACAGGTCTTGGCGGTCTCGAATTTCCTCAGCAGGCGATCGACGTTGCGCACGTAGGCCTCGCCGTCCTCGGTGTACACCGCATACTCGTCTCGCGAGGTGCCGCGCGCGGTGAAGGCGCCCTTGGTCGGATGCGCACCGGGGAGCGTCCGGTAGGGAATGCCATCGCCATCGACATCAAGATAGCGCCCGAAGCGCCCCTGCAGTTTGTCGAGCGCCTCGGCATCGAGCACCTTGCCGCGATCGAAGCGGTAGTCGTCGTCGAACTCGAGTGGCGGGGACATGCAGTCGTTCATGCCGAGTTCGAGATCGGTCAGCATGATCACCGGCGTCTGCAGTCGCTCGGCGAGATCGAAGGCCTGCACGGTCAGGCTGAAGCACTCGGCCGGAGTGGCCGGGAACAGCAGTACGTGCTTGGTGTCGCCGTGGGACGCGTAGGCTGCAGCAAGGATGTCGGACTGCTGCGTGCGCGTGGGCATGCCGGTGGAGGGGCCGGCACGCTGCACATCGACCAACACCGTGGGGATCTCCGCAAAGTAGGCGAGCCCGAGAAATTCGCCCATCAGCGAAAGCCCTGGACCACTGGTGGCGGTGAACGAGCGCGCGCCGTTCCAGGCGGCCCCGATCACCATGCCGATGGCTGAGAGCTCGTCCTCGGCCTGCACGATCGCATAGTTCTTCTGGCCCGTGCCGGGATCGATGCGCATCCGCGCGCAGTAACGTTCGAAGGCCTCGGCCACCGAGGTGGACGGCGTAATGGGGTACCAGGCCATCACGGTGGCACCGCCATAGACTGCGCCCAGGCCAGTAGCCGTATTGCCATCCATCAGGATGTGATCGATCCCGAGTATGTGTGGCGCGATATTGCCGCCGCGCGCAAGCCGCAGCCCCAGCGGGCAGTCGAAGTGCTTCATCGCATATTGATGCCCGAGTTCGAGCGCATGGATATTCGGACTGATCAGCTTTTCCTTGCCCTTGAACTGGTCCGCGATGAGATCCTTCAGCACCGCAAACTCGACCTGCAGTAGCGCTGACAGCGCACCCACGTAGATCATGTTCTTGAACAGGAGACGCTGGCGCGCATCGGTGTACTCACGCAGGCAGATCTCGGTGAGCGGCAGGCCGATGTAGGTCACGTCATCGCGTATCAGCCGCGGGTCGATCGGCTTGGTAGAGTCGTAGACGAAATAGCCACCCGGCTCCACCTCACGCACGTCGCGGTCCATGCTCTGCGCGTTCACGCAGACCATGAGATCGACACCGCCACGGCGCCCGAGGTAGCCCTTGTGGCTCACCCGGACTTCGTACCAGGTGGGAAGGCCCTGGATGTTGGAGGGGAAGATGTTCCGCGGGCTCACCGGAATGCCCATGCGGAAGATCGACTTGGCGAACAGGCTGTTGGCGCTCGCCGAGCCAGTGCCGTTGACGTTCGCGAATTTGACGACGAAATCGTTTATCGCTTGCTTGGCGCGCATGCCTGTCCCGCCTTGGTCACGTTGTAGAGAAATTTCTGCATATCCCAGGCGCCCGTGGGGCAGCGCTCGGCACAGAGCCCGCAGTGCAGGCAGACGTTCTCGTCCTTGACCATCACCCGCGCTGTCTGGATGAGCGGCCCGGAGACATAAAGATCCTGTTCGTGGTTGGTGGCAGGCGCACGCAAGCTGCTCCGCAGCACCGACTCCTCGGCGTCGGGCGTGAAGTTGATGCAGTCCACGGGGCAGATATCCACGCAGGCATCGCACTCGATACAGGTCGCTGCATTGAACACCGTCTGCACATCGCAGTTCAGGCAGCGTTGAGCCTCGGCAAGCGCCGTGCGCACATCGAAGCCGAGTTCCACTTCAAGCTTGCGGTTCTTCAACGTGAGCGAGGGGTCCGCGTGCGGCACCTTGAAGCGGTAGTCATCGGAGACCCCGTTGTCATAACTCCACTCATGCATGCCCATCTTCTGACTGATCAGCGTCACACCCGGGCCGGGGCGCTCGTGCAGATTCTGGCCGCGACAGAAGAGGTCGATGGAAATGGCCGCCTGGTGCCCGTGAGCGACAGCCGTGATGATGTTCTTCGGGCCCAGAGCCGCATCGCCGCCGAAAAAAACCTTGGGGTTGGTGGACTGGTAGGTGCGGGGATCGACCACCGGGACGCTCCAATTACCGAACTCGACGCCCACATCGCGCTCGACCCACGGGAAGGCGTTCTCCTGGCCGATGGCAATAAGCACGGCGTCACAGGGAAACTCGAGCACCTCGCCCGTGGGCACCAGACTGCGCCGACCGGTGTCGTCGTAGCGCACCTCCACGAGGTCGAAGCTCATGCCCGTCAGTTTGCCGTTGTCGTGGAGAAAGGCACGGGGAACGTGATTGTTGAGTATCGGGATGCCCTCGGCCATGGCATCTTCTTTCTCCCACGGCGAGGCCTTCATCTTGTTGAATTCGGAGCGGACGATGACCTTCACGTCCTCGCCGCCGAGCCGGCGCGCCGTGCGGCAGCAATCCATGGCCGTATTGCCCCCGCCGAGCACGATCACGCGCTTGCCGATGCTGTCGATGTGCTCGAAGGCGACGCTGGACAGCCAGTCGATACCGACATGGATGCGAGCGGCTGCCTCCTGACGGCCGGGGATGTCGAGGTCGCTTCCGCGCGGCGCGCCGGTGCCGACAAACACCGCGTCATAGTCCTCGGCAAGCACCGAGCGCAGGCTCTCGACGCGCGTATTGAAGTGCGTCGTGACGCCCATCTCGAGAATGTAACCCACCTCCTCGTCGAGCACCCCCGGTGGCAGCCGGAACACCGGGATCTGGCTGCGCATCATGCCGCCGCCCTTGCCCTGATCGTCGTAGATGTCGATCTTGTAGCCGAGCGGCATGAGATCACGCGCCACGGTGAGCGACGCGGGCCCGGCGCCCACGAGCGCGATGTTCTTGCCGTTCTTGCGGCGGGGAATCTTGGGCATCAGGCCCGCGAGGCTGCCCTTGTTGTCGGCTGCGGCGCGCTTCAGACGACAAATGGCTACCGGCGCGTCCTCCACGCGACCCCGCCGGCATGCCGGCTCACAGGGGCGGTCACAGGTGCGCCCGAGAATGCCGGGGAACACATTGGACTCCCAGTTCAGCATGTACGCATCGGTGTAACGCTCGGCGGAAATCATCCGTATGTATTCCGGCACGGGCGTGTGCGCCGGGCAGGCGTACTGACAATCGACGACCTTGTGGAAATACTCGGGGTTAGCGATATCGGTGGGCTTCACGGTTTATAGGCTCCACGTAGTTTAGGATCAGCAGTCAAACCGATGCTCCCCGGCGTAAAACTGGGCAGGGAGGCTGCAAATATCCACCGGATTGTATGACAAAAGATGCAATCTGGCTCATCCCGGAAGCTGATGTCGCAATGTCGTGGCGCAGGCATCATCAGCTGGATCCTCCGTGTTCGCGCAGGAAGGCAAGCAGCCGTGCCTCGTCCCAGACATCGATACCGAGCGCCTGGGCCTTGCTCAATTTGGAGCCCGCACCAGGGCCGGCTACGAGCAGTCCTGTCTTGGCGCTCACACTGCCCGAGACGCGCGCGCCAAGTGCCGCCAGGCGCTCGCCGGCTTGATCACGGGTCATGGATTCAAGGGTTCCAGTGAGCGCCACCGACACCCCATCCAGAGGACCGCCACCAGCGGGTTTCTCCACCGCCGGCCAATGAACCCCGGATGCGACGAGACGCGCCACGAGCTCCCGATTGCGCTGATCCACGAAAAACGCAGCGAGGTGCCCGGCCACCACCGGCCCCACGTCGGGCACCTGCTGCAGGCGCGTGGCATCCGCAGCGAGCAAGGGCTCCAGCGTGCCGAAGTGACACGCCAGTGAGCGTGCGGTGGCCTCGCCGACCTCGCGCATGCCGAGCGCGTAGAGAAACCGCTCGAGCGTCGTTTCACGGCTGCGCGCGATGGCCGTGACGAGATTCACCGCAGACTTCTGACCCAGGCGATCCAGCGCCGCGAGCGCGTCGGGCTGCAGGGTGTAGAGATCGGCGACATCACGAACGAGCCCGGCCGCAAGGAGTTGCGCGATGATGCGCTCGCCGAGGCCGTCGATATCCATGGCCCGCCGCGAAGCGAAGTGCCTGAGCGCCTCGCGCTGCTGCGCGGGGCACACCAGGGTGCCGCTACAACGGGCCACGGCCTCGCCCTCGACCCGCTCCACCGGCGAACCGCAGGCGGGACAATGATCGGGCAGAATCACCGGCGTCGCATCCATGGGGCGCCGCTCCATAACCACGCGCGCGACCTGCGGAATCACGTCCCCGGCGCGTCGAACGATCACGGTGTCGCCGCGCATCAGCCCAAGTCGTGCGATTTCATCCATGTTGTGCAGCGTGGCATTGCTCACGGTGACGCCTCCCACGAACACCGGTGCAAGGCGCGCCACCGGCGTGATGGCACCGGTGCGCCCCACCTGGAACTCCACGTCCTCGACGCGCGTCATCTCCTCCTCGGCGGGAAACTTGTGCGCCACGGCCCAGCGTGGCGCGCGCGCAACGGTTCCCAGTCGCTCCTGCAGCGCGATGCTGTCGACCTTGAAAACGATACCGTCGATATCGAGGGGCAAGCCGGCACGGCGCGCGAGCAACTGCGCGTAATACTCAAGGCACGCCGCAACACCGCTGGCCACTTTCACTTCCGGGCTGCAGCGCAGGCCCCAGTCACGCAACTGTGCCAGCAACTGCGATTGCCGCCCCGGCAATGCAGCACTGGAAACACCGGCGCCATAGGCACAAAACTCGAGCGGCCGCTGGGCGGTGATGCGCGAATCGAGCTGGCGCAGGCTACCGGCAGCCGCGTTGCGGGGATTCACGAAGGTTTTGCCCTCGGTCTCCAGCGCACGGCGGTTGAAGGCCTCGAAACCTGCGCGCGGCATGTAGACCTCACCGCGCACCTCGAGCCGCCGCGGCCAACCCGCGCCGAGCAACCGCAGCGGAATGCTCGCAATGGTGCGCACATTGGCCGTGATGTCCTCGCCGCTCGCGCCGTCCCCGCGCGTGGCGCCGCGCACCAGCGCGCCGTCTTCGTAGAGAAGACTGAGTGCTACGCCATCTAGCTTGGGTTCGCAGCAGTAGGTGATGTCGCTCTGCTCACCGAGGCGTTCGCGAACCCTGCGGTCAAAGCCGCGGAACTCGTCCTCGCTGAAGACGTTGTCGAGCGAGAGCATCGGAAGTTCGTGGCGCACAGCGAAAAATGCGGCAAGCGCCGCGCCCCCGACGCGCTGCGTGGGAGAGTCGGGATCGAGGAGATCGGGATGCGTAGACTCTAGCTCGCGCAAACGGCACAGCAGGCGGTCGTACTCAGCATCTACTACCGTCGGGTCATCGAGCACGTAGTAGCGGTGGTTGTGAAGCCGAAGTTCCTCGCGCAAGCGCGCGGCCTCATAACGGAGCACCGCCAGGTCTTCAGGCATCGACACGCTCTGGGCAGACAAGTCAGCGTCGCGACCGGGCGCGCAGTGCGAAGTCGCGGATGCGCTCACGGCAATGCTCTCCAGTTTGCTGGGTGAACACGCTGTTGCTCTCGTCACGCAGCTCGCCGTCGCAGTACTTGGCCACGGCACGCGCCGTCTCGAGCATGCAGTCGAAAGCCTCCAGCGGCTTGGTGGATGACCCCAGTCGCATCAGGAAACCGAGCCCCCGGGTGATGAAGTCCTCGCCCAGGGGTGTCTCGAAGATTCCCTGTGCCGTGGCGTTGAATACCGTGAACTGCACAGCCCCCTCGCCCTTGGCAAGCTCGGTGCGCTGATAGACACGCTCGGCTGCCGCCCTGACGTCACATTCCTTGAAGATACGCGCGAGGTCTGCGCCCAAAAAGCCGCCGTCGCTGCGACTGACGACCCGTATCAGGAGTATGCCTTGCTCTGCTCCAGCCGGTGCCGCTGGCGGGGCCGCAACACGCGCAAGCTGAGGTGCAATCGCCTCCGGGGTTACGGCCGCAGAAACTACGCCGGGGATCTCGTCGGACGGCTCGAAGGCTCGGTGCTCCGCGTCAGCTGCCAATGGCACCGGCAGTTGCTCTGCTGGCGCTGATGCAGGCGAAGGCGAAGGTGCAGGGGAAACGACTGGCGCAGCCTCGAGCCGCGGTTCCGTACGAGCGCCGCGCGGACGATTCACCGGTGCCCTGGGCAAGGGCTCGACCGGGTCTGCCTGGCGATTGACTACGCGTGCTCCGCCGACAGGCAATTCCGGCACCGAAAAATCGACCTCGTCGCGCGCAAAACCACCACCCGGCCCCATGGACTTGCGCGCCATGCGTATGGGGTTGCGTCGGTCACTGCGGTAACGCCGCCACGCGTCAAGCAGCACGCCGACGATGAGCAGCGCGCCTATGACGATGAACCAGTCCTGTGAATCTAGATTCATGCTTCAACTATAGCTGGTTTAATCGCAAATACGTCCCGCCACACCGCACTCAGGCGCTCTCGGCAAGGGCCACTGCCTCATCCACGTCCACGCTGACCAGCCGCGACACCCCCGGCTCCTGCATGGTGACGCCCATAAGATGTCGTGCCATTTCCATCGTGATCTTGTTGTGCGTTATCACGATGAACTGTACCTGCTCCGACATCTCTTTCACCAGTCTCGCGAAGCGGCCCACGTTGGCGTCATCGAGCGGTGCATCGACCTCGTCCAGCATGCAGAAGGGCGATGGGTTCAACCGGAAGATAGAGAACACCAACGAGATCGCCGTGAGAGCTTTCTCGCCGCCGGACAGCAGGTGAATGGTCGCATTACGTTTGCCGGGCGGACGGGCCATTATGGTCACACCCGTATCGAGCAGATCGTCGCCAGTAAGCTCGAGGTAGGCGTGCCCGCCCCCGAACACCCGCGGGAACAGCTCCTGCAGACCGGCGTTCACCTTGTCAAACGTCTCCTTGAAGCGGGTACGCGTCTCGCGATCGATCTTGCGGATGGCGTTTTCCAGCGTATCCAGCGCCTCGACCAGATCCGCGTTCTGCGCATCGAGGTAGGACTTGCGCTCCGCCTGGGCGCGGTGCTCGTCGATGGCGGCGAGGTTGATCGCACCCAAGCGCTGGATCTGCCCGGCGATGCGTTCTATCTGCGCCTGCCAAGCGGATTCCTCAGCCTCCGGCGGCAAGCTCTCGAGCACGCTGGGGAGCGAGGCATCGGCACGCTGGAGCTGCTCGAGCAGGCCTTCCAGCCGCACCTGCACGCCCTGCTGCGCCAAGCGCTCGCGCTCGAGGCCGCCACGCGCGAGCTCTGCTTCCTGCGCAGTCGTATGGCGCAGGCGCTCTGCCTCGCGCAACTCGTGTTCGATGCCCTGCACCACAGTGCGCGCCGACTGCAGCTCGCGCTCGACTTCGAGTCGCCGCCCGAGCTGGCCCTCGAGGGTAGCCTTGCCCTCGGCAATCGGCCCCACGGTGGCGGCGATCTCCTCGCACAGATGACGGCTACGGTCTTCGAGGGTGTTGAACTGTGCAGTGATGCGGGCGATGGCCCCACGCAGACCTTCGACCTGGGTGCTGAGCGATTCGCGGCGCATGGCCAGGCGGTGGGAGGCCTCGCGGCTCTCGCGTGAGCGGGCGCGGGCAGCATCGAGCGCGCTACGTCCGTCCTCGCGGGCGGTCAGCAGTTCGTCGCGCCGCTGGGTATCGAGGGCCATGGCATCGAGCGCTGCCTCGAGCAGGCCCCGGGCCTGCGCGAGGGCGCTGCGCTGGGATGCGTGGCGCTCGCCGTACTGCTGCTGCTCGCTTCTGTTACGGCCGGCGCGAAGGTCCATCTGTTCGAGGCGAGCGGTGCAGGCACTCAGCGCCGAGCGCGCCTCGGTGTAGCGGGCCGCAGCCGCGCGCTGCTCTTGCTGGAGCCCGAGCAGGTCTTCCTCGCTCTGACGTAAGAACTCGCGGGCTTCCTCGAGCGCTCCCTGCTCGGCGGCCTCGCGCCTGCGCAGCGCCTCGCTATCGCGTTCCCCCTCGAGTAATTCGGCGGCGCGCCGAATAACGCCAGCGCGCGGATCGACATCCCGGGCAACCCGCAGCCAGTCGCGACCGAGCCAGATGCCGTCACGCGTGATCACCGATTGGCCCGCCGCGAGCGTGTCACGCAGGCGCAGCGCCTCATCGAGCGACTCCGCACCGAACACACCACCGAGCAAGCCCCCGAGATCAAAATCAGCCCGGACACGCGACAGCAAAGCGGCGCCACTCACGCCTTGGGCCGCGCCGGCGCGCGGCGAGAAGAACCCCAGCGTGCCTTGGGAGAACACTTCGAGTGACGGCGCGAGAGCGCCGATATCGGCCACGCAGATGGCCTCCAGATGGCGGCCGAGCACGGTTTCGACAGCCGTATCCCAACCCTGGTCCACCGTGATCCGCTCGGCCAGGCGACGCGCACCCGAGAGCTGCTGCGCGGTGATCCATCCGCTCACCTTCTCGTCGCCCTGCCCCAGCGCCGCCTGCTGGAGTGCCGCGAGCGAAGCGTAGCGGCCACGCTGCTCCTGCAGTTCTCCGCGGGTCTGGTCCAGTGCGCCGTCGCGCACGCTGATGTCATGCCGGGCAGCGTCGATGCGGGCGCGCACGGCTCCGGCACGCTCCTGCCAGTCGAGGTTGATGTCCTCCAGCTCCAGGACGCGCGCCTCGCCGCTTGCGCGATCGGACTCGAGACCGGAGGTATCGAGCTCTGCCTGCTCCCGGGTGAGCTGTTCGAGGCGTTGCGCCGACTGCGTCATCGACTCTTCTAGCTGCCGTATCCGCGACTGCTGAACCCCTACTTCCTGACGCGGCCCCTCGGCACCGAGGTTGAACGCATCCCACTCCGTCTGCAGACGCTGCATGGACTGCTCAGCTCCCTGCAGCATCGCTTGCGCCGCCTGGTCAGCCCCCTCGGCAGCCTCCAGCGCAGGCAGAATCTCCTGCAGTTCCGCCGACTGGCGCTCGAGCAGTCGCTCGTCGTTGCGCAGATGTTCCTCGGTGGAGCGATGGCTCTGTCTGGTCTGCTCGAGATCGAGCTCGAACTGGCGGGCCCGTTCGGCCTGCATCTGTAGCGTCTGTTCGGTACGGGCGATCTCGGCGCCCACTGCGTAATAGCGCTCCTGGATCGCAGACTGTATGCCCGAGAGTTCCTGGTAGTGCTCGCGGGCCTTCTCCATCGAGGTTTCGATGTGGGTGTGACGGGCATTCACCTCCGCGAGCGACACCTCGCGATCGAGGATCGTGGCACCCCGTCGGCTTGCCTCGGCGTCAAGGCTCTTCCAGCCAAGTGCAAGCAATTGCGACTGCAGCAGGCGCTCTTCGGTCTTCAATTCTCGGTAGCGCTCAGCAGCGCTCGCCTGTCGCTTGAGGTGCTGGAGCTGTCGCTCGAGCTCCTCGCGCAGATCGGTTAGACGCTCAAGGTTCTCCCGGGTGCGGCGGATGCGATTCTCGGTGTCGCGCCGGCGGTCTTTGTAACGGGATATTCCGGCCGCCTCCTCGATGTAGACCCTGAGGTCCTCGGGCTTGGCCTCGATCAGACGCGAGATCATGCCCTGCTCGATGATCGCGTAACTGCGCGGGCCAAGCCCGGTGCCGAGGAAGATGTCGGTGATATCACGGCGGCGACAGCGCACGCCATTCAGGTAGTAGTTGGACACGCCATCACGGCTCACCATCCGGCGAATCGCGATCTCGGCATAGCTCGCGTATTCGCCGCCCAGCGTGCCATCGGTGTTGTCGAACACCAGTTCGATGGAGGCCTGCCCGAGGGGCTTGCGCCCACTGGAGCCGTTGAAGATCACATCGGCCATGGATTCACCGCGCAGGTGCTTGGCGGAGCCCTCGCCCAGCACCCAGCGCACGGCGTCGATGATGTTGGACTTACCGCAGCCGTTTGGCCCCACGATGGCGCACAGGTTGCTCGGGAGCTTGACGGTCGTCGGATCGACGAAGGTCTTGAAACCGGCCAATTTTATGGTTTTCAGTCGCATCAGGGCCCTGCCAGGAGAGGTCGGCAGACCGCGCGATCGATGGCGGTGCCGAGGCCGGAAAACTACGGCGCGAGTCTACCTCTTTCGACATGCCCGGGGACACCTGCAGAGGCGGCCCCCGGTCTCAGGCCAGCACGGCGCTCTCGTCGACACCGTCGATCTGGATTTCGTCGAGGAAGCGCTCGGCATAGCGGATATAAACCTTCTCGCGGACGAACAACTCGAAGATGTCGGGATCGATGTGGCCGTTGCGCCGGAAGTTGCCCAGGATCGAGAGCGCCTGCGAGAGCTTCATGCCCTTCTTGTACGGACGGTCCGACGCGGTGAGCGCCTCGAAGATGTCGGCGATCCCCATCATGCGCGCCTGCACCGACATCTGGTCGCGGTCCAGCCCCTTGGGATAGCCCTTGCCATCCATCCGCTCATGGTGGCCACCGGCGTACTCCGGGACATTCAGCAAATGCCGCGGCCAGGGCAGGCGCTCGAGCATCTTGATGGTGGCGACGATGTGGTAATTGATGGTCTCGCGCTCGGCTGCGGTGAGGGTGCCGGCGCGAATGGTGAGGTTCTCGATCTCGTCGGCGCTCAGGAACTCCGCCGGCACGCCGTCCGGGTTGCGCCAACGGCGCGTTATCGCAATGTTCCGCACCCGCTGCTGGTCGCCCGGGCTCATTGCCTCGCCGCCGACGTTGCAGTGACGCAGAAAATCCCGCTCCGCATCCAGCTCGCGGATCTGCTCCTGATACTCTTGCAGCAACAATGATTCATCGGCGACAGCCTCGCCCCTGGCCACGGCCAGCTGACGACGCAGGGTCTCTATCTCGACGTCGCGCTTGATGACCTCATAGCGCGTGTCGAGCAGGTGGATACGATCGAAGAGCGTATGCAATTTGGTGGCCTTGTCGACCACATGCACGGGCGTGGTGACCTTGCCGCAGTCATGCAGCATGCCGGCGATCTTCAACTCGTAACGGTCCCGCTCGCTCATGCGGAAACCCGCGAGTGGCCCCTCGCCTACCGCATCCGCGGCCTCGGCGATCATCATGGTCAATTCCGGCACGCGCTGACAGTGGCCACCGGTGTAGGGCGATTTTTCGTCTATCGCGAGGTTGATCATGTTGATGAACGATTCGAACAACTCTTCGAGCTGGGCGATCAGCTGGCGGTTGGTGAGCGCGATGGCCGCCTGCGAGGCAAGCGATTCGGCCAGCCGGCAATCAGCTTGAGAAAAGGACACGACCGTACCTGTCGCATCGGTGGCGTTGATCAATTGCAGCACCCCGATGATCTCGCCCTCGTGGTTCTTCATCGGGACCGTGAGAAAGGAGCGGGAGCGGTACCCGGTACCTTCGTCGAATCGGCGCGTGCCCGAAAAATCGAAGCCTTGCTCGGTGTAGGCGTCCTCTATGGCCACCGTGACATCGCGGTTGACGGCGTATGCGACCACGTTGCGTTCGTTGGAACTGCCGTCGGGATCACGCAGCGCGATGTCCGGAAAACCGATGGTCCGGCCTGTCGTGCCGCCCATCGCGATCCCGAGCGAGTCGGTGCGTATGATCTCGAAACGCAGCGCCGACCCTTCACCAACTACGCGATAGAGCGTGCCGCCGTCCGCGCGGGTAATGTCCTTGGCTGCGACCAGAATCCGCTCGAGCAGCGGGTTGATATCGCGCTCGCGGGACAACGCTACGCCGATCTCGTTCAGCTGTTCGAGACGGCGAAAAAGGTCTTCGGTTTTATCCATGTGCGCGCTCTCCCGGGTGCTTGTCGCCGTGCGAGCATAGGACAGGATGCAGCGCCCGAAAAGGCTCTCAGAGCGTGCGATCGATCCGCACAGCGACCTGCTGCACTCCCGCGCCCGTCGGCACTGGCCCGGCCTCCCCCTCGAAATCACCCGGTTGGGCGATCGGCCCGCCACCGCGGGAGACCCGCGCCACTACCCTGACCGAGGGAAAGCCGGAGAGTCGCATGCCGGGAGCCATGGCCATGCTGTCGTCCAGAACGACGGTACGGGGCAGTTCGGAGACCGGGAAGCGGGCAACAGCAAGCGGCATGGGGGGGCCGGAAACGGCCTTGGCAAAGACAAATACCGTGGTATCCGGCTCTGCCTGCAGTTGTGGCGACAACGCCACATGGACCTCGAGGCGCGGACCCCCCGCAGCTGCCATAGCGCCTTCATCTGCTGATACCTGAGGCGCGGGCTTGGCGGGGGGGGCCACGGCCGTATCACCGGCGGGGAGCCGTGTCTTCGCCACCGCGATGCCATCGCGTATCACAGAGGCGTCGGGCGCATCTGCTGGCAGGGCTGCCAAGAGCTTTTCCCAGGCCGTGATCGCGCCGGCAAAATCGCCGTTCTGGAAATGGTGCATGCCAAGCAGGCCAAGCAATGTTATCTGGCCGGGATCTATGGTGAGTGCGCGGTCGGTCAACTCCTGCACGAGCGGGGTTAGGTGGCGTCCTGCCGCCAGATAAAGCGCCTGCGCGTACTGCGCAAGGATGTCCGCGTCCTGCGGATAGATACCCGCCACCTCCGCGTAGGTGGCGGCAGCCTCCGGATAACGCTCTTGCCCCGTGTAGACACGCGCAAGCAGGAACCGGTAACCGCCGTCTGCGTCAGCGCGTCGGGACTCGGCCTCCAGCAGTGGCAGAGCCTCCTCGAGCAACGCGCCGCGCGCGGCTGCATCCTCGCTGCGCTCGATCAGTTGCAGCAAACCATCGAGCCGCTCGGCGCGGGCACCACCGAGCATGCTGTAGGCGGCGAACGCCAGCAGGGGCAACACGACAGCCAACCCGAGCAACACACCCCGACCACTGCCGGAGCCCACCGGCGCCGGGCTGGCTGGCTCCGACTCGGCGAGCAGACGACGATCGAGTTCAAGCATCAGCGAACGATGCGTCTCGGCGTCGATACCTCCGCCGGCGAGCGACTGATCAAGGCTCTCGCACTCGGCACGGTAGGCCGCCCGATTTTGCTGGCCACGCAGGTCTGCATCAGATCGGGTCCGCGCACGCAGGGGCCACAGCACAAAGGAGGCGGCGAGAGCAGCAAGCACTATCGCAGAAGACCAGAAGACCACATTCATCAACGACAATCCTGATCGAGCAGCCGCTTGAGTCGGGTGCTTTCTTCGTCACTCAGCTCCGCCACCACCGCGGTGCGCTGTCGGGCACGTCGCACCAGTGCGCCCACGGCCAACAAGCCGCCGACGAACATCAGCGCCGGCCCGCCCCAGAGCAACCAGGTGCGCGGCTCGATGCGGGGGTTGTAGAGCACGTATTCGCCGTAGCGCGACACCATGAAATCGATGATCTGCTGATCGCTCTGGCCCTCCCGCAGCAAGCGGTACAGCTGCTCACGCAGATCCGCAGCGATCGGCGCGTTGGAGTCCGCGAGGTTCTGGTTCTGGCACTTGGGACAGCGCAGTTCGGCCGTGAAATGCAGATATCGCTCACGCTGCTCGGGGCTCGCGAAATCTCGTGCCTCGATGCCGGCGTTCACACCCGCGGCCAGCAGCAGCAAGAACGACCAGACCATGAGCCTCACCGCACACTCCCCGCAGAAATCCCCGCCAGAGCAGGCTCGATCACCGTGCGCCAGACGCGCTCGTCGACAGCACCCTGATGGCGCAACTGGATGACGCCAGCCGCATCGACTACATAGGTCTCGGGTGCGCCCGTCACGCCGAGATCAAGCCCGATGCGGCCGGCCGGGTCGAGGATATTAGCCACATAGGGATTGCCCTTTTCCGCTATCCAGCGTCCAGCCGCATCGGCATTGTCTTTGTAATTGAGTCCGTAGATACGAACGCCTGCGCGGGCAAGCTCGTTGAGATAGGCATGCTCTGCCGCGCAACTCGGGCACCACGTCGCCCAGACGTTCAGCAGTGCTGGCTTGCCGCGCAGCTCGGCATCGCTGATCGCGGGCCCCTCAAGGGTGGCCGCTCTGAAGGCCGGCAGCGGCCGATTCTCCAGCGCGCTGGGCATGTAGTTCGGGTCTAGCGAGAGCCCCCGCCAGAACAGCAGGGCGAGGACGACAAATACGATCAGCGGCAGGAAGAGCCGCAGACGCGCCATCGGCTCAGGCCACCGCGCCGACAGTGACGGGAACGGAGGCGCGCACGCGACGGTAACGCCGGTCAAACAGCGTCAAGAGGCCACCAGTTCCCATCAACACCCCGCCGATCCACAGCCAGCGTATGAAGGGCTTGTGATGCACCCGCACCGCCCAGGACCCGTCACCGATCGGCTCCCCAAGCGACACATAAAGATCGCGCAAAAAACCCGGCGATATGCCGGCCTCGGTCATCACGTTACCCATCTGGCTCCGGTATTCGCGCTTTTCCGCCTTGAGGTGCAGGACCCGGGTGCTGCCCTCGGGGCGCGCCGTGAACTCACCGCGCTCGGCGCTGTAGTTGGGGCCCTCGACGTGCCGGGTTCCCAGAAACGAGAACACGTAGCCACTCAGTGTCACCTCATCACCCGCGCTCATACGGACATCGCGCTCTTCGCTGTAAATGCTTGTGAGACCCGCGCCCGCCATGCAGAACGCAAAGCCGATGTGTGCGACCACCATGCCCCAGTAAGCCGCGCCCAGCCGCGGCAGCGCCTGCACACCGCCCCGCTCCCGCAGGCGCTGGCGCAGCCCCGCGAACAACGTGGAAAGCAGCCACGCAGCGAGCCCCGCCGTGAACGCCGCACCGCCATGCCAATGCCCGCGATACACAAAGGGAAAGATGAGCCCCGCCACGAGACTGAAGCCGGCAGGTCCCACCAGCAGGCCGCGCAGCCCCCCCGCCGAACTGTCGCGCCAGCGCAACAGGGGGCCAACACCCATGACGACGGCCAGCACGCTCATCAACGGCACGAACATGAGATTGAAATACGGCGGCCCCACCGAAATGCGGCCCATATCCAGGGCCGACACCAGGAGCGGAGCCAGGGTGCCCAGCAGCACGGTGGCCATGGATACAACCAGCAACACGTTATTGCCCAGCAAGGCAGCCTCGCGCGATAGCCAGGAGTAGCCCGCGGGCCCGCTCGACTGCGGCGCTCGCAAGGCATACAGCGTGAGTGAGCCACCCACTACCACGCCAAGGAAGGCGAGCACGAAGCTGCCGCGCGCCGGGTCAGTAGCGAAGGCATGCACCGAGGTGAGGATGCCGGAGCGAACCAGGAAGGTGCCCAGCAGACTGAGGGAGAAGGTGAGAATCGCGAGCAATACGGTCCAGCTGCGGAACAGACCTCGCTTGTCGGTAACCGCCAGCGAGTGCAGCAGCGCGGTGCCCGCGAGCCACGGCATGAAGGAGGCGTTCTCGACCGGATCCCAGAACCACCACCCTCCCCAGCCGAGCTCGTAGTAGGCCCACCAGCTACCCAGCGCGATGCCTACGCTGAGGAACATCCACGCTGCGGTCGTCCAGGGACGACTCCAGCGCGCCCACGCAGTATCGAGGCGACCACTCCACAAAGCCGCTATCGCGAACGCGAAGGCAACCGAGAACCCCACATATCCGAGGTAAAGCATTGGCGGGTGCATGACCAAGCCGATATCTTGTAGCAGTGGATTGAGGTCACGCCCCTCCTGAGGCACGCTCGGAAAGCTGCGCAGGAACGGGTTCGAGGTGAACAATACAAAGAGGTGGAAACCCACCGCGATCATCCCCATCACCGACAGCACGCGGGCCCGCATATCGCGCGAGAGTTCAGTAGCGAGCACCGCCACCGCCGCACTCCAGCCGGCGAGGATCAGCAGCCACAGCAGCATCGATCCCTCGTGATTACCCCACACTGCGCTGAATTTGTACCAGGCTGGCAGGAGCGTGTTGGAGTTGTTGGCAACCAATCGAACGGAAAAATCGTCCACCAGGAAGGCCTGCGCCAGGCACGCGAAGGAAATCGCGATGAACACGAACTGTCCGCAGGCGAGCGCGCCTGCCGCCTGCGTCCACGACCGCAGTCCACGCATGACGCCCAGCATGGGCAGGACCGCCTGCGCAAGCGCGAGCCCGAAGCCGAGTATCAGCGCAAAGTGGCCCAGTTCAACGTACATCGCGGTCGCCTCCGCTCGCTGCCAGCCCCGCGGGCTCGCCTTTCTTCAGGGCCTCGTGCACTTCGGGCGGCATGTAGTTCTCGTCGTGCTTGGCGAGCACTTCAGCGGCCTTGAATCGACCGCCCGGCATCAGCTCGCCCACTGCGACAACGCCTTTGCCCTCGGAAAACAAGTCAGGGAGTATCCCGCGGAAATCGACCTCGAGATCCGCCCGGTTGTCGGTGACGCGGAACGCGAGGTCGAGTCCGGATTCGGCGCGCTTCAGGCTGCCGGGCACCACCAGCCCACCCACACGGATGGTGCGCCCCGTGGGCGCCTCTCCCCCGGCGATCTGCGCGGGTGCATAGAAAAAATTCATGTTGTCGCTCAGCGCCCGGAAGATCAGCGTCGCTGCCGCGCTGGCTCCAACGAGGATGAATGCGGCAATTATGAGCCGCTGGCGTCTCAGGGGATGCATGGCTCAGGTCTCCGGGGGGCGCGGCGGTCGAGAGGCCTCGACACGGCGCCGGACACGTTGCAGGACGCGGAAGCTGCGGTTCAGGGATCCCTCGAGCAGCACGACAATCGTAATTAGTACACAACCGTAGGCCGCCCAAACGAAGCGTCCGTGGCCGGACATATGCCACAAATCAGCCAGCGACTCGAAATACATCCAACCCCCCTTTAACTGCTGGACGCGAGCCCGCGACCCTGTGCCAATTCCTCCACCCAGCGCGCTTTTTCCTCACGCTCAAGCACCTCGGCGCGCATCCGCAGCAACAGAAGCACGACGTAAAGCACGTAAAAGCCGAGGATCGTAACGATCAGCGGATGAAACATGTCCGGATGCATGGACGGCGCGCCGGTCAGCTTGATGGTCGCGGGTTGGTGCAGGCTGTACCACCAGTCGACTGATTTGTAGATGATCGGGACGTTGACCGTCCCCACCAGCGACAATACAGCGCAGGCCTTGGCTGCGGTCTCGCGGTTCTCGAAGGCCTCGTAGAGCGCGAGAACACCCAGATACAGAAACAGCAGCACCAGCATCGACGTGATGCGCGCATCCCACACCCACCACGTGCCCCAAGTGGGTTTGCCCCAGATCGATCCCGTGACCAGTGCGCAGAAAGTCATGGCTGCACCGACGCCGGCACCCGCGCGCAGCGCGACATCGGCAAGCTTGATCTTCCAGACGAGGCCGACGACACCCGCACCCGCCATCATGTAATACCCCGCGAGAGATACGAAGGCTGCGGGGACATGGATGTAGATGATGCGAAAACTGTTGCCCTGCACGGCATCAGCCGGCGCGAAGGCGAGCCCCCATACGACGCCCCAGAGAAGCAGGCCACCGGCAAGGACGCTCAGCCACGGGAGCCACTGGCTGCTGATCCGGTAGAACCAACGGGGCGAACCCAATTTATGCAGGAAAGACCACACGCCTGACATGCCACCCTGATGTTGAATCCGTCAGTCGCCGGCGGCGGCCACTGTGCTGCGGGAGTATATCCGATAGGCCCCGATAGCTTTCACTTTTGCTGCGCCGCGCAGGCTGCTACCAACCCGGCCGGGACACTCAGGCGTCGAGGTTTATCCGCAGGGCTGCCGACACCGCGAGCGGCGCGAGCGTGATGGCAAGGAGTGCGAAGCCTCCAAGCACGGCCAGCTCTGCGCTCCAGGCGAGCCCGGCTGCGGCCGAGTCAACCGCCGCGCTGCCAAACACCAGCACCGGGACGTAGAGCGGCAGGACCAGCAGGCTGAGCAGCAAACCGCCCTTGCGCAGGCCCACCGTGAGCGCGGCGCCGATGCCGCCCACCAGGCTTAGCGATATGGTCCCCAGCAACATGGACAGCAGCAGGGCCGGCATCGCCGCCTCAGGCAGATACAGCAAACCGGCCACCAGTGGCGACATCAGCGCGATCGGCAGCCCGCTCACCAACCAGTGCACGGCCATCTTGGCGAGCGCCGTGGCGTAGAGCGGGGACGGACTGCGCACGATTTGCTCCAACGAACCGTCATCGAAATCGGCGCGAAACATCATGTCCGTTGAAAGCAGCGAGGCAAGCAGTGCGGTGACCCAGACTACCCCCGGCGCAACCCGCGCGAGCGCCTGCGGCGTGGGACCGATCCCCAGCGGGAACAGGGCAACTACAATCAGCAAGAAGATCAGCGGGTTGGCTGCCTCGGCCCGTCGCCGGTAGGCGAGCAGCAGGTCACGCCGCGCGATTTCGATCCACGCCGGACCTATAGGAATGCTCACGACAGGCCCCCGCTCTCCAACGCGATCTGGCGGAAACCACAGGCAAGCGAGAGGCGGTGATGGGTGGTAAGAAGCACCGCCCCGCCGGCGGCGGCATGCCCGGCAATGAGATTTTCGACCTGCTGCACGCCGTCGAGATCGATGGCTGTGAAGGGTTCATCGAGAATCCACAATCGCGCCGGACTGAGCAGCAACCTTGCCAGCGCGACACGCCTGCGCTGACCCGCGGAGAGCTGCTGCGCAGGCGTATCAAGAAAAAACCCCAACCCCACCGCCGCCAGCGCACCTTCGATACCGATCTCGCGAACCCGCCCCCAAAGCCCGGCGTGCCAACGGAGGTTCTCCACGGGAGTCAACCCGGTCTTTACAGCTGCATCGTGACCCAGATAAAGGCTGTCGCACAGGAACTGCCAACCCTGCCGCGGCAAGGGCGCACCGCACCAGAACATCTCCCCCGTGACGCGACTGCTGAGGCCCGCCACACCGCGCAGAAGCGTGGTTTTGCCCGCCCCATTACCGCCCAGAATCTGCAAGACCTCTCCCGCAGCAAGGCTAAAGGAGAGGTCACGAAAAAGCAGGCGCTCATCACGCTCGCAGCACAGTGCGCGCGCTTCGAAGAGCGGCGACAGGAGAACCTCTTGCATCAACTCTCGATCCCGCAGGTGGCATAACCGCTCAAGCCGGAGCCCGGTCGGCCGCTATAATCGCGATGAACTTCGCCAGTATAGGTGATGCCCTGCTGCGGCAGGCAACGAGCATGAAGATACCTCCACCCGAACTGCGTGCGCGGGGAACTGCGCCGCCCGCGGCGCTCAGTGATCCGGCATCCCGGGCCGCGGATATGCCGGTGGAGGCCGTGGTGACAGCGCTGCGAAAAATGCCGGCAGGCATGGCCGGTGCAGGGTACCTGTTGGAGCTGGACGCCCCGGGCTTTGAGCATCGATTCGAAGCGAGCAGCACCCGGGCACTCGAGCCCGGCAGCAGGCTGGTGATCCGCTTCATCGATCACGAACGCGCACGGGTCGAACAGGTGCTCGAGCGCCCGAGCTCGCCTGCGTCCTCGGCATCATCGCAGGCCCTGCGCGAAGCCCTGCCTCGTCAGCAACCCGTCGCCGAGGCCTATGCGGGAATTGCCAGACTGCTGCTACAGGGCTCCCTGCCTCCGGAGATTCGCCGTCACATCGATCGCCTGCTGCAGAGTCTTCCCTCGTCCGAATCCCTCAGTTCGGGATCCGGTCTGCGCGAGGCCCTGGAGAACAGCGGCACTTTCCTCGAATCACGGCTCCTGCGCGCGCCGGCGTCGCCCTCACGCGCTCAGGATACGTCGGGGAAGGCCACCGCACCGCTTTCCCGCTCTCCCGGAACAGGCGCAATGCCGTTATCGTCTGGGGCAGGAGCGGCACAGCCACAGCAGACGGGTCAACCTGCGGCGGCGACCACCGCGCTATCCCGGCTCTTGCGATTTTTTGCCCCCTTGGCACCAACACTGCAAGCCGCCTCACCCAACGTGGACACGGCACCGCCGCGTGCACCTGACGCACCCGCGGTAAGTGCGTCTCCGAGCGGCGCGGAAACTCTGGCGCGCCACTACGATTCACGAGGCCTGCCCGACGCACCGCGGACTTTGCCGGGTCAGCCAACCACCTTGGCCACATCGACGGCAGCAGAGGCGACCTCGGCACTGAGCCCGACCCGGGGCCCCGATTCCAGACTGGCTCCGCCGGAATTGGGCACGCCGCCGAAAACCGCAGCGCCTGCAACCGCCCAGTCCTCTGGAGCTTTGAATGCACAAGCTGTCAGCTCCTTCGCCGCAGCCAGCAACACCCCGCAGCCTGCTCGCGCGCTGACGTCAGAGGGTGCTGCTTCTGCAATCTCGAACCGCGCTGCGCCCCCCGCTGCACTGCACGCCAGGCAGGCAGCAAATCCGGCTCCGGGAATGCCAGGGTCCGAGCCCGCGGCACGTGCCCTCCTTTACGAAGCAAATGCCGCGCATCAGCCGCAGCTGACGAATCAGACGCAAATAACCGCCGCATCCCTTATCGCCACACCTCTGGCCACAGCGAGTCTCGCGCGCGGTCCGGCTGACAACGCAACCGCCCCGGGCATGCCCGAGAGCACACCACTCCCAGGGGGCGCAACGCAGCTTCAAACAGCGCTGCGAGAGACAGCGAATTTCAGTAATGCTCCCGACAAGACTGGCAACGCGCCTTACGCCCGAGCACCCGAAAGCATCCCGACTGGCCGCACCGTTGCGCAACCGCTAACAAAAACTGGCGAGCCTGCGTCCCTGATTCCTGCTACCGGTGAGATTGACGGCACTGCGCACACAAACGAAGGCGCCGACGTGCCCAGAACCTCTGCACCCGCCCCGCGCGGCGGAACTGCGCAGACAACGCCTCCGACGCCCCCTCCGGCTGCAGTGGCTGCGCGCGGCGAGGTTCCAATTTCCGCGGCGGCGCCCGCGGCTGAGTCAGTCTCGACACGACTTACGGAGATGCCGCCGGCGAGACTCGGCACTATGATCACCACCGATGCCGCGCGCGGAGGAGCTGCGCCGACAGCGCATCCGACACCCCCTCCGGCTGCAGTGGCTGCGCGCGAGGAGGTTCCAATTTCCGCGGCGGCGCCACGGCAGCCCGGCAGCCCACCCATCGGGCAACCCGAAGAGTCCGGGGAGCAGGAACGCGGCCGGGAAAACCTACCCGCCAACCGTCTGGCTCCGGCGCTACCGCCCCTGCTCGCTAATCCCGGCCAGCGCCATGTGCCGACGCCAGTAATGCAGGACCTTCAGCTGCGCGCCGACACTCGGGAACCGGGCAGCCTTGCCGGCTTCGCAAGCACAGAAACGGCGCCGGGCTTGCCGAGCCGCGTCCAAGCCGACGGCAATCATACGAACGGTTCGCGCGTACGCGCGTCCGAGCTTCCGGGGCGGGCTCTAAACGTGGAAACACGCACGCAAGAGGGCCCATCCTCGCCACTGCGCTCTGACCTCAAGGCCGCACTTTCCACGCTGCAGGGCTTGCTGAACCAGGGGCTTCCACCCATCCCGATAAGCGGGATGCCACGCGCAGGAAACGCAGCGGAGCCTTTCTCGGGCGAGGACCCGGACTCCCCTGTCCTCTACACAGCGCGCGGATTCCTCGGGGCGGTGGTTGACCAGCAGGGGGGGACTCCACGTGCCGATCGTCACCACCATGGCGCGCGCGAACAACGCTCGGGCGAGATGGATGCCGTGGCGCAATTGCTGCGGTATGTCGATGGCGCGCTGGCGCGCACCCGAGTACACCAACTCGCATCGCTGCCAGAACTGCGTTCGACAGCGGACGCCGCATCAAGCACGTCGGCATGGGTCGTGGAGTTGCCCATTACCTCCCCCAAAGGTTTCGACTCGTTGTGGATGCGCCTCGAGGAGCAGGGATCATCCGCGCGCATAAGCGGCGCTGCTAGACGCAAGTGGCAGGTCATGCTGTGCCTTGACTGCGCCGAGCTTGGCCCATTGCACGCGCGGGTCGAGCTGTCCGGGAACCGTCTCGGGGCGACGCTGTGGGCAGAGCGTGAAGGTACCCTCCAGGCTGCGCGCGCAGCGATAGGCGAGCTAGAAGAGGCATTGCGCACCCAAGGCGTGGAGGTTAGCCGTGTGGACTGTCTTCATGGGCGCCCCCCCGAATCTCCCGGCCTGCGCTTCGAGAATCTCCTGGACGTGAGGACTTGATGCCCATGAGCACCCAAGTCCCGGGGCGACGCGCGATCGCCCTTGAGTACGACGGCAGCACTGCGCCGAAGGTAACGGCGATCGGCGATGACAGCGTTGCCGAGCGGATCATCGCCATCGCGCGTGAACATGGCGTGCCGATGGTCGAAAACAACGAACTGGCCACTCTGCTCGCCCAACTCGAACTGGGAGACCAGATACCCGAGACGCTTTACCTCTGCGTTGCGCAGATCATTGCCTTTGCCTACACGCTGCGCGGGCGTTACCCGGCACAATGGCAGGGAGACGCGGGAGCCGACACGGGCGATTGGGTTGATGCAGACGCAACCGAGGCCGCGTTGTTGCCGGGACCTCTAACTGGCACCGATAGCTGGCAGTCGTGACTTCAGCAGGCGCGCGAGCCGCAATTCAGCCTCGCTGAACTCTGGCTCCGACGTGCTTGCCGCAGGACGCGGCGCCGCACGGCGAAACGGCATCGCCGCAGCGGGACGGGCGGCTTCCGACCTGCCAGACACAGACACCGCGCTGGACGTCTCTGCGGCGCGTATTGGGGCCACCTCCCTCCCCGCACCGGTTACCCGCGAAGCCGACGCCCGGGGGGTTGGCACACGCAGCTGTTCGTCCATCTCCCGAAGCTGCCGACCCAGTTCGGCGTTCGCGCTGTTGTAGACGCGCAGGGCATCTTCCAATCGTTGCAGGCGCCGCCCGAGAATGCCCCGCAACCGCAGAGCCGCGGCCAGAACTGCCAGTCCCGGCAAGCATCCGGCCAGCAACGAAAGAAGAATCACAGTCAGATTATCGGCAAGCATGGTGATTTCCTTCCGGCGAGCCACGCCGGATAGTTGACGTCGAGTTAGCACACAGCAGGATGCGTGCCACAACGCCTGGACATCAGCCGGGTGGGAGTCGAGCGCTTCGCGTCGTAGCGAATCTCAGTACGCGTCGGGCGCACGCGAGACAGCAGCCTCAGCTGCCGCTTGCCCTTGCGGCGCCGGGGCAGCCTCATTGGTGTAGAGGATGCCGCCACCTTCCAACTCCACCGCCACCACGCGATCCGGCGCCGGTGCCGCGGGTACCGCTGCCGCCGGGCCTGTATCGACTGACGGCGGGGCGGGGAGGCTTCGTTTGATTTCCGGGCGCAGACGCGCACCGCGGGAAATCATCAGTACTACCCGACGGTTCTCCGCCCTGCCCTCCTCGGTATCGTTGGCGGACACAGGCTGGAACTCGCCATACCCGATGGCCGCCAGTCGCGACGCGGCAACGCCATTGGTGGTGAGCATCTTGACGATCGATGCGGCGCGCGCCGAGGAGAGCTCCCAGTTCGATGGATAGATCGCGCTAGCGATAGGTTGGTCATCGGTGAAACCTTCCACCCGCACGGGCAATCCACTGTCACCGACAATCGCCGCGAGCGCCTCCATGAGGGGGCCTGCATCCACGCCGGCCTCGGCCTCGCCACTCTGGAACAGCAGGCTGGATTTAAGCTCGATCTCGAGCCACTCTTCGTTGCCCTGCACCGACACCAGGTCCTTGGCGATCAGGTCGCTGAACTGCTGCTGCACGTCCCGGGATATGCGCTGGAATTCCTCAGGCAACTGTGGCTCGGAAGTAGTGGCCTTCTGCTCTTGCTCCTCCGTGTGGCCCGAACTCGGCTTCTGTTCCGGTGATTGCAGACTGTGCTGCACGACACCGGGGTTGACCGCCGTCACGGGAACGCCGACCTGGATGGGATCGATCGCCGACTCGGGGATCTTGAAGGCCTGCTCCATCGTGTGCGTGAGCACGCGGTATTTGTCCTCGTTCAGCTGGGAAACCGAGTACATCACCACGAAAAAGCTGAGCAACAGGGTCATGAAATCCGCATAAGAGACCATCCAGCGATCCCGGTTGATCACATCCTCCTGTATCACTCGCCGTGCCATGGGAGATCCGGCGCTACACCAGGAAGCCGTTCAGACGCAGCTCTATCGAGCGCGGATTCTCGCCATCGGCAATCGCAATAACACCCTCGATGATCATCTCCCGGTACTGCGCAGCCTCGCGGATGCAGCTCCTCAACTTGCTCGCTATGGGCAGGAGCAGCAGGTTCGCCAACCCCACGCCGTAGATGGTCGCGACGAAGGCCACCGCGATCCCGGGCCCGACCCGCGAGGGATCCTCCAGACTGCCCATCACGTGGATCAGACCGACCACGGCACCGATGATGCCGATGGTGGGCGCATAGCCACCCATGGCCTCGTAAAAGCGCGCCGCGTCAACATCACGCTGCTCACGCAGGCCGGAATCGGCCTCGAGGATGCTGCGAATGGTCTCCGCTTCATTGCCATCGACCAGCAACTGCAGCCCCTTGCGTGCAAAGGGATCTTTCTCGATCTCGGCGACTGCCTCGAGTCCGAGCAGCCCCTCTCGGCGCGCCGTGGTCGACCAGCGCACCATGCGCTGAACCCCTTCACGGAAACCCTGCTGCGGCGGCACGAACACCCAACGCAGCATGAACCACGCCCGACGCAGGCCGGCGATGGGCATCTGCAGAAGTCCCGCGCCCAGCGTCCCGCCGAAAACCAGCAGTGCAGCAGGAACATTGACCAGCGAGGCAAGCTCGCCGCCCTCGAGGAAATTGCCGCCGACGAGCGCTACGAAGGCGAGCGTGATTCCGAAAAAACTCAGGGCATCCATGGATCTGTTCCTCCCGCTCTCACCAGCCAGACAGGCGCGCGCGCAAGCGCTTGGTGGCCTGACTCAGGATCTGGCTCACGCGGGACTCGCTGACCTCCAGAACCTGTCCGATTTCTTTAAGGTTAAGTTCGTCGTCGTAGTAGAGCGAGAGCACCAGTCGCTCTCGCTCTGGAAGCCGCGACACCTCCACCGCGATCGCGCCGGCCAGCCCATCGCGGGAGGCGGCATCGGATGGGTCATCCCAGTGGCCCTTGATCATGCTGTCGGCATCGCCGTGCTCTTCGATCAGCTCATCGAGGCTGAAAAGGCGGCTGCCGGAGGTATCCTGCAGCATGGCGTGGTACTCCTCGAGGCTCACGCCCAACTCCTTGGCCACGACCGAATCGGGAGCGTCGCCCCCGTTGCGGATCTCAACCCCCCGGATCGCCTCGGCAACCCGGCGGGCGTTGCGGTGGACCGAGCGCGGCGACCAGTCGCCACGACGTACCTCGTCAAGCATCGCACCGCGAATGCGAATGCCCGCAAAGGTCTCGAAGCTCGCACCTTTCCCGGGGTCGTAGTTTGATCCAGCCTCAAGCAGGCCGATCATCCCCGACTGGATGAGGTCCTCGAGATTGACTGAAGAGGGCAGCCGCGCCATCAAATGGTGCGCGATGCGTTTAACCAGCGGCGCATGATCCTCGACCAATTGGCGGAAATCCGAGCGGGGCGCAGCCTTGGCGTACATGACAGCTCCGTTCACTGTTGCATCTCAGCCCGCAGCAACTCCGCCGAGCAATCGCTCGACGAAGAACTCCAGGTGACCACTTGCGCTGGCCGAAACCGGCAGCGCATCGACCCGTGCCGCAAGATCGCGGAATGCCGCCGAGGCTGGCGAGCGCGGGGCGGCATCCATCACAGCACGCTGACGCTGGATACATTTACGCATCAGGTCGTCATAGGGGATATTGCCGATCTGCGTCAGCATCACGTCCAGAAACCGATCGCACACCTGCTCGAGCTTGTGGAACAGGGCATCGCCCTCTTGCGACGAGCGCACCATGTTCGGCAACACACGAAAGCGATGCATGCCGTAGTCCCGATGCAGCAGCTTCATGAGCGCGTAGGAATCAGCAATTGAGCTCGGCTCGTTGCACACCACCACGAGGCATTCCTGCGCGGCCCGCACGAAGCTGACGACAGAATCCGAGATCCCCGCCGCGGTATCGACGATCAGCACGTCCATGCTGTCAGCGATATCACTGAAAGCATGAATCAGTCCTGCATGCTCGGCCCGCGAGAGCGCGACCATGGACTGGGTGCCCGAGGACGCCGGGATGATCCGGACCCCGCCGGGCCCGTCAAGCATGATGTCGACGAGCCCACACTCACCCGAAATCACGTCGGCGAGGTTGCGCTTGGCCCGCAGGCCGAGCAGCACGTCGAGGTTGGCGAGACCAAGATCTGCATCGAGAATCACGACACGGCGCCCGCGCCCCGCCAGCCCGATGCCGAGGTTGATCGCGACGCTGGACT
>CAMAXE010000002.1 GCA_945862145.1 Klebsiella pneumoniae
GGGGGACTCGCGGGCATGGCCCGCTCCTACGGGAGGCAGTCACGGGCGTGGCCCGCTTCTACGCGGTGGTGGCGCCGGAGATGTGCCGTGCGGCGAGATACCCGAAGGTCATCGCCGGCCCCAACGTAGAACCCGGCCCCGGATACGTGGGCAACACCGCCGCCGAGCAATTCCCGATCGCATACAGCCCTTCGATGGATGAACCATCGCCCCGTTGCACGCGTGCGTGCACGTCCGTGACCAAACCGCCCTGCGTGCCGAAGTCGCCCGGATCGATGGGCATGGCATAGAAGGGCGCCTGGTCGATGGGTGCCAAGCATGGGTTGGGCGAGACGCGCGGATCGCCGTAGTAGCGGTCGTACTCGGAATCCCCGCGGCCGAAGTCCGGGTCCGCGCCGCGCTTCGCGAAATCGTTCATGCGCGCGATGGTGTCTTCGAGACCTGCCGGGTCGATGCCCGCTTTCACAGCGAGTTCGGCGATAGTGTTCGCCTTGTGCACGAAACCCTCGTCGAACCAGCGCTGCGGCACCATCCAGTCTGGACGCATCTGGCTGTTGTAGAGCGGCCCCACGATGTAGGTGCGGCGGAAGCGCGCGTCGAAGACGTGGAAGCTGGGTACGCAGGGGTTTTCATCGCTGTGGCGCGCGAACAGGTCCTTCTGGTAGGCCATATAGTTCTGCGATTCGTTGGTGAAGCGCCGGCCGGCGGCGTTCACTACACAGGAGCCGGGGTAGGACTTCTCCATGATGCTCAGGCGTGGCATGGGTTCGCCGGGCACCGTGATGGTGGTGCACCACCAGGCCTCCGACATCAGTTTGGTGGCCGCACCCACACGCATGCCCTCGCGGATGGCATCCCCGGTATTGGTGTGCACACCGCCGCTCCAGCGGTGGTCGGTGGGTTTGGGCAGGTACTGCTCGCGCATTTCCTGATTGTGCTCGAAGCCGCCGGCGGCAAGGACCACGCCCTTGCTGGCGCGGATCCGGATCAGGCGTCCGTCGCGCTCGGCGACCACACCGACCACGCGGCCCGTCTCGTCGGTGATCAGCTCGAGCATGGAACTCTGCAGCCACAACGGAATATCGCGGTCCATCATTGAGAGTCGCAGTCTGGCGATTCCCGCGCAGCCCGTGCAGATGCGCCGCGAGCGACCCCAGCGCAGGAACCACGGCAGATCCGCGACGCTGGAGGCGACCAGCGCTGCGGCACGCTTCCACCAGCCAGGAATCTGCACGGTGAAATCCCAGGCTTCTTCCTGGGTGATCGCGAAGCGACCGAACATCCACATCATGTGGTGGGTGTCGATCAGATGCCTTGCCTCGTCGCCAAGCTCTGACTTGGCGAGTGGCTCGGGTTCCATCGAGCGGTGCCCGGTTTTCGAGCCTGCGAACTGGGAGTAGTAATCGGGGTACTGCGGTAGCGTGCGGTAGCGCACGCGGGTGCGATCGTGCAGGAAGTCGACCATCCGCGGTGCTTCGCGGAGATAGGTCTCGATCATCTCCGTGGATACGGAGGCCTCGGGCACGGCGGCGCGCACATACGCCAGCGCCTCTTCGTAGGAGTCCGGTGCGCCGGCAGCTTGCGCGTAACGGTTGCACGGCACCCACACACCACCGCCGGAGATGGCGCTGGTGCCGCCGTACATATTGTTCTTCTCGATCAGCAGCACCTTGCCTGCGCCCATCTCGTGGGCGCAGACCGCTGCCGTCATCCCGCCATTACCGGAGCCGACGACCAATACGTCGACCTCGTGGTCCCAGTCACTGCGGCAAATGGCCATCAGAGTAGCTCGACGGCCAGAGCCGTTGCCTCGCCGCCGCCAATGCAGAGCGCGGCCACACCGCGCGTCTTGCCTAGGCGCCGCAGCGCATGCACCAGCGTGAGCACGATGCGGCTGCCGGTGGAACCGATGGGGTGGCCCTGCGCGCAGGCGCCGCCGAAGACGTTCACTTTCACCTCGTCCAGACCGAGTTGCACGATGGCCGCCATGGTGACCATGGCGAAGGCCTCGTTCACCTCGAAGAGATCCACGTCATCCTTGCTCCAGCCGGCCTTCGCCAGCACTTTCTGGATCGCGCCTACTGGTGCGGTGGTGAAGAGCGCTGGCTCGTGGGAATTGCGTGCATGCGCCACGATGCGGGCCATGGGCGCGATGCCGTGCCGCTTCGCCTCGCCGAGCGAGCAGAGCACCAGCGCGGATGCGCCGTCGGAAATGGAGCTCGAATTGGCCGCGGTGATCGTGCCGTCCTTTGCGAAGGAGGGCTTCAGCGTGGGGATCTTGCCGGGGTTGGCGTTCAGGGGTTGCTCGTCGGTGTCGACCACTGTCTCGCCCTTGCGGCTCTTAACGGTGACCGCGACGATCTCGTCTTTCAGCGCGCCGCTGGAAATGGCAGCGTTGGCGCGCTCCAGCGATTGCACGGCGTAGCGGTCCATCTGCTCCCGGGTGAAGCCGAATTCGTTTGCTGTCTCCTGCGCGAAGGTGCCCATCAGGCGGCCCGTGTAGGCGTCTTCGAGGCCGTCGTGGAACATGTGGTCTTTGGCTTCGACGTGGCCGATGCGGTAACCGGTGCGCGAGTTCAGCAGCAGGTGCGGGGCGCTGCTCATGCTTTCCATGCCGCCGGCGACCATCACGTTGTTGGTGCCGGCGCGGATCTGGTCATGGGCGAAGATGATCGCCTGCATGCCGGAGCCGCAGAGTTTGTTGATGGTGGTGGCGCCCGCGGTTTTCGGGATTCCGGCGGCGATGGCGGCCTGGCGAGCGGGGCCTTGCTTGACGCCCGCAGGGAGCACGCAGCCCATGATGACTTCATCGATGTCGCTCGCTGCGAAGCCGCTGCGCTCGACGGCTGCGCGGATGGCCGCGGTACCGAGTTCCACCGCGCTCACGCCGGAGAAAACGCCGTTCAGACCGCCCATGGCGGTGCGAGCGCCGCCAGCGATGACTACCGTTGAATCGTCCATTGCCATACTCCTGCGAAAAGAGCGCGCATTGTCCCCGTGTGCCCGTGTTTTCGCCAGTCCCTGAGCGTCAGTTCGTGCCCACGGGGCCTGTGGCGCTGGTGAAGAGTTTGCCGCGCACGCGGCGGCGATAGCTCTGCGGGGCGGTCCCCGTGTGCGCGCTGAAGGCACGACTGAAATGACTGGCATTGCCGTAGCCGCAACGCGCGGCGATATCGGCGATCGCGAGGTTGCTGGAACGCAGCAGTTCGCGGGCCGCGGCGATGCGGGCCTGCTGCAGGAAGGCGAGCGGTGTGGTGCCAAGCGCGGCGCGGAAGCGGCGGTTCAGGCTGCGCGCCGAGAGCCCGCAGCGTGCGGCGAGCTCGGGAATCTGCAGCGGCTCGCCGAGATGCGCGAGCATCCAGTCCTGCGCGATCCACACTGCTTCGTCGGGGTGAGCGCCGGCTTCACCCTCGACGAAGCTGTGCGCCTCGAAGGGGCGCCGGATTTCGGGCGAGAACTGCGCCTCGACCTGGCGGGCCGCCTCGGGCCCGAACAGTTCGCGGATGAAGTGCACCATCAGATCGGCCACCGAGTTCACGCTGCCGGCGCAGTAGAAGTTCCCGGAGCGGGTGATCAGGTGTCGTCGCTGCAGCTGCACCGCCGGGTAGCGGTTGGCGAAGTCGCCGAAGAACGACCAGTGGGTGGTCGCGGGCCTGCCGTCGAGCAGACCCGCCGCGGCGGGAAAGTAGCTGCCCGTACCTACCGCGCAGATCCGTGCGCCACCGGCTGCGAGGCGGTGTATGCAGTCGGTGACGGGCGTGTGGCGGGCGACGGTGAGTGCAGGCGTACGCCACAGGGAGGGAATGATCGCCAGCTCGGCGTCTTCGACGCGGCTTGCCAGCGTGTCGGGCAGCAGGCGCAGTGACCCCGACATGTTGAGCGAGCCGCGCCGCGCGCCGGCGACCTGTATGCGGGGCGGCTGGAAGCGCCGCTCGCGCGAGCGCCGATGCTGGATCGCCGCATGCAGCATCTCCAATGGCAGCGCGAGGCTCGACCCCAGGGCACCCTCGATGGCAAATACGATGATGGGACGCACGATGACCCCGTAATTGGCTTAAACAACAAAACCAATGGCTGATATCGGCAATCATAAAGGGATTCGGGCACCTACACTTCGGTGCATTATCGCTGTTGCCACGGAGAGACCGATTTCATGAGCAGACTGCCCGTGATCACCGGTTTCGGTGGCATATCCCCGGCCGGACGCAGTTCCGGGCATCACGGCTTCCGGCGTCTGGTGATCGATGCACTCCCCGCGGCGCAGGCCAGTGAAACCTGGCAGAGCCTCGCCCGCCTGATGGGGGTCGCCGATAGCGGCAGCGCGGAGGCCCGCACCCACATGCGCGCCCACAGCCTGGTCCGGCGCATCGAGGCCGCTCATTTCGACAGCGATCACATCCCGTGGAACCGGCGGGTGCAGATCGGGCCAACCGACGCCGGAGGTGCCTTGCTGCGGGTTTCCGGGGCACACCTTGAAGAGGTTCTGCCCGGTGGCTGGACCGTGCTGGGACGCGAGGGGCGCGCGGTAGATGTGCGATTGGACGGTGCCACCGAGGTACTGCTGCCGAGCGAGCGCCGCTCCGACGTGCACGCGGCCGGACAACTGCCTAGCGGCTTTGACCCGGGCGCGCTCTATCCTGCGCGCAATCACCCGCGTGGCCTGCAGATGACCATCTTCGGCGCCTCCGATGCGCTCGGCTCGCTTGGCATCGGCTGGGAGCAGATCCTCGCGCGCGTCAGCCCGGAGAAGGTCAGCGTCTATGCCGGCAGCGGCATGAGTCAGCTCGATGCCAACGGCAACGGGGGCATGGTTGCCTCGCGTTCCATGGGGCGCCGGGTGAGTTCCAAACAGTGCCCCTTCGGCTTTGCCGAGATGCCGGCGGATTTCATCAATGCCTACGTGCTGGGCAGCCTTGGCAACACCGGCACCAGCATGGGTGCCTGCGCCTCCTTCCTGTACAACCTGCGGCTGGCAGCAGCGGACATCCAGTCCGGTCGTGCGCTGGTGGCAGTGGTGGGAAATGCCGAGGCCCCTATCACGCCCGAAGTGATCGAGGGCTATGCCGCCATGGGGGCGCTCGCCACCGACGACGGGCTTCGTGCACTCGACGGGCTGGATCGCACGCAGCGGCCCGATCATGCAAGAGCCTGCCGCCCCTTCGCCGACAACTGCGGCTTCACCATCGCGGAGTCTGCGCAGTTCGTGGTGTTGATGGACGCCGAGCTGGCGCTGGAGATGGGCGCCAGCATTCACGCGGCAGTGGCCGATGTATTCGTGAACGCCGATGGCTACAAGAAATCGATCTCGGCGCCGGGCGTGGGCAATTACCTCACCATGGCTCGCGCGGCGGCCTTGGCGCGGGCCATCGTTGGCGAGGACAGTTTGCGTCATCGCTCCTTCGTGCAGGCACACGGCACCGGCACGCCGCAGAACCGTGTCACCGAATCGCACATCCTGAACGAGACGGCGCGTGTGTTCGGCATCAGCGACTGGCCGGTGTGCGCCCTGAAGAGCTACCTCGGCCACTCGATCGGCGCTGCCGCCGGCGACCAGGTGGTGATGACGCTGGGCACTTGGGCACATGGCTGGCTGCCCGGCATTCTCACGGCCTCCAGCAACGCCGCCGACGTCCACGCCACGCACCTCGACATCCTGCGCCGGCACCGCGATTTTGATCCCGCAGAGCTCGACGTGGCGCTGATCAACGCGAAGGGTTTTGGCGGCAACAATGCCACTGCCACCTTGCTCTCGCCGCATGTGGCGCGGCGCATGATGGAAAAGCGTTTTGGTGCCGAGGCGATGAACGACTGGCGCGCGCGCAACGAGGCGGTGCGCATTGCCGCAGCCGATCACGACACGCGTGCCACCGCCGGCGAGGCGCCGCCCATCTACCGCTTCGACCACGGTGTGCTGCACGGCGAGGACTTGAGCTGGGATGCCGAGGCGATGCGTGTGCCCGGTTACGCCCGTGCCATCGATCTGGCGCAGGATTCTCCCTATACCGACTGGCAGTGATACCGTTCCCGAATCCACCGGAGATCCACACATGGACTACTCACACAGCTATTGGCTGGAGATGCCGATCGCCTTGCCCGCAGCCTGGCAGAAGCTGCGCGATCTCGGTGTAGCGCACCATTACGTGCCGGGACTGACGGGGACGGAAATCACCACCACGGCACGCGAGGGCGTGGGTGCCAGCCGTCGCGTATTCCAGTCCGGTGGCCGCTGGATCGACGAGAGCGTCACGGAGTGGGTCGAGGGGCATGGTTTCGAGATCCGTCTGCACCACGGCAGTGAGGGCATGGTCGCACCGTTCCGCGAGGCGACGTTCCGTTACTGGCTGGATGCCGCCGGGGCCTCGGGTACGCGTCTCACACTGACGCTGGCGTACTCATTGCGCTGGGGTTTTTGCGGGCGTGTGCTGGAGAGACTCGCGATGGGCCGTGGCGTGACCGGCAACCTACGCGATGTTGCGCTGGGCCTGCGCGAGTACTACCTCAGCGGCACGCCGGTGACCGCGGCGCGCCGTGCAGAGTTGAAGCGTGCTCAGTAGGGATTGGCCGAGAGCACGCCGTTGCTCACCGATATTGTGTAGTAGCCGAGCGACGGACGGTTCGCCAGGTTGAACGTGCCACCCGCCGGCACCTTCCAGATCTTGAAGTTCGCGTAGCTGAGGGGCTGTTTGGCAGCCACTTTGTCCGTGCCGCTGATCGCGTGGTCAGCGAGCACGAAATAGGCCGTCGACGGTGCTCCGGGGTTACCGTGGACCGTGGCGAGGCCGTTGGCATTCACCACGATGGACGTCTGCTCATCGGCTGCCACGCCCATCACGCTGGTGCCGTAACCATCCTTGATCTGCCGCGCCAGGAAACCCATCAAGCGTCCCATGCGGTCGCGCGTGACGAAGTGCTGATCGGTGATGGTCTCTGCCATGAAGGGCCAATTGAAAAAGCCACGCGTGAAGGTGACGCTGGAGTGATAGGGGTTGGCAAGGACATAGGCGGAGGTCGCGCCGGCCACGCAGGCGTCATAGGCCGTGGGGCTCTGGATGGCCATGCCGGCGCTGGTGCCGCCCACGGCGCCGTGCTTGCGCTCCAGTACGTATTCCACGGCGGTCTCCACCGGGGTGCCCTTGAACAGGGTCACGTAATTGCACTGATCGCCGCCCGCAAAAAACACCACTTCTGCGTTACGAATGGTGGTGTTGATAGCCGCCGCCGCAGTGTCGGTGCGCCGGGTGATCACCAGGGTCTCGACCGAGTCGACACCGTTCATGGCGTAGATGTAGTCGTTGTAGCCGTTGGAGCCGGTGGCACGCAGGATCACCACATCGACCTTGGTGCTGCAGGCGCTGCCGGTGCAGCCGCGCGCCAGATCGATCATGGCCTGCAGCGCTGAGTCCACGTCCAAACCCCCGCCGCCCAGATCGAGAGCTGGGCCGTGGAGCGTGGGCTCGGGATTCGCCGGGGAGCCGGTGAGGTAGCGGGTTACCTTCGCGGTCGCTGCTTGGGGTAGCAGAAGCGCGGCACACAGGGCGAGCGGAATAAAGCGCATGGGATCATCTTTTGCGTCAGGGGTGTAGCGGCATCCTATGTCGGTTGCGGCCGGAATGCGCCTCCTCCGTGGCGCCGTTGCAATCGTCCTCTGGCGTTGGCAGAGTGCGGCAACACCGCGACGGGCATTCGTATGGACACATTGGAGGCATTGCTCGGCCGCTCGTCTGCCTCACGGCTCACCGAGCCCGCGCCGCAGGGCCTGGTACGGGAGCGCATTTTTCGCTCGGCGCTGCGTGCCCCGGATCATGCGCGGCTGCGGCCCTGGCGCTTCCTGGTGGTGGAAGGCGAGGGGCGCGATCGATTGGGCGAAGCGCTGGCCCGGGCGATGCAGCGGCGTGACGGCGCAGTGGATGAACTCACCCTGCAGACGCTGCGCGCCAATCCGCTGCGTGCCCCGCTACTGGTGTTGCCCGTGGCGGATGTGCGCGAGCATGCCAAGGTACCCTTGCTGGAGCAGCAGATGTCGGTGGCTTGCGCTGCGCAGTGCATTCTTCTGGCGGCGCACGCCGAGGGCTTTGGCGGCATCTGGCGCAGCGGTTCCATCACGTATTCGTCCGAACTCCACGCTGAACTCGGTCTTGCCGATAGCGAGCAGTTGCTCGGTTTCCTGTACCTCGGCACGCCGGTGGCTGCGTCAGCGCGCCCCGCCGCGGACCCTGACCCGAGGCAGCACTTCAGGTCCTGGCCACCACTGACCCCCACCTGAGCAATCCTCCTATGCAGATTCCCGCCTGCGAAACCCTGGCTCTGTCCGTCGATGCGCACGTTGCGCATGTCGAGCTGAATCGTCCCGACAAGGCGAACGCCATGAGCGCTGCCATGTGGCAGGAACTCGAGACCTGTTTCCGCTGGTGCAGCGATGAACCCGATGTGCGCGTCGTGGTGCTGTCGGCGCGTGGCAAGCATTTTTGTTCGGGCATCGATCTGCAGATCTTCGCCACGCTCGATGATCCCGCACAGGAGCCCGCGCGCCGTGCCGAAGGCCGGCGTGACACCATCCTGCGACTCCAAGGCAACCTCACGGCCATCGAGCGCTGTCGCAAGCCCGTGCTGGCTGCGATCCACAACACCTGCATAGGCGGTGGTGTCGATATGGTCTGCTGCGCCGATATCCGCTATGCCAGTGCTGATGCCTGGTTCTCCATCAAGGAAATCGACATTGGCATGGTGGCCGATGTCGGGACCCTGCAGCGCCTGCCTCGTCTGATCGACGATGGCCTCGTTCGCGAACTCGCCTACACGGGCCGGCGCATGAACGCTGCCGAAGCCCTGCAGGGCGGCCTGCTCACCCGGGTGTTCCCGGACCGTGAAGCGCTTCTGGCCGGCGTCATGGAGATCGCCCGAACCATCTCGGCACGTTCGCCGCTCGCGGTGCGCGGCACCAAGGAACTGATCCTGTACGGGCGCGACCACAGCGTCGAGGACGGACTGCGCTATATCGCCAACTGGAACGCAGGGATGCTGAGCATCGACGACCTCTCGCGCTCCCTTGCCGCAGGGGGCAAGCCCGAGGCCGTCGACTACCGGGGCTGACGGGTACGCAAATTGCTGGTGCCGGTTGACCCGCAGTCCAACAGGCTGAGGACGGGTGTTTATGCCTGAGCCGTGCACCGCGAGCGTGCGGGATTGCATTTATTGCACCCGAACAACGCACAAATAACGATCACGATCTGGAGGTTCCGATGATGTCTCTTTCGCGCCCCGTGTTGCGGGGGGTGATCCTGCTCGCGTCCCTGTTGCTCCCGGCGGTGTCGCGCGCCGCGGACACGCCGGTTGCAGATACCGGTAACTCGGCCTGGATTCTCAGTTCCACGGCGCTGGTGCTGTTCATGACCCTGCCGGGACTCGCGCTCTTTTACGGCGGTCTGGTTCGCAGCAAGAACGTGCTTAACGTGCTGATGCAGTGCTTTTCCATTGCCTGCGTCTCCTCGCTGCTCTGGTACGCGGTGGGCTACAGCATTGCCTTCGCACCGGGTAATGGTTTTGCCGGGGGACTGGACAGGGCGCTGTTGCTCGGCATGGACAAGAGCACGGTGAGCGGAACCCTGCCGGAATCGGTGTTCGTGATGTTCCAGATGACCTTTGCCATCATCACGCCTGCGCTGATCATCGGCGGTATCGCCGAGCGTGCGCGCTTCTCCGCCGTGATGCTGTTTTCCGCGGCCTGGTTGCTGTGCGTGTATGCCCCGGTCACGCACTGGGTGTGGGGCGGCGGCTGGCTGCAGCAGATGGGTCTGCTCGATTTTGCCGGTGGCACGGTCGTGCATATCACCGCTGGCGTGGCCTCGCTGGTGTGCGCGCTGGTGGTGGGGAACCGTCACGGTTTCGGACACACCGCGATGCCGCCGCACAACATGACCATGACCGTCACTGGTGCCGGCATGCTCTGGGTCGGCTGGTTTGGGTTCAACGCCGGCAGCGCGCTTGCGGCCAACGGCGATGCCGGCATGGCCATGCTGGTGACGCATCTCTCTGCGGCGGCAGGCGCCTTTACCTGGCTCTGCATCGAGTGGGTCCGCTTCGGCAAGCCGAGCGCGCTGGGCGCGGTGACGGGGATGGTCGCAGGGCTGGGTACCATCACGCCGGCCTCGGGTTTCGTGGGGCCTGCCGCTGCGGTACTTATCGGTGTTACGGCGGGCTTTGCCTGTTTCTTTGCCACGCTGTGGCTGAAGCGCGTGATGTCGGTGGACGACTCTCTGGATGTGTTTCCAGTGCACGGAGTCGGTGGCGTGATCGGCACGTTGGCCGTGGGCATTTTCGCCAGCAGCGGGCTCGGGCTCTTCAGCGGTCATGGGCTGCCCGAGGGCGTCAGCATCGCCGGGCAACTTGCCACGCAGGCTTGCGGGGTCGCCGCGGTCGCCCTGTACACGGCCTTGATGACCTGGGTGCTGCTCAAGCTGATTTCTTGCGTGACGCCGCTTCGGGTCAGTGTCGAGGAAGAAACCGAGGGGCTTGACCTCGTGCTGCACAACGAGCGTGGCTATGATCTGTGAGCCGCGTGGCGGCCAGGATTTTTGAACTGCTTGGCACCTATGATTTTTGATCCGCGTGGCGGCTATGATCTCTGAGCCTCGACACTTCAGGCTTTTCCACACGGTGGGCTGCCACCTCTGCGAGTGCGCGCAGGAGTTGCTCGCTCCGCTCGCGGCCCAGCGGGGCTGGGTGGTAGAACTGATCGATATCGCCGGGGATGACGCGCTGGAAGCCCGTTATGCAGTGCGCATCCCGGTGCTGCGTGAGGAATCCTGTGGTGTGGAGATAGGCTGGCCTTTTGATGAGGCCACAGTGCTCGCGGTGTTCAGCCCGGCTCCAGGGCCTGCAGGGCCCGGCTGACCCAGTGGAGGCTCTCGAGGTAAGCGCTCTTGGCGTCTGCCTTGCTGGTGCCGATCGCCGCCAGCCTCTCCCAGGGCACGCCATCCCAGTCTGCCGTTTCGAATGCAGTGGCTGCGGCGAGCAGGGCGCCGGTGTCACCCTCGAAATGAAGCAGCGCGTCCACCGGCGCGGCGCTGACGTTCATCACATGCAGCACGGCGGGCAGTGGCCTGTCGAGGAAGGCGCCCAGCAGCGACAGCGTGCCGGTTTCGAAGGCGCGGGCGGCGAGCAGCGGCCCGCACAGCAGCCCGAGCTGCTCACAGAAGCGTGATCGCGCGAGTGCAAGTCGCAGGAGCTCGCGAGGCTTGTTGGGGATTCCCGCAAGGATGGCGATACAGGCGCGCCCCGCCGTCCGCGGCCCCAGCCGTGCGATCGCCTCCTCGGGCGTGTGCAGCACGGAGTGCGTGTCGCCATCCGGCTCGTTGGCAAGCTTCAGCAGGCGCAGTCGGGTCAAAGGGTCATGCGGGATCGCCGCGGCCAGTGCGCTCGCCTCGTCCTGCGCACGCAAGAGTGCTCCGATGGCGCCCAGCATGGCGGCCTCGTCTACGCCAGGGCGTTGGCCGTGAAAGGTCTGGGGGTGTGCCAGGAAAAAGCCCTGGAAATAATTGAACCCCAGATCCACGCAGTGGTTGTGCATTTCCCAGGACTCGATCTTCTCGGCCAGCAGGCGCACGGGGTAATTGCGGAGCTTGCGCACTTCCGCGCGCAATTCGGGCTCCGACATCGCCAGCACGTCGAGTTTCACGAAGTCTGCGACCTCGAGCATGGGCGCTAGCGCGGCGTGATGGCGGAAATCATCCAGCGCGATCCGGAAGCCGCGTTCGCGCAAGGCCCGCAGTCCCGCGATCACGCGGGGAGTAGCCGGCACGTCCTCCAGCACTTCGACCACAAGCTGCGGTGGCACCGGCGAGGGCGGGTGCAGCACCAGGTGCTCGGTGAAATTGATGAATACCGGCTTGCCATCGCTGATGTCGGCGATGCCGGTCGGTCCGAAGGCATCGAGCAGCAGTTGCGAGGAGGCGGCGCTGCCATCGCGCGCGGTCGCTCTGTCTGGATCAATCGAGCGGTGCAGGAGTTCGTAAGCGAAGACGTTCAGGTCTGCATCGAAAATCGGCTGGCGTGCCAGCAGCAGGATGCGGCCCGGCCCCGATCTGCCGCTGTCAGCGCGATCCGGCATGCGGGCGCCCCGGGATGCCGATCATGCGCTCGTCTGGCTGGATCATGGGGGCCTGAGTGCCCCCGAGATAGGCATAGATGACGGCGAAGGAAAGCACGTTCTGGACGTACTGCCGCGTTTCCCGGAACGGAATGGTCTCGGTGAAGAGATCGTGCTCTACGGGTGCCGCAAGACGGCGCAGCCATTGGCGCACGCGCGTGGGGCCGGCGTTGTAGGCGGCGGCGGCCAGGATGCGGTTCTGGCCGAAATCATCGAGCATGCTGCGCATGTAGTGGCTGCCCAGCTGCACGTTGGTGGCAGGGTCGAGAAGATCGGCGCTGCCGCGGTAACGCAGGCCCGCATTGCGGGCCGTCTGCTGGGCCGTCGCGGGCATCAGTTGCATCAGTCCCATCGCCCCCACGGGCGAACGCGCCGAGGGGTTCAGGGCGCTTTCCTGGCGCGCGATGGCGAAGAGCCAGTTGGGGTCGAGGCGCTGGCGACGCGCTGCTGCAGTGAACTGTTCCCGGTAGATCACCGGAAAGCGCAGGCCCAGATCGTTCCAGTCTCCGGCCTGAGCCGCGGAGGTTATGGCCAGTGTGTGCCAGCCCCAGCTGTCGGCGAGGCGGGCCGCTGCCCGCCGCGACTGCGGATCTAGACGCGCGTCGGTGTAGCCGAACTCGCGCCGCGAGGCGAGCACATCGCCGGTGACAAAGAACTCCCGGGCCCGGGCAATCCCAGGGATGCGTCCGGCTGCCTGTAGCGTGGCGGGCGTGATCTCGGGCGTCTCGTGCTGCATCTCGTAAGGTGCCCCGATACGCTCTGCCGCAAGGAAACCGTAATAGCTCCGCGTCATGCGCACCTTGGCGAAGCGTTGGTGGAGGTCTTCTTTGGATTCGTGTCCGCGCACCTCGGCGGCGCGCGCGCCCCAGTACGCCCATCGCTGCGCTGCACTCTCGGCGCCCGCGGCGAGCCCTCCGGTAGCGCTCACGCCATCCCAGTCGCCGGCACGCAGCGCATACCGCAGTGCATCATCGGCGAGCTTTTCCTCAACTACCCCGGGGCGCAGCCCCAGCACCCACTGCAGCGCCTCTGCGGGCGAACCCACAGCCAGTCCTGCGGCCACGGCGGGCGCGGCAAGGCGCTGTCCTGCCACATCGAGCGTACCCGTGCGCGTCAGTCGATCGAAGCTCTCTCGCGCTGCTGCTGCATCAGTTCTGGCCAAACGCGTGATGCCGTAGACCGCAATCTGCGCATGCCGGGCGTTATCGGCCCGGAAGCGCCCCGCGTCGCTCAGCCGTGCGGGCCGCTCGTGTATCTCGAGGAAGAGGCGGGCATCGGCCCCCAGTGGCTCGTCGAGGAATCGCTGCAGGTACCGCGCGAGCTCTATCTGGCCTGCGGACATGGCGAGGTCGAGCCGTTCCCAGGCCGCAGCGGGCGTCGGGTTGCCGCGGGCCAACCACGGCGCAAGCGCGCGGTCGCAGGCTCCGGGGAGCGAGCGTGGGCTCTGCCATATGCGCGCAGCCTCCTTGTTTGCGACCGTGGCGGCGTCCGTCTGCCAGAGCGCATGGATCCGGGTGCAGCGCGCCTCGATCGACGCGCCATCCTCGCGGTAGGTGTCCAGATACTCCGGCCAGCGGCCCTGTGCATCGAGCACCTTCAGCCAAGCCTCGCGCAACCGTGCGCCGGGCAGCTGCTCGCCATAGCGTTCGAGGAAGACCTTGATCTGATCAGCGCGCGCCGAGGCGAGATCCCGTCGCAGTCGTGCCAGCTCGAGATAGGGGTGGAGCGGGTAGTCGCGCAGTGACGATTCGAGGCGGTCGTAGCTTTTGAGGTCGCCGCGAGCGAGTGCGGCCTGCGCACTGCGGTAGTTGGCCCGGTCGTGTTCCGTGGGTTCCGCGATGGCGGGATCGGCCCGCGACGTTGCAGCTGTAACCAGCAGCAGCGCAGTGAGCGCTGCGCGCGCCCGCCGAAGGACAGTTGCCGGGCGAGAGGCGGCTATCAGGACTCGTTCCTTACCCGCACCGCCAAGACATCACAGCGCGCGCCGTGCAGGACTCCGTTGGCGGTCGAGCCCATCAGCAGCGCGAGGCCGTGGCGTCCGTGGCTGCCGACCACAATGAGGTCAGCGCCGATCTCTTCGGCGATATGATGGATCTCGGTTTCGGGTCGCCCGACCACGAGGTGGCGGTTGGATTCAGGTATTCCGAGTGGCTCGCAGAGCGAGGCCATATGGGTGCTTGCCTGTCTGTGGACTTCTTCCTGAATCCCGGAGAAGTCCATCGGGATGTCGCCACCATAGGCGAAGCTGAGTGGCTCTATCACGTGTACGACGCTCAATTCCGAGCCGAAAACATCTCGCAGTGCCTTGGCCCGCGCGACTACCTGTGCCGCTTCAGCGCTGAGATCCACGCCGAGCAACAAGTGTCTGTAGCCGGACATGCGAGCGTTCTCCCTTGATGGCATCCATCCCGGAACCCGCCGTACCATAGCCCAAAGCCGCGCAGCCTCGCAAATAGGTAAATCCACGGAGTACAGGTGATCACATTCCTCATCGTCACGGCCCTGGTGATCGCGTTCGTGGTGGGCTCCGCGCTCGCCATGCGGCCCTCACCAAGGCTGCGCCGCTTGGCCGAACTGCGCCAGCGTGCGGTCGTTGAGGGCTTGCGGGTGCAGTTGCGTCCGGGTGAGCGCGAGGTCGACTACATCCTGGCGTGGCGGGTGATCGACGCCGGGCGTGCCCCCGGCATTGGACTGGCGGCAATCCGGGGCGAGGACGGTCTCTGGCAGCTCGAGCCCGGTGGCGTTGCCGACGCTGAGGCCCTCGTTGTGGCGATGGGTCTGCTGCCGCCGCAGGTGCGCCGGATCGTCGCGGGGTCGCAGGGCCTGGTGGCATGCTGGAGCGAGAGTGGTACGGTTCTCGAGGTGCAGCACATCGCCGTCGCCCTGCGTGCAATCCGCGAGGCGCTCGCCCCGCGCGCGTGAGCGCACACACGCGGGCGCGATCGTGCTCTACTCCGGTCCAGGTGTCTCGCACTTGACCGGTTCCGGGTCAGTCCGTATATATGGCCGCCCTCGTGATTCCAAGGAACGTCGCACCTCATATGGTCAAGTCGCTGGTCATCGTGGAGTCGCCTGCCAAGGCGAAGACGATCAACAAGTATCTCGGCAGCCGCTTCGTGGTGAAGTCCAGCGTGGGTCATATTCGTGATCTGCCGACGGGCGGCAGCACAGAGCCGGTGTCGGCGGCCGACCGCGCGAAGAGCGCCGCCGTCACCCGTAAGCTGAGCCCGGCCCAGAAAGCCAGGCATAAAGAGAAGAAGTCCCGCGAGCAGCTGGTGAAACGCATGGGCGTCGATCCGGATCGCGGCTGGCGCGCCAACTACGACATTCTGCCGGGCAAGGAAAAAGTGGTGGCGGACCTGCGCAAGGCCGCTGCAAACGCTGATGTCATCTATCTCGCGACCGACCTTGACCGCGAGGGTGAGGCGATCGCCTGGCACCTGCGTGAGGCCATCGGCGGCGAGGCGGACAAGTACCGCCGTGTCGTGTTCAACGAGATCACCAAGACCGCCATAGACGCGGCCTTCAAGAAGCCGGGCAACATCGATATGGATCGCGTGAACGCGCAGCAGGCGCGCCGTTTCCTCGATCGTGTTGTGGGCTACATGCTCTCGCCGCTGCTGTGGGAAAAGGTTGCCCGCGGCACCTCCGCCGGACGCGTGCAGTCCGTTGCGGTGCGGCTGCTGGTCGAGCGAGAGCGCGAGATCCGCGCCTTCGTGCCTGAAGAATTCTGGGAGCTCCACGCCGACACCCTCACCCCTGCGGGAGAGGCGCTACGGCTTGAGGTTCGTCGGGAGGGCGAGCGGCCGTTCCGGCCCGTGAGCCGCGAGCAGGCTGACAAGGCTGTGAAGGCGCTGCGCGGTCAGCCGTTCACCGTTGCCGCCCGTGAGGACCAGCCCCAGCGCAGCAAGCCGTCGGCGCCGTTCATCACCTCCACGCTGCAGCAGGCCGCCAGCACGCGCTTAGGCTTTGGCGTGAAGAGGACCATGACCCTGGCCCAGCGTCTCTACGAAGCCGGTTTCATCAGTTACATGCGAACCGACTCCACCAACCTCAGCAAAGACGCGGTCGCCGCCGTGCGCGAGTTCATCGTGGCCAAGCACGGCGCGCGCTACCTGCCCGCCAAGCCCATCGTCTACTCGAGCAAGGACGGCGCTCAGGAAGCCCACGAGGCCATTCGACCCTCCGACGTCAACCTCGCCCCCGACGCACTCGAAGGCGTGGAGCGCGATGCGGTGCGTCTCTACGACCTGATCTGGCGGCGGTTCATCGCCTGCCAGATGACGCCGGCCGAGTACCTCGCCACGGTGGTGGATGTCACGGCGGGTGATTTCTCGCTGCGGGCGCGGGGACGCATCCAGAAATTTGACGGCTTCCTGCGCGCGATGCCTCCGCAGGCCCGCAAGGAAGACGACGCCGAGCTGCCAGATGTTGCGGTCGGCGCCACGCTGAAGGTGAAGGAACTGCTGCCCAGCCAGCATTTCACCAAGGCCCCCCCGCGCTACACCGAGGCCACACTGGTGGGCGAACTGGAGAAGCGGGGCATCGGGCGTCCCTCGACATATGCGGCCATCATCTCGACGATCCAGGATCGCGGTTACGCGCGGGTTGAATCCCGGCGCTTCTACGCCGAGAAACTCGGCGACATCGTCACCGATCGTCTGGCGGAGAAATTCACCGATCTCATGGATTACGGATTCACCGCCGGCATGGAGGAAACCCTGGATAAGGTCGCCGCTGGTCAGCGCGACTGGCTCGGTGTTCTGGATGATTTCTACGCCGGTTTCAGGCGCCAACTCGAGGAGGCCAAAGGGCCACAGTCCGATGGTACCGGCGGCGGCATGAAGAGCAACCCACCGGTCGAGACCGGTATTGCATGTGCAGCGTGCGGCCGTCCGATGCAGATCCGCACCGGGAGCACCGGTGTGTTTCTCGGCTGCTCGGGCTACGGCCTGCCGAAGGGCGAGCAGTGCAAGAGCACGCTGAACCTGGTGCATGGCGACGAGGTCGTCCACGACGATCAGGACGAGGAAGCAGAGTCGAAAGTGCTGCGTTCGCGCCATCGCTGCCCCCTCTGCAGCACGGCCATGGACAGCTATCTGGTTGACGCGGCCCGCAAGCTCCATGCGTGTGGCAACAACCCTGGCTGCCCGGGTTACGAGATTGAGACGGGGCGTTTCAAGCTGAAGGGCTATGAAGGACCGCTGATTCCCTGCGACAAGTGCGGCGCCGACATGCAACTGAAGACGGGCCGCTTTGGCAAGTACTTCGGTTGCACGGGTGAGGCCTGCCGCAACACGCGGAAACTCCTGCGCAATGGCCAGCCCGCACCGCCCAAGTCCGATCCCATTTCCATGCCCGACCTGCGCTGCAAGGGCTGCGACGATCACTACGTGCTGCGCGATGGCGCCTCGGGCCTGTTTCTGGCGGCGAGCCGTTTCCCCAAGAACCGCGAAACGCGAGCGCCGCTGCTGGCCGAGTTGCTGCCGGTTCGTGACCGCCTGGACCCCAAATACCATTTCCTGCTCGAAGGCCCGGTCCGTGATCCCGAGGGCCACCCCGTGCAGGTACGATTCAGCCGCAAGATGCGCCGGCAATACCTCACCAGCGAGGTCGAGGGCAAGCCAAGCGGGTGGAGGGCGTTCTACACGGACGGCAAATGGGTGGTGAGCAAGGATGCCTGAAGAGGCGGAAGGGAGCGCGCTGCTCGAAATCGTGGAGCTGGCCAACGGCGACATCGTGCTGCAGCGCGTGGGTGCCGAGGGCGCACCGCTGGTGAGGATCCGTTTTTCTGCTGAGTCTCGCGGCTATCTGGCGGGCTCGCGGGTCAATGTGGCCCGCGCGATGATCGAGGCCGGCATACGCGCCGCGGCCCAGCAGTCAGGCGGCGACGCCGATGTCGACTATCTGGCGGGACGCGGCGATGCCGGTCCCGTGATCCATTGATGCTGCTCAGGCACCGAGTCGCAGCACTCCCACACTGATGCCCTCGAGCGCGAATTGCCGCTCGCGCAAATCTACCCGGATCGGCTCGAAATCAGGATTTTCTGGCAGAAGTTCGAGCAGGTGCTTGTCGCGCGTGCGGTGCAGGCGCTTCACCGTGACCTCGTCATCGATGCGAGCAACCACGATCTGGCCTTCGCGGGCTTCGTGGCTGCGGTGCACGGCGAGGAGGTCGCCATCCAGGATGCCCGCATCACGCATGCTCATGCCCTTCACCCGCAGGAAATAGTCGGCGCGGGGGGAAAACAGCTGCGCTGGCAGTTGCAGGTAACGTTCGATGTTCTCGGCGGCCAGCACGGGGTTGCCCGCAGCTACCCGGCCTACCACCGGAATCCCGGACTCCTCGCACAGGCGAATGCCCCGCGAGGCGCCGGCTGTCATTTCGATGGCGCCCTTGCGGGCGAGTGCCCGGAGATGCTCCTCGGCGGCGTTGGGTGAGCGGAAGCCGAGTTCACGGGCGATGTCCGCACGAGTGGGCGGATAGCCGCTGTCTTCCTGGTGGCGTCGGATCAGGTCGAGGACCTGCTGCTGGCGGCCGGTGAGTTCCTGCATGAGGCATGCCCCGTGTTGGTGTGCTGTAAGTATATACAGCATCTGCCATCCGGCAAGGGCCTCTGCTCACTCTTCCCAGTCGTCGTCGGGGACATCCTCGATCTGGTCTACGGACTCGGTCCAGTCCGCGGTCTGCATTGGTTGCTCGGGATCGACAGCGTCCTCGCGGCTCAGTTCGAAGCCGCTGCGCCAGTCCTCGGGAGGGGCGACTTCTCCCAGCGCCATGCCGCGCCAGATCTCGACGTCGAACTCCTCCACCTGGCCGTCCAGATGCTGGACCTCGATGGTCCCGTCTTCGCGGTCAAAGGCCACCACTTCGAAGATCAGGCCCTCGGCACCCTGGTACCAGTTACCTATGATCGGAGAGAGTTTGCTCACCTGCTCGGTCCTCGCTTGGCGGAACCCGGTCATGCCCAAAATAGCACCTCGGGCTTCCGTGTACAGCATGGTCACGGTAATGATGCGCGGGTGTTTGACATGGAGCAGGGCGAATGTCCGCTGAGCGACTCGTGGCAGTGATCGGTGGCAGCGCGGCCCCCGCAGGACATGACATCGGCCTGGAGGTAGCAAGCGAGACCGATACCCCGTGGGGAAAACCCTCCGGCCCGGTGCGCGCGGGATGCATCGAGGGGCGCCGCGTGTTGTGGCTCGCGCGTCACGGAGAACCCCATGCCATCGCACCCCATCGCGTGAATTACCGCGCCAATCTGCATGCACTGCAGACGCTGGGTGCGACCGATGTGATCGCCTTGAATACGGTTGGCGGCATCGCGCCCCACGCATCACCGGGCAGCCTGTGGCTGCCCGATCAGTTGATCGACTACACCTGGGGCCGCGCCGCAAGTTTTTATGACGGCGGGTCGCTGCCGCTCCGGCACATTGAATTCGGTGAGCCTTTTGATCCCCGGCTCCGCGCGCTGCTGGCGCGTGCGGCCGCGGACTGCGGGATTCATGTGTCGGTCACAGGCGTCTATGGCTGTACGCAGGGGCCGCGTCTGGAGACGGCTGCCGAGATCCTCCGCATGCGGCGTGATGGTTGCGATCTGGTCGGCATGACCGCGATGCCCGAAGCCGCGTTGGCCCGCGAACTCGGCCTGCGTTATGCGAGCCTCGCGATGGTCGTGAACCCGGCCGCGGGACTTGCTGCGGAGCCGATCACGATGGAGGCAATCACTCGCGAGGCGGCAGGGTGCATCGAGCGCGTCTTGCGTGTGCTGGCCCGCGCGCTGGCGCTGGCCGATCAGGGCGTCGGCTGAGCAGGAAACGCCGGTGCTGGGTCATCTGCTACTTGGTCGGCTGGTTGCGCGGGATTGTAGGGTCGTATCGACAGTATCAGCCCCAGCAGCGGGTGATCAATGTAATGCACCTCGCTCGGGGCGAGGCGGCGGCTCGCGTGCAGCACCACGGTGCGCGCAGCGCGTATGGGCGCGATCATGATCGGCTCGCCGGATGCGCCTGCTGCGAGCCCTGCATCTGCGTCGGTGAGCGCCCCTGGCAGGGCCATTGTGGCATCCGCTTGTTCGCCCGCTGGTGCAGGTGTTTTCTGTGGCGCACGCGGCTGCGGGATCGGCGGCAAGTCCACCCCCTGAGGGCCCGGATCCGCGCCTGCCGGGAGAAAATCGTTCAGCCAGAGATCTGCGTCGAGGTGCAGGAAATGCGAGCGGGTTATTGCCACGGAGCCTTCGAGTTCGCGGTGATCCCCCGTGCTGGCGCCGCCAGTGACCAGCAACCGCTCGGTGGTACCTTCGGCGAGCCGTGGTTCCCGCCACGCAATATGCGCGAGCAGCTTGTAACCCGGGGCATTGGCGATACGCTCGGCCGCCGCTGCAAGCGTGGTGTCGTTGCCCAAAAGCAGCACACGCGCCAATTCCTCGGGGGGCGCGGCGGCCGCAGCGCTGCCCGCCTCAGCCTGCAGTGCGCGGTCAAACTCGCTTGCCTCGAGTGCCGCGGCGTATTCCGGCGTACCCGGCTGCAGCAGGAATTCCAGCTGTGGCGGGTAGGCCAAGGCGGGGTTGGGTGGCCATTTCTCCGCGGAGCTCGCCGGTTCGATATGACGGAAAGCGATCAGCTCGACCTGCATCCAGGGCGCGTCCGACGTGGGTGCGGCGGCCCCCTCGGCAAGGCAGCGCCCGGCGCCACCGGCAAGCAGAAGCGAGATCGCGAGGGCAAAGCGGGAAGCGGTCATCGTCTGGTTGCCCTCGGGGGCGCTGTGTTGACGCGCGTGGCAAGGCGCGTGAGAAGTTCCTCGACGAAAGCGAGACGGGCGGGCCCGTTGGGCAGCGGCTCAGTGAACCGCAACCGGCTGCCGCCGCCATCGAGCCTGAACCTGCGCGGATCCTGCTGCACCAGATCGACTATCGTCAACGGGTCGACGCGGGTGTCCTTGGCGAATTCCAGTAGACCCGAGGTGGGGCCTGCCTCTATGCGCCCGATACCGATGGCGGCTGCCAGCTGCCGCAGTCGGGCCATGCTGAACAGGTTCCGGGTCGGTGGTGGCAACGGGCCGAAGCGATCAAGCATCTCCCCCTCCAGCCTGAGCAGCGCGTCCTCGCTCTCGGCCGATGACAACCGCTTGTAGAGCACCAGCCGGTTGTGGACATCCGGCAGGTAATCATCCGGAATCAGCGCCGGAATACGGAGATTCACCTCCAGCCCCAGACGCAGCTCGGTGTCACCGTCGGGGAGTTTTCCGGCACGCAGGGCCTTCACCGCTCGCTCCAGCAGATCCATGTACAGGCTGTAGCCGATCGCCTGGATCTGGCCACTCTGCTCGTCACCGAGCAGCTCACCCGCGCCGCGTATCTCGAGGTCGTGGGTTGCCAGCAGGAAGCCCGCCCCCAGTGACTCGGTGCCGGCGATGGCTTCCAGGCGTTTTATGGCATCGCCCGTCATCGATTTTTCGTCGGGCGTTAGCAGGAAGGCGTAGGCCTGGTGGTGCGAGCGCCCCACGCGTCCGCGCAACTGGTGCAACTGTGCCAGACCGAATTTGTCGGCGCGCTCGATGACGATGGTGTTGGCACTGGGTATGTCGATGCCGGTCTCGATGATCGTGGTGCAGCACAGGACATTGAAACGCTTGTGGTAGAAGTCCGACATCACGCGTTCGAGCTCGCGCTCGCGCATCTGCCCGTGCGCGACGGCCACCCGCGCCTCGGGCAACAGTGCGGTGATTGCCGCGGAGCGCTTCTCGATCGATTGCACGTCGTTGTGCAGCAGGAATACCTGTCCGCCCCGGCGTAGCTCGCGGCTCAAGGCGTCGCGTATCACGGTCTCATCGTGACGCTGTACGAATGTCCTTACGGACAGCCGTCGGGCCGGCGGCGTGCTGATGATGGAGATGTCGCGCAGGCCCGCCATGGCCATGTTCAGCGTGCGCGGAATGGGCGTGGCGGTCAGTGTCAGCATGTCGACGCTCGCGCGCAGGGCTTTCAGCTGGTCCTTTTGGCGCACGCCGAAGCGGTGCTCCTCGTCGACGATCACGAGCCCGAGATTACGGTAGCGGACACCCGTGGAGAGTAGGCCGTGGGTGCCGATCACGATATCGATCTTGCCCTCGGCAAGCCGCGCCAGGATGTCTTTCTGCTCCTGCGCCGACTTGAAGCGCGACAGCGATGCGATGCTGAGAGGCAGGTCCGCGAAGCGATCACTGAAGGTCTCGAAGTGCTGCTCTGCAAGCAGCGTGGTGGGCACCAGCACCGCGACCTGGCCGCCGGAATGCACGGCCACGAAGGCCGCGCGCATGGCCACCTCGGTCTTGCCAAAGCCCACATCCCCGCAGATCAGCCGGTCCATCGCCCGTGGCGCGCACATATCCGCCACCACCGCCTCGATAGCGCTCAGCTGGTCGGGAGTTTCCTCGAAGGGGAAAGCGGCCGCGAAGGCCTCGTAGGCGGCGCCGGGATCCTCAAAGGCATGTCCTGGGCGCGCGGCGCGACGCGCATGGATTTCCAGCAGTTCGGCGGCCACATCACGGATTTTCTCGGCAGCCTTGCGGCGCGCCTTCTGCCACTGGTCACTGCCTAGCCGCGCCAGCTGCACGTTGTCGGTGTCAACGCCCGTGTAGCGACTCACCAGCTCGAGTGAGGTGACCGGCACGAAGAGCTTGGCGCTCTCGGCGTATTCGATGCAAAGGAATTCCGCGCGTTCACCATCGATCTCCAGTGTCTGCAGTCCCAGGTAGCGCCCGACGCCGTGCTCGAGGTGCACCACCGGTACGCCCGCAGCGAGCTCCGCGAGATCGCGGATGCCACTGGTCCAGGCGTCGCTCTCGCGGGCGCGGCGTCGTCGCTGCAGCACGCGCCGTCCGAACAGCGCCGACTCTGCCACCAGGGCGAGCCGCGGGTTTTGCAGCGCGAATCCCGCATCGAGCGGTGCTACCGCGAGCGCCACGCCCGCGTCGCTGGTGAGGAACTCCTGCCAGCCGGAGACGGCGGTGGCCCTGGCACCGGCGCGGCGCAACATGTCGGCCACCATCTCGCGCCGGCCTGGCGTTTCGGCGCAGAACAGCACCCGCGTATCCCGCAGCGCCAGCAGCGACGCGATCCGAGTGGCCGCATCGGCCTTGTCGGCGAACTGCAGTTGCCCCAGCGGCGAGGCGCCGAAGTCGCCCGCACCGGCGCGTTCGGGCGCTGGTTCAGGGCCAAAATCGATGCGGGTGTAATTTTTCAGCGCCGAGCGCAGTTCGTCGGGCGGCAGGCATATTTCGCGTGGATCGAGCAGCGGACGCGTGCGATCCGAGCCGAGGCTCGCATGACGCGAGCGCAGTGCGTCCCAGGCATGGTCGAGCTCCGCGCGGGCGCGCTCCTCCATGCACACCACGGTGTCTTCGGGCAGGTAGTCGAAGAGCGTGGCGCAGGCGTCGAAAAACAGTGGCAACCAGTACTCGACGCCGCCGGGCGCCACGCCACGGGCGATGTCCTGATAGTCCGGGCAGGCCCGGTGATCGTTGTCGAAGCGTTCGTGCCAGCGACGGCGGAAGGCCGCGATGGCCTCTTCGTGGAAGGGGAACTCACGCCCGGGAAGCAGATCGAGTTCGGCCAGCGCGCCGGTGCTGCGTTGGGTGTCGGGGTTGAAGTGGCGCAGGGTCTCGATGTCCTCGTCGAAGTACTCGATGCGGACGGGCTCCTCAAGGCCCATCGGGAAGACGTCTATCACGGACCCGCGGGCCGCGAACTCGCCGTGCTCGTAGACGTTCTCGACGGCTTTGTACCCGGCCCGGACCAGTAGCTTTCGCAGCGGTTCCGGCGGCAGGTGCAGGCCCGGTTTGAGCGCGAGGGTCCCGGCAGCCACGAAAGCCACGGGTGCAAGCCGCTGCATCAGGGTAGCCACCGGCACCAGCAGAATCAGCGGGTCTCCCGCAGTCAGTCGGGCCAGGGCCCGCAGGCGCTCCGAGACCAGATCCTGGTGTGGCGAAAAGCGGTCGTAGGGGAGGGTTTCCCAATCTGGCAGGCGAAGGGTCCGGGCGGCGAGCCCGCCCTCGGCCGCGAAAAAGGCAATCTCTGCCTCCAGCCGTTCTGCGGTGCCGCTGTCGGCGGTCACCACCAGCAGGGTGCGGCGCAGTCCCGCGGCCGTTGCGGCGAGGACCATCGCGTCGGCGCCAGCGGGCAGGGCGCCCCAACGCAGGTGGTCTCCGGGCCGCGCGAGCGGGGGATTCAGGGGGTCGAATGGCATGGGCATCGAAACCGGAGAAATTGCGCTGGGCGCCGAGTTGCGGGGCAATGAGAGCTACAGGAATAATACGACGCCGACCCCCAATCAGTCTCCGAGGCTCCTATGCCAATTCGCAAGCGTCCCAAACCCGCGGATTACTTCAGCGACTGGAAGCAGCGCGAAGCGCTCGCGGAATCGATGATCCCCATCGTCGGCCGGCTGAGCCGGGAGCGGAATGTGCGGGTGAGCGTCTACGGTCGCTCGCTGGTCTCGCAGTCGGTGCTCGAGATCATGAAGACCCACCGCTTCGTGCGGCAGGTCGAGCACAACGAGCTCTCGGAATTCGACACCTTTCCGATGATCGAGACGTTGAGCCGCATGGAACTCGGCACGTCGGATATCGACATCGGCCGCCTCACGGTGGCGTGGATCGGCGGCCCGCGCGACAGCGGTGAGACCCCCGAGGCATTTCTCGCCCGGGAGCTCGCGCCGATCATCGGTAGTGGCTCGAGCCCGCTGGCGCGTCCGCGGGACGTGGTGCTCTACGGCTTCGGGCGTATCGGCCGCCTGATGGCGCGCCTGCTGGTAGAGCGCACGGGAGGCGGGAACGCGCTGCGCCTGCGCGCCGTGGTGGTCCGCAAATCGGGCGACGATGATCTCGTCAAGCGCGCCGCGCTCCTGCGCCGCGACTCGATCCATGGCTCCTTCAAGGGCACCATTCGCGTTGACGAGGAAACGCAGTCCTTCGTTGCCAACGGCAACGAAGTGAAAGTCATCTACGCCGATTCTCCGGAGTCTGTGGACTACACCGCCTACGGTATCGAGAACGCGATCATCATCGACAATACCGGCAAGTGGCGCGACGAGGCAGGGCTCTCGCGGCACCTGCAGGCCAAGGGCGTCGACAAGGTGATCCTGACCGCTCCGGGCAAGGGCAATTTGCCCAATATTGTCCAGGGTGTGAACCACCGTGACCTGCAGCCCGGGCAGCGCATCATCACGGCGGCCTCCTGCACCACCAACGCCATCGTGCCGGCGCTGAAGATCATCCAGGAGGAGTTCGGTATCGTCTCGGGTCACGTCGAGACCGTGCACGCTTACACCAACGACCAGAACCTGATCGACAACTACCACGACAAGAACCGCCGCGGCCGCAGTGCTCCGCTCAACATGGTACTCACCGAGACCGGTGCGGCAAGCGCGGTCGCGAAGGTGCTCCCGGCGATGGCCGGCAAGCTGACGGGCAACTCGATACGCGTTCCGGTGCCGGATGTCTCGATGGCCATTCTGCACCTCACCCTCGAGCGCGAGACCAGCGTCCTGGAGATGAACGAGTTCATGCGCTGGGCCTCGTTGCATTCCTCGCTCAGCGAGCAGATCGACTACACCGCCTCCCCCGAGGTAGTGTCGTCGGACTTCATCGGCTCCCGTGCCGCCTGCGTCCATGATGCCCAGGCCACCATCGTGCAGGGCCGCTCAGTGATCCTCTACCTCTGGTACGACAACGAGTTCGGCTATGCCTGCCAGGTACAGCGTTTGCTGGAGCATGTCTCCGGTGCGAGCTATCCGGTGTTTCCCGCCTCCGACCCGGTTGCCTGGCGTTGGCCGCGCGAGTCCTGAGCGCAGTCCTGCTGCTTGCAGCCTGTCTTGCAGGCTGCAGCGCTGGTCCGGACGTGCTGCGTTTCGAGGGGCCCACCATGGGCACCCGCTACCACGTTACCGTGGTGGACACCCCCGGCGGGGCCGGGCGCGGGGAGTACCAGTCCGATCTGGATGCCGTGCTCGCGCGCGTCGACCATTCGATGTCGACGTGGCGCGCTGATTCCGAGATCTCCCGTCTGAATGCCGCACCGGTCGGTGCCTGGCTCCCTGTCTCTGCGGAACTGTATGCCGTGCTGGCGGAGGCCCTCGCGGTGCATTCCCTGAGCGGCGGTGGCTTCGATGTCACCGTGGCTCCGGTGCTGGCGGCCTGGGGGTTCGGGCCCGGTGCCGGCGCCCCGCATCTGCCGTCGCTCACTGAGCTCGATGCCCTTGCGGGCCGCGTGGGCAGCGCGGCAATAGAACTCGCCGACACGCCACCGCGCGTACGAAAAAACGCAGCTCGCCAACTCGAACTCGGGGCTATCGCGCCGGGTTATGCAGTCGATCTGCTGGCCGCGGCTTTCGCCGCCCGGGGGGCGCGTAACTTCATGATCGAGTTGGGTGGCGAGGTGCGTACTGCGGGTCGCAACGGTGCCGGGCAACGCTGGCGTATCGGCGTCGAGCAACCCGATGCCGCACCGGGTACCCCCGCGATTGCCGTAGAACTTGAAGGCGAGTCGATCTCGACCTCGGGCGATTACCGGGAGTTTTTCGTCGCTGCCGGGCAGCGGTTCTCGCACACGATCGATCCGCGTACGCGCCGGCCGGTGGCGCATTCACTGGCATCCGTCACGGTCATCGCGGGCGATTGCATGCGCGCTGATGCCATGGCCACCGCGCTGATGGTGCTCGGACCTGAGGCGGGTCTTGCACTCGCCGAGCGCGAGGGCCTGGCGGTCTTTCTGGTATTGCGCACCGAGGCCGGCTTCGAAACGCGCGAGAGCACCCGCCTCGGATCCTACCTGCGCACTCCCGCATCCTGAAAAGCCAGCCTCAGCGCGTCAAGGCTGCGTGCATCAGGGTGGGTACATCGGTGATCAGGCTGTCGAGGCCCCGCTCGCCCAGCATGCGCGCAACATCGGGTTTGTTGACCGTCCACGCCGAGACATGCAGACCCGCAGCGTGCGCCGCCGCAATCCGCTTTTCGCTGCAGAGCCGCCAGTCCAGCGCCACCATCCAGGCGCCCAGCGCCACCGCCGTTTGCACGGGATCGGGGCGTACGCGGTCGGCCACCAGTCCCAGTGGAATCTCCGGCGCCACGCGGCGGACTTCCGCCAGCAGCAAGGGGTCGAACGAGGTCACGGTGGCCCGTTCGTAGAGATTGCGCTCGGTGTAGAGCGACAACAGGCACAGCGCGACCTTGCGGCGCTCAGCGGGCCCTGCAGGCTTGCACTCGAGCTGGTAGTGGCGCATGGCGGGAAAGGCATCGAGCACTTGCGAGATCGTCGGCACCCCTTGCGGCTCGGCGCATTCGGGGCCGGCACGTCGCGCATCGAGCGCCCACAGCGCCTTGCTGTCGAAACGGGCCACCTTGCCGCGGCCGTTGGTGGTGCGCTCCAGCGTGGGGTCGTGGATCACCACCAGTTCCCCGTCACTCGCGAGGTGAAGATCGAGCTCCACGCGGTCCACGCCCGCCTGCAGCGCACGGCTGAAACTCGCGAGCGTGTTCTCGGGGGCCTCGGCGCGTGCCCCGCGGTGTCCGTAGATCAGCATCAGTTCCAGAGCCTCTGGCGTTTCTCGTAGGCCTCGCGGCAGATGGCGACATCCTCGAGGAAGCGGGGCAGTTCATCGAGCAGAAGCGCCTGCGGCCCGTCGACCAGTGCCTCGCGCGGTTTGGGGTGGAAGTCCACCAGCACGAGATTGGCGCCGGCCACCACGCCCTGTGCCGTGGCGTGGGCGAGATCGAGGATGTGGTCGGGTGCGGCATCGCGGGTGCCGACCGAGTGGGAGGGATCCACGCAGACGGGCATGCGGGTCAGGCGCTTGATCACAGGGACATGCGCGAAGTCCACCAGGTTGCGGTGGGGCGCGCCGGCATCGGTCTTCATGCCCCGCAGGCAAAAGATCACCCGTGAATTGCCCTCGCTGGCGAGGTACTCCGCGGCATTCAGCGACTCGTTCAGCGAGATCCCGAAGCCGCGTTTCAGCAGCGCTGGGTAGGTTTGCTGGCGGCCGATGGATTTCAGCAGTTCGAAGTTCTGCGTGTTCCGGGTGCCGATCTGCAGCAACACCCCGGTGGGACGGCCCAGCTTCTCGAGGCAGGTGTCGATCTCCTCGACGTGACTCTCGTGGGTGACCTCCATGGCAATCACGCGGATACCGTGCTTGCCGGCCAGTTCGAACACCCACGGCAGGCAGCCGGCGCCGTGTCCCTGGAAGGAGTAAGGATTGGTGCGGGGTTTGTAGGCACCCATGCGCGTGCACTGCTGGCCGTTGTCGGCGAGCGCCTGCAGCATGTCCGCGACGTTGCGGGGGTTGTCCACCGCGCACAGGCCCGCCATCACGTGCAGGTTATCCTGCGAGAAGGTGACACCGTTGTACTCGAAGCCCGCGAGACGCTTCTCGTCCTTGTGGCGCCCGAGCATCCGGTACTCCTCGGAGATGCGCACCACGCGTTCCACCCCGGGCAGCGCCTCGATCTCGGCCTTGTCGAGGGCATGGGTGTCGCCCAACAGGTAAATCTCGGTGAGTTTCTGCTGTTGCCCCTGCACCACGTGCATACGCAGTTCGATGCGGGGAAGCGCACGCAGATGCTCGAGCGTGCGGTTGAAGTCTTCACCGGTCTCGTCGATGTCGGGATGCAGGATCAGGAGCATGCGTGGGAAGCCTGTTCAGGTTTTGATCGGGAGTTAAAAGGAAAAATCTGCTTCGTAAAGAGGGTCACGTCCGCCCGGCACGGCGGCGCTGCTCGGCCATCTGTACCTGCATGACGTGGCGAGCGACCAGCTGGCGTTCGGTATCCTGCAGGCTCTCGAATGCAACGCTGATCTCGGTGTCGCCGGCGGCGGTGGTTTCGCTCTTCAGCACCAGGCCGAAGGTGGTTACTCCGGTCCATGCCGGCAGGAGCAGGAGGCGCAGGGCCACGAAGCTGCCTACGCGGAGCGCCTGCGCGCAGCGGAACACGACGCCGCCCTCGCTGAGCGATATGGATTGCTCCTCACCGGTCGCGGTGTCGGGTGCTTGCGCCAAGGTGTGCCGTGACAGCAGGTCGATCCTGCGGTTTATCACGTGGAGATAACTGGCCACGGCGCGGTCTTTCTCGCCGATGGCTGCCAGGATGGGGGTGGCTTCCTGCTCGAGCCGCAGTAGCTCCCGCGACAGCAGCAGTGCCGGGCTGTCGCTGAAGAAGGTGTCCGGTCCCGCGTCTTCGGGCGGCCGCTCGCCGAGTGACCGGAAGCCGACTATGGCGCGACACTCGATCCGGTAGAAATCGCGATGGTTGCCGCTATCGTGTTGCATCAGGTGTCGCTCCGAACGCTGCAGGCCCCGGGTTTGCCGAAGTATAGTTCGCCCGCCTTGGCGCGGCAAAAGTGCCCTCTGCCATGCGACCGCCGTGCGCAGCGCTGTGCTTAAATAAGGTCATGTTTCGTCCATTTCCCCTTTTCATCGGACTCCGCTATGCGCGTGCGCGCCGCGGCGCCCGTTTCGTGTCAGTGGTGTCTGCGGTGGCGCTCTGCGGCCTCGCTCTGGGCGTGATGGCGCTGGTGGTGGTGTTGTCCGTGATGAACGGGTTCGACCGTGAACTGCGCGAGCGCATTCTCTCGCTGGTACCGCAACTCACGGTGCGTACACTGGATGTCGCGGAAGACTGGAACCCCTTGGCGCAGCGCCTGGCGGCGCTCCCCGGCGTGCAGGCTGCAGTGCCGTGGATCGGTGGTACGGCGATGCTGAGTACGCCGGGTGCCGTGCGCGGAGTCGAGATCAGCGGTCTGCGCCCGCGTGAGGATGCCGCCGCCGCGGGGGTCACGGGCAAGATGGTTGCCGGCTCCCTCGATGCCCTGGAGCCCGGAGGTTTCGGCATCGTGCTTGGGAGTCTGCTCGCCCGCTCGCTCGGGGTAGATGTGGGCGACATGGTTACTGTGATGTTGCCCCAGCTCACGGTGACCCCAGCGGGCGCGTGGCCGCGCATGCGGCGCTTTCGGGTGGTCGGCCTGTTCCGGGTCGGCGCGCAGGTCGATGCCGGCAGCGCAATGATCCATCTCGCGGACGCTGCCAGGCTCTACCGCACGGGCCAGGGCGTGCACGCCGTGCGACTCGTGCTCGAGGAGCCCTCGAACGCACCCGCGCTTGCCGCGCGTATCGCCGCGGCGGAGCCGGCCAGAGCCATCGAGGACTGGAGCCGTACGCAGGGAACGCTCTTCAGCGCGGTGCGTATGGAGAAGCGCATGGTGACGCTGCTGCTCATGGTGGTCGTGGCCGTTGCCGCCTTCAACATCGTGTCCATCCTCACCATGGTGGTGGCGGAAAAGCGCGGCGCGATCGCGGTGCTGCGCACCATGGGCGCGTCGCCCGCGCAGATCATGGCTATTTTCGCGGCACAGGGAACGCTCACGGGCCTCGCCGGCATTGCCGCCGGGCTTGCGCTCGGGATCCCGGCGGCGGTCAATGCAGGCGCGATACTCGCCTGGTTCGAGGAGCTGCTGGGCCAGCGGCTCTTCGATCCCAACGTGTATTTCATCAGTTACCTGCCCTCGCAGCTGCAGCGCGGTGATGTGCTCCTCGTGAGCACAGCGGCCCTTGTACTGTGCGTGCTCGCCACCCTCTATCCCGCCCGCCGGGCGGCGGGCATCGGTCCGGCTGAGGCCCTTCGATATGAGTGATACGGCAATTCCCGCAGACGTCGTGCTGGCCTGCCGTGCGCTCTGCAAGTCCTACCGTGAAGGGTCTGCAGAACTGCGCGTGCTCGATCACCTCGAGTTCGATCTGCGGCGGGGCGAGCGGCTGGCGATCATCGGCCAGTCGGGCTCGGGAAAGAGCACCTTGCTCAACATGCTCGGCGGGCTCGATGTGCCAGGGTCGGGCGAGGTGTGGCTCGACGGCAACCGCATCAGCGCTTTGGGCGAGCGCGAGCGCGGCTGGCTCCGTAACCGCGCCCTTGGCTTTGTCTACCAATTCCATCATCTGCTCGGCGAGTTCGACGCCGAGGAAAACGTCGCCATGCCATTGCTGATCCGTGGCGAGTCGCCGCGCGTGGCGAGCGAGCGTGCCCGGGCGATGTTAGCGCGCGTCGGTCTCGCCAAGCGCCTCGACCACAAACCGGCCGAGCTTTCCGGTGGTGAGCGCCAGCGTGTGGCGATTGCGCGGGCGCTGGTCGGCGCGCCGCACTGCGTCCTGATGGACGAGCCCACCGGCAATCTCGACGAGACCACCGCCGCCGGCATACACGCATTGATGGACGAGCTCAATCGCGACGGTGGGATCAGTTTCGTGGTGGTCACGCACGATCGCGGGCTCGCCTCGCGCATGGATCGCGTGTTGCGGCTCTCGGGTGGGCGACTGCACCCGGAGCCGCCGTGAACTTCCCGTGGCGTTTCGCCTTCGCGGTCGGTCTGCGCTACGCGGGGCGTTCCCAGCGCGGCGCCCTGGTGGCGTTCATCTCGCGCGTATCCAGCGCGGGCCTCGTGCTGGGCGTTGCACTGCTGGTGTTGGTGCTTTCCGTGATGGACGGATTCGAGCGCGAGTTGCGCGAGCGAATCCTCTCGCTGGTACCCCACGTCACGATCCAGCCCCTCGAGCCGGTACGCGACTGGCGGGGCTTGGTCGCGGCGGTAGAGGCGCATCCCGAGGTGCTCGCTGCGGCGCCCTACGCGGACGTGCAGGGGCTGCTGATGCACCGGGGCAAAGTGTTGCCAGCGCTGATTCACGGCTTGGACCCGGAGAGCGAGCAGCGCATCTCGGTCATCGGCCGTTATGCCGCCCCGGGCGCGCTCGACAAGCTCGAGGGCGATGCAGCGGCAGTACTGCTCAGCACGTCCCTCGCCGACGGCCTGGAGATCAGCGCTGGCGAAGAACTGGTGCTACTGGTCCCCGAGCTGAACCAGCGCGGCCAGATCGTGCCGCGCAGCCAGCGCGTCCGGCTTGCCGGGGTGTTTGCTACCGGTACTGAGGTCGACAACCTGCTGGCGCTCACCTCGCTCGGTCTCGCCCAGCGGCTGCGCGGCGCTCCGGGTGCAGCGCAGGGCGTGCGCTTCCAGGTGCGTGAGCTCTTTGCCGCGCCGCGGGTGCGTCGCGAGGTGGAGCAGGGGCTGGGGCCACGTTACCCCGGCATCGACTGGACCCGTACGCATGGCAATCTCCACGAGGCCATCCGCATGTCCCGCAATCTGGTGGGTGTGCTGCTGTTTCTGATCGTGGCGGTGGCGGCTTTCAATGTCGTGTCCACGCTTTTCCTGATCGTGAAGGACAAGGAGGGAGACATCGCGATCCTGCGCACGCTGGGTGCCAGTCCTGCCTCGATCATGCTGATCTTCATGATTCAGGGCACGCTGATCGGACTGGTGGGGGCGCTCGCGGGAGGTGCGGTGGGTGCGCTGCTGTCGCTGGTGGTGACCGATGTGGTGAGCGCGGTCGAACGCCTGTTCGGTATCCAGTTCCTGCAGGCCTCGGTGTACCCCGTGAACTATCTCCCCGCGGACCTCTCCGTCGCGAACGTTGTGCTGGTGTGCGGGGTTGCGCTGGGGATGAGCTTCGCCGCGACGCTGTACCCCTCGTGGCGCGCGGCGCGCATGCACCCGGCGGAAGTCCTGCGATACGAGTGATCCTCTCGCGTACTGCAGGCTTGCAATCGGTGCGCAAACACGGCTGAATGCAAGCAACTCGAACCCAAGGATGGGTGACAGCATGTATGCAAGGATGCTCCTCGCCGCGGCAGGCATTGCCGCCGTCAGTCAGTTCCCCACGCTTCCGCCCCAGGCGCTCATTACTGCGTGTCTGCCGCTGCTTCTACCCGCGCTTTTGTGTGGTCCGCGACTGTTGCGATATGTCGCGCTCGTCCTTGCGGGCGTGTGCTGGGGGGTGCTCGACGGCCATCGCATGCTCGCCTCCATGCTGCCGCCGGAACTCGAAGGCCATGATGCCAGCCTGCAGCTGTGTCTGGAGGGATTGCCGCTCGAGCGCCGCGAACACGGCTCGCCGGTCTGGATGCTGCGTGGAAGACTGCTGGAGCCGCTGCCGCTGCCGGGAGGCGGCCTCTGGACGGGGCGTCGGGTCGAGTTCAGCTGGTACGGGCCGGGTGAGTTCCATGCGGGTGAGGCGTGGCACATGCGCATCCGGCTCCGGGCGCCGCGCGGCTTTGTGAATCCGGGCTCGCCGGATCATCAGGCCCGGCTACTCGCCAATGGCGTGCACGCCACCGGCTATGTGCGGGAGGCTCACAGCGCCCAGCGCATTGGCCGGTGTTCGGCAGCCCTCGATCCCTGGCGCGAGCGTCTGCGCGACAAGCTCGTGGCCCATGCGGCAGGCCACCCGCGCATTGGCGGACTCCTCGCGCTCACCATTGGTGATGCCTCGATGTTCCTGCCGGGCGACTGGGAGCTATTCGCTCGCAGCGGCACCACCCACCTGGTGGTGATCAGCGGCATGCATATCAGCCTTGTGGCGGGTTTTGCCTTTGCGGGCGCACGCTGGTTGGCCCGCCGTTCGCCGATGCTTCTCGCACGTCTGCCGGCCCGTGCCTGGGGGGCGCTGGCTGCGGCGCCGGCGCTCTGCGCGTATGCGGCGCTCGCCGGTTGGTCTGTTTCCGTGCAGCGCGCGGTGGTGATGGCGCTCACGCTGCTGGTGGCGCTGTTGCTAGAGCGCGGCGCACCGGTGCGGACTGCTCTCGCGCTGGCAGCGCTCACGATCCTCGCGTGGCAGCCGCTCGCCGCGTTGCAGCCGGGTTTCTGGCTCTCGTTTCTCAGTGTGGCGGCGCTGGTGGCCGGCTTGGGTGGGCGACTCCGGCGCCTGCGCTGGCGCGACACGCTCTGGCGTCCGCAGGTGGTGGTTGCCGTCGCACTTGCCGTTCCGCTGGCTGCGATGGGCCTCCCCCAGGCTGCGCTCGCCCCGCTGGTGAATGTGGTGGCGATCCCGCTGGTTGATCTGCTGGTTGTGCCCGCGGCGCTGCTCGGTTGCGTGCTGCTCGGTGTGTCGAACACCGTGGCCGGCCCGGCGCTCGATCTGGCCCTGTGGGGCCTGCAATGGCTGCAGTCGCTGCTCGAATTTGCCGCTGCTGCGGGGCCGGCACCCCTGCAGCCCGCGGATGTGCCATCCGTGTGGGCCTATGTGCCGGCGGCGTTTGGCACGCTGTGGTTACTCGCTCCCCGTGGCCTGCCGGGCTGGGTTGCGGGAGCGATCTTGCTGCTGCCGGTGTTGCTGCCGCGCACCGCGACGCGGCCCCTGCTCGAGGTGCTGTTCGTCGATGTGGGGCAGGGCGCGGCAACGGTGGTGCAGACGCGCGGGCACACGCTGGTCTATGACACAGGGCCACGCTTCAGCGAGCGCTTCGATGCGGGCCGGGCGCTGGTGGTTCCCGCGCTGGCGGCACGCGGCTCGCGCCGGGTCGATCTGCTGATGGTGAGTCATGCCGACAGCGATCACGCCGGCGGACTCGAGGGATTGCGCCGTGGCATTCCCGTGCTCGCCGAGCTCCACGGCGAACCGCCTGCCGATCAGGCAATCGCACGTTGTGTGCGCGGCATGTCATGGCGCTGGGACGGCGTGGAATTCCGTGTGCTGCATCCTGTCTCCGGTGACGGACGACGCGACAATCCGGCCTCGTGTGTGCTGCGGATCGAGGCCGCCGGACGTGTCGTCCTGCTCACCGGGGATATCGATGCCGGTGTCGAGAGGCTGTTGCTGCAGTCGGGGCCTGCGGAGCTGCACGCCGACCTTGTGCAAGTCCCCCACCACGGCAGCCGAAGCTCGTCGGGCGCGGGCTTCGTGGCGGCTGTCTCGCCGCGCTGGGCGCTGGTGTCCTCAGGCTTTCGCAACCGTTTCGGCCACCCCCACCCCGATGTCGTTGCGCGCTGGCGCTCCAAGGGCTCGCAGATCCTCGATACGGCAGTGGACGGGGCGATCCTGCTGCAGGTGGATGACACGGGCCAACTCCGCCCGCCGGTGCGCTGGCGCGAGCGTGAACGTCGCTTCTGGCACCGCGACGCCGGGCGTCTTGCTCAGCCTGATTGAGGCAGTGTGCGGATGACTTCGCACTCCAGCGATCCCCGCGCCAGTCGCGCCAGCACGCGCGTGCCCGGTGGTACTTGCGAGGCATCCTGCAGGACCGCGCCGGCGGCGTCGCTCACGATGGCATAGCCGCGATCGAGCGTGGCGAGCGGACTCACCGAGTCGAGCAGGCGCGCACTTGCCGCGAGTCGTTCGCGCCGCTGTGAGAGGGCTGCGCGCATTGCGCCCTGGAGTCGCCGCTGGAGTTGGCCGAGCAGGCGCTCGCGGTCGCCCAGAGTCGCAGCGGGATTGCGCACGCCAAGTCGTGCGCGCACGGCGCCCAGACGTCGCTCGGATTCTCGTAGCCGCTGGCGCAGCGCGCCACGCAGGCGTACCTCCAGTTCGTCCAGGCGCTGGGCCTGCTCACGCAGGCGCGCACCGGGGTGGCGAAGGCGTCGCGACAGCCATTGCACGCGCTCCGCCGCCCGTGCGAGCCGGCGCGTCGTGACTTGATGCAGGCGCAGTCTCTGCGCCCCGAGCACGGCAAGCAGCTGGTCGCGATCCGGGCTGATCAGCTCTGCCGCCGCGGAGGGTGTGGGCGCGCGCAGATCGGCGGCGAAATCCGCCAGGGTGAAGTCGGTTTCGTGGCCCACGGCCGAGACCACGGGCAGCGCACTGGCGTGGATGGCGCGCACCACGGCCTCCTCGTTGAACGCCCATAGATCCTCGATTGATCCGCCGCCGCGGCCGACCAGCAGCACGTCGAGTGGTGGCTCGAGCGTGGTGGCCAGGGCGTTGGCGCTGTTGATGGCGAGCGCGATCTGGCGCGACGCATCGGCGCCCTGCACCAGCACTGGGAACACCGTGACCCTGAGCAACGGGTAGCGTCGCGCCAATACCGTGAGGATGTCCTGCAGCGCGGCTCCTGCCAGCGAGCTCACCACACCGAGGTGCGCTGGAAAGGCAGGCAGGGGGCGTTTGCGTGCCTCGTCGAAAAGGCCCTCTCCGGAGAGTCGCAGCCGCAGCGCCTCAAGTGCACGCTGCAGTGCGCCGAGCCCTGCTGCTTCCAGTTCCTCGGCGATCATCTGGTACTCGCCGCGTGCGACGTACAGGCTTATGCCACCGCGCACCAGCACGGAGTCTCCGTTGGCCGGTCGCAGACGCGCGCGGATGTTGCGGCCGCGGAACATCGCGCAGCGCAACTGAGCACCCGCATCCTTCAGGGTGAAGTACCAGTGCCCCGAGGACGCAGCCTGAAAATTGGAAATTTCCCCCTCGACCCACACGGAGGGCAGGGCGCCTTCGAGCAGGCGCCGGCTCGCCTCGTTCAGTTGCGATACGGTGAGGACGCGGCGCGAGTCATCATCGCGGGACATCGATTTCGCTCCGGGTGTCGTTCAGGCAAAAAGCAGGCGTGCGAGCCGCGAGCGCTGGAAAGGCCGCCACGCCCCCTCGGGCTGCGCGAGGCGGTCGGCCAGCAGGTACATCACGGCGGCGCTGTAGCCGAGACCTACATGGCTTGCCCTGACGCGGATGTTCTGGGTGAGTGGGGTCGTCGTAACCCCAGGCGCGGATGTAATAACGCAGCACCGCTGTCGAGCCGTCGGCACCCACAAAGCCTGGCAGCACCATCACCGGGTGCGCGTCGCCACCGCGAGCGCGCCGCAGCCATGGATGCGCGAGCAGCAGGGCGTTCAGTTCGAGAACGAAACGTCCCGGCTCGGTGAGCGCGCAGACGAGGCGTGGTTGCGGCGGTGTGCTCTGGTCCGTTCGCATCGGGGCCTCTCTGGGTCTGGCGCGGAGTGTAGCGCCCGCGAGGCGCTGCTACATCCCATGTTCAGTCGCGCGCTGGCAGGAGAGTGGCGGCCAGCACCGGCAGGGCGGTTTCGACCCGCAACACGCGCGGTCCCAGCGAACAGGCGCTGAAGCTGGCTTCGCCGAACAGGCCGATCTCGTAGTCGGTGAAGCCACCTTCCGGACCGATGGCCAGCGTCACGGGGGCGGGCGCGGCGGTGGCCATCGCCGCCGCGCCGGGGTGTGCCACCAGGCGCGTGCTGCCGGCGGCGATAGTGGCAAGTTCGTCCTCGACGAAAGGTTTGAGGCGCGGGCGCAGCTCCACTGCGGGCATCACGGTATCGATGGCCTGTTCAAGCCCTGCTGCGCAGTAATCGCGCAGTCGTTCCGGCGTCAGCAGCGGGCTCTGCCAATAGCTCTTCTCGACGCGCGTGGCGTTTAGCAGCCAGATTGTCTTGATGCCCAGTTCGGCTGCTGAGCGCAGGACACGGCGGAGCATTTTCGGGCGCGGCAGCGCGAGCAGGAGTGTCAGCGGCAGCGGCGCAGGCGGCGGGTCCCGCAGCTCGAAGGCAAGGCTGGCCACGCCCTCGTTCACCTGCTCTACCGTTGCCGTCCCGATGCGGCCGTCCAGCAGGCCTACGCGCAACTGGCGACCCGGGGCGGGCGGCCAAAGCCCCGCGCGTGGTGGGTAGCGGGAGACGCGGATCAGGGCTCTCCCGGGTGTTGCGATTTCCTCCGGGTGCAGCAGCAGCAGGTTCATCCGTCCACGCGGCGCGCGTAAAGATCATAGTCATCCGCGCCCGTCACCTCGACGCGTATCAGTGAGCCCTGCTGCAACCCTGCCGCATCAGCAATGTGAACTACGCCGTCGATCTCCGGGGCGTCGGCGTGCGAGCGGGCTGTTGCGGCCCCATTCTCTACGCGGTCGACCAGGACCTCGATGTGCCGGCCCACACGCCGCTGGAGTTTCTCGGCGCTGATCCCTGATTGCAGCTCCATCAGTTGCTGCCAGCGCTCCTCCTTGACCTCTTCGGGTACGGCGCCCGGCAGCGCATTTGCGGGGGCGCCGTCCACCGGTGAATACTTGAAGCAGCCGACGCGGTCGAGCTCGGCTTCGTCCAGGAAATCCAGCAGTTCCTCGAAGTCCTCATCAGTCTCGCCGGGGAAGCCCACGATGAACGTGCTGCGGATCGCGATGTCCGGGCAGACTTCGCGCCAGCCGTGGATCCGCTCGAGCACCGCTTCGGCATGCGCCGGACGTTTCATGAGTTTCAGGATGCGGTGGCTCGCGTGCTGGAAGGGGATGTCGAGGTAGGGAACGATCTTGCCCTCTGCCATCAGGGGAATGATGTCGTCGACGTGTGGGTAGGGATAGACGTAATGCAGGCGTACCCAGACGCCCAAGCTGCCGAGTGCCTCGCAGAGTTCCTTCATACGCGTGCGTAACGGCCGTCCCTGCCAGAACCCCGAGCGGTATTTGAGGTCCACGCCATAGGCGCTGGTGTCTTGCGATATGACCAGCAATTCGCGCACACCTGCCGCCACCAGCCGCTCGGCTTCGTCCATCACCTCACCGATCGGTCGGCTGACCAGATCACCGCGAAGGTGCGGAATGATGCAGAAGCTGCAACGGTGATTGCAGCCCTCGGAGATTTTCAGGTAAGCGTAATGCCGCGGGGTGAGTTTGATCCCCTGCGGGGGCACCAGATCGAGAAAGGGGTCATGGCTGCGCGGAGGAAGGGGCAGGTGCTGGTGCACGGCGCCCACCACCGCCTCGTAGGCGTGCGGGCCGGTCACGGCAAGCACCTGCGGGTGCGCGGCGCGGATCTCCTCGGCACGGGCGCCCAGGCAGCCGGTGACAATCACGCGACCATTTTCCTTCAGGGCTTCGCCGATCGCGTCCAGCGACTCCTGTTTGGCGCTGTCAATGAAGCCGCAGGTGTTTACCACCACCACGTCGGCGTCGGCATAGGTCGGAACCAGTTGGTAGCCATCCATGCGCAACTGGGTGAGGATGCGTTCCGAATCGACCAGTGCTTTCGGACAGCCGAGGCTCACGAAGCCGATCTTGGGGGTGCTCATCGGCGTGTCCGCGGCGAGTGAAGATCGCCCATTGTAGCGGAGAGCGGACGCTCAGAACCGCTGGGCGCCGTGGGCTCCGTGGTCGCGCACGCACAGGCCGCAGTCGCGCAGGCGCAGCAACAGCTCGCGCCGCTCCTCGAGCCCCAGAAACTCGCCGGGCTCCCTCCGTGTCGATTGAGATTGAGGACGCCTTCATTCTAAGCTCCAACCCACCCCTCTGGAAAAGAGCGCGACCATGGCCGAAACGCTGCGTCTGCTGATCGATCCGCATGAACTTAAGGCCTTGGTCGGGGGCTCACGGCCGCCGGTAATCGCTGACTGCAGGTTCCTGCTCGGGGATGCGCAGGCCGGCGAGCGTGCCTATGCCCAATCCCATCTGCCCGAGGCACATTACATTCACCTCGACCGTGACCTCTCTGGCCCACGCGGGATTACAGGCGGGCGCCATCCGCTACCGGATGCGGCCGCCTTCGGTGCGACGCTGGCGCGGATCGGACTTGCGGAAGGCCAATTGCTGGTCGCTTACGACGACTCCCGTGGTGCCTATGCCGCCCGGCTGTGGTGGCTTGCGCGGTACTTCGGCCACAAGGAGGTGTGTGTCCTCGACGGTGGCTGGTCGGCTTGGTGTGCTCAGGGCTTGCCGGTGACCCCGGATATCCCTTCGCCGGGTAACGGCTCCCGGTCCATGCGCCCGGCCACCGGGATGGTCGTGGAATTCGAGGATCTTGCCGACCCGCTCGCGCGGCGGGAGTTCTGCCTGGTCGATGCCCGCGACCCGCCGCGTTACGCCGGTGTCGAGGAGCCTATAGATCCCATCGGTGGTCACATTCCGGGCGCGATCAATGTGCCGTGGGGTGCAGCGGTGGGCGTTGACGGACGCTTCCTCGGGCCCGCCGCCCAGCACGCGCGATGGGAGCCGTCAGCCGCCGAGCCAAGGGTGATCTACTGCGGGTCCGGCGTGACGGCCTGCGTCAATCTGTTTTCTCGGGCACTGGCCGGCTATGACTCTGACCGCCTTTATCCGGGCAGCTGGAGCGACTGGTGCTCACGCGATGGTGCCCCGATTGCCACCGGAGGCGACCCCGGCTAGGCAGTGCCCGCCGTCCAGAGTTCGCAGGCCGCTCGGAACTCGTCGCAGCGACGGTGGTAGTTGGCGGTGGTTTTCGGCATCGGAACGCGCGCCCCGGCAAGATATTCGATCACCTTTTTGCCTTCGGCGAGCAGGCGCAGCGCCTCCTCGGCGAGGCGGCGCTGCTCCAGGGGCGCATCCTCCGGCAGCGCGGGCCTGAAGCCCGCCACATCCTCTCCGGCTGCCACGAAGCGCGGCCAGACGCGGAAGATCACCCTATCGCTGCGCATGGTTTCGCTCTCGAGCTTGGCCGCGGCGGAGAGCTCCTGCAGCAGCGGGCCGAGCGTCCTGAAGCCCGGCAGGCTCATGAAGCAGCTTTCCATCTTGCCAGCGAGACCGTCGATGTCGCGCATGGCCCGTGCGATCTTCATGTAACGACTCTCGTAGACCGTAGCGATTGGCAGGGTGAAGGCCTTGAAGGGTTCTCCCCAGAGCTCGTCAATGCCTTCCTCGCCGCTGTAGTGTTTGACGAAATGCCCGAGTTCCAGCGCCTCGCGGAAGCAATCGTCGCACTGGCGCATCAGTTCGTTGTCCATGCTGATGTGCACGCCGACTTCTTCTAGCCCAACGATCGTGGTGAAAAGGTCAGTGGCGCGGTTGAACAAGGCACCGGCCAGCATGGCCGCGTTTACGCGCTTGCGTGCCGGGTCGGTCTCGGTCTGCCAGGCCTCCCGGGCAGCCTCGAGTTTTCTCCCGGGCGTGTTGATGCCTTCCTCGGTGTGGTGGAAGGCCCGTTTGGTCATTTGGTCGATGAGGCGTTTCTTCTCGACCAACGAGTTCTCTGGCGGTGCGTAATACCGTATCCAGTACCCGTCGTAGAAAATCACCGGCTTGCCGTCGATGAGATTCAATGTGCCTTCTTTCACTGCCTCGTTCATGCCTTGGCGGCGCCCAGCGCCGTAGTTGCCCTTATAGCTACATCATAAGCGCACGATTCTCCCTGCGCCTCTCCGGGTTGCTGCGGCCACAACTTTTCCCGAAGCGCCGCCACAGCCGGCCCCGGTGGTGGATGTGCTTGGAAATCCGGGCGCCAAACCCTATGCTGTATGCCTGATTCGAGAACGAGCGCAAGCAATCGCTCTGGTGCGGCCCGCTTCCGGGCGCGCGCTCCCCCCGGAGGAACCATGGAGGCTGCCAGAACGGCGAGGAACCGCGGGCGCGTCGAGCGGCGCGATTCGCGTCAATACCTGACCTTCGCGCTTGCTGGCGAGGAGTACGGAGTGGATATCCTTCGTGTGCAGGAGGTCAAGGGCTGGACACCCGTTACCCGGTTGCCAAGACTGCCTCCCTTCGTCTCCGGCGTGCTGAATCTGCGTGGCGCCATCGTGCCTATCATTGATATGCGTGCCCGCTTCGGGCTCGAGCAGGCCGAGCATGGCCCCACCACGGTGATCATCGTGATCAATGTGGGTGATCTGAGCGAACAGCAAGCTGCCGGCATCGTTGTCGATGCGGTGTCCGATGTCATCGACGTCGATAACGCGGAGGTCAAGCCGCCGCCACGTTTCGGCACCACGCTCGATTCGTCTTACATCCGCGGTCTCGCCGAGGTAGGAGAGAAGATGGTCATGCTGCTCGATGCGGACCGCCTCCTCAGTCAGGAGGAATTGCAGGGACTCAAGGCGGCGGTATAAAGCCGCATTGCAAGGGTTGCCCCGCACGTGCGGGCATATATCCGGTCGGTTAAGACACCGGCCCCAATAGCGGGAGGACGGACATGGCGAATATCCTGGCCGCTGATGATTCGGCGTCCATGCGACAAATGGTGGCTTTCGCCCTCGGCAACGCCGGGCATACCGTCGTGTCAGCGACGGACGGTGCCGAGGCCTTCGAGCGTGCGAAGGAGCAGAAGTTCGACCTGGTACTCACGGATGTGAACATGCCGCTGATGGACGGCATAACCCTCACCAGGGAACTGCGGACACTGCCGGCCTACCGCTTTGTGCCGATCCTGATTCTCACTACCGAGGCGGGGCCGGAGCGCAAGCAGGAAGGCAAAGCCGCAGGTGCGACCGGTTGGATCGTCAAACCTTTCAACCCCGATCAGCTGATTGCGGTCGTCAAGAAAGTGCTGGGCTAGGGGGCAGGATGGGGGGCAGCGATGGAGCAGCGCCCGCGCGTGTGAGGTCCGTGGAAGATAGGGCCGCGTCGCGCGAGTTCCCGTTCAGTGACTCCGAGTTCGCGTTTATCCGTGAATTGGTCGAGCAACACGCCGCCATCAAACTGCCCGACACCAAACGTCAGATGGTCTATGGGCGTCTCGTGCGACGGCTGCGCGAGTTGCGACTCGGCTCCTTCGCAGAGTATGTGGCACTGCTGCGTGAGGATGCGGGCGGCCCCGAGTTCGTCAACCTGATCAATGCGGTCACCACCAACCTGACGTCGTTCTTCCGCGAAAAGCATCACTTCGACGTGCTGCGCGAGCGCGTAATTCCCGAGGTGATCCAGCGCAATGCCGCCAAGCGCACCTTGAGGGTTTGGTCGGCTGGCTGCTCCACTGGTGAGGAGCCGTACTCTATCGCGATGACCGTGTTGGAAAGTCTGCCTGCCGCGTCGGGGTGGGATGTGCGGATCCTCGCCACCGACATCGATACCAAGGTGCTGGCGACCGCAGGCGCGGGTGTCTACGGGGTAGATCGGATCCGGTCTCTGCCTGAGGAGATCAAGCGCCGCGGGTTCCTGCGCGGGAGAGGCGCTGCGAGCGAGCGGGTTCGTGTGCGACCGGAGTACCAGGCGCCGATCACGTTTCGCCAGTTGAACCTGATGGAGCCCTGGCCGATGCAAGGACGTTTTGATGTCATTTTTTGCCGCAATGTGGTGATTTATTTCGACAAGCCCACTCAGCAGCGGCTGTTCGATCGCTTCGCCGACCAGTTGGTCGATGGTGGTTATGTGTTCCTGGGGCACTCCGAGACGATGCACAACCTGGCGACGCGTTTCCGGCTCCTCGGCCAGACCGTCTACCAGAAAATGCAATAGGCGCAGGTATGCAAGATACCGCATCGAATAACCGCCGCCGTCTGACTTACGCAGGCGAGCCTCGTGTGCTCCCGGGATACGAGCACGTCAAGCGCTACTGGGATCCCACCCGCAACCAGTATGCCGCCAAGATCCTGCCGGGCGAGTACTACGTCACGGTGGAGAACGAGGCGATCACCACGGTACTGGGCTCCTGTATATCCGCCTGCGTGCGCGACCCGGTGTTCGGCGTGGGTGGCATGAACCATTTCATGCTGCCGCAAAGCGGTGGGCGGGCCACGGATTCCTGGAACGATTCGCTCGTGAGCGCCTCTGCCCGTTATGGGAACGTCGCCATGGAGCACTTGATCACGGATATCCAGAAATTCGGCGGTGTGCGTGAGAACCTCGAGGTCAAGATCACCGGCGGGGGCAAGGTACTTGCGATCATGTCGGACGTCGGCAGGCGCAATATCCAGTTCGTTCGCGAATACATCCGCACTGAGGGTCTACGCCTGTTGGCCGAGGACGTGGGCGATGTGTATCCCCGCAAGGTCCTGTACGACCCCCGAACCGGGCGTGTCCAGGTAAAAAAGCTCCGCACCCTCCACAACGACACGATCTACCGTCGTGAGGAGCAGTACATGGAGCGCTTGGCGCAGCCGCCACAGCGCGCGGCACAGGAAGTATTCGGGGGCGACGTAGAGTTGTTTTGACGCGAGCCCAGGGCCAGATGCTGGCAGCGCTGCCCATTGCATGGCGTGCGTGGCTCGGTTATAGAGTTCGCCGTGAAATAAACCAAGCACACGGGTGGGCAGGGCATGAATTCACGACCCACACTGATTGTTAGCTCATGCAAGATGGGTCTGGCAGAGAAGCAGCCGGCACCCCACAGGCCCTCGGATCATCTGACGTCCTGATGGCTTCGATTTCTTTTTCCCGCAGAGATGCCGATGTGCCCGGTCATATGGCCGTGCGCAATGCGGCCATCGCATTCGCGTGCCTCCTCGCAGGGCTGCTCTGCGACGCGCTTGCCACGGTTCCGGGCACTGCTCCACTCCTGTGGCTCCCGGCCGGTGTCGGGCTCGCCGCTATGCTCGTTTGGGGAAATCGGGCATGGCCCGGGATTCTGGTGTCGGCAGTTTTCCTCGAATTCCTGTCCCTCAGGGACGCGCCGGCTTCCCTTCCGCTTGCCCTGAGTTGCGCCGTCTCGACGGGCTTGGCTATTGCCTGCCAGGCCATGCTCGCGACAGCCCTGGTCCGCGGGAGGGAACACCAACCGCTCCGGTTGGACTCGGTAACGGAGGTGTTGCGTTTCGGACTGCTCTGGAGTCCCGTGGCTGCTCTTTGCGGGGCTGCGGGTGCGCTGTTTGCGGCCTTCGCCACAGGGCTGATCGCGCCGGGAGCCCTGCCGCGATTTGCTCTTTTCTGCTGGTTTGGCCACTGGGCCGGGATGGTTCTGGGGGCCCCCGCATTGTTGGTTCTGGGTGCCGGGTCGCGCAGCGACTGGGCGGGGCGTCGCAAGTCTGTTGTGCTGGTGACGGTGGCCTCGCTGTTGGCTGCGCTGACGATAGTTCGGTTCGAGGCGCGGCGAGCCGATGAACTTCAGCGGGCAGCCTTCGACGCCTATGCGGGCAGTATCGCGCAGGGATTCCTCCGTGAATGGGAGGCTATACGCGACGGGGCTTCCGCCATGCGTTCATTGTTTGCCGCGGCGGAACGCGTCGATGATGCCGGTTTCCGGGTGTTCAGCGATGGGCTCCTGCGCCGCGTGCAGGGAGTTACGAGCACGGCCTGGGCACCACGAGTCCCAGCCGCGGAACAGGCCGCGTTCGAGACTGCCGTCAGGACGGCTTTGCTGCCGTCCTTCCGTATCTCTGCTCCCGCTGCAGGTTTATTGAAGGAAGTAGCCCCACGCGGTGATGCCTGGCCGGTGGTGTTCGTCGAACCCGCCGCGGCCTCATCGCTGGCCGGTTCGGATCTGCTCGGCTTTGCGGGTAGTGTCGATGTCTTGGCGCGGGTGAGACAGACCGGAGACGTTCTTGCCTTGCCGCCGAGCCAAGCTCTGCGCGGAGCGGCTGGCGAATGGACCGTGCTCTTCGTGGCGGCGGTAAATGCCTCCGGCGTCGTGTCGGGGCTCGCCCCGCTTGATGGCGTGGTGAGCGTCACAGCCCGGCCCTTGCTCATTCTTGAGCGGCTGGTGGCGCGCGGGGAGGGCGATGCCTTGGCGCACTTTCGCCTCAACGACGTCTCCGGGGCAGAGCCAGTGCCTCTGGTGGTGCTCGGGCCCGAGCCCCCCACCAAGACGGCGGGCCTGCCACGCTTCCTCCGGCGAATCGAGATTGGCGGGCGTGTCTGGGAGCTTTCGGCTGAGGCCTCCCCCCGTTATCTCGGGACGCAGTTCGCTGTTTCCCAGACGGTGCCGGCCATGGCCGCCTTCGTGGGCGCTGCCCTGTTGCTCGCCATTACCCTGCTAACCAGCGGGCATGCCGCGCGCGTCGAGCACGATGTCGAGGAGCGCACCGCCGAACTCGCCGCCCGCAACCGCCAGTTACGCAACGAGATTGCCGAGCGCGAAGCGGCCGAGGAACGCGAGCGGGAGGCGCGGAGGGGCTTCCTCGATGGTCTGGCCTTTGCCGGCATTGGCAGCTGGGACCATGACCTTGAGTCGGGAAGGCTGACCGGCACGCCGGAACTCGGGCGCATCTATGGCCTGCCCGCCGGCGACTTCGACCTGGACATGGATGCGCTCGTCGAGCGCCTGCATCCCGATGACCGGCAGCACTTTCAGGAGGCGCTGAAGGCCTGCGTGCTCGCCGGCGGTTTCCTGTCGCTCGACGTGCGTATCCTGCCGCCCGGTGGCGAGATGCGCTGGCTGAGTTCGCGTGGCAGGCATCGCTTGGACCGCGCGGGGCGCCCGCATGTGGTCGGCGTCAGCTGGGACATCACCGAGCGCATGGCGACGGCCGCGCGGGCCAAATTGATGGCGATGACCTTCGAACGGGTCGGCGAAGCCCTTTTCATCAGCGACGGCGATCTGCGCATCGTCGAGGTCAATCCGGCGTTTGGCACGCTGACGGGTATCAGCACTCGCATTGCCCCCGGCATGGATGTCTTCGAGATTTTCGCCGAGCGGGGCAGCCGCGACCAGTTTCGCAGCTCCGCACTGATTGCCCTCGACCGGGGCACCTGGCAGGGCGAGGTCTGGGGCCGTGGCGCCGGCGGCATGGCTCGTCCCTTCTGGCTTGTGCTCTCGGTGGTTCGCGACGAAGTGGGAGAGCCAGTCAATTACGTGGGCAGCTTCGTCGACATCAGCGACCGCAAGGGAGCCGAGGCCAAGATCGAGTTCCTGGCCCACCATGACGCGCTGACGGGTCTGCCCAACCGCTTTTCCCTGCAGAGCCGCGTGGAGCAGGCGCTCGCCCAGACGGTACGCGCCAACGAGCGCCTCGCGCTGATGTTCATCGACATGGACCGTTTCAAGCTGATCAACGATTCTCTCGGGCATGACGTGGGCGATCAGTTGCTGCTGGAGATTGCGCGACGGCTGCGCAATGCCGTCCGCTCCAGCGATATCGTCGCGCGACTGGGCGGAGATGAGTTCGTGGTGGCCCTGCCGGGGGCTGGCGACGACGACGCGATTGCCCGCATGGCCGAGAAAATCCGCCAGGAACTGAGTGCAGCCTACAATTTGCGTGCCCGGTTGCTGCACAGTTCGCCCAGCATCGGTATCGCCATAGCGCCCGTGCACGGCACCACGGTCGAGACCCTGATGCGCAATGCTGACGCGGCCATGTACCGCGCCAAGGATCTCGGTCGCAACAATTTCCAGTTCTTCGACCAAGCGCTTTCCGAGCGCGCCCGTGAGCGCCTCGAACTCGCAGGCGATCTGCGTGGCGCGGTGGAGAGGGATGAACTCAGACTCCATTTCCAGCCGCAGATCCGTGCCGATGATGGCTTTTATGTGGCTGCCGAGGCCCTGATCCGCTGGCAGCACCCGACCAGGGGCATGGTGGCGCCGGATCAGTTCATCGGGATTGCAGAGGAGTTCGGACTGATCGATGCGATAGGCGATTGGGCACTCCATGCGGCCTGCCGGGAGCTTGCCTCACTCAATGCACTGGGTGTGCGCGATCTGCGTGTATGCGTGAATCTCTCGGCCAAGCAGTTGCGCGACCGCGAACTTCCGGATCGCGTAGCCGCTGCGATTGCCGCCTCGGGCATCAATGCGGCCGACTTGGAGCTCGAACTGACCGAATCGATGGCCATGCAGGATCCGCAGTCCACGATCAAGCTGCTGAAAGAGCTGTATGACAGTGGCGTGGGGCTCGCCATCGACGACTTCGGTACCGGCTATTCCTCGCTGTCCTACTTGAAGATGCTGCCGCTGCACAACATCAAGCTCGACCGCAGTTTCGTCAACGATATCGACACCGAACCCGGCGGAAGGGCGATCTGCAGCGCGACGGTGGCGATGGCCCATGCGCTTGGCATCAAGGTGGTTGCCGAGGGTGTGGAAACCGAGATCCAGCGCGACTTCCTGATGGCGCTCGGCTGTGATTACCTGCAGGGCTGGCTCTTCAGCAAGGCATTGCCGCCGGATGAGTTCGCGGCTTTGTTGCTGAAAAGTCGGGTGTTTGTCTGAAGGGCGCCAGCGGCGCTGGTGTTGGTCGCCTTTTTCACAGGATGTTGTTATCCGGAATGGCAGGACGACGCATGAGGGGCGGTTGCTCCTTAGGTTCATGCAGGGAATGTGTCGTGGCATGGAGGAATTTTGCGCAGTTTTGTGCCGGGTGGGCAGCGCGTACACTACCGTCAGAGTTTAGATTGCGGCAGTCGTAACCTGAACGAATCCTGTGAACATACGCCACATGTCTGACGCTCCCACCCGCAGTGCAGTGTCGATCACCTTCTCGGTGTGGCGGGCGTTGCTGCTCCGAGAGGCTCTGACGCGCTTGTTCGGACGTCGGGCAGCTTGGTTCTGGCTGTTGTTGGAGCCCGCCTTCCATGCCGGCTTCCTGATGCTCCTTTTTGCGGCGGTGCGGGTACGCCATGTGGGTGGTTTCCAGACGCCGATGTGGGTTCTCCTGGGGTTGATCGCGTATTTCTTCTTCCAACGCACGAGCCGACAGGCTGCAGGGGCGGTACGGGCCAACTATCCGTTTTTTGCCTACCGGCAGGTGGTGCCGGTCGATGCGGTGCTTTCTCGGGCCTTTCTGGAAGGCGCTCTCATGGTCGTGGTGGCCGTGTTGTTACTGCTTGCCGCGGGATTTTTCGGCTTGCGGGCGTGGCCTGCAGACCCCCTCAAGGTGATATTCGTCATCTCGGGCATGTGGACTTGCGGGCTCGGGTTCGGATTGATCAGTTCCGTTGTGGAGGAAATGTCCTCTGAACTGGGCCTGGTACTCGGAATGGCTTCCCGCCCCCTTTATCTCCTGTCAGGTGTCATGTTTCCGCTGGCTTCGTTGCCTCCGGTTTTCCGTGATCCATTGATGCTCAATCCCCTAGCTCACGGAGTAGAACTGCTCAGGTTGGGCTTTGCCCCTTACTACCACGCGGTGCCGGGCGTTAGTCTCGGTTATCTTCACGTCTGGGGCCTGGCGTTGACACTGTGCGGCCTACTCCTCCAGTTGGGTTTTGCGCGTCGGATGGCTTCGGAATGATCATCGTCAATAATGTATTCAAGCGATACCAAACCGATCATGGGCCGGGTCCCTGGGTGCTCCAGGGTGTGAGTTTCGTTATTCCGCCCCGCACCGGAGTGGGACTCATAGGCGCCAACGGGGCGGGAAAATCCACGCTGCTTCGCATCATTGGCGGCGTAGACCAGCCTACGCGGGGCCATGTCGAGAGGCAGTGCAGGGTGTCCTGGCCGATGGGCGGGGGTGGCTTGCAGAGAAGTCTCACGGGGCGGCAGAACGCAAAATTCGTCTGTCGTATCCACGGCCACGAGGACGACATACCCGAGCGCCTCGCGCAGATCGAGGCCTTTGCCGAGTTGGGGCGCGCGCTGGATGAACCGTTAAGCACGTATTCGAGCGGCATGAAATCCCGGTTACAGTTCGCACTGTCGCTCGCGTTTGATTTCGACATGTATATTTCAGATGAGGTTACGGGTGCAGGAGACGCGCGCTTCCGCAAGCGCGCTGCCGCTGCGTTCCGCGACTTGTCTGACCGTGCGGGAATCATCATGGTCTCGCACGGTGAGGGTACGTTGCGAGAGTTCTGCTCCGCGGGGATCCTGCTCGAGCATGGCGTGGCACGGTGGTTTGACGATATTGGCGACGCCCTGGCAGCCTACAAGGAAAACTCCGACGCATGAACAGTCCTCTGGACGATCGCACCCCGCGGAACAAGGCGCTGAAGGCCTTGGTAAAGTCCGCATTCTCGCTTGCGCGGCTTCCGCGCGGCATTTTCAGTGTTGCGATCGGATGCTCGCTTCTGGTGTCGGTCTATTGGCTGATTTTTGCATCGGATCTTTACGTGTCCGAGGCTCATGTGATCATCCAGCGCACCGAGCTGAACGGCTCAAGCACGCCTGACATAGGCAGTCTCCTCTCAGGGGCCGTCTCCGGTCCCAACGCATCGGATCAACTGCTGCTGCGTGACCACTTGCTCTCGCGCGATATGCTTGTAAATCTGGATGGGCGTCTCGAATTACGGAAGCACTTCAGTGATTGGCGCCGGGATCCTTTCTCGCGCACCTGGTTCGATGATATGCCTCTCGAGCGTTTCCAGGCCTATATGGCAGGCCGCATGCTGGTCGACTATGACGAGTACACGGGCGTGCTAGTGATCCGGGCCCTGGCTTTCGATCCCGACACTGCGTACGCCATGGGTGCGGCTTTGGTGGAGGAAGGCGAGAGGCACATGAATGGCATGGCGCACGCGCTGGCCAATGAGCAAGTCGGTTTTCTTGAAGGGCAAGTGCGCCAGTTGAGCGAGCGCTCCATGGCGGCGCGGCGTTCTCTGCTGGACTTCCAGAACCGCAATGCGCTGTCGTCACCGGCGAGTGCGGCGCAGACTCTGGAGGGAATCATCGGGCGCATGGAGTCCCAGTTGTCGGATCTCCAGACCCGCAGGACCGCGCTGTTGGGGTACCTTGTGCCTGCCAGTCCGAGTGTCAAAGAGCTGGATTTGCAGATTGCGGCCACCCGGCAGCAAATCGATCTGGAGAGCAAGCGGCTCGCCTCACCGGATGGCAACACACTGAACCGTATGCTTGAGGAATATCAGCGGCTCGAGCTAGAAGCGGTTTTCGCGCAGGATTTGTACAAGACGGCGCTCGCGGCCCTGGAGCGGGGCAGAATCGAGGCAATCCGTACGCTGAAGAAAGTCTCGGTGCTCCAGGCGCCGAGCCGTCCCGAATACCCGCTCGAGCCGCGGAGATTCTATAATTCTAGCGTATTCCTGCTGATCAGCCTGCTGGTGGCCGGGATACTCAACCTCGTCGTCGTCATCGTGCGCGACCACAGAGACTGATGCTTATGAGGCGGTTCGCTCTTCTTCTCCTTTCACTGATCGCGGCGGCGCCGTTGACGGCCCAAGTCGATCCGGTTTTCTCCGGTGCTGCGCTGCTTGGTGCGCCGGCCGTCTCGGTGGATCAGACGGCTGTCGTCCCGGCTGCATCCCCTGAGTCGGCGGTAGTCACCACACAGATTCCTGCAGTCGCCACGCCGGCTGCTGATTACCTCGGCAACCTCCGCAGTGATGTGTTCGGTGCCCAATTGTTCACCGGTCGTTTCGCGCGCGAGGGTGCCACACAGTTCAATCCGGACTACGCAATCTCGGTGGGAGACCGCATCCAGGTGCGTTTTTGGGGTGGGTTCGAATTCGACTCGCTGTTGACGGTGGACCCCAAAGGCAACTTGTTCCTGCCGCACGTTGGGCCGGTGCAGGTCCTTGGCGTCCGCAATCAGGATCTGCAGCGTGTCATGGAGTCTGCCGTGGCACAGGTGTTTCGCGCCAATGTTTACAGCTACGCCAGCCTTGCGGCAGCTCAGCCGGTGCGCGTCTTCGTGAGCGGATTTGTCAGCCGCCCCGGGCTCTACGACGGAACCAGCATGGACAGCCTGCTCCATTACCTCGATCTGGCGGGTGGCGTCGATCCGGAGCGGGGCACCTTTCTGGGCGTTCAGGTGAAGCGCGGCGACACGGTGCGCGCCCAGTTGAGTCTCTATGATTTTCTGCTCGAGGGCCGTATGCCCATGGTGCAGTTGGCTGATGGCGATGTGATTTTTGTGCCCGGTCGCGGAAACACCGTCTCGGTCACCGGGCTGGTGCAAAATCCGCGGCGCTTCGAGTTTGCCAGCGAGGCATTGCCCTTGAGCGAGCTCGAGAGACTCGCGAGGCCGCTCGCACAGGCCACACACCTCAGGGTCACGCGCAACAGCGGCAGCATACGAAATGTCGAGTATTACTCGCTCGAGGAAGCTGCGGGCGTTTCGCTTGGCAGTGGCGACACACTGGAGTTCACCGCCGACAAAAAGCCCGGGACGATAACGGTCCGTGTCGAGGGTGAGCACCTCAGCCCGCAGGAGTACGTGCTTCCCTATGGCGCCCGGATGGGCCAGTTGCTCACGAATATCCAGTATTCGGATCGCTCTGATCAGGGCAGTCTCCAGTTGTTCCGCAAGAGTGTGCAGGAACGACAGAAGCAGTTGCTGGACACCGCTCTGAAGAGTCTTGAGGCCGCGGCCCTCACAGCCCGCTCGGGTACGAGTGACGAGGCAAGGCTTCGCAAGGATGAGGCTGAACTCCTGTTGCAGTGGGTTGACCGCGCACGCAATATCCAGCCGCTTGGCCAGGTACTGATCGCGGCCGCGGCTTCGCGTGATGACCTGCTGCTGGAAAATGGCGATGTCATCAGGATTCCGGTCCGCGACGGACTCGTGCTGGTGAGCGGAGAGGTGTTGTTTCCCAACGCAATCGCCTTCGAGTCTGCGATGGAAATTCCCGACTATGTCCGGGGTGCGGGGGGCTACACGCAGAATGCCGATGCCGCGCGCATCGTGGTTGCACACCGTGACGGCAGCTTCGAGCAAGGCGGCGATAACGGGGGTGTGTTCGGTCGCGCGACTCCCGACCCCACCGTTCGTGCCGGCGATGAAATTCTTGTGTTGCCCAAAATCGACGTCAAGTCGCGACAAATCTGGAAAGATCTCACGCAAATCATCTACCAGATTGCCGTCAGCGCCAGGGTGGTGGTCGACCTGTGATCCCACGGGGCTACCGCAAGCGGCTTGACCTTTGGGGTGGGCGGCTAACGCTGTTACAGCTGGCTTTCGAGAGGCGCCTGTTGCATGCGGTAGGCCTGCGTGCTGCGTATCACCGGCGGGTGGCGCGGTTGGTGCGCGCTACCGGACTTTTCGATGCCGGTTGGTACCTGGACTCCAATGCCGATGTTCTCGCCGATGGCGTGGACCCTTTGCTTCACTATGCGTCGCACGGGGATCGCGAAGGTAGACTGCCGATGCCCCTGTTTGACCCGATGTTCTATCGGGCGCATGCGGGAGAGCTGGCGGCGGCGACCAATACCCTGCTGCACTACTGCCATGTAGGGCGTTTTCTGAAGAAACCGGCGAGTGCATGGTTCGATACCGAGTTCTACCTGCGACAGAACCGCGACGTTTCCAGAAGCCGTGCCGATCCCCTGCGTCACTACCTAGAGTGGGGTGGTGTGGAGGGCCGTTCGCCGTGCAAGGCATTTGATTCAGCGTTCTATCTTCGCAGCAATCCTGATGTTGCGCAGGCGGGAGTGAATCCGCTGCTTCACTACCTGCGGTTCGGGCGTCGTGAGGGAAGACTGGTGACGGCCCTTGGTTTGCAGGATCTGGACGCGGTGGGCCTGCCGCTCCCGTATTCCGTCCCCGAGGGCTGGGAAAACGTGCCTCGAGCCTCAAGCCCCTCAGAGGCGCTTGTCGACGTGGTTGTGCCGGTGTTCAAGGGCCGACCCGAGACACTACGGTGCCTACGCAGCGTGCTCGATTCCCGCAACGAGACGCCTTTCGAACTCGTTGTCATCGATGATGGAACCCCTGATCTGCAGTTGCGCGCCATACTCGCCGAGGGTGCAGAAGCCGGTCTTTTTACGCTGTTGTCCAACCAGGAGAACCTCGGCTTCGTTGCCACCGCCAATCGCGGCATGGAGCTGCATCCAGGGCGCGATGTCGTGTTGCTGAATGCCGATACCGAAGTCTTTGGCGACTGGATCGATCGTCTTCGTCGCGCTGCAGTGAGCGATCCGCATATTGCAACCGTGACGCCGCTTTCGAACAATGCCACGATCACCAGTTATCCCCGGTTTCTTCACGACAATCCGTATCCGCTCGAAATCTCCTTTCGGGAACTCGACGCTCTGACCGCGCGAGTCAACGCCGCAACCCTTGTCGAGACGCCGACCGGGGTGGGCTTTTGCATGTATCTGCGCCGTGAGTGCCTCCGCGACATCGGCCTGTTCGACCTCGAGGCTTTTGGGCGTGGCTACGGAGAGGAGAACGATCTTTGCCAGCGAGCAATCCTGGCGGGATGGCGGAACGTGGTTGCAGCAAACATATTCGTGCATCACCTCGGCAGCGTGTCGTTTCAGGGCGAGCGCACTCGCCGTATCGACGCGGCCATGCGTGTTCTTGGGAGGCGTCATCCTGGCTATCACCGGGACGTGCGCGATTTCATCGAGAGAGACCCTCTCGCCGAGGCCAGGCGCCGACTGGACTGGGCGCGCCTTGCCCGGGATGACGGCGAGAGCAGCGTGCTGATGGTTTGCCACAGCAGGGGTGGTGGTGCGGAGAGGGCCTTGCGCGAGGACGCGGCGCGGATCACAGCGGATGGCCAGAGCGTTTACTTTCTGCGGCCGGTTCCGGAGGTCCTTGACAGCGTACAGATCTCGGATCCGCGGCAGCTTCAGCTCCCCAACCAGCCGTATTTCAGCCTTCAATCCCGCGGGGAGCTGGCTGAGGCGTTAAGGGTATTGCGCGTCTCGCGCATCCTTGTGCATGGCACTGTGGATTTCCCTCTGGCCGCGCCGGCTCAGCTGGTCGAGCTGGCGCGCGAGATCGGCGCTGAACTCGAGCTCGACATCCACGATTACCAAGTGTTGTGTCCCCGGATCAATCTGGCGGGCGAGGACGGCGTTTACTGTGGCGAGCCCGATGAGGCTGGGTGTAACGCGTGTCTGCTCAGCAACGGCAGCAAGTACAACGCGCGGAACATCAGCGAATGGCGTGCGGCTCACGCCGGGATGCTCGCTGCGGCATCTGTCGTGCGGGTTCCCGACGCCGACGTGAGCGAAAGGCTGCTGCGCTATCACCCGGGACTCCCAATCGTGGTGGAGCCCCACGGTGATCTGGACCTGAGCCGTAACGGGCCTTTCGATCCCCTGCTTGGGGACGGGGAGGCTCTGCATGTCGTGGTGATCGGCGCCATTGGCAAGATAAAGGGCTTTGAGCCGCTGTTGGGCTGCGCGCGTGATGCGCGCGAGCGCGGTCTGCCGCTGCGCTTTGCCGTGCTGGGTTACAGCATGGACGACGCGGCGTTGATTAGCGCCGGCGTTGCCGTCAGCGGTCGCTACCTGGAGCCAGAAGCCTCGCAGCGTCTGGCGGCGCTGGCGGCCCATCTCGTCTGGCTGCCGTCACTTTGGCCTGAGACTTTCAGTTATACCTTGTCTGTGGCCTTTGCATCGGGTCATCCTGTCTGGGCCTTTGACATAGGCGCCATTGCGCGTCGGTTGCGCGATATCGGTCGCGAACAGGCCTTGTTGTCGCTGGACTTGCAGGCTGATCCGCGCGCCATCAACGATCGTTTCCTCGCCTACCGAGAGCGCTGCGTTGCACGGCCGCGCGTGGTTGTGGCCTGAGTCCGGAGCACACCTGTGACCATGACTGACAATACTGGACGTTCTCTTGAATCGGGCAGGCCGGAGGAAGTCCGTGCGCATGTTGAGCTTGCGTTTGCTCCGAAAGCAGGCAGCTCTCTGCTTCTGATTGGCTGGATTTTTGACCCCGACAGTCAAGTCCGTGAATGGGCGTTGTACCCGCGCGTGGCTACTAAAGCCAGATCGCTGCATGAGGGCGTCGACGGTGTCAGGCTTGTCAGGATGCAGCGTGCCGATGTGGCGAAAGCCCTCTCACCGGGCTTTGATGCCGGCGCTGACTACGGGTTCCTGCTCTACCTGCCGGAGTGGACGTCAGGGTCATCGCTGGTGCTGTCGATTGATGGCGGTGGCGAGATGCCGCTGCGTATTCCGGCGCTGGCCTCGGTCGCTCAAGCGCTCGACTGGATGCGCAGGTGCTGGGTGTCTATCGGGTTTGCTATCGTCGAGGTGTCCCGCGGGTGGCATGCGGACACCCTGGCGGTTGAAGGCCTGCGCGAACTCGTGGAGAGCCACCTCCCCGGCAACGATGGGAATCCTGCGGTCTGGCCTGAAGATTCGGTGCCATCACAGGGTTCCACCGGGCACCTGTCTCCTGGGGTGGCTAGCGACACCACAGTCAGGGATTTCCCCAGACCTGTCAGGCGGGGCGAGGTTCTTGCGAACGTTGAAATTGCCTTCGCCCCGGAGGTAGGACGCTCGCAATTTCTGATGGGCTGGGTCTTTGACCCCGGCAACAAGGTGTGCGAGTGGGTGTTGTACCCGGGCGCCGCTGCTGAGGGTCGCTCGCTGGTTGAAGGCCGCGGGGGCGTCAGGCTACTCAGGATGCAGCGTGCCGACGTGGCGGCATCGTGGGCGCCCGGCTCCGAGACCTCCGCGGACCACGGGTTCCTGCTCTACCTGCCCGAAATACCCGAAGGCGCATTGGTGGTGCTGTTGTTTGAAGACGGTGGCCAGATGCCGCTCAGAGTTCCTGCGTTGGCCGCACCGGCTCGGGCACTGGGTTGGCTGCGCACGCGCTGGGAATGGGCTGGGCCGGCCGTCGCGGAGGTGTCTCGCGGCTGGCGCGCGCCCCCCTGGTTAGTTGAGGGGCTGCGCGACTTGGCGGAAGCACAATCCTGGCGGGATCATGGGCAGCGTCCTACGTGGATCGAGGAGCCGGGACTTTTCCACGGTTCCATCGATTACGCTTACCCCTTGGGGGAGCGCGGTCTGTTTATAGTTGGTTGGTTCGCCTGTAGCGCAGGCCCTGTACATGGGCTGCACGTGCTCACCTCCGAGGGTGTGGAACTGGACATCCTGCCCTCGGCGACGAGGCTTTACCGCGCCGATGTCCTGGCGAGGGTGGAGTCGCGATTCGTGCGCGACAACATGCTTGGTTTTCTGTGTCTCGTCCCGTTTTCAGTAGCCCCTGGCGATCGGGTGGTCTTGCGCGTCGATCTCGGAGTCATCGGAGAGCGCAGATTGCGTGTGCCGACGCATCGGGTGTCGATTCCCGGCGTTGCTCTCGCCAAGGAGCTGCTTTGGAGCATCCCCTCGGCGGATCGCTTGCGGCCGGTGCTTCACGAGGTGTTCGAGAGCGGTCTTGGCGATCTCATCGAGTCCCTCGTGGCGGCAGAGCCGCAGCAGCAGCCTATCGTGCGGGAGCGCCAGTTCGGGGAGCCTCCGGTGGCACCATGTGCCAGCGTAGTGGTGCCTTTGTACGGGCGGTTCGACTTTTTGCGGCATCAACTCGCGCACTTCTCCGACGACCCGGAGTTTTCCAATATCGACCTGATATACGTGATCGATGACCCCACGATCATCGGTGCCGTCCACGATTACGCAGCGCATTACTATCCAATTTTCGGGAGACCGTTCAGGCTGATCTCGTGTGGCAGGAATTTGGGTTTCGCGGGTGCCAACAATCTGGGCGTCGCCCACGCGCGCGCGGCAACCCTTGTACTCCTGAATTCCGACGTGATCCCACAGCACGCGGGCTGGGTGGGCCAGCTGATCGAAGCATTGGCGACGCTGCCCCGTGCTGGCGCAGTCGCGCCATTGCTGCAGTTCGGAGACGGCGGTGTGCAGCACGCCGGGATGCTGCCGCGCCGGGATCCGGCGCTCCCAGGCTTTCTCATGAACACCCACCCCATGAAAGGCCAACCCTGGCGTGGCGGCGACTCTCCTTCGTGGCAGGCGTTGCTCACCGGAGCCTGTCTCTGTCTGCGCCGCGTTGATTACGAAGCCTGCGGCGGTTTTGACGAGGGATATCTGGTCGGAGATTTCGAGGATAGTGACCTGTGCCTCAGGCTTCGCGGGCGCGGGCACGACCTCTGGCTGGTCCCCAGTGCCCGCCTCTGGCACCTTGAGCGTCAATCGCAGGTCATCGACAGTATCGAGGGGCCGCGCGCCCTGATTACCCTTTTCAATGCCTGGCGTTACGGGCGCAAAATACGGCGTGGCGAACTGTTTGATCCTGAGAGCCGCGGAGATTGATATGCGCGTCGTGGTATTCAGCCATGGTCATCCCACCTTCAACAAAGGTGGCGGAGAAATAGCTGCGTGGAATCTTTACCGCGCCATCGACGCGGCGCCCGGTCACGACGCCTGGTTCATTGCCCGCAGCGAACGGGCGAATATGCATCTCGGGGCTCACGTCGCGATGCTTGGCGAGCGTGAATTCCTGGTTTCGGGACAAGCCGACTGTGCCGAGTTGAGCGCCACGATACCCTTGGATGACGACAGCGATTTTGTCACGCTGCTGCGTGCCATCGATCCGGACGTGCTGCATTTCCATCATTACTACCTGCTTGGACTCGAAACGATAAGAGCCGCTCGCCGCGCCTGCCCTCGGGCGCGGATCGTGCTCACGCTGCATGACTACATGGGTATCTGCGCCAATATGGGGCAGATGCTGAAGACGAGCGGGACGCTTTGTCATCAGGCAAGCCCGCGCGAGTGCGCGCAGTGCTTTCCCGATCGCAGCCCCGAAGATTTCTTCCTGCGAGAGCGCTATGTTCGCAATCATTTCGCGCTTGTCGATGATTTCATATCGCCGAGTCGATTCCTGGCGGGGCGTTATGCCGAGTGGGGATTACCGCCCGATCGCCTTCATGTGATCGAGAACTGCCTTGTCGGCGGAGTCCGGCCACCGTCGCGTGCTATCGCTCCCGGGGAAGGACGCAGCCGCTTCGCCTACATCGGCCAGATCAATCCCTTCAAGGGCGTCGATCTGGTTCTCGAGGCTTTTGCACGACTGCCGCGCCGTGTTCGTGAGCGGGTCACGCTTGACGTCTATGGGGCGGGTCTTGAGTTGCAAACCGCGGCATACCGCAGTCGTGTTGATGCACTGCTGGCAGAATCCGGGCGGACGGTACAACTGCATGGAGCCTATGATCAGCGAGAGATTGGCGCCATCCTTGGTGCGATCGACTGGGTCGTGATGGGCTCTGTCTGGTGGGAAAACTCTCCGCTGGTGATTCAGGAGGCGCACCAATACGGTCGTCCGGTTATTTGTCCTGATATCGGCGGTATGTCCGAGAAGGTCGAGGAAGGTGTGGGAGGGCGTAAATATCGCGCGGCCGACGCAGCTTCTTTGGCCTCGCTTGTCGCAAGCGTGCAAGCCGACGAGACAGGCTACGAAGCGCTGTGCGCCCGGCTGCCAACCCCCGCAGGCTCGGAGGCCTGCGTGCGCAGCCATCTATCGGTATACGGGCCTCGGTCATGAGCGAGGCTCCGCCCGTTCCCGAAACTCCGCCGGCGCTCAGACTGGTGCTGCACGTGGGGGATGGCAAGACGGGCACCAGTTCCATCCAGCAGACTTTGCGCGAACAGCCTGAGAAGCTCCGTCGCCACGGTTTCCGGTATCTGGGTTTGATGCTCGAATTCGCGCCCGTGATCCATTATCACTGGCAGGATCCGCGTCGCGCAGAGGTTTTCTTGCGACTCGATCGCTCGCTCGCCACGCAACAGTTGCTGGAGGTACTGCATGATGCGATTGCGTCGGCCCGTGCCGATGGGATCCACACGCTTCTCTGGAGCAACGAGGCGTTCTTCGGTCGTATGGTAAATATTGATAGCTGTCTCGAGGTTCTTCAATCCGAGGGCATAGAGCTTTCGTTGGTGGCCTATGTGCGGCGCCATGACGCCTGGCTGCGTTCGGCGTATTCCCAATGGGGAATCAGGAATAAGACCTATCAGGGGCCGCTGAAGCCCTTCCGCGAGTGGTTCGGGATGCGAAAAAAGCGCTTTGTTCCTGCCTTGGCGGGCCTCGAAAAACGTTTTCCCGGATGCCTGCGCGTGCGCAATATGGACTCCCTGGGCGACACTCTCGCGGATTTTATCGGATTGGTCGGGCTTTCCGGCTGCGGGCTCACCATGCGCCGTCGCAACGAGGCTGCCGTGGGGGCAGAACTCGTGCTGCGTGCGGCGCTCAACAATCTTTTTGACGGCCACGTCACTCCCTATAGATTTGCCGAGTTGTTGGGGAAGGGGTTGACGTTCAACACGACCGCCGCCGAGCGACTTCAGGCGCTGCTGCCCGGGTTGGACGAGCTGCGTGGAGCGCGAGATCAGTGCAACGCGGATCGCGAGGCGCTCGATCAGATTCTCGCCGCTCACGATCAGCCCCCGATCATGCTAGGCGAGCTCCCGCCGAAGCCGGTCGACGTGAACGAATCCGCGCTGCTGTTGACGTTGTGCGACATTGTGCTCAGGCAAGCAGTGCGTATCGAGGCGCTCGAGAAACAAATGCCCTCGCTGCTTGCGGGTGCGCCTCCGCCACCCGGGTCCGATGGGAGGTCGGCAGATGCCTGAGGCGCAGGGCGTCCCGTCGCGGCCCGTTTTCGTGATATCCAGTGGGCGCTCGGGTAGTACGCTGGTGCAGAGGCTGCTCAATTGTCACCGCGGGCTCGTCGTTTGGGGGGAGCACTTCGGATTTTTGGAGGCGGCAGCGAGCGCGTTGGCGCACATGCATAACCCCGAGCAAAAGCATTACCCCATGAGTCCTGTCTCCAACCGGGGGCTGGCTCACCTCCAGCGTGGACTGAGCGATCCGGCCGCTGCGCTTGAATGGGTCAATCCCTGGTCTGCGGAGGAATACGCGCAGCAGCTGCGGTCTTTTACGGAGGGATATTTCGCCGCTCGCGTTCCGGCAGGCCGGCGATGGGGTTTCAAGGAGATTCGCTATAACGGCATGGCTTCGCTGCGCGGACTGATGTTGCTCTATCCACACGGCCGTTTTGTTTTCGTGCAACGGGACATCGTCGAGGTGACGCGCAGCAAGGTCTACGCCTTCGTCAAGGAATCTAACTGGGTCCAGCTCTCCCCGGCGCAGCAGCGCCATCGCCTGCGAGGGATGCTGGTCGAAGTACACAGGCACTATCAGGTTTACGACCGGTTCATGCGTCGCTACCCCGGTGTGGGATTGCGCCTCGATTATGAAACCCTTTTGGCTGCGCCCGACACGGAGATCGCGCGGGTGTTGGCTCATCTTGAGCTTGATCCGTCAGCCTTTGATGGCGTGCTTGCCGAACAGGTAATGGCCAGCACCATCACCAGCACCCGCCGCGATGAGGGGCTGCTAAGGATGATCCGTGAGGTGCTGGCTCAACTGCCGTCATGAGTCGGGTTCGCGATCTCCGGTGCGACAAGCAAGGGGGTCTGCTGCGTTCATGATGTTCGGGTGCGATGTGCAAGCTATCCGGGGCAACGGGTTAATGATGGTTCTCGCCAGGTCTGGACGCGTGTCTGCCGGATGGCCTCTGGCAGGTATAAGTAGAAATTCGAGCTCTTCTTGGTCTCGACTGGGATCGTGTCCTGCACTTTGAGTGTGCTGGGCTGACCGGATGCTGAGCCGTGCGCGACTTCTGTTCTCGCCTTGGGATAAACTTCGGCGAGGGGCCTCGCGTATTCCTGATGAAAAGCGGCGACTGCCGTCTGTGTGAGTACCAAGTAGCGGTAGTTCGATGTGGCTTCCCGAGAGGCTATCAGTGCCCGGTGTCGCACGGTCGCGAAGACCGCCCCAAACGAGCTGCTGCAGCCAATCAAATATTTTCAAATCAAACTGGAGGAGCGACGTATGAACATCACCGATTTCGTAGCGGCCGTGGTTGCGGGCGGCGCAGCGGGACTCGACAAGGTTCCGGAGAAGCGGCTTACGCAAGTGGTCGTGGCCACACTGCGGACGCTCGGCGCGCAGATCGATGCCGCCCCCGAAGGTGAGACGGTACGCGTTCCGGCTCTGGGCAGTTTCACGGCCAAGGACGTCACCAACAAGGATGGTCGAATGGTGCGCCGCGTGCAGTTTCGTCGCGCGGCATCGAAGCCGAACGATGCGGCTCCCAATGCGACGTGAGCAGCTGCCGCATCCTCGCTCGATGGGAGGATCGCACATGACCGTCATTCGTCCATGATCTACGCTCAAGATGGCCGCGAGGCACGAAGTCGGTTGTTCTTGCATATAGGCATGAACAAGACCGGAAGCTCTGCCATTCAGCGGTGGCTTGCTGCGAATGCGGGAAAACTCGCTGTTGCGGGTGTCTTGTACCCGCTAGCCGGGCGCCGAGGTGATGCTCATTACGGGCTCAGCCAAGCTCTCGGCTTCGCTCATGGAAGGCGAGTGCCGGACCAGCTCGAACTCGCGGCGTTGCGTGATGGGCTGCTCCGCGAGCTGTCGCAGCACCCGACCGGTAATGTGGTCCTCAGCTCTGAGGACTTCGTGCTTGGGGGTGACCCTGCCGTCGTTCGCGATTTTCTGGCCGAGTTCGACGTGCGTGTCGTGGTGTACTTCAGGCGGCACGACCACTGGTGGCTTTCGGTCTACAATCAGGCGGTGAAAATGGTCGCGGAGCCGCCGTGGGAGAGTGGCATTCAAGCCTACCTCGCGTTTTGCCGCTCGCGGCGCAATCGCCCGGGGCGCTACCGCGCGCTTGTGGACCGCTGGGCAGCTGTGTTTGGCGCTGACCGTGTGATCGTGCGGCCCTTCGAACAGGCGCAGAACCCCGGCGGTGTGGCTTCGGATTTCCTGCGTGCGATCGGGCAGGAAGAGCTTTCCTTAGAGGCGGCGAGTTCTCCGGAATGGGTGAATGCCTCTCTGGGTGCAGAGACCCTGCAGGTGCTCGATCTGCTTCAGCGCGCCGAGCTTGATTCCGACTCGCGTGAATTACTAAAGCAGCGGCTCTTGGTTGCCGGTGCAGGCGAAGCCCCTGCAAATCTGATGCGGCCGCGGCTGCGTCGCCGGCTGATCGACGAAAACCTCGGCGACTATGAGTATATTGCCCGGCGTTATCTGGGGCGGGATGACGGGGTTCTGTTCCAGGAGCCGATACCTGACCGGATGAACCCTGGGAAGCGCCCGGACAGCCAAGCAGAGCCCGTCTCGTCACGCTCATTGCCAGGCTCATGGCGCAGTGAGACCGGTCTCTTGCACGCCGACAGGTGACTTGCCGTGACTCTGCGTTGTGTCCTGCATGTGGGAATGCCCAAATGTGGCAGCAGTGCCTTGCAGACGGCGTTGTCACTCAATCCCGAACTGTCGCCGATCGGCGCTGCGCCCGGTGCAAGGTACATGGCGCTGCGGGCCTCAGGCGATCTGATTTTCGGGCCTGAGGTGCTTGCCCGGGCGGTCGAGACCCCATGTGGTTACCTCGCGAGCGCCCGACTGTCTCAACTCGCGGCACTTGGGGATCGCGCTCTGCGACGCATCGGCGAGGAAATGACCTGTGCCGCTGCAGGGTCCGTGGTCGTGTTGTCCAGAGAAGGTTGGGGCAATGGGTCGCGGGGCTTTCAGGAGCAAAGAATCCTCCAACGGCTTGGTCTGGAGGTCGAGGTGGTGATGTACGTCAGGCCACAAGTCGCCTGCTGCAACTCGGCCTGGTGGCAGTGGGGAGCCTGGGGCGGAGCGCCTTTGCCGCGTTGGGTGAAAGGCCACGTCGAGCGTGTGCAGTGGGGGCAGGTGGCGCGAGCGTGGGCGGAGGTTCCGGGCGTGCTGGCCGTGCGTCCGCGCCTGCTGCCAAGCAATATCGTTGCTGATTTTTGTGCGCTGCTTGGCGTTGCGGCCCCGGGTGAGGCGGTCGTCAACCCTGGCCTTTCGGGGTCGGTACTTCGTTTGTTTCAGCGTCATCGCAGTCTGCGCCCGGGGCCCCAAGATTCCGCTATCGAGTTCGCACTAGGCCGTCATCTCCAGTACGCGGGCGAGCCCACGCCGTGGGTGCTCGGTCCAGGTTTGGTGCGCCGCATCATCGACGGCTGTCGTGTGAGCAACGAAGCCCTGCTTGATCTCATGGATCCGGCGGATGCGCAACGGATGCGGGCTGATCCCGCTTGGTGGTCTGCTGCACACTGGGCCGGGCGTGACGTCCTGCCCTGGCAGGTGCCCGCTGCGGAAGCCTCTGAGAGCGATGCGCTTGCGGCAGCTGCCATCGCAGCGTTGCAACGACTCGATAAATCACACCGTGAATTGCTTGCCCAAGCCGTGCGTCAGGTTCCTGTAAACGCCGAACAGGGCGCGGTAACGTCTCTGCTTAGCCTGTTCGGGAGAGGCCGGCGAGATGGCTGATGCCCAAGGTCCCGATGAGCTTTCTCCGGGCTAGCCTCCGCCGCGTGGTGGGGCTGCGCGCCGCAGCCAAGACCTTGCCTGCCACGGGGCCGCTGCCTGGCCATCCTGGACGATCGCTGACCGTACTGTCGCCAGGGGTTATCCCGAGTACTGACTATTACTTCCGCTCACGCTTGGATCCAGGCGTGCCACTGCGCATCGTGGACACACTGGCTCAGCGCCCGCAGCGCGGGGATCTTGACGGCTGTGATGTGGTGGTCGTGCGTCATGCCCCTGCTGACTGGCTGCGCTTGCTTGCTCGCGAACGCAGTGCGCTTGGTCGGGTTGTGTTGTTCATGGATGACGATCTTCCTGCGGCGGTGACCGCAGAGGATCTGCCTTTGCGATATGCGCTGCGAACGTCCTGGCGTCACGCCCTGACGTGCCGATTGCTGAGCGGAGTCTGCGATCAGATCTGGGTGTCGACTCCCGAATTGCGGCGTCGCTATGGCCAGTTTGGCGTGCAGTTGTTGCCGCCGCTATGGTTTGAGGCAGGTGCTGTGGATCCGGCGTTGGCCGAACCCGTGGGACAGGACTGGTTCTACCACGGTACCGCGGCGCATCGACGCGAGATCGAGTGGCTGTTGCCCATCGTTCGGGAGGTGCAGGATGCGCTGCCGCAGGCTCATTTTGAGATCGCGGGCGGCGACGCGGTACGCAGGCTGTTTGAGGGCATTCCTCGCGCCAGCGTATGCCCGCCGCTCGGTTGGCCGCAGTACCTCGCGCGGACGATGAACCGTCGCAAGTTACTCGGGCTGGCGCCGTGCCTGGACTCCTCCTTTAACCGTGCGCGCTCGCACGTGAAACTTTTTGATATCACGCGCTTTGGTGCCGCCGGAATCTATTCCCGGCTTGAGCCCTATGCGGGAGTCGTGCAGGACGGAAAGACTGGATGGCTGTGTGAGAACAGGCAGGCGGACTGGGTGGCGCTGATCCTGCGATGCCTGCGTGATGCTGAGAGTTGCAGGGCGTTGCAGGCACGGGCACTGCGCTGGTGCCGCGATGATGCCAGCGCAGGACGATTTCCATGACCCACCGTCGCGTAGGGGTGCTGTCGGGCGGCATGCTCCGCATCCCGCATCTGAGCGCATTGATGGGCGCCGAAATCATTCCCGTGGGAGGGCTGCACAGAAGCCGCGCTTGCGACGCGGTTGCCGGCTGGGGACTGCGTCCGACCAGTGCGTCGGCGCGTCGATTCGCTGCGCGTAACGGCCTGCCGTATCTGGCGGTCGAAGACGGTTTCCTGCGGTCCGTGGAGCTTGGCTCTATGGCGCCGCCGCTGTCATTGGTGGTCGACGATGCGGGTGTTTACTACGACGCATCGAAGCCTTCGCGCCTCGAATGCCTCATTTCCCGGACGCTGACATCGGCCCAGTTACCCCGTGCGGAAAGCCTGGCAGCTGCGTGGCGTGCGGGGCGTGTCTCCAAGTACAACGCCGCACGTGACATGGATCCAGCCGTGCTGCCTGAAAGCTTCGTGCTTGTGGTCGACCAGACGCGGGGAGATACATCGATAGCAGGTGGGCGCGCTGATGCGAGCGCCTTTGCACGCATGCTTCAGGCTGCGCTTGATGAAAACCCTGGCACCCCGGTGCTGCTCAAACTGCATCCTGATGTTGTCGCTGGCAAGGCGGCTGGCCATTTTGATCCAGCCTCGCTGCCGCGAGATGCCCGGCTCACACTCCTACGTGACGATGTGCATATCGCCTCCTTGCTCGCGAACGCCGCGACCGTCTACACGGTGACCTCTCAGGCCGGTTTCGAGGCTCTTGTCTGGGGTTGCAGGCTGCGCTGCTTCGGTATGCCTTTTTACGCTGGTTGGGGTCTTGGCGAGGACGATCAGCAAGCACCGACGCGCCGCGGAAGCGCGAATCTTGGACAGCTGGTTCATGCGGCGCTGATTGACTATCCACGCTACATCGATCCGGGCCGCGGCGAGCCCTGCGAGGTTGAGCACGTTCTCGAGCATCTTGCCTTGCAGCGACATATGCGCAACCGGTTTCCCCCGGTATTGGATGCTGTCGCGCTCTCGCCCCGGAAGCGATTTCTTGCGCGGTCCTTCCTGCGTGGTTCGCGAGTCCGCTCCCGCGGCCGGCCATCAACGCTGACAGCCGACCAGACGGCAGTGGTGTGGGGCGTTACGCCGGCGCCGGAGGGTGCCGGTCATGTGATTCGACTGGAGGACGGATTCCTGCGCTCGGTTGGTCTCGGTGCGGAACTCGTACGGCCACTCTCCTGGGTTGCCGATGGCAGCGGAATCTACTTCGATGCGACCCGGCCATCCGATCTTGAAACACTGCTTCAGGAGGGGAACTTCGATGTGCCGTTGCTCGCGCGCGCGGCGCGGCTGCGTGAACGGATCGTTGCCGCAGGAATCGGCAAGTACAACCTGGGCGGCAGGGTATGGCAGCGTCCTGCCGGTAGCGCCCGCGTGGTGCTCGTGGTCGGACAGGTCGAGAGCGACGCAGCGGTGCGGCTGGGCGCGCCAGGCGTGCGCAGCAATGCGGCCTTGATTGCTGCGGTGCGTGCCGAACGCCCGGAGGCATGGCTACTCTACAGGCCGCATCCGGACGTGGTTGCGGGGTTGCGGCTCCAAGGCGATGGCGAGCAGGAAGCGGCGGCACTGGCCGACGAGATCGTCGCAGACTGTGCGTTGCCGGAACTGCTGGATGCCGTCTGCGAAGTGCACGTGATCAGTTCGCTCGCGGGTTTTGAGGCCCTGCTCAGAGGTCGCCCTGTGGTGTGTCACGGAGTGCCCTTTTACGCGGGCTGGGGGCTCACCGACGATCGCCAGCCGGCGCCTCGACGGACACGGCGGCTCAGGCTGGACGAGCTCGTGGCCGCTGCCCTTATTGTCTATCCGAGTTATGTGGACCGCCGGGGCAGGCATTTTTGCAGCGCAGAAAATGCGCTCGACGAACTGCTTGAGTGGCGCCGTTGCACCGCGGGTCGACGACCTATGTGGCGGCGGTTGATGTCCGCACTGCTGCGGTTGCGTGCCTGCTGATTTTTTTGTACTTCTCCCGCGCCTGTAGCGTGGCTGGCATTGCTTGATCTCGATTAAACTCCTAGGCTTCGGGCTCGCCCGTGGGCCAAGCCTGCGTTCTGTGTATCCTAAGCATGGGAATGCCATGATTTCTCAGGGTCTGAGCGCTTTTCGAGGCAGACGGGTTCTCTTGTTGCAGTCCCCGGTTGGTCCTTTTTTTCGCCGTCTTGCGGATGACCTGCGCTGGGCAGGGGCCCAGGTCTGCAAGATCAATTTCAATGGCGGCGACACCCTGTTCTATCCGCGCGATGCGATTTCCTTTCGCGGAAGACCCGATGAATGGCCGGAGTTCCTGCGGCAGGTCCTGCAGGAGCGTGATATTGATGTCATTCTCATGTTTGGTGACTGCCGGTCGGTGCACCGTGCGGCGAGACAGGTTGCCAACCAGCGGGGGATTGAAGTCGGCGTTTTCGAAGAGGGCTACATACGCCCCCACTACGTGACGCTCGAGCGCTATGGCGTTAACGGACATTCGCAGATGCCGCGCTCGCCGATTTTCTATCTGAACCACGAGCCCACCCGGCACTTCCCTGCGCTGCCCGTAGAAGATGCGTTTTGGAGTTCTGCTCGGTGGGCGATTCTTTACTGCCTGGCGAGCGCCATCTGCAAGCCGCTGTACCGCCACTACCGCCACCATCGCTCGCTCTCGCTGCTGGAGGTTTACCCGTGGCTGCGAGGCTTCGGGCGCAAGTGGCTTTTTGCGTTGCTGCAGCGCGGCGTTGCAGCGCGACTGCGGGGAGAACTCTCCGGGCGATTCTTCCTGGTTCCCCTGCAGGTGCACAATGACGCACAAATACTGACCCACTCCGGCTTCGACACGGTTAGCAGGTTTATCCGCTACGTAGTCCGTTCGTTTGCCGATCACGCGGATGCTGACGCTCATTTGGTGATCAAACACCACCCCATGGACCGCGGGCATCTCAATTACGATATCCTGATTCGTGGCTGTGCTGCGGAGCACGGGTTGACGGGCCGTTTGCACTATGTCCACGACCTGCACCTGCCGACGCTTTTGCAGCACGCCAAGGGGGTGGTGGTGGTCAACAGTACCGTGGGGCTGTCGGCGCTGTATCACAACACGCCGCTCAAGGTCTGCGGTGAAGCCATCTACGACATGCCGGGGTTGACGTTCCGTGGCTCTCTCAAGGAATTCTGGTCGGCGGCAAGTAATTTCCGCACCGACCGGGAACTCTTTCGCCGCTTCCGGGGCTACCTGATCACCCATACCCAGTTGAACGGCAGTTTCTACAAGCGGCTCGATTTGCCAGGCTCGAATACTGGTCTGGTTTGGCCTCGGGTCCAACAGACTGAACCCCTAAAGACGGTTTCGCATCTCCGGGGAGGGCGGTGATTGAGCAGGATCACGGCGCCGTGCTTTCCAATCGGATTCCGGCATCAAATTTGCCTCTAGCCAACGGTACGTCCTGGGTCAGGACACCTGAAGGGAGGACTCGGCCATGGCAAACATCACAGGAACAGGCGGTAACGACACGCTGAGCGGCACCAGTGCTGATGATGTTCTGGATGGTCTTGCAGGAGTCGACACGGCTTTTTTTTCGGAGACTGGCGATCACTACAGGCTTGGTCGATCCGGGCTCTTCCTGACTCTGGATCAACGCGTCATCACCGCCATAGATGATGGCGTCGACAGCCTCCGGAGTATCGAGAAACTCCATTTCAGCGACCGTACTTTCACTGTCGTTCAGGAGTTCCGGCTGACCGCTGCTGCCGGCACGGGGCAGGGGTTGCCGGCATCAGCAGGACTTGAGGCCGGCGAATACGTTGTCCTGTGGCAGGCTACTTCTGCGGGCGATGGTGCCGCTGACATTTTTGCGCAGAGATATGCTGCGGACGGGACTCTCCAAGGCACCCAGTTTTCGGTAAACCTTCCGAGTTCCGGCGAGCAGTTCGATCCTGCCGTCGCAGCTCTCGCAGGCGGCGGTTTTGTCGCGACCTGGACTTCTGGTGGTCAGGATGGTGATCGTGGGGGCGTTTATGCCCGACTTTTCGACGCCCTTGGCTCTGCGGTCGGGTCGGATATCCTCGTGAACGAGACTACGGTGGGGGAGCAACGCGACTCCTCAGTTGCCCAGCTCAGCAGTGGCGGCTATGTGGTCTGCTGGAGTTCCCAAGGCGAGGACGGCAGCGGCGAAGGGGTTTATCTGCGCGCCTATGGCTCAGCCGGCCTCGCCGCGAGCGGCGCCGTCCTCGCCAATACACGCACCTCTGGTGATCAGCTCAGTCCGGATGTGACCGCGCTTGCTGGCGGCGGCTTCCTGGTTACATGGGCATCGTATTCGCAGGATGGGAGCGGCTACGGTGTCTATGCGCAACGATTTGACGACACGGCGGGTGCTCAAGGCGGCGAGTTCCGTGTGAATACCAGGCTTTCTCTCTCGCAATATGACCCTGCGGTCGCCGGGTTGGCCACGGGCGGCGCGGTGGTCGTCTGGGTATCACAGAACCAGGATGGCAGCCGTACAGGCATTTACGCACAACTTCTCGACGACAGCGGAGTCCCAGTCGGTTCGGAGTTTCGGGTCAATGCCTACACGCTTTACGAACAGCAGTCGCCTGATGTCGTAGCACTCGCAGGTGGCGGATTTGTCGTGACCTGGGAGTCGCGCGGACAAGATGGAAGCGGCTTCGGCGTTTACTCTCGGAGTTATTCTTCTGCGGGGGTTGCCTTGAGTGGTGACATGCAGGTGAACGGTAATGCAACGGGTCAGCAGTTCGCTGCAACCGTCACTGCTCTCGCGGATGGCGGTTATGCGGCGGGGTGGATCTCCCAAGGATTATCCGATTACGACACAGGACTTTTCGGCGCCAGTTTCGATGCGTCAGCTAATACGCGTGGGCCGATGATCATCCGGGGTACATCCGGGGCCGACTATTTCAACCTCAGTGGCAGTGGTGCGCTCCAGGCTCAGGGTCTTGCAGGAGATGACACCTACGCCGTCAATGAACTCGGCGATATGGTTGTAGAGTCTCCACTTTCGGGTACGGACACCATTGTTTCGTCGATCTCCATGGTGCTGCCTGAAAATGTTGAAACACTGCGCCTGTCAGGCCTGCTCGGTCTGTCTGGAACAGGTAATACCGGCGCAAACACAATTTTTGGGAACGCCGGCGCAAATGTGCTCGACGGGGCGGGCGGTAGTGACTCTCTCCGGGGGGCCGCTGGAAACGACACCTACACAGTTCATCTTGGTGATCTCGTCATCGAAGGCAGTTCCGCAGGCTCGGATACTGTCGTGAGCGATATCAGCTGGACACTCGCAAGCAACGTTGAGAATCTGCTTCTCACGGGTATTGATTCCGTGATGGGGACCGGAAATGTTTTCGCTAACAATATGACCGGCAACGATGCAGGCAACATCCTGAAGGGGTTGGGCGGTAACGACACTCTAAACGGCATGGCGGGCGATGACACCCTGGATGGCGGAAGCGGCGCCGACCTGCTGACGGGAGCCGATGGGGACGACTGGTATCTCGTAGGAGCCGGTGACACGGTGCGGGAAGACAGCGCCGACGGTGGCGCCGATACGGTGTTCAGCAGCACCGACTGGACGCTGGGCCCCAACATCGAGAACCTGAGCATGAATACGGGTGCCAAGGTCGGTGTGGGCAACGAACTCGGTAACACCATTGTTGCGAGTCAAGACGACAACTTCATCTCTGGGCTCTCGGGAGATGACACTCTCGACAGTGGCCTCGGTCGCAGCACGCTTAACGGGGGTGACGGGAATGATGTTATTTACACTCATATCAGCGATACGCTGGTCTTTGACACGCCTCTGTCGGAACTCGACAACCTCGATCTGATCGTCGATTTCGGTGCGGTGGGCTTAAGGATCTGGCTCGATGACGACGTTTTTACGGGGTTCGATGCGTCAGTCAGAACATCGCTGTCGCCCGCGCAGATTCTCGAGGCTCCCGGTGCAACAGCGGCGCTTACTGCGGCTCAAAGGATTATTTACGATACAGACGCTGGCCGTCTTTACTACGACGCCGACGGAGTCGGTGGACTCGACGCGGTGCAGTTTGCGCAGATCGGCACCACGACGCACCGCGACCTGCTTGTGGGCAACTTCGTGATCATTGGATGATGTTGGTGTCCCCAGCAGGAATCGAACCTGCATCTGGGTCTTAGGAGGACCCCGTTCTATCCGTTGAACTATGGGGACGGAGCACGCGGCGTATTCTATGTCGACGCCGGTACTTCGGCAAAGCTATCCCCCGGCACGGAGATGCCAACGACCATTGCGGAACGCGCAGGCCTCGTGTTTTGCTGTCGCCGCTTCCGAGGTAACACTGTGAACACCCCATGCAGGACACGCGTCCGCTCTTGCTCCAGACTGATTTCCCGCAGATCGACCGGCTCGGCGTTGATACGCTGCAAGTGAATCTTGGCTACCGCTGCAACCAGAGTTGCTCGCACTGCCATGTGAACGCCGGCCCTTCGCGCACCGAGAGCATGGACCGTGAGACGGTGGATCTGGTGCTCCGGGTGATCGACGCACACGGTGTGAAGGTCCTCGATCTGACGGGCGGTGCGCCGGAATTGAACCCGCATTTCCGTTATCTCGCGAGTGCGGCGCGCCGTCGTGGGTTGCGGGTGATCGATCGCTGCAATCTCAGCATCCTGCTTGAGCCGGGCCAGGAAGATCTCGCCGAATTTCTGGCGGCGGAAGGCGTCATGGTTACTGCCTCGTTGCCGTGTTATCTCGAGGAAAACGTCGATGCCCAGCGGGGCAAAGGCGTGTATTCACGCTCCATCGCGGGTCTGCTGCGGTTGAACGCGCTTGGGTACGGAAGGGGCGGGCCACTTGAGCTTGATCTCGTGTTCAATCCGCGGGGTCCCTCCCTCCCGCCGCCGCAACAGCCGCTCGAGCAGGACTACAAGCGCGAATTACGCAGTCGCTTCGGTATCGAGTTCGATCGTTTGCTCACGCTGACCAATTTGCCGGTTGCCCGCTTCGGAGCCGTGCTGCTGGCCCAGAACCAGTTTGCCGCTTACCTCGATTTGCTGCGGAGCAGTTTCGAGGAGCGCAATCTGGAACACGTCATGTGTCGTCGGCTGATCAGCATCGATTGGCAGGGCTTCGCGTACGACTGCGATTTCAACCAGATGCTTGATCTTCCCTTGCTTGCGAGCGACCGCCGGCTGCATCTGCTGGATCTGCTTGGAGACTTGCCGGTGGGCGCGCCCATCCGCGGCGGTGAGCACTGTTGGGGTTGCACGGCGGGGCAGGGGAGCAGTTGCTCTGGCGCGCTCGCGGCCTGAGTGCCTGAACGGGCATGCGCCTCAGCATCATCATTCCAACGCTGAACGAGGCGCTCGCATTGCCCCTGCTGTTGCGGGATCTTGCGGGGCTGGGCACAAGCGCCGAAGTAATCGTCTGCGATGGCGGCAGCGAAGATGCTACCTGTGCGATCGCTGTTGCAAACGGGGCGCGCCTTCTGCAGGTTTCCCGCGGGCGGGCGGCGCAGATGCGTGCAGGTGCTCAAGCGGCCCGTACCGATCTGTTTGTCTTCCTGCACGCCGACACACGTGTGCCGCCAGAGGCACTGGCCGCCATCGCGGCCCTGGCGCTGGGTGACATCTGGGGTTTCTGGCGCCCCCGGTTGCGCGGACGCTCACGCTGGCTGCCCGTGGTTGCGTTGTTCATGCATTGGCGCTCGCGCCTCAGTCATATCGCTACCGGCGATCAGGGCCTTTTCGTCGGCCGGGGCCTTTACGAGGCCGTAGGGGGCTTTCCCGAGCGACCGCTCATGGAGGACATAGCCATCTGCACCCGGCTGCGCGCTCGCAAGGCGCCGCTTGCGTTGCCACAGATCCTCGAGTCCTCCGGTCGGCGCTGGGACAGTGCGGGCGCGCTGCACACTATCGCTCTCATGTGGAGACTGCGGCTTCGTTACCGTATGGGAGCCGATCCCCGCATCCTGCACCGTGATTACTATGGCCACTGAGCGGCGTGGCTGCGTGCTGCAGTTTGCCAAAGCTCCGGTGCCGGGCCGCGCCAAGACACGCCTTCAGCCTGCACTTGGTCCCGAGGGTGCCGCGCTACTCGCCGAGCATCTGCTGCGGGATGTAGCACGCTGTCTGGCCGCGGTTCCCGCGGGGTGGGATCCGGTGCTCTGCGTTGATGATCCCGGGCACCCGTTTTTCCGGCATCTGGTTCACGGCAAGGGCCCTGGCCCGCTGCCTCAGGGGGACGGGTCCCTTGGGGACCGCATGCGTCGTGCTTGCGTCCGGATGCTTGGTGATTACCCCGCGGTGGTGCTGGTGGGCAGCGATTGCCCGGGATACGACGCCGGCTATCTCGGCATGGCGTGTCGCCTGCTCGAGGAGGGCACACCCGCCGTGCTTGGGCCGGCTATCGACGGGGGCTATGTATTGATTGGCCTGCGCGCGTTCCCCGAAGGCCTGATGGAGGGCATTGCCTGGGGTGGAGCCGATGTGGCGCGGGATCAGCGCGCGAGATTTCTCGCCTGCGGGCTGCGCTGGAGCGAGTTGCCCCCGCGCGCCGACGTAGACCGCGCGGGAGACCTGTGGATGCTGGAAGACGGCCCGTGGATGCGCTCAGGCGAGCGTGATGGGGCGGTTGTCAGTTTGGTCTCGAGTGCGCCCGGAGCGATCGTAGACGCCCGTGGCCTCGCTTCCCTGGCCGCGCAAGAGAGCCAGTAAGCGCTGCGTGCCATGCCGGGCCCTGCTGACGATCTTCTCGGTGGTGGCAGTGGTTTCGGCAAGCTCCCGCAATTTGACCGCAAGCCCTTTCCACTCAACCAGAAGGCTGGGGTCGGCGGCCGTCAAAAGACGATTCCACTCGCGTAAGCCACTCTGCGCGGTAAGCGCCTTACGCTCGCGTTCGAGAGCATCCAGCGCCTTCAGGCACTCGAGTTTTTTGTGTACAGCCGTGTTGATGGCGGACAGATCGCGCGTGGCGAGCGCCTGCTGCTCTTCTGCGAGCAGCTGCTGCAGCAGGGCGATGGACTCGATGTCCCTGGCGATGATGGAGCGCGCGCGCTCCTGAATATCTGGACGGATTCCCATGTGATCACCCCTGCGCTTGTTGCCACGGCGTGAACCGCGGGTCCGTATTCCGACCAATGCGGCCGGGATTACGGGTTGTCGGCGTCGATCAGCTTGCGGGCGATACGCTCGGGGTCGATGACGTAGTCGCCGCGCGCGAGTGCATCCTTGATGCCCTTGACGCGGCTTTCGTCGACTGCGGGTTCGGCGGCGAGTTTGGCCGCTGCGGTGCGGATTACATCCGCTAGACCGCTCAATGCCACCGTGTCGTCGCGGGCCGGCCCCGTACCCCGGGCGGAGGATGCCTCCGCTTGGCGATCGGGACGTACGTCCGCTGCTTGCCCTTCACGGGTGCTGGCGGTTTCGCGCGTGTTGTAGCCCTTGATGTCCGAAACCATTTTTTGCCTTGCGTATCGCTCTTGCTGCTCTGCCTATACGGAATGACCGAATTGTGTATCGGCACCCCATTCTAGAACTTTAGGGCTTCCCCGAGAGAAATTTCAGGTCGCCTCACCCCGGCCCGCTCCCGTCACCACGGCCTCTACCACCCGCTTTGACTGAATGTTACGCACCGGGATGCGCTCGCCAAGACGTCCGTCGCGCAGGGCCTCGCCCACCGCGCTCACGTTGATACCTCCGGCGCGCACGCTCACCTGGATCCGGTCGCCCCTGCGGACTAGCAGCGGGGGCTCCACGGCTCCGGCGTTGAGCATCGCGTTTATCGGGACATTCCGCCGCAAGCTGAAACCGACGGCATCTTCAAGATTCATCAAGGCGCCCGCCCCGGTGGCGAGGACGTTGCGCTCCTCCAGCCTGAGGTCGCTTGCACCTATCGTTTGTCCGCGCTCCATGGCCCGGTTACTTACCACCACGTCGCGGAAGACGCGAACCTCGATGGGTACATAAAGGCTCCAGGGGGCGGGTGCGGCGCAGCTGACGCGCGCGTTGTACCGCCCCGATCCTCGCGCAAGATCGACTTGCACCTGTGGCGTCAGCGCGCAGGCTGCGAGACGCAGCCGGGAATCTATCGAGCCTGCCTCGACCTCTGTTCGATTGGCGCCCCGGGCGATATCGGCGTCCGGCAACTGCTGTTCGACCGCGGCCACCGCCAGCGAGCGCAGGGCCTCTGCGCCGATGGTGTTGTCCTGGGCATTTGCCCCATGTGCAAGGACGCCTGCCGCCAAGCCGGCAAGCAGCAGCCGCGCGTACTTCCGCGGGCTTTCTGCCGGTGGGCGGGTTGTCGGGTTTCTGTCAGTCGCGTTGTTCATACGAGGCTCGTAGCAATTCGCTTGCCAGTTACTTCATCTGCCTGTGCGACCGGGTTACCCGGGGGGGGGGGTGGCGGCGGCGTCCGGCGGCAGCGGCAAGACCGGAAACGAATTGCCGCCGCATCCCGGGTTCGGGCTTTATGTTTTGAGCAACGCATTGAAAAACAAGCAAATGCGTTCTCTGGCACATGTGTTGCTTCGTCTGGCTCGAGGGCGTTTGTTGCGCCTTCGTGAATCGGGAGGACCCCCAACATGGCCATCAGCTTCGACAGCGCGCTCGGCGTACATGAGAAGGCTCTTCTCATACGCGAACGCCGTGCCGAGTTGCTCGCCAACAATCTGGCGAACGTTGACACACCCAACTTCAAGGCCCGGGACCTCGACTTCAAGTCGATGGTGCGGGAGGCGATCGATGCTGGCGGCAGCGCCGGGATGCGCCGCACCGAGGCGGGACACCAGGGGCTATCCGGTCTCAATGACGAAGGGTCTCTGCTTTATCGCGTGCCGATGCAGCCTTCGCTGGACGGCAACACGGTCGACGAGAACATGGAGATGTCGAATTTCTCCCGTAACGCGCTCGACTTCCAGGCGAGCCTCACTTTCCTCCAATCCAGCCTGCGCGGACTGAAGACCGCGCTTCGGGGTGAATGATGTCCATCAACGCGATTTTTGATGTTGCCGGCAGCGCGATGAGCGCGCAGAGCGTCCGGCTGAATACGGTGGCCAGCAACCTGGCCAATGCCCAGTCTGCCAGCAGCAGCGTTGGCGGGACCTACCGTGCCCGGCACCCGATCTTTGCCCCGATTCACGACGCCGCCATGAATGGTGAGTCCGGGTTCGGTGCCGATGATGGTGCGTCCGCCGGCGTGCAGGTCCTCGGCGTGGTCGAGAGCCAGGCGCCCCTGGAGCCCCGCTACGAGCCGAGTCACCCGCTCGCCGATGAGAAGGGCTACGTCTATTACCCGAACGTGAACGTGGTCGAGGAGATGGCCGACATGATCTCCGCCTCGCGTTCATTCCAGATCAACGTGCAGATCGCCGAAGCCGCCAAGACGCTCTCCCAGCGCGTCCTGGCGCTCGGACAGTAACGGCCCCGGGAGTAGAGCCACCATGCAGGAAATCAACGGATTCAAAGTAAGCGACAGCGTGTTCGACTCGCTGTCGTTCAAGAAGGAGGCACCCAAAAAAGGTGACTCCCTGGACCAGAGCGACTTCCTGACATTGCTCATGGCGCAGCTCAAGAATCAGGACCCTTTGAACCCCCAGGAAGCCACGGAGTTCACCGCCCAACTTGCGCAGTTCAGTACGGTGCAGGGGGTGCAGGACCTGAACACGAACTTCCAGAGCATGACCAACAGCCTCAAATCCAGCCAGGCACTGCAGGCCTCGGCGCTGGTCGGGCACACGGTGTTTGTCGATTCGCACACGGCGCGGCTCACCAACAGCGGTGAAATCCTGGGCTCCATCACCGTTGACAAGCCCACCGACGACACGCTGCTCAACATCTACGACTCGCGTGGTTTGTTGGTCCGGCAGGAACTGCTCGGTGCACAGGACCCCGGCGAGATCCGTTTCGCCTGGGACGGTCGCACGGATGCCGGTGAATCCGTTCCGCCCGGCGTTTATCGATTTGAGGCCCTTGGACGTGTCGACGGCGAGAACGTGGGTCTCAAGACCACGCTCGGTGCCAACGTGAACAGCGTGACCATCGGGGCAGCAGGCGAACTCACGCTGAACGTGGACGGTGTCGGGCCAAAGCAGATCTCCGACATCAAGGAAATTCTCTGACGTTTTTTTTCTGATCATCACTTCATACCGATCTTCAAAGGAGCACTGACATGTCATTCCAGACCGGCTTGAGCGGCCTTCGCGCCGCCACCTCTGACCTCAATATCACGGCGAACAACATCGCCAACGCAAGCACGACGGGTTTCAAGCAATCGCGTGCGGAATTCAATGATGTCTATACAGCGAGCCTCGCCGAGTCCGGCTCGCGCACTATCGGCTCTGGTGTGGGGCTTAGCCGCGTGGCGCAACAGTTCACGCAGGGGACGATCTCCAACACCCGTCGCCCGTTGGATCTGGCAATCAACGGCCGCGGTTTTTTCGTGCTCGACAATGATGGTGCACGCAGTTACACCCGAGCTGGCATATTCGGTATCGACAAGGAAGGCGTGATCCGCAGTAACTCCGGTGCCGCACTGGTGGGCTACGCCGCCGATGACCAGGGCAATATCGATGTGGGTAACGAAAAGGCGCTTCGCGTCGAGGCATTCAACCTGCCGCCGCGCAGAACTTCCCAGGTCTCGCTCGGCTTCAACCTCGATGCCAGCAAAGCGGCTCCGGATGCGACCGAGTTCCCGACCTTCGATCCCGCCGATCAGCGCACTTTCAACCATGCCTCCTCGCTGACGGTCTATGACTCAGAGGGCTTGCCACACGTAGCGACGCTCTATTACCGCAAGGATCAGCCCGATCCTGCGATCGAATCTGGCTTGAACAACGACTGGTTCGTCTGGGTTGCCATTGATGGCACCCTGGTCAACCAGAATCCGGCCAACGTGGGAAGTACGCCGTCTGCGGTTGCCCCGCTTGACCCTAACGGCGATGACACGGCATTCCGCATCAGCTTCAACACGGATGGCTCCCTCGACACCACGCCGCTGGCCGGCTTCACCACCGAACTGGTTGTCGACGACTGGGTTCCTGCCAACCAAATCCAGGCTAACTTCGGCTCTAACGCGGAGCCCGATGGGCCCAACGGCGGCGCCGTGACGCCGGTGTTCAACGGCACAGTCGATACCGGCTTTTCGGATTTCAAGATTGATATCGCAGGCTCCACGCAGTTTGGCGACGACTTCAATCTGGCGTCCTTGAAGCAGGATGGATACGGGCCCGGTCAGCTCGTCGGGACCGAGGTGGCGGAGAACGGTACTATTTTCGCCCGCTACACCAACGGCCAGTCGCTGGTGCTGGGGCAAGTGTTACTCGCGGATTTCCCCAGTCAGCAGGGACTCACTCCGCTTGGTAACACGGCATGGAGTGAGTCTTTTGACTCGGGGCAACCGATTCCCGGTATCGCTGGCGCCGGTGCCTTCGGTTCGCTGCAGTCGGGTGCCCTGGAGGATTCCAACGTGGATCTCTCCGAGGAACTGGTGGATCTCATCGTGGCGCAGCGCAACTTCCAGGCAAACGCCAAGACCATCGAGACCAATACCGCCATCACGCAGACCATCATCAATCTGCGCTCCTGAGCCTGAGCGTTCGATGGGCGGCCTGAGGGTCGTCCATCGGCGCGATACACGCGGGAAACACCATGGACAAGGCGCTCTATACCAGCATGACCGGCGCGAAGAACAACACCCTCGCGCAGGCGGTGCATGCAAACAACCTCGCCAATGTGGGCACCGACGGTTTTCGTCGCGACTTCGTTGCCGCGCGCAGCATGGGCATCTGGTATGGCGATGGGCTCCCCACGCGGGCGCACGCGCTCGCCGAAAGCCCGGCCACTGACTTCCAGATCGGGCAGTTGCGCGAGACAGGCAGGGATCTGGATGTGGCGGTTCGCGGCCGGGGCTGGATAGCCGTCGTGGCTCCGGATGGCCGCGAAGCCTACACCCGAGCCGGCAGCCTGCAGATCACGGCGCTGGGTCAGCTGCAGACCGGCAACGGCTTGCCGGTGGCTGGCAATGGTGGTCCGATCGCCATCCCAGAGTCACAGAAGATCGATATCGGCGGCGATGGCACCATCACTGTGCGCCCGCGCGGACAAGGCTCGGAGGCGCTCGTGCAGGTGGATCGCATCCGTCTGGTCGATCCGCCCGAAGATCAGCTGGTGAAGGGGCCCGACGGCCTCATGTACATGAAGGATGGCAGCAGGGCGCCAGTGGCGCCGCGGGTCGAAGTGGCTTCGGGCTTCATCGAAAGCAGCAACGTCAATGCCGTCGAGGCGCTGACAGAACTCCTCTCTCTCGCGCGTCAGTACGAGACGCAGGTCAAGCTCATGCACAACGTCGATGAGAACAGTCAGGCCGCGGCACGGCTATTGCAAGTTTCGTGATGCGCGTCAGCGCCACATCAGGGAGTAGACGGACATGATGAACGCACTGTGGGTGAGCAAGACAGGGCTTAGCGCCCAGGACACCCAACTCTCCACCATATCGAACAACCTTGCCAACGTGGCGACGGTGGGTTTCAAGCGCGACCGGGTGAACTTCGAGGATCTGCTGTATCAGATTCGTCGCCAGCCCGGCGCGCAGTCCTCCGAGAACAACCAGCTGCCCTCGGGTCTGCAGATCGGTACCGGTGTGCGTGTGGTCTCGACCCAGAAGGAATTTACTGAAGGCAGCCTGCAGATCACGGACAACGCACTCGATGTCGCTATCAACGGACGCGGCTTTTTCGAGGTGCTGTTGCCCGATGGCACCACCGCCTACACCCGCAACGGCGAGTTCCAACTGAGCCGTGACGGCGAAGTGGTCAATTCCGATGGTCTGGTAATTCAGCCTGCCATCACCGTACCTGAGGGCGCACGCTCCGTGACGATCGGCAAGGACGGCACGGTGAGCGTCGTGCTCCCCGGCGAAGCCGCAGCCCAGCAGATCGGTCAGTTAACCACCACGGATTTCGTGAACCCCGCGGGCCTCGAGGCCATGGGTGGCAACCTCTTCCTCGAAACCACGGCGTCCGGCAGCCCTACCAACGGAACCCCCGGGCTGGACGGACTTGGCACCCTGGTGCAGGGCTCGCTCGAGAACTCGAACGTCCAGGTGGTGGAGGAACTGGTGAACATGATCACCACCCAGCGCGCCTACGAGATGAACGCCAAGGTCATCTCGACCAGCGACCAGATGCTCGGCTACATCACGCAGAACCTCTGAACAGGTATCGCCAGCATGATCCACCTTAGCCTGAAGATGATCCGCCTCGTGCTGCCTGTCTGCGTGCTCGCGCTTGCGGCTTGCGCACGTCTGCCGATCGAGGAATCCCCTGGCGATCCCGACTACGCGCCACTGTCTGCGACATCGCCGGTGCCGGATTTCCGCAGCGCCGGTGCCATCCAGTACGCACGTTTCGGCAGTTCGCTGTTCTCGGATCGTCGGGCCACGCAGGTGGGCGACATCATTACGATCCGTCTCTCCGAGCGTACGCAGGCGAGCAAAGACGCAGGAACGGCGATCAAGAAAGACCAAGACATCCAGATGAACGAGGCCCTGATTCTGGGCGATTCGGTTGGCCTTGGCGATCATAGCCTCGGCACTGACATCGCGCAGAACCGCGATTTCCAGGGGCAGTCCGAGAGCTCCCAGAGCAACAGCCTTACCGGCTCCATATCGGTGAGCGTGATCGAGGCGCTTCCAAACGGGTTGCTCCGCGTGCGCGGTGAAAAGTGGCTGCAGCTAAATCGCGGCAGCGAGTTCATCCGCCTGAGCGGCATGCTGCGCCAGGAGGACGTCGCGCCGGATAACTCGGTGGCCTCCACCAAGTTGGCCGATGTGCGCATCAGCTACAGCGGCACGGGTGAGTTGGCGGCCGCGAACAACATGGGCTGGCTTGGCAAATTCTTCAACAGCGGATGGTGGCCCCTGTGAACATGACGACCATGACGCGTGCCCTGATTATTGTTCTCGCTGCGGGTCTGACACTCTTCGCGCCCTCGCCCGTGCGAGCCGAGCGACTGAAGGACCTAACGACCCTCGCGGGAGTTCGCAGCAACCACCTGATCGGTTACGGTCTGGTCGTGGGGCTCGACGGCACCGGAGACCAGACCACGCAGGCGCCCTTCACCTCGCAGTCGTTTCTCAGCATGCTTCGCCAGTTCGGCATCGCATTGCCGGAGGGCGTGCGTTTGCAGTTGAAGAACGTCGCAGCCGTGTCGGTGCATGGCTCGCTGCCGCCATTTTCGAAACCCGGCCAGACCATCGACATCACGGTTTCCTCGCTCGCGAACGCCAAGAGCCTGCGCGGCGGCACCTTGCTGTTGACGCCGCTGAAGGGCGTCGATGGCCAGGTCTATGCGATGGGGCAGGGCGATCTGGTGGTCGGCGGATTCGGCGCCGAAGGTGGCGATGGCTCCAGGATCACGGTGAATGTGCCGAGCGTTGGTCGTATCGCCGGTGGCGCAATCGTGGAGCGGGCGGTAGAGACTTCGTTCACCCAGGATTCCAATCTTGTATTCAACCTGCTGCGTCCGGATTTCACCACGGCGATGCGTATCGCCGAGCGCGTGAATGAGGTGCTCGGCGGGGGCGTAGCCTCGGCGATGGACGCGGGCTCGATTCATGTGCGCGGTCCGGAAAACATCGACCAGCGTGTGTCCTACATGTCGATGCTCGAGAACCTTGAAGTCGAGCCGGGCGAGGCGCCGGCACGCGTGGTGATCAACTCGCGCACCGGCACTATCGTGGTGGGTAACCACGTGCACGTCGAGCCGGTGGCGGTCACACACGGCAGCCTCACGGTCGTTATCACAGAGAACACGCAGGTGAGTCAGCCCGGTCCGCTGGGCGGGCAGGGCCAGACGGTGGTGACGCCGCAATCACAGATCGACGTGACGCAGGGCACTAACCGCATGTGGCAGTTCGATGCGATCAACACGCTCGACGATCTCGTCCAGGCGGTGAACCAGGTGGGCGCGGCCCCCGGAGACCTGATGGCGATCCTCGAGGCGCTCAAGCAGTCTGGCGCACTGCGCGCCGACCTCATCGTGATCTGAGCGCGCCATGGATTACGCCTTCAACGATCTTGGTGGACTCCAGTCCATCAACAGGCTCGCGAAAAAAGACCGCGGTGCCGCGATCTCGCAGGTCGCGCAGCAGTTCGAGTCGTTTTTCGTCTCGCAGATGCTCAAGGGCATGCGCGCGGCAAACGATCTGCTGGCGGCGGATGACCCCTTTCAGACCCAGGAGATGCAGTTTCGCCAGCAGATGCTCGACGATCAGTTGGGCATATCGCTGTCACAGGGGCGCGGACTCGGGCTTGCAGATGTTTTCGAACGCGGCCTGCGTCGGCAGTTCGGCGTGGAGGAGAAGCCAGCGGGTGCGGTGCGGCCCGGTGGTACGACAGATCTCGATACGCGACGCATAGATCGCGCGCCCGCCCTTAGTCGGCCGGATTCAGCTGCGGATGCCACGGCGAGCGGCGTTGCAGAGGCGGCGTTGCCGCGCGAGGCAACCGCACCGGTGCTGGCCGCGCCTCCTGCTCCTGCGGCGGGTATGTCCGAGATGCTGCGCGGTGCGATCGACGCCATCGAGCCTGCCGTGGAGCGCGCGCGCCAGGCCGCGGCGTCAGTCATCGAGCGTTTCAGTGACAAGAAAGGTTTTGTGGAGACGCTGGCTCCGATGGCGCGAAAGGCCGCGGAGAAACTCGGGGTCGATCACCGCGTTCTGCTCGCGCAGGCGGCGCTCGAGACCGGCTGGGGGCAGTCGATACTGGGCGATTCCGCAGGACGCAGCTCGTTCAACCTGTTCAATATCAAGGCAGGCAGCTTCTGGGCCGGCGGCAGCGTGGGCGTCAACACGCTGGAGGTTCGCGACGGTATTACGCGCTCCGAGCGCGCGCGTTTCCGCGCCTACGGCTCCTTTGAAGAGAGCTTCTCGGATTACGCCGACACGCTGCTCGGCAGCGGCCGTTACCGCGATGCAATCCGCAGCGCCGGTGATGCGGCGTCCTTCGTTCACGGCCTGGCGCGTGGGGGTTATGCCACCGACCCGGGCTACGCCAAAAAGATACTCACGCTGTTGCGCGATCCCGCGATTGCAGGCGCACCATGAGTGATCTGATGCGGATTGCGCTCTCCGGGCTGGTGGCAAACCAGGCCGCGCTGAGCACGGTCGGACACAACATCGCCGGGGCAGGGGTGGAGGGCTTCAGCCGTCAGCGCGTCGAGCTGGGCACGCAGGCGCCGCAGTACTTCCCCGGTGGCTACGTCGGGCGCGGCGTGGACGTCAACGCAATCACCCGCACGGTCGATGAGTTCGTCACCCGTCAGTTGCGTACCGACACCTGGCTCTACAACTCGGCACAGAGTTTCCGTTTCTACGCCGATCAGATCGACAGTACCCTCAGCGATCCCGCACTCGGTCTCTCGGGCAGCATCGACCGCTTCTTCGCGACGTTCCAGGCGGCCTCCGGTGACCCGACGTGGATCCCCGACCGACAGGTTGTCATCAGTGAGGCGCAGGCGCTCGCGGAGGGTTTCAACGGTCTCTACGACCGTTTTTCCCAGCTGAACACATCCGTCAACAGCCAGCTCGACAGCTTGGCGGCCGACGTTGATTCACTGGCCACGCTTATCGCTGATCTTAACCTGAAGATCCAGGCGGCTACGGGGATCGGTGGTGGCAGCGCTCCGAATGATTTGCTCGATCAGCGCGATCAGCGCCTGCTCGAGCTGGCGGCGATTGTCGATCTCACCACCGTGCAGGACGGCAACGCCATCAACGTGCTGCTTGGCAAAGGGCAGGCGCTTGTCGTGGGCGGGGTGGCCAATGCCGTCATCACGGTTGCGGGTCGCTTCGATCCCTCGCGCCGCGATCTGGCCATTACCGTGGGCGGACAGACGCGGATCGTGTCGAACGAGGCCACCGGCGGCAAGGTGGGCGGCTTGCTGCAATTCCGCGAGCGGGTGCTCGATCAGGCGTTCAATCAGGTCGGACGCGTCGCCATAGGGCTTGTGGCCGGTGTGAACGACCAGAATGCGCTGGGCATGGATCTCGAAGGTGACCTTGGAGGCCTGTTTTTCGGCGATGTCAACGGCGGGCTTTCTCCCACGCTGCGGGCGCGGCCCGCCGGTGACAACGATCCCGCGTCTTCGGGCGTGGTAACAGTGACGATCGATGACCCATCCAAACTTTCCACAAGTTCCTATCAGCTCGATGTGCTGGCCGGTGGGGCTTGGCGCCTTTATCGCAATCTCGACGGCACGGTGGTCGCGAACGGTGCAGCACTCACTGATCCTCTGACCACTGTCGATGGATTCACACTCGATCTGAACCTGCCTGCCGGCAGTTTCTTGCCGGGCGACAGTTATCTCATCGAGCCGACGCGCCTGGGTGCGAAGGATGTATCGCGCAACATCAGTCGTCCGGAGGACCTTGCACTCGCGCAGCCGGTGCGGGCAACGCCTGCAACGGGGAATCTCGGGCAGGGCATTGTCGCGGTGGGCGATGTGTTCGATACCTCGCTGCCGCTTTTCACGACGACCCCGCGTCAGCTGGCGCCACCGCTGTTGCTGCGATTTACCGGGCCCACCACCTACGACGTGCTCGATAACAGCGATCCCGCGAACCCGACGCAGTTGGCGCCCGGGCTGATAGGGCTGAGCTTCACTCCCGGTGTGAGCAACACGCTATTCAGCACGACCCCAGGCGATCCTGACTATTTCGGTTTCCAGGTCGGCATCAATGGCGACCCCGTCGCTGGGGACTCCTTCGCGATCGGTTACAACACGGGCGGCAAATCGGACAACCGTAATGCGGTGGCTCTTGGAAAGCTCCAGATTGCCGATACCCTTGCCAACGGCAGCGCGACGTACCAGTCGGCCTATGGGCAACTGGTGGGATTCGTCGGCACCGAGACGCGGCAGGCACGCATAGACAGCGATGCCGGCAAGGTTCTGGTCACACAGACGCAGGCGATTCGCGACGAGGTCTCGGGTGTGAATCTCGACGAGGAGGCGACCGACCTGATTCGGTTCCAGCAGGCATATAACGCAACGGCACAGGTGATCGCGGTGGCGCGTTCGCTGATCGACACCCTGTTGAAGGCCACGTCATGAGTACGGTGCGGTCATGAGAATAGCCACCTCCCAGATATTCTCCTCGGGGCTGCGCGGAATTCAGGATTCCCAGGCGGCAGTTGCGCGCACGCAGGCCGAGATCTCCGCCGGGAAGCGCGTGCTGACACCCGCCGACGATCCCGCGGTGGCCACCCTTGCCGGTCGGATCCGGCAGGACGCAGCACGTTCCGACCAGTACCTGCGCAACATCGACGTTGCCCAGCGGGATCTGCAGCAGCAAGAGGCGCAGATAAGCTCCGTCGAAGACACGCTGTACCGCCTGCGGGAGCTTTTCGTCAGTGCTGGAAACGGCGGCTATGGAGCCAGCGAGCGCTCGACGATCGCCGCCGAACTGGAGTCAAAGGCGCTCGAGTTACAAGGTCTGTTCAATACCCAGAGCGCCAGCGGTGAGTTCACCTTTGGGGGCTACCAGGGCAGCGCCGCGCCCTTCGTGACCCGACCGGGCGGTGCGGTCGAGTACCGTGGTGACACCGGCCAGCGTTCCCTGCAGGTATCCACTGGCGTGGATATCGTCGTGACGGGCAACGGCAGGGATCTCTTCGAGAACATTCCCGCCGCCAACAACACCTTCGCCACGCGGGTGGGCAGCGCCAACACCGGTAGCGGCAATATCGACCCCGGACGCATCGTCGATCAGGTGGCCTACGATGCGGCGTTTCCAGGCGACATCGTACTCAGTTTTGATGCTCCGCTAGGTCCCGATTCCTTCAGTGCCTACCGCAGGGATCGCAACACCGGCGCACTCACGCTGGTCTCCACTCAAGCATTTTCCTCCGGCAGCCCGGTAATCGTGGCCGGCGCTGAGGTTCGCGTCATCGGAACGCCCGCTGCCGGTGACGAGTTCGTTCTGGAAGCCGCCAACAGACAGCCTCTGATAACCACCGTACAGCGCCTCGCTGCCAGTTTGCGCGACACCGATGATTCCCCCGCCGGCAACGCTGAGCGTAGTGCCGCTGTAGCCGAGGCGCTGGGGAATCTCTCGCTCGCCGAGTCGCACGTGTTTTCGCAGCGCGCCGAACTCGGTGCCAGCCTGAACCTCGTCGACACCGCGCGCGAGGAGCAAAAGCAGAGCAAGCTGATCAACGAGGAATTGCTCTCGCAGGTCGAGAACCTCGATTACAATGAGGCCATCAGCCGTTTGAGCTTTCAGTCGTTTGTACTGGAAGCTGCGCAGAAGAGTCTGGCAAAGGTGTCGGGTCTGTCGCTGTTCGATTACCTCTGAGCGCGTTGCGCGTCCAGAGTGCGTCAGCCGGCGGTGTCGTCGATCTCGCCATACGCCAGGATGGCTTTGCGCTGGTGAGCGCCCTGCTGTGACAACGAGATGGTCTCGTTCAGCGCGGTCGTGGCTGTATCCGCGATGCGTTGGTTGGCCTCTGCGAGGGCGAGCAGGGTGTCGCGCCTGAGGGTCGCATCGTCCAGCACCGCGAGTGCATCGCAGATGCGCCGCAGGCGCGTATCGCGCTCCGCTGCAAGCGCATCCAGTGCCTCGCCTTGCGCTTGCGCGATCCCGGAGAGCAACTGCATCTCAAGCTCACGCAGCCCCTCCAGCTCGGTCCGTATCGGGGTCGGAAGGTGGGCGAGGTGGGCGAGGTCCATCTATTAATTGCCGGAACTGCCGGTGATGATCGCGGAGGTGCTCTTCAACTGCGCGAGGAGGTAGTCGCCGTTGCTCTTGGTACGAGCGACCAGTGCGTCCAGGGCCGAGAAGCGCTTGCGGTAATCCTCGTTCAGTGCCTCCAGGCGGCTGAGGACCGCATCCCGCTCCTTGCTGATCGATTTGATCTGTCGGTCGAAACCCTGCGAGCGCGCGTCGAGCAGGCCATCGCGTTCCACGAAACTCTCGATCAAGGTGTCGAGGCGCTTGCCAACAGCGGTGTCTCCGGTGAGCAGGCTGGTGACGCCCGGCAGCTGATCGGTGAGCGCGGTGTCCAGTTTGGTGCTGTCGATTTTCAGGGTGCCGTCGGCCTGTAACGACACCCCGATATCGCCAAGCGAACCTGGCGAGCTGCCCGCCGCACCGACCGAGCCGATGATGTTGCGGATCTGCGAGGAGATATTGCGTACCGTGGAGTCGCCGTTCAGCGTCGCACCCTTGCCGGTCGTCTTGTCGTAGGCGGTCAGGTTCTTGATCGTCCTGGCGAGATCGTTGTATGCGGCCACGAAGGCCTCTATCTTGCCGCGGGCAGTCGATACATCCCGGCTCACGCCCAGCGTCTCAACGGGCGGGGAGAGCGGATCGGTCGGCTCCTTCAGCACGGTGAGGCTCACGCCTTCGATCACATCCGCGAAGGTATTGCTGCTGCTGATCGCCGTGAAGCCGTCGATCGCGATACGAGCATTCTTGGCTGCCTGCGTTTCGTCGAGCTGGCTGTTCAGCGCGTCAGAGGAAGAAAAATAGAACCGTGACAGCCCCGCACTGTCGGTGTTGGCGAGGTCCGCATCGCTCACGCTGGTCTCGATGCTGTTGGCCGTGCCGGTGTCGGAGGCGGTGAGCAGCAGCCGGGTCACCGTCCCGGCCGAGATATCCAGTGGATCCTTGGCTGCGACAATCAGCGAGGCGCTGACGCCGGTGTTCGAAGCATCGTTGTTGATCGCGTCGCGCAGGCCCTGCAGCGTGGTGCTGGCGTCGGTGCTGATCGAGAAGCTGTCGCCGCCCACCGAGATGCTGAGCGTGCCTGCGCCCACCAGCGAGGCCGAGGACGCGAAGTCCGCGGTGCTGGCGAGCTTCTGCGCAGAAGCCTTGTCGAGCACCTGCACGCTGTAGCGCCCGAGCGCGGCCCCAGCAGAGCCGGAGGCGCTGAACAGTGTGCTGCCCCCGGTGCTGATCGCGGGGCGGCCAATCGCAGCGGCGTCATTCAATGCCGCGGCGGCCGTGCGGAATTTGTCGAGGCTGCTTTTGAGCGAGCCGAAGGCGGAGATGCCCGCCTGGACCTTCGCCTCCCGTGCCGCGAGGCTGTTCAGGCGTGGTTGGCCTTCGTTCTGGATCAGCTTGGTGACCAGACTCTCCAGATCGAGACCCGAGCCTACACCGAGTGTTCCGATGCCCATCCTGTTACTCCCACGCGTGCTATTCGGGTTTCACATGCATGACTCGCGCCACTTGCGCTGATACCGCGCGCTCAGGCCTGATCCGAGAACAGCAGGCCGGGACCGCCCGGCTCGGCATCGAGCTGTTTGAGTTTCTCGGCAAGCCTGATCATCGTTTCGCTCGGGATCTGCCGGATCACTTCGTCCGTGGCGTTGTCGATCACCGATACCACGACACCGTCGATTGCTTCGCTCACGCGGAAAGACAGTGCACGCGAATCCGGCTGGATCCGCGGCCCGACCTGCTCGAGCAGGGCCTCCAGCTTTTCGCGCGTTTCGTTCATGGCGCTGGCCCCCGCTGCAGGGGCGGGGGCCGGTTGGGCGCCACCGCCCGCATCCGCACGCACGGGCGCCAGTTGTACGCCGCCTTGTCCGGGCGCCGGCGTGGCGGCCCGGAGGTTGCCATCGACGCGCGGCGCAGGCGTCGAGGCCGATCGAATGCTGTCCATGTTTCAGCCCCCCTCTGGTGGACTGCAGGAACGGCGGAAGGGGGGCAAGACCGCGTCTTGCCCCCCCGACACCGCAAGGTGTCGTGCCATCGGCTTACTTAAGCAGCGCCAGCACGCCCTGCGGCAGAGCGTTGGCCTGCGCCAGTACCGAGATGCCGGCCTGCTGCAAGATCGAAGCGCGGGTCAGGTTCGAGGTTTCCAACGCGAAGTCTGCATCCACGATCCGGCTGCGTGCTGCCGTCACGTTCTCGGACACGTTGGCCAGGTTGCGGATCGTGCTCTGCAGGCGGTTCTGGATGGCACCCAGATCACCCCGTTGCCCCGAGACCGTGCCCAAGGCTGCATCCGCTACTGACAGGGCCGACTCGGCACCTGCAGCAGTGGAGATGTCGATACCCGCTACCGACGCGAAGGAGCTGTTGTTCGTTCCCGCCGTCGCGAAGACGTCCGCATTGGCGTTGGCCGTCGCGATGCTGCCCTTGGTGCTGGAGAGAGCGATGGTGCCGGTCTTGATCGCGGCAACGGTGCCACCTTCCGTCAGGGTCGAGCCGCCAAAGCTGACCGACTCAGTGGCTCCACCGGTCGACGCGAATACGGTTAAGCCGACGTTCTGGCCAGTAGAGCTGGTAAAGGTCAGGTTGGACTTGTCACCGGCTGTAGTGAACGTTGCAGTGACACCGGTGGTGGCAGTCTGGCCGTTGACGGCGCTCAGGATGCCAGTGAGGTCCGACTTGTCCGAGATGACCGCGCTGATCGCTGTCGTGGTAACCGTGCTTCCACCGTTGATCAGGTTGAAAGTCACGGTGCCTGCGTTGCTCAGACCGCTGAAAGCCACGCTGTTCGTGGCGACGGCGGTAACACCCTGTGACGACGAGGCACTGTTGATCACCGTTGCTATTTCAGCGGCACTTGAGTTCGCCGCATAGGCGATCGCGCCCGTGGTGGACGTGCCTGTGGAGCTGGTCACTGCCAGCGTGAGGTTGGTTTCTGCTGCAACGCCGTTCGCCGTACCGGAAGTGGTAACCACGTTGCCAGTGACGGTGCCGTCTGCAGTCAGAGAGTTAAGGCCCAAGGCAGTTGCACGGGCACTGGCGAGGGAGATGGAAATCGTCTCGTCCCTCTCCGAGCCCACCTGGAAGTCCTGGTCGGTGAAGGTGCCATCGAGCAGGATCTTGCTGCCGAAGCGCGTGGTGGTTGCGTTGCGATCGATTTCCGACAGCAACTGGGTGACTTCAGACTGGAGCGCTGCGCGTTCGGCGGTGCCGTTGCTACCGTTGGCAGACTGCACTGCGAGCACGCGGATGCGCTGGAGGTTGGCGTCGGTCTCGGCGAGGGAGCCTTCGGCCACCTGGGCGACCGAGATGCCGTCGTTGGCATTACGGATGGCCTGGTTCAGGCCGAGGATCTGCGAGGTGAACTTGTTGGAGATCGAGAGGCCGGCGGCATCGTCCTTGGCGCTGTTGATGCGGAGGCCGGAGGACAGGCGCTGTAGCGAGGTCTCGAGGGCGCTGGCGGTCCTGTCCAGGTTCCGCTGAGCTGTCAGCGAAGAGATGTTCGTGTTAATAACTTGGGGCATTGTCCTTCTCCTTGAGTGGGACGCGCCGGGTTGCATTACCCGAGGCTGCACTGGCTGCTGTGTTGCAGGTTCATGTCGATGTTCGACACTTGCAGAGGTTATCGACGCCGCCGTGGCAAACTTTAGAAAATTTTTCGGGGGGCTGCGGGCATGCCTCTGCCAACTCGCCGGAGCAGCTTTGCCACTCTACTGTAAGGAAGCGTCTCCCGGGCCCCGGGCTCCTCGCGAGCGCTGGCACTCGCGCTAAAGTCAGACCATTGGCCGCCGATAACAGATTCACGGTGGGAACGCGTCCACGAGTCCCCGTGATTCAATCCTCAACCTGGTGCAACACATGAACAGCAAGACAGCCCTTTCCTTCTATAACCAGGTGAATTCGCAAACGGGGATCGTCGATGCCGACCCGCATCGCCTGATTCAGCTGCTGCTCGATGGCGCGCTGGACCGTATTGCCCAGGCCAAAGGCGCCCTCATGTCGGGGGACGTGGCGGGGATGGGGGAGTCGCTGGGCAAGGCCATTGGAATCCTCTCTGGCCTGCAGGGCAGCCTTGATCTGGAGCGCGGCGGTGATATCGCCGTCAACCTGGATCGTCTCTATGACTACATGAGCCTGCGCTTGCTCGACGTGCACCGCGAGCGTCAGCCTGCCCCCTTGGACGAGGTGGTGGGTCTTTTGGCCAGCATCAAGAGCGGCTGGGACGGGATTCGTCCCCAAGTGAGCCCCAACGGTCCGCAGTGATTCGCCCCAAGACGGAATATTGACAGTGTTTTGCGATCGATTCGGGATTTTCCTGTCGCCGTCCGGGAGCCGCTGACTATACTTGGGCCCGGAGATTCACGGGGAATACCGGGCCATGCCTGCGGGCGAACGCATCCTGCTGATTGACCACGATAGCGACCGCGCGGCGATGTCGGCGGCGATACTCGGCTATCTGGGCGCAGAAGCTGTTATCGAGACGGAGTTTCCCGCCGGTGTCGCGGCGGACGCCTTTGGGCTGGCCATCGTGGCGTGGCCCGGTGACTCCGCGCCCCCGGAATCCCGCTTGGCCGCTCTGCGCGAGGCCATGCCGGCGCTGCCCCTGATCGTTGTGGGTTCATGTGGTGCGGGGCTTGCGCAGAGCCTCGGGGTCATCGCCGTGCTGGAATGGCCGCTGCGTCACGAGGCCCTTCTGTCGGCCCTGCATCGGGCCCGTATCTACCGTGAGCAATACGCCCAGAGCCGCGAGCGCGGCACTGAACCCAAGCTGTTCCGTGCCCTCGTAGGCCGTAGCGAGGGCGTCCGCGCGGTGCGCCGGATGATGGCGCAAGTGGCCGAAACCGACGCCACGGTGCTGGTGCTCGGGGAGTCAGGCACCGGAAAGGAAGTAGTCGCACGCTCCCTCCACGATTACAGCCACCGCCGTGCCGGTCCCTTCGTGCCGATCAATTGCGGCGCCATCCCTGCGGAATTGCTGGAAAGCGAACTCTTCGGTCATGAGAAGGGCGCCTTCACCGGTGCCGTGACGGCCCGCGCGGGACGTTTTGAACTGGCTCGCGGCGGCACGCTGTTTCTGGATGAGATCGGCGACATGCCGCTCACCATGCAGGTGAAACTGCTGCGGGTGTTGCAGGAGCGCCGGTTCGAACGCGTGGGCGGCTCCCAGACGCTGGATGCGGATGTGCGTATCGTCTGTGCCACGCACAAGAACCTCGACGACATGATCGCCAGCGGAGGGTTTCGCGAGGATCTGTACTATCGGATCAATGTGTTTCCCATCGACCTGCCACCCCTGCGGGAGCGGGCAGACGACCTGCCGGTACTGGTGAACGAACTGGTGCTCAGGCTCGCGAAAGAAGGCCGTGGCAGCGTGCGCTTCGGACCCTCCGCCCTGGTATCGCTGGGACGCCACCACTGGGCCGGCAACGTGCGCGAACTGGCCAACCTGGTCGAGCGTATGGCCATCATGCATCCCGGCGCCATCGTGGGGGCGCGTGATCTGCCCGCGAAATTTCGCCATCTCGAGCCCGGCGAGGACGATACGGCAGGGCTGCCCGAGGCCACTGCTGCCGCAGCTCCACCCGCCGTGGAGCCCTTCGTGGGGGCCTCGCGCGCTGGTGGGGATCTGGCCTTGCTGCCGGTAAACGGGCTCGATCTCAAGGAGTTCATCCAAGACCTCGAGCAGGGCCTGATCCAGCAGGCGCTCGACGATTGCGGTGGGGTGGTCGCCCGCGCGGCGGAGCGGCTTCGGCTGCGTCGCACCACCCTGGTCGAGAAGATGCGCAAGTACGGCATGCTCGGCCGCGCCGACACGACAGAAGTTTGACCACTCCGGTCCTGCGGCGGCGCATACGGCGCCCTTATCCTTTGTTTTTCAATGAGCTGAAAATTCGGCATGCCACTTGCTAAAGCCCCGGGGAGCGTCAAATTCCCGGAGAGCTCGGCATGTTGCATTCCCGCCAAGGCGAAGCCTCGATTCACGACAGCACCGATCTGCAGGCGGCCTTCGCGCTGTTCAATCGGGTGTCCAGTCAATTCACCGATTCCTATCGCCTGCTCGAGCGCCGGGTGGAGCAACTCTCCACCGAACTCGAGCAGGTAGATCGCGCCCGATTGCGCGAACTCGAAGAGAAAGAGGAATTGTCCGGCCGGCTGCGCAGCCTGCTCGATCTGTTGCCCGCCGGCGTGGTGGTGCTGGATCGCAAGGGGCAGATCGTTGATGTAAACCCCGCGGCGCAGGACATGCTGGGCGGCCAACTCGAAGGCGAGCGCTGGGGCGAGGTGATATGCCGCGCTTTTGCGCCGCAGCGCGATGACGGCCACGAGGTATCACTGGCCAACGGGCGTCGACTGAGTGTTGATACACGCTCACTCGAGCGTGACAGCGGCCAGGTGGTGCTGCTTACCGACCAGACCGAGACGCGGGAGCTGCAGGACCGCCTGAGCCGGCACCAGCGACTCACCGCTATGGGTCGCATGATCGCTGCGCTGGCCCATCAGGTGCGCACACCGCTGGCAGCGGCGATGCTCTACGCCTCCAATCTCCGCGATGCGGATCTCCCGCCCGAACAGGTCCGCAAATTCTCTTCTCGCATCGTCGAGCGTCTGGCCCACATGGAGCGCCAGGTGCGGGACATGCTGGTCTTCGTGCGCGGCGAGCCGCAGCCAACGGATCTGGTGGCGGTCGGGCTTCTGTTCGAGGACATCCAGGAGGCCATGGACGCACCGCTTGCCGCCGCGCGGGCCGCATGCAGCGTGCATCTCGAGTGCGATCCCGCGCTTCGGTTGACCGTAAACCGCGATGCCGTGACGGGTGCGGTGCTCAATCTGGTCAACAACTCGCTGCAGGCTGGCGGCCAGGGCTCGCGCATCGAGCTGCGCCTGATACACGCCGGTGAACGGCTTGGCATCGTGGTTGAGGACCGCGGTCCTGGCATGAGCGAGTCGGTGTTGAAGCAGATCGGACAGGATTTTTTCACCACGCGCGCCCGCGGCACCGGCCTGGGCGTTGCGGTGGTGCGCTCGGTCGCCCGGGCCCACGGTGGCGAACTCGATATCACGTCCGCGCTGGGCACCGGTACCCGTGCCTGTATGTGGCTGCGCTGCGATGACGACGGGCGTCTCGAACCCGTCACCCTGCCTGTCAAGGAGCTTGCTCATGGCTGATATACGCATCGACGGATTTGATGTCCTGCTGGTCGAGGATGACGCGGAGCTTCGTCGCGCCATCGGCGACACACTGGAACTCGCAGGTGCACGGGTCATCGGCGCTGCCGACGGACGCGAGGCGCTCAGGCTTCTGGCCGATATCACGCCCGGTGTGATTGTCACCGACGTCAACATGCCGCACATCGACGGGCATGAACTCCTGCGTCGGGTGCGCGAATTGAAGCCCCATGTGCCGGTGTTGCTGATTACCGCCTTCGGCACCATCGATCGCTCCGTGCAGGCGATGCGCGAGGGCGCGGCAGACTATCTGGTCAAACCATTCCGGCCGGCGCAGCTGATCGAGGCCGTGGCGCGCTTTGCACCGCTCGGACGAGGTGTGGGCGATGACGAGCCGGTGGCGGTCTCTTCACTCACGCTCGAGTTGATGGGGCTCGCGCGACGCGTGGCGGCCAGCGACTCCACCGTGCTTCTGTGCGGCGAAAGCGGCAGCGGCAAAGAAGTGATGGCGCGCTACATCCATCGTCACTCACGTCGTCGCGGCGGGCCATTCGTGGCGATCAATTGCGCGGCGATCCCCGAAAACATGCTGGAGGCGTTGCTCTTCGGTCACGAGAAGGGCGCCTTCACGGGGGCCTATGCGAGCATGCCCGGCAAGTTCGAGCAGGCCGAGGGCGGCACGCTGCTTTTGGACGAGATCTCCGAGATGGACCCGGGCCTGCAGGCGAAACTGCTGCGGGTGCTGCAGGAGCGCGAGGTCGAGCGCCTCGGCGGCCGCAAGACCTTGCCGGTCAACGTGCGCGTGCTGGCCACTACCAACCGTGATCTGCGCACCGAGGTGGCCGAGGGGCGCTTCCGCGAGGATCTGTATTACCGACTGAGCGTCTTCCCGATGCGTTGCCCGGCGCTGCGTGAGCGCCCCGAGGACATCATCCCGCTCGCCGAGCGACTGGTGGCGGCGCACGCCGCGCGAATGCACCATGTTCCTGCGCAGTTCGATGCCTCTGCAATGCGTGCCATGCTCGGTCATGCCTGGCCGGGCAATGTGCGTGAGCTGGATAACGCGGTGCAGCGCGCCCTGATCCTGCAACCCGGCGCGCTCCTGGGTGCTGCGCACCTGCGTCTGGAGCCGCAGGGCCCCGGTATTTCGCGGATCACGCTCGCGGCCTCGACGCCGGTGGTTGCGGCAGCGGTCGCAGTGGCCGATCTCGAGGCCGAGGCTGATAGTGGCTTGAGCGGCGACATGCGCTTGCACGAATTCCAGATCATCGTTGACACGCTGCGCGACACGCGTGGCAGCAAGAGCGGAGCGGCGGAGCGCTTGGGTATCAGCGCACGCACCCTGCGCTACAAGCTGGCGCGGATGCGCGACTCCGGCCTTGATGTCGATGCGGCGCTGGTGGGGGCACGCTAGGCTCCGTTCAGGCGGCATCACACCGATGGCGCCCGCCAGGAACAGCGGCGTTGCCATGAGGCCGGCTACGGTGATGCCTCTGGGTATCGTGGAGCGGGCGCCGTGGTTGCAGCAGACGGCCTCGAGCATTTTCTTCACCCCCGCTTACGGCGACAATGACCTGCCTCAGACTCGGGGTGTGCGAAAGGCTTTCGCGGAGTAGTGGTACACGATGCAGGGCGTCATTCTTGATGCAGACAGTCTGTCCCCCGCCGACCTCGACCTCGGCGCTCTACTCGCACTGCTCCCGCATTGGCAGTTGTATGGCTCCACGTCGGCCGCAGCGGTGGTCGAGCGCATCGAGGGCGCCACTGTGGTGCTCAGCAACAAGGTCGGGTTGGATCGTGCGGCTTTTGCAGCCTCGCCGAGCCTGCGCTTGGTGGTCGTGATGGCCACGGGCACGAACAACGTGGATCTCGAGGCGGCCCGGGAGCATGGTGTGGCGGTCTGCAATGTGCGCGGTTATGCGGTCGACTCGGTCGCCGAGCACACCCTGGCCCTGATGCTGGCGCTAAGCCGCTGTCTGCTGCCTTACCGGGAGGATGTGTTGGACGGCGCCTGGAGTCGCAGCCCTTTCTTCTGCTTGCATGGGCACCCCATCCGTGAACTCGCCGGGCTGCGCCTTGGTATCGTTGGTTGTGGTCAATTGGGCAGCGCGGTGGCGCGACGCAGTGCCGCATTCGGCATGGACGTGGTCGCTGCATCTTTACCCGGGCGTGAGCCCACAGGAACAGACTGGCCGAGGCTTCCGCTCGATGAGCTGTTGGCAAGCTCCGCCGTACTCAGCCTGCACTGCCCGCTCACTCCCGAAACCCGAGCGTTGATTGGCGCCCGCGAGCTTGCCTTGTTGCCGCGTGGTGCCTTGCTGGTGAACACGGCGCGAGGCGGGCTGGTCGACGAGAAGGCCTTGCTGGATGCGCTGCGATCCGGGCATTTGGGCGGTGCCGCGCTCGATACGCTGGAGGAGGAGCCCCCGCATGCGGATGCGCCTCTGTTGCGTGCTGCGCGGGAGATGGGAAATCTGCTGCTAACGCCGCACGTTGCGTGGGCGGGCCGTGCGGCCCGCCAGCGCCTCGTGGATCAGATGGTGGAGATCATTGCCGCCTTCCATGGCGGCCAGTCGGTCAATCGCGTGGTCTGAGTGCTCAGTACTCGTAGTTGAAGTCCACGCCCCAGGTCCTCCCCTCCCCGAAGGGTGCCACGAGGGGCGACCAGGGGAAGCTCTCGATACCGTCCAGAAGGTACTCTTCGTCTCCCAGGTTCTTGCCCCATAAGGCGATGGAAGCCGTGCCGTGTCCCATGCTGAGCTCGCCCAGGCTGAGGCGGGCGTTCCACAGGTCGTAGCCGGGGATGTTGAAGCCGCGCTGGACAAAGGACACGAACTCCGCCTCGTCAACTTTGGAGTAGTTGACGTTCAGCATGAGTTCGCCCAGACCGAAGGAGGGGAAGGTGTAGTCCAGGTCCGCGGTGAAGGAGTTGTCGGGAGCTCCTGGCAGGACGGCAGGGTTCTTCTCGATCTCAGGCGTTTGCGGGTTGTCCACGTCGTCGACCGAGGTGTCGAGGTAGCCGTAGCCCAGTGTCAGCTTGAGGCTGTCGGTGATCAGCGTGGTGAGGTCGATTTCCGCGCCCTTGATCTTGGCCGCGCCCGCGTTGTACAGCGCCACGTTGGTGGGGTCGTTCAACACCGCGAAAGACAACTGGATGTCCTGGTAATCGGAGCTGAACACGGCAGCGTTCAGACGTACCCGGTCATCGAGGAACTGTGCCTTGATGCCTACCTCGATGGTCTCGACCGTTTCCTCGCTGAGCGGAAGCGAGGCGGCATAGTCGCTGGTGGCGCGAATGTTGAAGCCGCCGGTCTTGTAGCCCTGGGTGAACTTGGCATAGACGTTCACGTCCTCGGTGATGTCGTAAGCGGCGGTGACGTCGATGCTGTGGTTGTCCCAGGAATCATCCACGTCCGACGTAAAGTACTCATAGCCCCCCGCGCTGGAGCTCGACTTGACCGCGCGATCGTCCTCGCTGTAGCGCAGCCCGAGGGTGAGGTGCAATTGCTGCATCGCAGCCGGCGTCCACACGAAATGGCCGTAGAAAGCGCGAGCTTCGTTTTCGGCCGAGCTGACGCGGTGCGGCAGTTCAATCTCGAGCAATTGGTCGTAGATGGGCGGGTAGGGCGGCAGATAGCCGAGCGGCAGGGTGATGTAGTCGACGCTGTCCTCGTCGCCCTTTTCCTTGAAGTAGTAGGCGCCCACCACGTAGTCGACGGCGCCATCAAGAAACTTGCCCAGCACCTGCAATTCCTGCGAGAACTGGTCCTGCTGGTTGTCGAAGGGAGCGTTAGCGTACAGGCGGGTCGTGACGCGGTTGGCGCTGTAATCCTGATAGATGCTCTGGTCGAGTTCGCGGTAACCGGTGATCGATTTGATCTGGGTATTTTCGCTGATGTCCCACGCGACGGTCAGTGCATGGCCCTTGATCTTGAGGTTACTTTCCTGGACCGGTGTGCTGGGGCGCACATCGTCAAGGCGATCGTTCTGGTACGGAACCTGGCTGAATCCGAACAGCGGCGCTTCGATGGTCTGATAATAGATGGTGCCGGAGTCAACGTCCGTCATGTCGTAGGCGTAGTCGACGTTGACGTCGTCGGTGGGTTGCCAGTTCAGCGCCACACGGGAGGCGAAGCTGTCGTTATCACCGAAGTTCGGGCCGGAGCCCTGGTTGGTGACCCAGCCGTCTTTCTTCGATTTGAGCATGCTCACTTTGGCAGCCAGGCCGCCGACACGCGGGGTATCCAGCTCGACCCGGCCACGCCCGTAACTGCTGTCGCCTGCGCTCAGGCCGCCCTTGAAGCCGAATTCTCCCGTCGGCTTGGCGGTGATCATGTTGATGGCGCCGCCGATCGTGTTCCGACCGTACAGGCTGCCCTGCGGCCCGCGCAGCACCTCGATGCGCTCCAGGCTCGCCACCTCGCTCCCGAGGCCGATGGAGCGTGCCACGTATACGCCGTCGATGTACACGCCGACGCTGGGGTCGGTGGACATCCCCACATCGTTGTTGCCCACGCCCCGCATATAGGTCCGCAGCGAGGCCTGGCTGTTGGGGAACTGGCGCATGTAGAGGTTGGGGACACTGTGCTGGATATCGCCCAGGTCATCGATGCCGAGTTTCTCGAGGTCCGTGCTGCCGAAGGCGAGCACGGAGATCGGGGTGTCCTGCAGTGAGGTCTCGCGCCGCTCGGCGGTAACGATAATCTCCTCGAGGCCCTGCGCCCCCGGGGACTTGTCCTGCGCCTGGGACCATGAAGTCACCGTCATGCCGATTGCGACGGTGAGTAGTGAGCGTGCGAAACAGCGGGGCTTTAACGTCATGAGGACCTCCAAGTGGAATATTTTTTTTCACCGAGTGCAAAAACATTGCATCCGAAATGCATTCTGGATCGGTGGGTTAGATTTTACAAGCTGCGGCCCAAGCCCTCCCGTTGCCTGGCGAGGGCCTCCCGTGCGCCCTCAAGTTCTGCCAGCCTTGCCCGCTCGCGGGCAACCACCTCGGGCGGAGCCTTGTCGACGAAGCCGGTATTGCCCAGCCGGCCAGCAAGTCTTTCGATCTCCTTGCCGAGCTTTTCGTCCTCGCGTTCCAACCGTGCACGCTCGGCATCGAAGTCGATCAGGCCGGCCAGTGGCACCAGCAGTTCGGTCTGTCCGATGACCTGCGTTGCCGAGGCCGGCGCCTGGGCGCCATCGAGGAAGGCGACGGATTCCAGCTTCGCCATCGTGGTGAGCAACAGTTCGTGCTCCGTCACACAGCGGCGCTCCATGGGCCCCGCGTTGCGCAACAGCAGCTCGAGTTTTTTGCCCGGCGCGATACCCAGTTCTCCGCGGATGTTCCGCACAGCAATGATCGCCTGTTGCAGCCACGCCACGTCCGCCTCGGCGGCCGCATCGATCCGTGCGGCATCGCTACGCGGGAATGCCGCGAGCATCACGGTCTCGCCGCCGACGCCGGCCAGCGGCGCGATGCGCTGCCAGATCTCTTCGGTGAGGAAAGGTATGAAGGGATGCGCGAGGCGCATCAGCGTCTCCAGCACCGTGAGCAGGGTGGCCCGGGTGTCGTTGGCGCTGTGGTCGTCGCGCGCCAGCAGCGGCTTGCTGAACTCCAGGTACCAGTCGCAGTAGTCGTGCCAGGCGAACTCGTAAATCGCCTGCACGGCCAGATCGAAGCGGTAGGTTGCGAGCGCGCGGTGGACCTCGGCGGTGGCGTGCTGGAGCCGTGAGACAATCCAGCGGTCGGCAACGGATCCGCCAGCCAAGGTGCCCGTGCAGGTCTTGCCCTCGGTCTGCATCAAGACGTAGCGCGTGGCGTTCCACAGTTTGTTGCAGAAGTTCCGGTAGCCGTCCAGGCGCCCCATGTCGAACTTGATGTCGCGTCCGGTCGAGGCCAGTGCGCAAAGCGTGAAACGCAGTGCGTCGGTGCCATGTGCCGCAATCCCCTGCGGGTATTCCTTGCGGGTGGCGGCGGCGATCTTCTGCGCGAGCTGCGGCTGCATCATGCCAGCGGTGCGCTTGGCCACGAGTTCGTCGCTGCCGATGCCGTCGATCAGATCGATGGGATCGATCACGTTACCCTTGGATTTCGACATCTTCTGGCCGTGCTCGTCGCGGATCAGCCCGGTGACGTAGACGGTGCGGAAGGGCACCTCGTCCATGAATTTCAGGGTCATCATCGCCATCCGCGCGACCCAGAAAAAGATGATGTCAAAGCCCGTGACGAGGACGTCGGTGGGGTGGAAGCGCGCCAGTTCGGGCGTATTTTTTGGCCAGCCCAAGGTCGAGAACGTCCACAGCGCGGAGGAAAACCACGTGTCCAGCACGTCCTCGTCCTGGCGCAGCGCTCGGTCCCCGAGGGCGTGGCGCTCGCGCACCTCGGCCTCGCTGCGGCCCACGAAAACATTGCCGGCATCGTCGTACCACGCCGGTATCTGGTGGCCCCACCAGAGCTGGCGCGAGATGCACCAGTCCTGGATGTCGCGCATCCAGGCGAAATAGGTGTTTTCCCACTGCTTGGGCACGAACTCGATACGCCCTTCCATGACCGCGCGGATGGCCGGCTCCGCCAGTGGCTGGGCGCGCACGAACCACTGGTCCGTGAGGTAGGGCTCCACGATCACGCCGCTGCGGTCGCCGCGCGGCACCTTCAGTTTGTGCTTTTCAATGCGATCGAGGAGACCTTCGGCCTGCAGGTCCGCGACCACGCGCTGTCGCGCCTCGAAGCGCTCCAGTCCACGGTAGGGCGCGGGTACGGCATCGTTCAGGAATGCATCCGGGGTGAGGATATTGATCATCGGCAGGTGATGCCGTTGCCCGATCGCGTAGTCGTTGAAGTCGTGCGCGGGTGTGATCTTCACGCAGCCGGTGCCAAATGCGGGGTCGACGTAGGTGTCGGCGATCACGGGAATCTCCCGCTCCGCGAGCGGAAGCCGCAGATGCTTGCCCACGAGGTGCCGGTAGCGTTCGTCCTCGGGGTGGACCGCCACGGCCACGTCCCCGAGCATGGTCTCGGGCCGCGTGGTCGCCACTACGAGGTAGCCACTGCCATCGACCAGCGGGTAGCGCAGGTGCCAGAGATGGCCGTCTTCTTCCTCCTGCACAACCTCCAGATCCGAAATTGCCGTGTGCAGTTTGGGATCCCAGTTGACCAGCCGTTTGCCGCGGTAGAGCAGACCCTCGTCGTGGAGTCGCACGAACACCTCGCGCACGGCCTCCGAGAGTTCGGGGTCCATCGTGAAGCGTTCGCGTGACCAGTCGACCGAATTGCCCAGCCGTCGCTGCTGGCGGGTGATGGTGCCGCCGGAGAGCTCTTTCCATTGCCAGACGCGTTCGAGGAAGGCCTCGCGCCCGAGGCGGTGACGATCGGTGCCCTCCGCAGCCAGCAGACGTTCTACGACCATTTGCGTGGCGATCCCGGCGTGGTCGGTGCCGCCCTGCCAGAGGGTGTCGCGGCCGCACATCCGGTGGTAGCGGATCAGTGAGTCCATGATGGTCTGTTGGAAGGCATGCCCCATGTGCAGGCTGCCGGTCACATTGGGCGGCGGGATCACGATGCAGTAGGGCTCGCCCTCGCCGGAGGGCTGGAAGTAGCCGCGGCTCTCCCACGTCTCGTACCAGCGCGCCTCGATGTCCTCGGGCCTGTAGGTCTTGTCCATGAATTCCTGTGCCTTCAGGCAAAACCCGGAGGATATAGTCGGTGATCGGACAGCGGCAACCGTGCCGGTTGCGTTGTGTCATTGAGGCAGGGTTTTACCCGTCGAGCAGGGACTGCAGGCGCCGCTCGAGCCGCTCGCGTAGCTGCGCCTCGAGGATCGGCAGGCATTCGTCCAGCAGTTCATCCAACAAGTTGCCTGCCTCTGTCGCAAGGGCGGCGCGCTGGTCGGCGGAGAGCTGCTGCAGGCGCTGCAGCGCGACTGGCTGCGCCACTGCAGATCTGGTCTCGATCACGTCGAGAAGCACCGGTATGCGGGGGTTTGCCGCGTCGCGGCCCTCAGTGCTCACCGCCGCCTCGCAGGTGCTGCATGTCGTGGTGCATGAGCTCGTAGCCGCGGTTCTTGTAGAAGGCCCAGCGGCGACGGCTCTCGGTGCGGGCCGCCGCTTCGTTCAGGACCACCTCTGCAACGCGGTCGAAGCGGGCGAAGAACGAGGGTATCGCCCCGCCAAGATTGAGCAGCACCTCGTGGTGCTCGCCCGGATCCTCGCCGGTGCCGATCACCACCGGGCACCCCGGTCGCGGCGGCGCGCCGAGCGCGAGTTCGTGGGGCACGAAGCTGGCATCGCGGAATTGCCACAGCATCTCGTCGAGCAGGCGTGCCTGTTCGTCATCGGCGCCATGGAGATACACGCTGTTGCCGGCGAGCCACGCCTTTTCCGCCAGGCGGCAGGCAAAGCTCAGTGCGCCGTGCGGCTCGGCCACTGGCAGGATGTAGAAGTCGATCCGTGTCATGCGTGACAGGTAAGGCTCATGCCTGCGCGAGCAGGTAGCGAACCAGCAGTCCCACCGGGCGGCCGGTGGCGCCCTTGGCGGGGCCCTGATCCCAGGCGGTGCCGGCGATGTCGAGGTGTGCCCACTTCTCGCCGGTCGCGAAACGCGACAGGAAGCAGGCTGCGATGACGCTGCTTCCGTTCGGCCCGCCGATATTCGCCACGTCCGCGAAGTTGCTTTTCAGGTGCTCCTGGTAATCGTCCCACAGCGGCATCTGCCAGGCGCGGTCGTGCGCGTCTTGCCCAGCGGCGAGCAGTTCGGCTGCCAGGGCGTCGTCGTTGCTGAAAAGGCCGGTGGCGTGTTTGCCCAGCGCCACCACACAAGCGCCCGTGAGTGTGGCAATGTCGACGATGGTGCGGGGCTTGAAGCGCTTCACGTAGGTGATTGCATCGCAGAGGATCAGGCGCCCTTCGGCGTCGGTGTTCAGGATCTCGATGGTGATGCCGGCCATGCTTTTCACCACGTCGCCCGGACGGGTGGCGCTGCCGCTCGGCATGTTCTCGCAGGCGGCTATCACTGCCACCACGTTCAGCTTCGGTCCGGTTTCAGCGAGTGCCTGCATGGTGCCCAATACCGACGCCGCACCGCACATGTCGAATTTCATTTCATCCATGCCGGGGCCGGGCTTCAGGCTGATGCCGCCGGAGTCGAAGGTGACGCCCTTGCCGACCAGCGCGAAGGGCTGTTCCTCCCTGGCCGCGCCGCGGTACTCCAGCACGATCAGCCGCGCCGGCTCCTGTGCGCCGGCGGTGACGCTGAGCAGCGAGTGCATGCCGAGGGCAAGCATCTGCTTTTCATCGAGCACGCGGCAACGCAGCTTGGGGTAACGCCGGGCGAGGGCGCGGGCTTGTTCAGCCAGGTGCCGGGGTGTGCAGATATTGGGTGGGGTGTTGCCCAGTTCCCGGGCGAGATTCATGCCCCGCCCGATCGCGCCGCCTTCGGCGAGTACCGCCGCGAGAGTGCGCGAGGGCTTGCCGGAGCGTGCGACCGCGAGGCGGACGAGGCGTGCGGCGGGTTCGGGCTTGGACAGGGTGCGGACGTAGCGGTAGCTGCCGGTCACCGCGAGTGTGCCCGCCTGTCGGACCAGCCAGGCCTCGTCACGGTTCTTGACCTGGACGCCATCGATCAGCAGCACGGCATCGACGGTGCCGGTGGAGCGACTGAGCGCCAGCGCGGCGGACACGGACTTGCGCCAGCCTCCGGCATCGAGTCCGCCGGCCTTGCCCACGCCCATCAGCACCACGCGCGCTGCGGCCAGTCCCGGCAGGGCATGTGCCAGCAGGGTGCGCCCTGCGGCGCCGCTGAAATGTTCGGTGGTGATCAACTTGCTCAGTCGCAGTCCGCAGGCACGGTCCAGAGCCGCCGCGGCCCCCTGCAACGCCTCACCCTCGATGATCGGCAATATCAGGCAGCCGGTGCGCAGTGCAGCGGGATCCTTGATGGTTTTCAGCGAAAGTTGCATGGGATCTCCGGCTAAGGACTGGCTGGCGACAGAAGGGATGCACCGGATTATAGGGCCGGGCGCTCAGGGCTTTATACGGCTGGGCGCTCAGCGCTTGGGGAGCACGATCACCCGGGTGCCCGTCCAGCGATCGTGCCAGGCGCGACGCTCGGGATCGACAAGTATCCACCAATAGCCTGCGCCCAGACAGAGAAAGGACAACAGGGCGAGCGCGAGCCTGCAAATCCCGGCGCGCCAGCCGATCAGTTCGCCCGTCTCGGTTTCGAGTTTCAGACGCCAGCTCTGCATCCCGAGTGTCTGACCCGATCGGGACCAGAACCACACAAAGAACACCGTCACCGCCGCGAGGAGGGGCAGTTGCAGCAGCGGGCCCGTTGCGGCACGGCCTCCTGCAGCCTGCAGTTGCTCGGCGCCGTTCAGCCACACCCTGAGCCCGATAACCGCAACCGTGACGCTCCAGCCTACGGCGAAGACCAGCAGGCTGTCGTAGAACATGGCGCTCAGCCTGCGCGCGAGTCCGGCGCGCTGCGGGCCTATAGTCTCTGGTGTGGTGATCTGCATGCGGGTATCGTTCATGGCGCTCGGGTGGCGCGGGGCTTGCGGGGCGCGGCATTGGAAAGGCCGCAAGTTACCAAAAGGTAAGCGCGCCGCGAAGACATGTTAAACAGTGGGGCACCAGACTGCGCGCGCAATTCGTGGAGGCCGCAGGGTGCAGTTCAAGTCGGTGATGCGACGTTCTCAGGGGTCGGGCGGAATGCGCGTTCTGGTGATAGAGGATGATTCTAGCGTGCTGGATTACATCGGCAAGGGGCTGCGCGAGAGCGGCTTTGTGGTGGACCAGTCCTCGGATGGCAAGGACGGGCTCTTGAAAGCGAGCGCCGGGGCTTATGACGCGCTGGTGGTGGACCGCATGCTCCCCGGTATCGACGGGCTGACCATCGTGCGTACGCTGCGCGCCGCTGAGAACCACACACCGGCGCTGATTCTGAGCGCGCTTGGCGAGGTGGATGATCGCGTCAAGGGTCTGCGCGCCGGTGGCGACGACTATCTGGTGAAACCTTTTGCCTTTGCGGAGCTTCTGGCGCGCATCGAGGCGCTGCTGCGGCGCAAGGAGTCCGCGGGCCCGGTGACCCGGCTGCGGGTGGCCGACCTCGAGATGGACCTGCTCTCGCACAAGGTGTTGCGGGCAGGAAAAGCACTGAACCTGCAGCCGCGCGAGTTCCGCTTGCTCGAGTACCTGATGAAGCACGCCGGCCAGGTGGTCACCCGGACCATGCTGCTGGAGAATGTCTGGGACTACCACTTCGATCCCCAGACCAATGTGATCGACGTCCATATCAGCCGCCTGCGCCAGAAGCTCGACAAGGAATTCGAGCGGCCGCTGCTGAAGACCGTTCGCGGCGCGGGCTACATGCTCGAGGAGCCCGAACCCGTCGCCGGTTAGCGGTTCCAGGGCGTGAAACTGCTCCGCGTATTCCGCACCAGCCTGTTTCGCTACACGCTGAATTACCTCGTTGGCGTGAGCCTTGCGGTCTTCGCGGTGCTCGCGCTGGTGTATGGCTCCTACACCCTTGGCTTCTTCCGCGAGCTGAACAGCCTGATCGCGCGCGAGACGCGGGCGATCGCCGAGCGCGATGCGCATGACGGCATTGCTGGCGTGTCCTCCAGCATCGCCGAGCGGATCCAGGCGCCGAACTTCCCGCGCTTGTTCTATCTGCTGGTCGATGCCCAGGGCAACAAGCTCGCCGGCAATCTCGCGCGCTGGCCCGAGCGGCTCGGGCCGGTGGAGGACTGGGTGGGTCCCGGTGCCGCCATCCGCCAGTGGACCGAGAGCGGCGAGCGCTTCGAGTTTGTGGGTTCCAGCACCGTGTTTACCGGCGGGGAGCAGTTACTGGTCGCGCGGCACTACCAGGACATCACCGAGTACCTGCGTCTCACGCTCACCGTGGTGACCCAGGCGATGATCGCAACCATTGTTCTCGGCAGCCTCGGTGCGGCCTTGCTCGCTTTGCTGATGGAGCGGCGCATCGCGGGCGTCAACCGCTCCATCGCCAGCATTCTCTCGGGCGATCTTGCCCAACGCATCCCGGTGGTCAACGTCGACGACGACGACTTCGCGCGGCTCATCGTGAACTTCAACCATATGCTCGACCGCCTCGAGCAGTTGATGGAGGGTGTGAAGCAGCTCTCCGACAACATCGCCCACGATCTGCGCACGCCGCTCACCCGGCTGCGCAACGGGCTCGCGAGCGTGGAGTTGGACGAGGCGGGCGAGCAGCGCGAGGCGGTGACCGGGCTGCTCGAGGAGGCCGATGCGCTGCTCGCCACGTTCAGCGCGCTGCTGCGGATCGCGCAGATCGAATCGGGTAATCGCCGCTCGGCGTTCTGCCCCAACGACATCGCCACCATCGTGCACGATGTCTGCGAATTCTACGAACCGCTGGCCGCCGATCGCGGCCTGCAGGTGCATCCGCGACTGGACGGCCCCTGCCCCGGGGTCTGTGACCGCGATTTGTTGTTCCAGGCCTTCGCCAACCTGCTGGATAACGCCATCAAGTACGCGCCGGCGGGGGGCGAAGTGCGAGTGAGCATCACGCGCACGCCGCAGGCTGTGCAGGTCGTCGTCGCGGACCAGGGGCCCGGGGTTCCAGCTGCCGAGCGCGACAAGGTGTTCCAGCGCTTTTACCGTCTCGAACAAAGCCGCAGCCGCCACCCGGGCAATGGGCTGGGTTTGAGTCTGGTCCAGGCGGTGATCGCACTTCACGGTGGCACTGTGGAGCTTTCGGACGCCGCGCCCGGGTTGCGCGTCTGCGTGACCCTGCCGCGCTCCGCCTGAGTGCGCGTTGCTGCCGCTCAGGGGGTGCCGAGTGGTGTCAGGGCCAGGGCGCTGATATCGGGTTGCAGCGGCTTGCGCTCGGGTTTGAGCTCGTCGAGGGCGGCGCCGGGAGGGGCGAGGCTGATGGCGCTCAGATCGGGCAGGGGGATCGGAGGGCGCTCCACTGCCGGCGCGAGACGCTCGCCGGGCGGTGCAATCGACAGACTGCTGGTATCGGGTGCGGGTGACGGTGGGGGGCTCTGATGGCCCTCCAGCAGGTCCGCGCCGGGCGCCGCGATGCTGATGTGCGAGGTGTCCGGGGCGGTTGGTGCTGGCGGGCCTGCGGGCCCCGGTGGTGCCGCAAATACGGGCGCTAGCTTGATGCCGGTGATGTCCACCTGCACGGGTTCGGGTGCATTGCGCTCATGGGGCTCCAGCAATTCGCCGCCGCCGGGGGCGAGGCCAAGCGCCACTCCTGACGCGGCGGTGGCTGTCACGGGAGCCGCTGGCGCAGGCTGGCTCGCGGGGGTGGCACCGGCCGCCACGGCAGCGGCCGGCGGTACTTCCCGAAGAATGGCCTTGGCTCCGGCCCGTTGCATCGCTGCCTGATACTTCAGGGCGGTCTCGAGGTCGGCGCCTTTTTTGAGGGCATGAACACCGCCGGCCAGCAGGCGAATCACGGTCTCGGGCGTCGCCTTGAAGAGCTTGCCGAGATTCTCGCCGACCACCTCGGGTGCAAAACCGGGCAGCAGTTCGCCGCCAAAGAGGATGTCGAAACGGGAGTCGCTCATCGGCCGCGCCTCGTGCGGTGTGGGCAGGAGTATAGGCCAGCCGGACGCAATGCTGCCCGTAGTGCTCCGGATCAGCGATAATCGGGCGGTATTCACTATGGCCCGACCCCACGTGCGCAGCACCCGATCCCAGCCTCGCCCGCCCAACGAGAGCGTGCCCGCACAGTTCGCGGCCTCGCTGGCGCGCATGCTGGCCGACCGTGGGCTGGATGCGCAGCGTGCCTGCGAGGATGCCGGCATTGATCCTGCCCTGCTGCAGGACGCCGGGCAGGAGTCGACGGTTCCGATTGTCGCCTACAGCGCGCTCTACCGGCATGTAATGACGGCCCTGCAGGACGAGACCTTTGGCTTGAGACGCGACGTCGGGATGAATCCGGGTGCCTTCCGGATCATGTGTTTCAGCTTGCTCAGTTGCCCGAACTTGGGGCGCGCCATACGCCGGGTGGTGGAGTTCCACCGCGTGTTCTTTGCCGGCAAACTCGAGCTGCGACTGCTCGCCGAGGGCGACAGCGCGGGCGTGGAGATCATCGTTTCACCCGAGGCGCGATCCGCGCAGTCCGAGGCCCTCGAGCCCATGTCGGCGGTGGAGGCGGCCTGCTGCCTGTCGATGTGGCACCGTTTCTTCGGCTGGCTGATCGGGCATCCACTGCCGCTCGAGAGTGTCCAGTTGACCGGGGCGCGTGCCGGTGCCCCGGAGCGTTACCGCCAGCTCTTCGGATGTGCGATCGCGTTCGAGGCGTTGTTGCCGGCGCTGCGCTTTCCCGCCGAGTACCTTTCTTATCCGCTGGTGCATACCGAGGACTCCCTGCGGGAGTTCCTGCGCACGGCCCCCTATCAGTTGCTGATCATGCCGGCCGACCCGGGCACTCTGAGCCTCGTCGATCAGGTGCGCTCCCTGATCGGTCATGACTTCAGTCGCGGCTTCCCGGGCTTCGAGCGCATTACGGATTTGCTGCACATGTCGGCGCCCACCCTGCGCCGGCGCCTGAAGCGCGAGGGCACGACCTTCCAGGAATTGAAGGACACCTGCCGGCGGGACGCCTCCATCGATTACCTCAGCCGCCCCGAACTCTCGATCAACGATGTCGCGATCCTGATGGGGTTCACGGATCCCAGCGCCTTCTATCGCTCTTTCAAGAAGTGGACGGGTCGGACCCCGGGCGAATACCGCAACCGGGAGGCGAGGGCGCGCTCCGGATCCGGTGGGCAGTGACGCAGGACAAGAAAGGGGTGCCCGAGCGCGCTAGAACCCGTTAAACTCGGCCGAAGCCGGGGAACAATCGTGAAGGAGCGCCTGCCATGTCCCTAAAAGAACGCAGAAGCAATCGCGCCGCGCCGTCAACGAACAATTCTGGATCTGATGCTGCGGATGTGGGCAGCGGTGCGATCCAACCTGAAGCGCCGTCCCCGGAGCTGATCTTTCTCGACAGGCGCAATGGCGTGGATCGCCGCGAGGCACAAGGCCGCGCCCATGATGCAAGACGCAGCGGCATCGAACGCCGGCGTAGCAATGTCACACCCTCGAGCTGGTGGCTCGACAAAAACTACGTCGATACCCATCACTTCTCGGACGGGATGCTTGACGAGGGCCGCGCAGGTCGTTTCTCAGGGGTTTGATGCCGATGTTTGAGAGTTCGGCAGGTCTGCGCACCGCCTTTTTTGCCACTACGCTCCCACGTCTGATAACAGCCGCACTGCTGTTGCTGGGCCTGAATGCCTGTGCATCCTCCGCGCCAGACAACAATCCCCGCCCCTACGACGAGAAATCCGACGCGCGCGGGGCCATTGCGACCGCCATTGCCGACAACCCCGGCCGCAAGCGGATCCTGCTCACCTTCGGGGCCAACTGGTGTTCGGACTCCCGGGGGCTCGAGGCCCACTACCGCAGCGCGACCCTGGCACCCGTACTCGCTGATGCCTTCCAGGTTGTTCATGTCGACGTTGGCATGTTCCACCGCAACCTCGACCTCGTCGAGGAATACGGCAACCCCATCGATAAGGGTATTCCCTCGGTGGTGCTGCTCGATGCCGATGGCAAGATCCTCTTCGTGAACCACGGAGGGTTGTCCAGTGCGGGTCATATGAAGGCCGCGGCGGTCCAGAACTATTTCGAGCGGCTGGCCAAAGACGGCCGTATCGACTGATTCCCTGATCGGTCGCCCCGCGGCCGGAATTTTTTCGAGGAAACCCCGACATGTCCGAGCTGTCCATCGAGGTCACCCGTGAGAACGCCCAGCAGGCGATTATCGATGCCTCTTTCAAGCAACTGGTTCTGGTGGATTTCTGGGCCGACTGGTGCGCGCCCTGCAAGGCGCTATTGCCGATCCTGGAAAAAGTAGTCCGCGAGAACGAGGGCAGCTTGCTGCTCGCCAAGGTGAACTGCGATGAGCAGCAGGCTATCGCCGGCCAGTTCGGGGTGCGCAGCCTGCCCACCGTCGTACTCATGAAGGATGGTCAGCCCGTCGACGGCTTCGTCGGTGCCCAGCCCGAGGCCGCGGTGCGCGCAATGCTCGAGAAGCACCTGCCCAAACCCTGGGACATCCTGCTCGGCGAGGCGCTCGAACTGCTCGATGGTGGCGATGCCGTGGCGGCCGCCGCTCCCGCACGTAGCGCCTGGGAACTATCCGGCAAGCGCCCCGATATCGCCAAGGTCTACGTTGAAATCCTCCTCCAGACCGCACGTCTGGAGGAGGCGCAGGCCGTACTGGGCGCCATTCCCATGGTGGAACAAGACGCCGACTACGAGCGGCTGCTTGCCGATCTCGAATTGAAGCAGCAGGCCTCGGATACCCCCGAGATCCAGTCTCTGCTGCTTGCGCTCGAGAACGCCCCCGGCGACAAGGATCTCGGTTTCCAGCTCGCGGTGCAGTTCAGTCAGGCCGGGCGTCAGCGCGAGTCGCTGGAGTTGCTGTTCGGGATCGTGGCGGCCGACCGCGAATTCCGCGGTGGCGAGGCACGCAAGACGCTGCTCGACATCATCCGTGCGCTCGGTAAAGGTGATCCGCTCGCCGCCGAGTATCAGCGCAAGCTTTTTTCGCTGATGTACTGAGTCTGAGAGCTGCGCGAGCATCGCCTAACGCGGCTCGGCGTGCCGCCAGGCCCACGGTTTCCGGGTACAGAGCCCATCGGCATCCGAGCCGAAGGCGCAGCGCGTCGACGCGCAGGGTTTGGCAGCAGAGATAGCAGTCCGCGCTCGCGAAGGGAGTCGTAGTCGCCGTGGACGTGGGTTGTGGCTATCATCGGAGCGAGCGTGCCTGGGCTGACAGCGAAATGCGGCCTCAAGGTGCCAGTAGAGTCCTCCAACAGCCGGGAATCAGCGCCGATGAGCGTACGCGACACCATCCAGAGCAAGCTGGAGCAGGCCTTCGCTCCAGCCCACCTCGAGGTCGAGAACGAGAGCCACGGCCACAACGTGCCCCGGGGCTCGGAGACGCACTTCCGGGTGGTGCTCGCCTGCAGCGCTTTTGAGGGCAAGCGGGCGGTGGCCCGACACCAGCAGGTCTATGCCGTGCTTGCCGAGGAGTTGAAGGGCGGCGTGCACGCCTTGGCCCTGCACACTTACACCGCCGCGGAGTGGCTTGAGGTGGCCGGTGAGGCGCCCCAGTCGCCCGCCTGCATGGGCGGCAGCAAAGGCTAGGGAAACCCTCGGCCAGTCATGCCTTTGCCGCTAGCTGCTTTCCGGGGCATCCTGATCCTGTTGACGCTCGTCCTCGGCATAGAGTCGCGCCAGCACGTCCTGTGACCTGAATGGCTTGCGGGTTCCGCGCACCCGATACTCGTTTTCCTGCTGACCCGAGATGATGCGTGCCTTCACGTTGTCGTTCCAGAGCGTGTCCATCAGGCGTTGCACGGTGCGTTGCGCCTCGGGGTCGTAGATGGGTGCGGTCACTTCCACGCGATGGTCGAGGTTGCGGGTCATCAGATCCGCGGAGGACATCAGGTAACGCGGCTCGCCGCCGTTGTGGAAGATGTAAATCCGGCTGTGTTCGAGGAAGCGGTCGACGATGCTGATCACCTCGATATTGGTGCTGAAGCCCTCGACGCCTGCGATCAGGGAGCACATGCCGCGCACGATGGCGCGGATCCTGACACCGGCTTCGCTCGCTTCGTAGAGCCTGGCGATGATGTCATCGTCGACCAGGTTGTTGCATTTCAGGAAAATCTCGGCCGGGCGGCCAGCGCGCGCGTTCACGATCTCGGTATGGATCAGCCGCAGGAAGAGCGAGCGGTTGTTTAATGGTGAGACGGCAAGGTGGCGGAACTTGTGGCGGCGGTAGGTGTGGTGGATGAAATCGAACACGTTGGCCACGTCTTCGGCCACTTCCTGGTTGGCGCTGAAGAGGCTGATATCGGTGTAGATGCGCGCCGTCTTTTCGTTGAAGTTCCCGGTGCCGATATGCACGTAGCGGCGTATCGCAGAGCCCTCCTGCCGGCTCACCATGATCAGCTTGGAGTGCACCTTCAGCCCGGGTATTCCGAAGATCACCTTCACGCCCGCTTCCGCGAGACGCTGCGCCCAACTGAGGTTTGCGGCCTCGTCGAAGCGCGCACGCAACTCGACGATGGCGGTGACTTCCTTGCCGTTGGCTGCCGCGCAGACCAGTGAGCGGCCGATGTGGGAGTTCTTGGCTACCCGGTAGAGCGTGATCGCGATGGCGCGCACGGCCGGGTCTATTGCCGCGGTGCTGATCATCTGCTCGACGTAGCGGAAGGAGTGGTAGGGGTAGTTCAGCAGGATGTCGCGCTCGGCGATGGCATCGAGGATGTTTCCCCGCCGCTCGATGCGCCGCACCGGAAGTTGTGCAAGCGGCCGGCTCTCGAGGGTTTTGGGCCCGAGGTTGGGGAAATCCATGAAGTCCTTGGAGTTGTGGTAGCGGGCCCCGGGCAGCACATTGTCGTAGCCCCCCAGCCGCAGCCGCCGCACCAGCGTGTCCAGCAGGTCCGCGGGCATGCGGCGGTCATAGACCAGCCGTACCGGGTCGCCCTGCTTACGCTTTTTCAGGCTGTTGGAGACCGCGTCCACCACGCTCTGCGTGATGCCCTCGCCCATTTCCAGTTCCGCGTCTCGCGTCACTTTGATGGTGTAGGCCTCGGCGGTCTGGATATCGCAGGTGCCGCGGAAAACCGCCTGCAGGCAGGCGCGAATGATGTTGTCCAGCACCAGGACCACCTGTCGCTGGGGTTGGGATGCAGGGGAGGGAATGACGACGAAGCGCTCAAGGCGGTCCGTGGGGATGTTCACGATCGCGAAGCGCGTGTTGCCGCCGCGCAGTTGCAGCCGCACGGCGAGGTATATCCAGCCATCCTCGAGCTGCGGCGAGGCGGTGGTGTCCGAGATCATCAGCGGTGCCAGTTCAGGCAGCACGCGGCTGTAGAAGTAGCGCGTCACGAACTCTCGCTGCTGGGGGTCCAACTGGCGCTCATCGACGAGGTAGATGTTGTTCTCGCGCAGTTCGGTTAGGCAGTTGCGGTAGACGGCGTCGAAGCGCGCCTGCAGGTCGCCGGAGGCATCGCGGATGTCGTCGAGGAGTTTTTCCCAGGACGCCTTCTCCCGGCCCTTGCTGAACACCGCAAGCCGTCGCACGTCGGCGTAGCGCACGCGGTAGAACTCGTCCAGGTTGTTCGAGAAGATCCCCATGAACCGGACCCGTTCGATCAGCGGCACCGAGGGATCCTCGGCCTCCTGCAGCACACGGGCGTTGAACGACAGCCAGCTGAGCTCCTTGGCGAAGATCGGCAGTGGCTTGCGGCGCGAGGGCATCGGCTACTCCGTATGATCCGTGTGTCATTGAAAACGGGAGTCCAGCGATTACACTCTGCCGCCTGCGGATGAACCCGGCCTGCGTGCGCAACGGGGCTCGTCAGGCAAGTATGACTTCCGATCTGACAGTGTAATGACAGCGCCGACACCCCGGGCAAGGTAAATCCCCCACAGATGACCGAGGAAAACCGTTCCGTCTGCGCCGTGCTCGACCTCGGGTCCAACAGTTTCCACTTGCTGGTGGGACGGCTGGACCAGGGGCGGCTGGTCACGGTCGACCGCCGCAAGGACACCGTGCGCCTCGCCCAGGGCCTGCAGCACGATGGCCTGTTGGCCGAGGACGTGATGACCCGCGCCCTCGAGAGCCTGGGCGTCTTTGCCCAGCAGGTGCGTAACGTCCCGCGCCAGAACCTCCGCGTGGTCGGCACCAACACGCTGCGAGCAGCACGCAACGCCAAGGACTTCCTCGAGCGCGCCGAACACGTGATCGGCGTCCCGATCGACGTCATTTCGGGTCAGGAAGAGGGCCGTCTGATCTTCCTCGGGGTGGTGAAGGGCCACGCTGGCACGAGTGTCCGTCGCCTGGTGATCGATATCGGTGGTGGTTCGACGGAATTCATCGTCGGCAAGCGCTCGGCCAAGCGGATAGAAAGCTTGTTCATCGGCTGCGTGTCGATGAGCGAGCGTTTTTTCCCGGATCGCCGCGTGACCGAGGAGCGCTACGAGCGTGCCCTCACCTTGGCGCGGGCCGAAATCCAGCATCTGGCCGAGGGCTTCGGTGCCGGCCGCTGGGACGAGGCGGTGGGCAGTTCCGGCACCGTGCGTTACGTCGCGGCAGCCATCGAAACCCTCATGCCCGGCGATCACCTGATCACGCTCGAAGGCATCCAGCGGCTGGTGCGTCACATGATCGGTGGACGTAAGGTCGAGGCGCTCGCCGACGTGGGCCTGAGCGGTGATCGGCAGCCGGTGTTCCCGGGTGGCCTTGCCATCCTCCACGCGGCCTTCCTGGAGCTCGGCATCCCGCAGCTGCATGTCTCGGATTACGCGCTGAAAGAAGGTGTCCTCTATGAGCTGGCCGATCAGGGCCAATACGAGGACACCCGTCGCAAGACTATCGATTATCTCTGCAAGCAGTTCCAGATCGATCGCCAGCAGTCGACGCGGGTGGAGCGGCTTGCTCGACAGTTGTTGCCACAGCTGCGGGATCAACTCGTGGTGGAGCCGGAGTTCGCCGAACAGGCGCTGCGCGCGGCAGCCGAGCTCCACGAGCTCGGACTCACCATATCCCATAGCGGATACCACAAACACGGCGCCTACATCCTCGAGAACGCCGATATGCCGGGGTTCTCGCGGCGCGAGCAGACGATGCTGAGCTTCCTGGTCCTGAACCACCGGCGCAAGCTGCGGATCCCGGAGGCAACCAGCTACCGTTTCCGGTCCGACTGGGCGCTGGTGCTGGTGCTGCGCCTTGCCTGCCTGTTCAACCGCATCCGTGTTGATCAGCGTCTGCCGGCCATCCGCATCCTGCCGGCACGCAAGGGCTGGACTCTGGAGGTGGCCGCAGACTGGCTCGCTCAGCATCCACTGGTCGAGGAGGACCTGCGCGCCGAAAACGAGTTTCTGGCTGCCGCAGGACATGCGTTGGCGCTAAAGCGAGTTCCCTGAGGAGACGCCCTGATGCCCGATGCGCGCCTGCTGCCCGATTTCGCCGCTGTGCGCGCGGCGGCTGCTCGGATTGCACCCGTGCTCACGCCCACGCCGGTGATGCGCAGCCACACACTCGACGCGCTCTCCGGCGCGCGGTTATTTTTCAAGTGCGATCACCTGCAGAAGACCGGGGCTTTCAAGGCCCGTGGTGCCGTCAATGCCGTATTGGGGCTGAGCGATGCGCAGGCCGCGCGTGGCGTGGCCACGCATTCCTCGGGCAACCACGGCGCGGCGCTCGCCTGGGCCGCGCGTCTGCGTGGCATTGCGGCCCACGTCGTGGTGCCGGCCAATGCCAACCGCGCCAAGCGCGCGAACATCGCCCGTTACGGCGCGCGGATCATCGATTGCGAACCCACGCTCGTCGCCCGCGAGGCCGCTCTTGCGGCAGTACTCGCGGCGACCGGCGCCAACGCAGTGCCGCCCTACGATGATGCCCGCGTCATTGCCGGGCAGGGCACCGCGGCACTCGAGCTGATCGAGCAGGTCGGTGGCCTCGATGATCTGGTGGTGCCGGTGGGTGGCGGAGGGCTCCTCGCAGGCAGTGCGCTTGCTGCGCGCGGGCTAGACGCCGCCATCCGTGTCTATGGGGCCGAACCCACCGGCGCCGATGACGCAGCCCGTTCGTTCGTGGCCGGCGAGCGCCTCCTTCAGACCGATCCGCGCACCATCGCCGACGGCTTGCGCACCTCGCTCGGTGAGCTGAATTTCGTCATCATCCGGCGCGATGTGCAGGACATCATCACCGTCACCGAGGCTGATATTGTCGCGGCCATGCGGCTCTTCTGGGAAGTTTGCAAGCAGCTGATCGAGCCTTCCTCGGCTACCGTGCTGGCGGCGGTGCTTGCCCGCCCCGGCTACTTCGCGGGCCGGCGTACGGGGCTGATCCTGAGCGGCGGCAACGTTGATCTCGAAGCACCACTGCCCTGGCTGGATGCGCCCCCGTGAGCTTCGTGCCGTTTCACCTCGCGTTGCCCGTCACGGATCTCGAGGCCTCGCGCGATTTCTATGCCGGCGTGCTCGGTTGCCCAACGGGCCGGGAGTCGGCACGCTGGATCGATTTTGATTTCTGGGGTCACCAGCTGGTCGCGCAGCTTGTCGACCCGGCCGACCACCCCGCCTGTGCACGCAATGCCGTCGACGGTGACTACGTGCCGGCCTTGCATTTCGGCCCGGTGCTTGCGTGGTGCGATTTCGAGGCGCTGGCCGCGCGCCTGCGCGAGGCGGGCGTGGCCTTCGTGATCGAACCGCGGGTGCGCTTCGAGGGCACGGTGGGTGAGCAGGCGACCATGTTTCTGCGCGACCCGAGCGGCAATCATCTGGAGTTCAAGAGCTTCCGCGATCCGGCCATGCTGTTTGCGCCCGGCGAGCCCGGACAATTCTGAGCCGCGCTTGCCAGGCGCCGGCGCGATCGGTGAGCATCCGCCCCGTTTCGAGACATCTCCGGGTAGCGCACTGTCGTGGCCGTGGAGCATTGAGGCTGTATCCATGAGCATCGCACCCCGCACCCCGCGCGCGGGCCTTATGGCGGGGAGCGCACTGATCCGCTCGGAACCCGCCGACTTCCGCGTGGACGAGCGCATCGAGATGGCCCCCGAGCCAGCCGGCGAGCACCTGTGGCTGCGCGTGCGCAAGACCGGCGAGAACTCCGACTACGTGGCGCGACTGCTGGCACGCACGGCGGGCGTGGAGTCCCGCGCGGTGGGCTATGCGGGGCGCAAGGACCGTCATGCTGTGACCACCCAGTGGTTCAGCATCCAGTTGCCGGGCAAGCCCGATCCGGATTTTTCCGCACTGCCGCCCTCGGTGGAAGTGCTCGAGTCCCTGCGCCGCCAGCGCAAACTCCAGACCGGCGGCCTGCGTGGCAATGATTTCGTGCTGCGCCTGCGCGAGTTTGCGGGCGATTCCGCCCTGCTCGAGCAGCGTCTCGTCGATCTGCGAGCGCATGGAGCGCCGAACTATTTCGGGGTGCAACGATTCGGTCGCGAGGCGGGCAATATCGAGCGGGCGCTGGCGTGGTTCAGTGGGGCGCTGCGCGTGTGTGATCGGGCCGAGCGCGGGATCCTGCTCTCCTCGGCGCGTTCGGCGATTTTCAACGCTGTGCTGGCGCGGCGCACCGCCGAAGGAAATTGGGCCGAGCTGCTGCCCGGCGAGGCCGTGCTTCTGGACGGCAGTGGTTCGTGGTTCAGCGACGACGGCAGTGATGCCACCTTGCAACAACGCCTCGCGAGCGGCGACATCCACCCCAGTGGACCGCTCTGGGGCAGCGGCGAGTCGCCGGTCTCAGGTGTTGCCGGCGAACTCGAGCGTGATGTTGTCTCCGGGTACCGTGAGCTCGCGCTCGGGCTGGAGGAGAACGGCCTGCGGCAAGAGCGGCGCGCGCTCAGGTTGTTGCCGAGCGGGCTCGAGTGGGCGTGGATCGACGCCACCACCCTCGAACTCCGCTTCGGCCTGCCGAGCGGTTGCTACGCGACCACGCTGCTCGAGGAAATCCTGGAGACCCGCGAGCCGGGTACTGCGCCAGCGGCGTAATTCAGCCCATCGCGATCATGCGATGCTGCAGTCGCCAGCCGAGCGCGGTGCGCACCAGGGTGTCCTGGTACCTGCCGAAGGAGACGATCTGCTTGGGGTCCTCAACGACCTTGATCACTTGCAGATAGCACGCGGCCGTCGCCTGGTCGCCGTCTCCTTCGACCACGAGGTTGCTGATAACATGCCGGAAGCTGTCGACGCCGGCGCGGCTCTGCGTGAAGAACGCCACGATGGCATCGATACCCTCGCAGCGAAGATCCATCGCAGGCACCTCCCAGATCGCCTCGGGCACGAACAGGTCGCGCATGCTCTCGGGCGGGTTGTAGTCGGCGTTGTGGCAGTAGCGATTGACCAGGTCTTCGATCGCAAGCCGGTCGTTGATGTCCAGCGCCATGGCATTGTCTCCGCAGTGGTTTCAGTTAAACGTGCCCGATTCTAAGGGATACACCATGACCGTGCTCTCCTTCATCCGGATGATCCCCGTGCTCGCTCTGCTGCTCGCTCTCCCGGCGGCTGCGGCAACCCGCTTCGAGCCGCCGGTTCCGGATCTGCCCGTCTACGCCTTCCGCTACGACGAGGCGCGCGATCCCGCGGCGGATCTGCTGCTTGCCCGCGCCGCCGCGCTGCAAAAGCACCGGCGCGTGCTGGTGATGGTCGGTGGCGACTGGTGCGTCTGGTGCTTCCTGCTCGATCGCCAGCTTGATCTCGACCGCGCATCCGCGGCTGTTTTTTACAGCGGTTTCGAGGTGCTGCGCGTGTATTACAACGACGACAACAAGAATCGTGCATTCCTCGCGCAGTTTCCCGACTTCACGATGTTTCCGCACTTTTTCGTGGTCGACCCGGATGGCCGCGTGGCGGGCTCGGTCGTGGCCGATGCGCTTATCCGTGACGCCAAGTACGACGCCGAACTGATCCGCCGCTTTGCCGAGCAGTGGCGCCTGCCGTAGGTCCCCGGCCGCGCTCTGCGCAGTCACAGTGACAGGCGGGCGTGCCGCAGCGCGGCATCGCGTGGCGTCTTCCCCGAGCAGCTCGAGCACCACGCCGCGGGGCCGCATAGTCCGTACAGTCTACTGACCAGCCCGCCGGAATGAGTACACTTCGCCGATCAGATTCAGGGGGTTCTCATGAGCCAACGCAAGCCGGTAGCGGTAGTCACAGGTGCGAGCCGCGGAGCAGGGCGCGGCATCGCCGTTGCGCTCGGCAGTTGTGGCTACACCGTGTATGTGAGCGGGCGCAGCCAGAACCCCGGTGACGCGGATCTCCCTGGCACCATCCACGCCACCGCGCGCGAGGTGGATGCGGCGGGCGGCACGGGTGTCGCCGTGGCTTGCGACCACGCTGACGATGCGCAGGTAGAGGCTCTCTTCGCCCGGGTGCAGGCCGAGCAGGGCCGTCTCGACGTGCTGGTGAACAACGCCTGCGCCATCCCTGACGAGCTCGTGCAGCCCGGAGGCTTCTGGGAAAAACCCCTGTCCATGCTCCGGATCCTCGACGTGGGCATGCGCTCGCACTACGTGGCGAGCTGGCATGCGGTACCGTTGATGCTGCCACAGCAGAGCGGGCTTATCGTGAACACCTCGTCCTTCGGCGGGCACTGCTACATGCACGGCCCGGCCTACGGGGCAGGCAAGGCGGCGGTCGACAAGATGGCCCATGACATGGCGGTCGAGTTGCGTCCGCATGGCATTGCGGCGGTCTCGATCTGGATGGGCTTGCTGCGCACCGAGCGTACCGAGCGTGCCCTCGCGGATCCCGAACTCGCGCGTCACTATGCGCACCTGCTCGAGGCCATGGAGAGCCCCGGATTTACCGGCCGGGTGATCGAGGCGCTGGCCCGCGATCCCCGGCGCATGGAGCGCTCCGGGCGCATCCTGATCGGCGCCGAACTTGCCGCGGAGTACGGGATCCATGACGAGAGCGGCCGTCAGCCGCCCTCGCACCGGCCGATGCTGGGAGATCCGACGGAGTTTGGTTCGGCGGTCATCCAGTGAGCGCATCAGGCTGAGCGGGCGCACCACAGCACCTGCGCGCTCGCCCGAGCTTTGCGCGACAAGCTATTGATTTATATTTGATGTTTTGTTTTCACTGGAAGGCGACCCGACTCCCGCGTCGCGCCATGAACGTTCCGGAGAGCCACGTATGTCAGTCCTGCCCACGGGTAAATTCGCCGATTGTCCGAACGGTTACCGGATGCACTACCTCGATGTCGGGCAGGGCCCGGTCGTGGCTTTCCTGCATGGCAGTGGTCCTGGCGCCAGCGCCTACAGCAACTTCAAGAGCAACTATCCCTACCTGGTCGAGCGCGGCTACCGGTGTCTGGTGATCGATCACATCGGTTACGGCTTCTCCGACAAGCCCGACGATGTCGACTACACCCTCGAGTTCTTCTCGCAGTGCATCCGCCAAACCCTTGATCACGCGGGCGTCAGCCGCTGTGCGCTGGTGGGAAATTCACTCGGGGGTGCGGTGGCGCTGCAGTTCGCGCTTGAGAACCCCGCGATGACGGAGAAGCTGATCCTGATGGCCCCGGGTGGGCTGAACGCCAAGGAAGAGTATTTCCAGATGCCCGGCATGGCGAAGCTCGCGCAGGTGTTCTCGTCGGGACAGGCCGTGACCCCGGCCGTCATGAAAGACCTTTTCGCTACCTGCCTGATGCATGACTCGCAGTACGCCACCGATGGCCTGGTCGCCGAGCGCATGGAGGTGATGAAGCTGATGAACGCGCGTGTGATGGCCACCATGCGGGTGCCTGAACTCACCGCGCGCCTGCACGAACTGGCGATGCCGGTGCTGGGCTTCTGGGGCATGAACGAACGCATGATGCCCGAGTCGGGCATTTTGAAGCTCGCCAAGAACACTCCCGACATCCGGCTGGTGCTGGTTTCCAACTGCGGCCACTGGGTCATGGTGGAGCACGAGGCGATGTTCAACCGCACGACCCACGACTTCCTGGTGAACACATGAACGCAGCAGATTTTTCACGCCTTGGTGATGAGCTCTACGCGGCGCTTCGCGCCGGGACCGTGCTGGCCCCGCTGACCGAGCGCGAGCCCGGCATCACCATCGACGACGCCTACCACATCTCGCTCCGCTTCCTCGAGCGGCGCCTTGCCGACGGCGAGCGCCTGATCGGCAAAAAGATCGGCGTCACCTCCAAGCCCGTGCAGGACATGCTGGGCGTGCATCAGCCCGACTTCGGCTTCCTCACCGACCGCATGCACTACCCCAATGGCGCGGTAATCACGGTGGCGGGCAACCTTATCGCCCCGCGAGCCGAGGCCGAGATCGCCTTCCGCCTCAAGTTCGATCTGGTCGGCCCGAACATCACCGAGGCCGACGTGCTCGCCGCCACTGAATGCATCATGCCGTGCTTCGAGATCGTGGATTCGCGCATCCGCGACTGGAAAATACGAATCCAGGACACGGTGGCCGACAACGCCTCCTGTGGCGTGTTCGTGCTGGGTGATGCCGAGCGTGATCCGCACGATTTTGATTTGCCGGCGCTGCACGTGCGGGTATTCAAGAACGGCCAGCCCCTGAGCGAGGGCCGCGGTGCGGCCGTGCAGGGTAACCCGCTCACCGCCGTGGCCTGGCTGGCCAACACGCTTGGCCGCTACGACATCCCCTTCAAGGCCGGAGACATCATTCTCTCGGGCTCGGTGGTTCCCTTGGAGCCGGTGAAGGCGGGTGATGTGATGCGCTGCGTGGTCGAGGGTTTCGGCGAGGCGAGCTGCTCCTTCGTCTGAGCGGAGCGCTCCGCGCGGTTTCAGTTGTGGGAACCATGGGGATGGCGTCACGACCGATGCGATGTTCATCGGTGCCGGCGTCATGCGCGCCGTGCTTGCCGCGAGCCTTAGCGTTTTCGGGCGTGTGGCTGCCGCACGTTGGGCGCGCTGCGGGTATGACGGTGGCGACTCGCGTTGTATCCTTGGCGCCCGCTAAATGCCGTCACGGACTGCACCGCTAAAGCGGTGCCTTACAGGTAGTGGGCCGCAGGCGGGCGGGTCGTTTTTTCGGGTGTGAGGACATGAGATGAGCAAGAAGATCAAGGCTGCGATCATCGGGCCTGGCAACATCGGCACCGACCTCCTGATGAAGGCGTTGCGCTCCGAGTGGATCGAGCCGGTATGGATGGTGGGCGTGGAACCGGATTCGCCCGGTTTGAGCCGCGCCCGTGAGATGGGCCTGAAGACCACCTCCGAGGGGGTTGATGGACTGGTGCCCTCCATGAAAGCCGACGGGGTGCAGATCTGCTTCGATGCCACCTCGGCGTATGTGCATGCCGCCAATTCGGCGAAGGTCACAGCCCAGGGCGCGCTGATGATCGATCTCACGCCCGCTGCCATCGGGCCCTTCTGCGTGCCGCCGGTCAATCTGAAGGATCACGTCGGCAAGCGCGAGATGAACGTCAACATGGTCACCTGCGGCGGGCAGGCCACCATTCCGATGGTCTACGCGGTGAGCCGCGTGCAGAAGGTCGCTTACGGCGAAATCATCGCTACCGTGTCTTCCAAGTCCGTGGGCCCCGGCACACGCAAGAATATCGATGAATTCACCCGCACTACCGCGGGCGCCGTGGAGCAGGTCGGTGGCGCTGCCGAGGGTAAGGCGATCATCGTGATAAACCCCGCCGAGCCACCGCTCATCATGCGCAACACCATCCATTGCCTCACGGAGGATGCCCCCGACGAGGAGGCGATCACCCGCTCGGTGCACCAGATGGTTGCCGAGGTACAGAAATACGTGCCCGGCTACACGCTGAAAAACGGCCCCGTTTTCGACGGCAAGCGCGTCACTGTGTGGATGGAGGTGGCCGGACTCGGTGACTTCCTGCCGCGCTATGCCGGCAACCTCGACATCATGACCGCTGCGGCCTTGCGCACGGCCGAGATGTTTGCCGAGGAAATGGCCGGCGGGCGCTTGGTGCTGTAGGAGCAGGGTGCAGCGGCGCCGGTGCCTCGGTGGGCGGCGCCAGGATGTGGTTGTCACCGGCGGCTGGTGAGCGCCGGGACGAGCGGAGTGTGCCGCGAGCGGCATTCCGCAGCCGAAACGCCGGGAGCGTTTCGGCGAGGACGCAGGTGATGCACAGGGACGTGCATCACCGGGAGCGAGCGGCGCACTCCGCTCGACCCGGCGCGACGCACCATCGGCGCGACGCACGAGTGGCGCGCAGCGATCAATGCAACAGGATCGAGATCAAACGAGTACGAGGCGAGAAGCAGATGAGCATTGAGGGCAGAAAAGTCATTCTCCACGACATGTGCCTGCGTGACGGCATGCATCCCAAGCGCCACCAGATCTCGCTAGACGAGATGCGCTCGATAGGGCGTGCGCTGGACGAGGCGGGCGTGCCGCTGATCGAAGTGACCCACGGCGACGGCCTCGGTGGGCGCTCGATCAACTACGGATTCCCCTGCAACTCCGACGAGGAGTACCTGAAGGCGGTGGTGGGCGTGGTGAAGAACGCCAAGGTCTCCGCGCTGCTGTTGCCGGGCATCGCCACGGTGGATCACCTGAAAATGGCCCGTGACTGCGGCATCGGCACCATTCGCGTGGCGACCCACTGCACCGAGGCAGACGTCTCCGAGCAGCACATCGGCATGGGCCGCGAGATGGGTCTCGACACCGTTGGCTTTCTGATGATGGCCCACATGATCTCCGCCGAAGATCTGCTGGCGCAGGCGAAACTCATGGAGAGTTTTGGCGCCAACTGCATCTACTGCACGGACTCGGCGGGCTTTATGTTGCCCGCGGATGTTACCGCGCGTATCGCGCTGTTGCGCCGCGAACTCAAGCCGGCAACGGAACTCGGTTTCCACGGCCACCACAACATGGCCATGGGCATCGCCAACTCGTTGGCCGCCATCGAGGCGGGCGCAAACCGCATCGACGGCTCGGTGGCCGGGCTCGGGGCGGGCGCCGGCAACACGCCTCTCGAGGTTTTCGTCGCGGTTCTCAACCGCATGGGTGTTGAGCACGGCGTCGATCTGTTCAAGATCATGGACGTGGCAGAGGACCTGGTCGTGCCGATGATGGATCAGCCCGTGCGCATCGATCGCGACGCGCTGATCCTCGGTTATGCGGGCGTGTATTCGAGCTTCCTGCTCTTCGCCCAGCGAGCCGCGAAAAAATACGGTGTGAGCTCGCGCGATATCCTGATCGAGATGGGCCTGCGCAAGACGGTAGGCGGGCAGGAAGACATGATCGAGGACGTCGCCCTCGACATGGCGCGCGCCAGGGGCTGAGCGCGCGGCGCCCGAGGCGCCTGCGTTGCGGCGATCCGTGCAATCGCAGACATCCCGACTTCTCCCGGACTTTCAGTCTTGCGCGCGCACATGGCTGCGCACCAGCAGCACGCCGCCGACCACCAGCGTCATGGAGGCCGCCACGATGCCGAACAGCAGCGAGGCGCCCGCAGCACCCGCACCTACCAGCGCGCCGGCAAAGGAACTTGCCAGTGCGCCGATGCGCCCCACCGCCACCGCGCTGCCGACGCCGGTTGCGCGCACATCGGTGGGGTATATGTGTCCGGCCAACAGGTAGGCACCGATCTGCATGGAGTTGAGGCACACGCCGGCGGCAGCGCAGAGCAGCAGGGCGGTGCGGTGATCGGCTAGATTGGCCTGCCCCATGAAAATCGCGACTAACACGCCAGCGCCCGCCACGGCGGCCAGTACGCTGCGCGACCCGGCAAAGCGGATCAGCCAGGCGGTAGCGAGGCTGCCCACCATGCCGCCCAGGTTGAAGGTCGCGAGCATCCGGTTCGCCGTGGCTGGTGCATGCCCCAGATCGGTCAGCAGCGTAGGCAGCCAGTTCATGAAGCAGAACATGCCAAACAAGTTGGCGAGGAAAATAAGCCAGATTCCCAGCGTGTCGCGTCGCAGATCCGCACCCAGCAGATCGCGGAAGGAGGCCTTGCGCACGGGCGGCTCTGCCAGCCACAGCGCATCGTCGGCGTCGAAGCGCGAGCCCGGCAGCAGGCGGTTCAGCGCGGCGATGGCTTCGCGCTTGCGGTTGGCGCGCAGCAGGAAGCGGGCGGACTCGGGCAGCCACCGCCACAGCGCGAGGGCAAGAGCGAGTGGCAGCACGCCACCGACCATGAAGACGGATTGCCAGCCGTAAGCGGGGATCAGGTGCGCGGCCAGCAGTCCACCGGCGAAGCCGCCCACCGGCACACCCACCAGCGTGGTCATCGTGAGCATGCCGCGCCAGCGCAGCGGGGCGGTCTCGACCACCAGGGCGGTGGCATTGCTCAGCGCCCCGCCCAGTCCCACGCCCGCCAGCAGCCGCAGCACCAGCAATTGAGGCACCGAGTGCGCCCAGGCGCATGCGAGCGTGGCCACACCAAAAACGAGCGCACTGCCGATCAGTGCGGGCTTGCGTCCCCAGACATCACCGCGGGGGCCGAGCAGCAGCCCACCTGCTGCCACACCCACCATGCCGGCGGCGAAGATCGGCGCCAGATCGCCGCGCGTGATGCCCCATTCGGTGATCAGCGCCGGTGCCGCAAACGCCAGCACCTGCAGGTCGAAGCCGTCCAGCACGATCGCGGCCATCGCCAGCAAGGCAATGGCGATGTGCGTCGGGCCCAGAGCTGCGGTGTCCAGTGGCGTGCCGACCTCGAAGCGGGGATCGCCGCCGTGCTCATGCGCGCGGCTGCTGGGGGAGGGGTTCACACGCGGTGCTCTCTCGCTCGTTCAGGTGGTGGCAGCATCGCATCGCGCACGCGCTATTGGCTAGGGACTCTCGGGAGCCTCTGGGCTCCGTGATGCCTCGGAGGTCACAGCCTGTGCCTGCGGGCGCGCCGACATCGCCGCTGCCCCGAGGCTCGGGACTACGGCACAATGCGGGCCACGGGAGTCCACACTCGGAATGAGCGTCGTACGCATGGCGATAGACAACAGCTTCAGCGAACTGGTGGGCCTCATCTACGAGGGCCCGCTCGAGGCCTCGCCGTGGTCGGGTTTCCTCGCCCGACTGAAGGACGTCTTAGGCGCGGTGGCCACCACATTGGTGTTGCGTCCCTACGATACGGACCGCGTTGGCCTGATCCTCACGCAGGGTGGCTCCAGCGAGGGCATCGCGCGTTACCGGGACGGCTTTTTCATGGCCGATCCTTTCGTTGCCTTGCCGCCCGGTGAGGTCGTGGCGCTGCACGAGATCGTACCGCTCGCGGAATTCGAGCAGAGCGAGCTCTATCGTCTCTGCATGGCCCCGGGCGGGCTGTGGGACAGTCTTGGAGCGGATTTGCGTATCGATGACGCGATGGAAGCGCGGCTGCGGATCGCGCGCTCGCGCGGTGCCCGGGCATTCGGCAACGCCGAGAAGCGTCTTTGCGCTGCGCTGTTGCCCCACATCGAGCGCGCCGTGCGCATCCACACCCGCCTGCACCGGGTCGAATCCGAGCGGGCGCTGTATGCGGGCGCCGTGGAGCATCTGGCGGTGGGAGCGGTGATCCTGGACGGCAAAGGTGCCGTCACGGGCGCCAACCAGCTTGCCCGGCAGTTGTTCGCGCAGCACGACGGTATCTGGCTCGACGGCGTCTCGCTGCGGGTCCACTCCCCACGCGAGGCCGCTGAACTGCGACGCCTCACCACCGAGCTTCTCGCCGAGCGGCGCCAGGGTCTGCCGGGCGTGGTGCAGGCGCTGCGGATCACGCGTCCGTCGGGACGCGCGGATCTCGGTTTGATCCTGCGGCCGCTGCCCTCGGACCCGGCTGTGGATGCATCGGGACTCCCGGGTCTGGCCGTTTTCATCAGCGACCCCGAGGAGCAGTCCGAGGCACCCGTGGCAGTGCTCTCCAAGCTCTTCGGTTTCACGCCGACCGAGGCGCAGCTCGCGTTGCGGCTGGCGAACGGAATGAACCTCGACGAGGTCGCAGCTGCGCTCGGCATGAGTCGCAATACCGCCCGCGCACACCTGCGCTCGGTGTTTACCAAGACGGGCATCAGCCGCCAGAGCGCCTTAGTCAGGCTCATCCTGAAGAGCGTGGCATCGCTCGCCTGAGCGCCGGCGTGTAGACTCCGGCTGCCCGTAAACGTCCTGCGGGAAACAACTCAAAACACGCTATGGAGGTTCTCGGATGGGCAAGCTTGACGGCAAGGTGGCGCTGGTAACCGGGGCCGGGCAGGGCGTGGGGCGCGGTATCGCGCTCGCGCTGGCAGCGGAGGGCGCGAAGATCGCCGTGGTCGGGCGTACCGAGGGCAAACTGCTCGATGCCTGCGCCGAGATCCGCGCGCGCGGCGGCATTGCCGAAGCCATGCTCTGCGACGTGATGGTGGCCGATGACATCGAGCGCTGCATGCAGGCCACGGTGGCGGCCTTCGGCACCGTCGACATCCTCATCAATAACGCGCAGGTCGTGCCGCTCGGGCGGCTGCTCGACATCACCGAGCACGCGTACCAGCAGGGCATGGACTCCGGCCCCCTTGCCACGCTGCGCTTCATGCGTGCCTGTCACCCGCACCTGAAGGGTGGCGGCTGCATCGTCAACATGGGCTCGTCCTCGGCGATCCGCTGGGATCCGATCGGCTACGGCGCCTATGCCGCCGCCAAGGAAGCGATCCGCGCGCTCACCCGTGCGGCGGCCTGCGAGTGGGGTGTCGATGGCATCCGCGTGAACTGCGTGCTGCCGCTCGCCATGTCGCCGGCCATGGACGGCTGGATTGCCTCCCGCCCTGAGGAGTCCTCCGAATTCTTCAAGACCATTCCCCTGGGCTACGTGGGCGACTGCGAAAAAGACATCGGCCGCGCGGTGGTGTTCCTCTGCACGGACGATTCGCGCTACCTGACGGGTCACTCCATGCCGCTCGACGGCGGCCAGGCATTCATGCGCTGAGACTTGCCTTGCGGCAGCCCATCGGGGCGGGGACGCAGACACGCGGTGAATGCATCCCTGCCCGTTATCTGACACACCGCGGAGTGATCAATCGTGGACATCTGGACCGCAGTCCAAGCCCTGGTGCTGGGACTTGTCGAGGGGCTAACCGAGTTCCTGCCAGTCTCCAGCACCGGACACCAGATCATCGCCGCGGACCTGCTGGGTTTTGCCGGTGCCCGGGCGCAGGCTTTTAACATCATCATCCAGTTTGGCGCCGTTCTCGCGGTGGTGTGGGAGTACCGTGCGCGGATCGTGGCACTGCTGCTGGGTTTGCCGCGTGAGCCTGCGGCGCAGCGTTTCACAGCCAGCCTGCTGCTTGCCTTCCTGCCGGCGGCCGTGGCTGGCGTGTTGTTCTCTGATCTGATTCACACTTGGCTCTTCAACCCGCTCACGGTGGCCTCGGCGCTGGTGGTGGGAGGCTTCGTGATGCTGTGGGCCGAACGGCGTCCGCACGCAGTGACTGCGGAGACCATCGAGAGCCTGCGCTGGACCCATGCGCTTGCCGTGGGTTGCGCGCAGTGTCTTGCCCTGGTGCCTGGCACCTCCCGGGCCGCCGCCACGATCATCGGCGGGCTGCTCGCAGGGCTCTCCCGGCGTGCGGCCACCGAGTTCTCGTTCTGGCTCGCGATGCCCACCATGGCAGGCGCCGCGGTGTACTCGGGGTGGAAATACCGCGAGCTCTTCGTGGCGGCGGATCTTCCGGTTTTCGCGCTGGGTTTCCTCACCGCCTTCGTGGTGGCACGGCTCACGGTGCGTGCGTTGCTCGCCTTCATTGCCGCGCACTCCTACGCGGTGTTCGCGTGGTATCGCATCGGCTTCGGCGGGTTGATCCTGCTGACCGCGCAGGCAGGCTGGATTGACTGGAGCAGCGCGGTGCCCTGAACGGTCCCGCCCGCACCGCGGGTGCTGCCGGCGATTGGAAAGCGCTTCAGACGGCGGCCGCGCGTAGGGCCGTGTCGAGGTCGCTCCAGAGATCTTCCGCGTCTTCGATTCCCACGCTAAGCCGCAGCAGCGACGGTGGCAGGTGCTCCTGCCCCGGGATAGCCGCACCGCGCTCCATCGTCGATTCCACGGCACCGAGGCTGGTCGCATGCCGTATGAGCCTGGTGTTGCGGCAGACGCTGTCGGCAACCCCGGCGCCACCGTGCAGGTCGAAGGAAATGATGGTGCCGAAACCCGCGAGCACCCGCCGCGCGACCGCGTGCGTGGGATGTGAGGCAAGGCCCGGATAACGCACCAGCGCTACCTGCGGGTGTCGTTCGAGCCTCTCCGCGGGCAGCATTGCCGTCTGCTGCGCCCGCTGCAGCCGCAAGGCCAGCGTGCGCGCCCCGCGCACCGCGAGAAACGACTCCAGCGTGCCGGGTGTCGCGCCAGTCAATTCACGGGACTTCCGCAGGGCCCGCCACAGCGCCTCGTCGCGCGTCGAGGCCACGCCAGCGAGCAGGTCCGAGTGGCCACCGATGAATTTGGTCGCAGATTGCAGCGACACCGTGGCACCGAAAGCGAGTGGATGCTGGTTAAGTGGCGTGGCCAGCGTGGCGTCCACGGCCACGATGCACCCGGGTTTGCGAGCCGCCCAGCAAATGGCGTGCAGGTCCGCGACGGTGAGCAAGGGGTTGGAGGGGGATTCGAGCCAGACCAGATCGGCGCGGGCGCAGGCGCCGATCCAGCCTTGCGTGTCATCCACCCCGATCCGCTCCACGGACCAGCGTCCTTTTTCCGCACCTGCTGCGGCCAGCTCCGCAACACCCTTGGTAGCAGTCATCGGGCAGCACCACCACGGCGCCGGCCGTGAGCTGGTCGAAGACGGCGGCGATCGCTGCCATCCCAGAGGCGAAAGCCACGGACCGGCCGGTTTCCAGCCCGCCTACGATGTCCTCCAGCGCCTCCCAGGTCGGGGTGCCGTCGTCGCGCGAGTACTCGCGCTCGCCGCCGATGATGAAGTTCGATGCCGGGACCAGCGGCACGTTGAGCGGTGCGCCGGGCGCGGAGGCACGGCCGGCCGAGACCAGCCAGGATTCCGCTTTGATGCCGGAAGGATCGGGGGTCATGCTCGTGCTCGGGGTGTCATCGGGCCTGATAGGATGCATCCCGGGCCTGGCGCGAATCCAGAGCAAAAATTGGATCGGTCCTGCGATCGGTAGCAGGGTTCCCGCGCCGCGAGCCGTCTGCCTGATTGTCAGCGGTGCTTCGGCGCGCTACCTTGCCGGCCTGCCTGCATGCTGGAGAAGCAAAGCCAATGAACGTGAAGAGCCTGGGTTATCTGCGCATCGAATCCACGGACATCGCGCGCTGGCGCGAGTATGGCACCGCCATCCTCGGCCTGATGATCGCGCCGACCATGCCGGAAGACGGCAATCTCTACCTCAAGATGGACGAACGGCCCTTCCGTTTCGCGGTGATTCCCGGCCAATCCGACCGCCTGATCTGTGCGGGTTGGGAACTGGCTGGCCCGGACGAATTCGACGACGCGCTGGACGAGCTCACAGCTGCTGGCGTGTCCTACGAGCTGCTCGATATCGCCGAGGCCCGAGCCCGTCGCGTGCGCGCCGTGGCGCGCCTCACGGACCCCGCTGGTGCCACGGTTGAGCTCTATCACGGTGCGGATCTCGACTATGCCAAGTTCATCTCGCCCTGCGGCATCGCCGCCTTCGAGACGGGTTTCAACGGCAACATGGGCTTTGGCCATGTCGTGGTGCCGGTGAAGAACCTGGAGGACAGCCGTCGTTTCTACCGCGAGGTGCTCGGCTTCGGCGACACCGACTACATGCACTTCCACTTCAACCCGGACCCGGCCGATCCGGGCCAGGGGCTGTATTTCATGCACGTCGACAACCCGCGGCACCATAGTCTCGCGCTCTACGAGGAGCCCGGCGAGAACCTCACGGGTTGCGTTCATATGATGCTCGAGGTGAAGAGCACGGACGAGGTGGGTTATTGCCTCGACCGCGTGCAGGCCGCGGGTATCCCGGTGGTCTCGACCATGGGTCGCCACACCAATGACCGCATGTTTTCGTTTTATATGCTGACGCCAGCAGGCTTTGCCCTCGAATTCGGCTTCGACGGATTGAAGATGGACTGGAATGGCTACACGCCCACGGTGAGCGCGCTCCCCAGCATCTGGGGCCACAAGTTCCAGATGGCAGGTGGCGGTCACTGATCCGCAGCGGGCTTGTCCCGCGTAATAAGAGAGTTAATTCTTTCCGAGGACGCCCTGATGCGCCGCACGTTGCTTGGCTTGTCTCTTGTTGCCGCCAGTGGTGCAGCCTTGGCCGCTTGCCCGGAGTACCTTAACCAGGACATGCGCCCCCTCGGCAAGACTGAGACGGTCAATCTTTGCGAGCGCTATGCGGGCAAGCCGATGCTGATCGTCAATACCGCGAGCCACTGCGGCTTCACCCCGCAGTTCAAGGGCTTGGAGAAGGTCTACGCCACTTACCGGGAGCGCGGTTTGGTAGTTGCAGGTTTCCCCAGTGATGACTTCAAGCAGGAAGCGAAGAGCGCGGAGGAGACCGCCAAGGTCTGCTACGTCAACTACGGCGTCACCTTCGACATGTATTCGGAGATCCACGTAAAGGGCAGCGACGCCCACCCTCTGTTCCGGGAACTCGGCGCCGAAACCGAGGCCCCGAGCTGGAATTTCAACAAATATCTAGTCGATCGCGATGGCAAGGTCGTGGCGCATTTCGGCTCCATGACCTCGCCCGATGACAAGGACCTGACGGCGGCGATAGAAAAGCTGCTGTGAGCTGATCTGACAGGTGCTGCCCCCATAGCCGAGCCTGCGACCGAAGGCTTATGATCGATCGAACGAGGTCGTTCCCTGGAGCTCCTCCCCCGATGTCATTACGCTTCTTGTTGCGCAGCGTTGCGCTCGGCACCTTAGTGCTGATTGTAGGCTGCACCGTGACCAAGATCGATGAGCGGCGCATCACCACCGCTACCGTCCAGTCCGGGGACACGGTGGTGGTCCTAGGTAGGCGCCACAGCAGTGACTATGAAACCGAGCCCGACTTTATCCGCTGTGTGGGGCATGGCGTGGAGCGGGCGGGCGCCCGCGTGCTGCCCGAACTCGAGTTCATGAACACCTTTTACCCGTGGTTCGAGCCGCGCACGGCCCCGATGAGCCTGAAGCGCTTCCAGGCGCTCAGGAACAAACCTCTGTTTGCACAGCGGCTGCGCGAATCGAGCCTGCGCTACATCGTGTGGGTGGACGGGCAGACCGAGACGGTGGACAAGGCGGGCTCCATATCGTGCGCGGTGGGGCCGGGGGGCGCGGGCTGCATTGGCTTTGGCACCTGGGACGACACCTCCACCTACGAGGCGAGTGTCTGGGATCTGCAGAAAATGGATATTGTCGCGCAGATCAGCGCAGAGGCGTCGGGCACCTCCTACATGCCCGCACTGATCGTGCCGATCCCCTTGATCGCGCGGGTGCAGGCGGCCGCCTGTGACGGCCTTGCCACGCAACTGAAAACGCTCTTCTCCACGCAATGATGCCCCGGTTGTTTCTTGGCGCCTGCCTGCTTGCCCTCGCGCCGGCGACTTCCGCCATGTCGGAGAAAAAAGAAGCCGAGATCGGCAAGAAGATGCACGAGGATCTGCTTGCCAAGATGCGCAGCTACGACAACCCGAAGGTTGTCGATTACGTGACCCGCCTTGGCAAGGCTCTCGCGGCCAACAGCGACGGCCCCGATATCGCCTACACATTCACGGTACTCGACAGCCCCGATATCAACGCCTTTGCCACGCCGGGCGGCTACGTGTACATCAATCGCGGCCTGCTCGCCTATCTCGATTCCGAGGCCGAGCTCGCCGGCGTGATGGCCCACGAGATTGCGCACGTCACCGAGCGTCACGCATCCCGGCAGGATTGGATGGGCAAGGGCAGCAGTGTCGCCTCCGCCGTGGTGGGGATTCTGGCGGCCATCAGCACCGGTAGCGGTGCGGTGGGCGGCGTGACGCAGGACGCGGCGTCCATGGCGGGCACGGCGATGGTGCGGGGCTACGGCCGTGACATGGAACTCGAGGCCGATCGCGTGGGCGCGCGCTACATGCACAAGACCGGCTACGACCCGCAAGCCATGGTCGAGGTTCTGGGCGCACTGAAGGATCAGGAGAGTTTCATGCGCGTACGGGCGCGCAAGGAAGGCAAGCAGGCGACGACGTATCACGGCGTGTTTTCCACGCACCCCGAGAACGACGAACGGCTGAAGGAAGTGATCGCCGAGGCCGGCAAGCTCGATGACGGCGTGCACCGCGAAACCCGTGCCGAGGTTTTTCGCGAAACCATCGACGGCATGAAATTCACCGAGGAGCCGCGCGCCGCCGCGGTGATCGACAACCGCTACTACAACGGCAAGATGGGCTTCACCGTGGCCTTCCCGACGGGCTGGCAGGTGATGAAGCGCTCCAGCACCGTGCTCTCAGGCCCCAACCGCGACAACACGATCCTGCAGATGGGCGTGAAGCGTGCGGTGCCGGAACTATCGCCACAGGACTTCGCCGGTCAGATGCTGGGTATGAAGCCACTGCAGGATGTGGAGGAACTGAAAGCCGGCGAGGGCATCGACGGTTTTACCGGGGTATTCCCCCAGCAGGGCGGGGCACCGGCGCGGCGGGTTGCGGTGCTGTACTTCGGCTCTTACGCCTACATCTTCGAGGGGCGCACCGCCAATGCGGGACTCGCGCCGTTCTACGACACCATGTTCCTCTCCGCCATCCGCAGTTTCCGTCCCATGACCAATGCCGACCGCGATGCCGTGCTCGGTATCCAGATTCACTACATCGAGGCGCCCGTGGGCATCACCTTCGCCAAGTTGGCCACGACCAGTCCGGTGAAGCCTTACCCCGAGGAAATGCTGCGACTGGTCAATGGCTATTACCCCCGTGGCGAGCCCGAACCCGGGGAGTGGATCAAGGTGTTTCGCTGAGGTGCAGCGTGAGCCGCGAACGCGGTTGGTGTTTCATCAAGATGGCAGCACCAGCAAGTCGGGCTCCTAAGGTCGTCGAGAGAGCAGCGCCCGCAAGTCGGGAGCGGGGAGCGGACTGCTGCTACCGGCGCTAGGTACATCCATGTACCGCGCCTACCTGCATGCCCGGGATCGCTCCCGACGATCCCGGCCATGAAGGCGCGCCGCAATCCGCTCCCCACTCCCGACTCGCTCGAACGACGTTTTTGCCAACCCCATTTGATGCTTCGGTGGCCTCGGGGACACGGCAATCCCGTGGAATCGCGACGCAACCGTTTGGTGCCTCATGCGTGCGGCATGAGGGCGAAAACGCGGTTGATCGCGGGCACGGCCCGCTCCTACGCGGGTAGGGGGACATGTCGTGAGGTCACGGCGAAAATATTTTTCCGGCTGTAGGAGCGCGCCATGCGCGCGAAAATATTCAGTCCCCCGAATCCCTTGGAATCGGCACGGCAACCGATCGAGTTGATCGCGGGCACGGCCCGCTCCTACGCGGGTAGCGGGCAATGCCGTGAGATCACGGCCCAAAGATGTTCTCGGCTGTAGGAGCGCGCCATGCGCGCGAAAATATTCAGTCCCCCGAAACTCTTGGAATCGGCGCGGTAACCGATCGAGCGCTTCGCGCGGGTGCTGCAACCCTGCGAGTTCAAGGCGCGAAGCGCGGGCGCTGCAATCTGCCGGCTCAAGTCACGAAGCGCGGGTGCTGCAATCGCAAACCCCTTAAACAGCCCCACCGACACTCAGGGATCGCGCGGAAACCGCTCCGTCCAGCGCTTTTCGCGGAGCAGCTTGCCGTTCTCGAACACGCGGCGCACGTAGTCGTAGTGATAGGCCTCGAGATCGCTGCGGAACTCGAGTTCAGCCTCCCAGCGCAGTTTGCGGCCTGGCAGATCAACCTCCATGTGGTGGGTGCCGATCATGGCCGTGTTCTCCGGATGTGCATCCGAGGTGCTGTGCTCGATGCGCTCCTCGTAACGCTCCTCGCCCCAGGGGTAACGCTGGGCGCCCTTGTTCGTGGCCACGGCTACCGCCTCACCGGTCTGCGGGTTGCGGCGCATCTCCGAGATCTCGCCGTAGCCCGAAGGATTGCCATCGTCGATACGGGCGAAACCGGCGAGCTCCGGGCCCGGCTCGGCCGGGAGGAAGTCCGGCGCCGGGCGCTTTGCCGGCGCCACAACAGGCAACAGGATCCGTGAGCCATCGACCCCGCCGATGCTGAGCGTGGTCGTCATCGGGTGTGGTGAGGGCCACATCATCGGCCACTGCGCGTTGTTTACCGACACGCGGATGCGGTGGTTTTTGGGGAACACCCAGGAGGTGAAGTGCAGCTCGATTTCCAGCGGGAATTCCTCGCCGGATTTCAGGAGTTCGGGTGCGCGCGCGGATTTTCTATGGGTGCCGTTGAAACCTGCACCTGCCACCTGCGTCACGGTGCCGTCGGGCGCGACATCCGAGACCTTCACGAACCAGTTGGCGCGCTGGGCGTCGGCGCTTACCCGCAGTTGGGCGTGGGGCATGCCGAGTATTTCCATCTCCTCGGTAAGTGGGGCCGAGTCGTAGACCAGACTGAAGGCATCGGTGCCGCGCTGGTCGTGCGCCACATCACCCCACCACATCACGGGCCCGCCGGCCTCCATGCCGGTGGACGGCACGTAGCGCAGCATGTGCGAGCGGCGTTCGCGCTCGGGAGCGCCCAGCGTGTGCGAGTCGCGCAGGCTGAATACGCGGTCTTTCACGCGGTCGATGGGCCAGCCTTCCTCCCAGCGCCAACGCCCGGGTACGGTCTCGAGGTAGGGCCCCGGCGGGTGCCAGTCGCGTACGTACACGGCAAAGCGCGGCTCTTCCATGATCCCGGTGTCGATGCCCTTCAACCAGTGGTCGAACCAGCGCACCGCCTCGTAGCGCCACTCCATGCCCGGCTTGGGATAGGGCTCGTTCGGAAAGGCGTGCGACCACGGCCCGATCATGGCTTTCACCGGGCCGCCCGCCTGGGCGAGAGCGCGCGGGATGACATCGCGGTAGCCGTCGTACCAGCCACCGATATAGAACCCGGGCACGATGATTTTCGATTGGCGGTCGCGCCAGGAGGCACGGTCCCAGAAGGCGCCGTCGCGCTGCTGGCGCTTCCAGGTGAGCATCCACGGCGGCGTGTCGAAACGCTGGCGGAAGTTATCGTCGTCGATCCGGTAATCGGGTGCGCCAGGGCGAGCATTGTCCAGCTCCTGGCTCATCTCCCAGGAATCAAGGTGCATGATGCCGTCAATGAAGTGGACGTCTTCCTGATAGAGATCGTCGGTGGCGTCCACCGCGATGAAGGCCTTCAGCGCGGGCGGGTTGCGGCCTGCCATCTGTATGGAATTGAAGCCGCCCCAGGAGATGCCGAACATCCCCACCTTGCCGGTGGACCACGACTGCTTCGAGAGCCAGTCGATCACCGTCTCGCCGTCTTGTTGCTCGATATCGGAATACTCGTAGGGCACCAGCGTGCCCTCGCTGTTTCCGGTGCCGCGGATATCGACCCGCGCCACGATGTAACCCCGCGCAACGAAATACGCGTAGAGCGGCCAGTTGCGCCCGCGGGCCTCGGTCTTGCGGTAGGGGAGGTACTCGAGCAGCACGGGGAAGCTCTGACCCGCGCTGCCGCCGGTCGGCACATAGAGGTCTGCGGCCAGGCGCACGCCATCGGGCATGGCGATGGTGGCTTCCTTCAGTTCCATGCCGTAGCGCGGTTCGGAGGGCTGGGCGGGTTCCTCGCCGGGACCCACCGCCAGACAGCGCTCGGACAGCAGGAGCATGGCAGCAAGGGCAAGGCGGATGACTGACGACATCTGGCTCTCCGAAGGCAATGGCTGCGTGTCCGGCTCAGTACTCTTCCATCAGGGCACCGAATCCCTCGAACCAGTCCATGATGCCGTTCCTGCGCAATGCATGCCAGTAGGTGGCGGTGTTGATCGCGATCACGGGATAGACATCGGCTTTGGCGACGCGCTCGAGCCTGAGCCCGAGACACTCGACTATCCCGTTCTGCTAGACGTGCCGCCGCCGCAGCTCCGCGGCTATGCTCGAGAGACCGTGATAGCCGAGAAGTTCGAGGCGATCATGTCGCTCGGCCGCGACAGCACTCGTATGAAGGACTTCCATGACATCTGGATTCTCAGCCGGGCCTTCATCTCCACCGATGATCGCTTAGCGCGCGCAATGGATAGCCTTTGTCGAAACGGTCGATGTCGATCCCGGGGATCTCGCCACCATCCTCGCTGACCTTTCGGCTTTTCTCATGCCGCATGCAACCGCAGCGCAATCGATGTAACTTGATGGAACGCGGCCGAGACGGCCGGGGAAAACCAGGTTTCGTCAGTTGCTGAGTGATCTTGGCTAGACGCGACTGATCAAATCAGTCCTGCCGCTTCGGGCGGTTGGTTGCCTTTAGCTGCAAGCGCCGCGTGTTTTGCCCGAGCTGTGGCCCCCGGCGCATGGCCGAGACGGCTACGTTCCTTGCCGACGAGGTGCTGCCCGCGCGGTTCTTGGCGCCGGGCACGCCGAGACAGTATCCGCACGTCGAGCTTCCCCCGGCAAAACCCGGCTGGCAAGACACGTTTTCTGATGAGGCGAGAGGGCGCGGCTGTCCTTGCGCAGACACAGAGTCCGGGCGCAGTGATCGCTGAAGAAACCTAACCAGCGGCTGAAAGATCCGCCACCTTGCGATTGGCGTATATCCGTTCGTGTGTGGTGAAGCCTAGAGGCTAAACACCAGGCACCAAAGCCAAAGCCCTGTTGCGACAAGCTTTATGTTTGCAACTCAGGCCTAGCATCCCCCGCAAGACCACTGAGGCATTAAGTATGAAGACTGTTTACGCACTGTTCTGCGCCGCCATGATGGCGCTCCCGATGTCCGCTGCGTTCGCGGAACACCACGAGGTGACGAAGGATATCGTTGATACCGCCGCAGCCGCAGGCACATTCACCACACTCGTCACAGCCGTCCAGGCCGCTGGGCTTGTGGACACGCTCAAGGGAGTAGGTCCGTTCACGGTATTTGCCCCAACCGACGAAGCATTCGCCAAGCTGCCTGCGGGCACCGTGGAAAATTTGCTGAAGCCGGAAAACAAGGCGCAACTGGCCGCAGTCCTTACCTATCACGTCATTCCTGGCCGGGTAATGGCAGCTGATATCTCCGGCAAGACACTCAACGTGAAAACCGTCCAAGGTAGCGAGCTCGCCATCGACGCCACCAGCGGCGTAAAGGTAAATGACGCCACCGTCGTGACAGCCGACATCGCCACTTCCAATGGCGTCATCCATGTCATAGATACGGTCTTGATGCCCAAAATGTAAGCTGGCAGCTCTGCTGACGGCGTTTGGTTTATAGCCCCGGTGAGCCTGGCTCACTGGGGTTTTTTTATCCGGGAAGAACAGACTTCAGGAAATAGGGTGTACGGGGCTTTCTGAAGAGAAAGACCGCGACTTAGCCCGCTCTATTCTATTTTCGACGCATGCACCCAAGCGAAACTGATCCGAACGTCAGCCGGGAGGCCATCTACACGGCCATCTACGCAATGCCGCGTGAGGAGTTGCGCACCGAGATGATCCGGCTGCTGCGCCAAGCCCGGCGAGCGCGAAAGCCTCGTGCCCGGAGCGAAGATCGGCGCGGACAGATCCCAAGCATGGTCTCGATCCACGTGAGGCCGCCGGAGATCGACGAACGCGGCGTGCCCGGACACTGGTCAGCCGTGTCCTCTCGCAGAACGATCTCGACGACATCACGTTCGACCTCAACGTCAGACCGAGAAAATCGCTAGGCTGGAAATGTCCTCACGAGCTGTTCATGCCCGAGTCTTTTAACTAGGGCGTAATCTACGCCGCATCCAATCGTGGGAGACGCGTGGCCCGCCCAAAACCCCATCGCTACGATTTCCTGCTAACCTCTCCCGAGGCCAACGCACCGCTCCGCCTCCCGTTACCACGCCTTGCCACTTAGGCACATGCCTGAAATACCCACGAAAAAAGGAAGCCCATGAAAAACTTTGCCGCCGCAACAGTCGCTGGATTGCTCACTGTGCTGGCCCTTACGGGTTGCACCCCGGGTCCAGAAGTACTCATTCTGACTCAAGCAACCGACGGGTCGAAGCTGATCTCGCTCAACACAAACGTCGATGGCGACCTTGGGGACGAGTTCGTATTCGAATCTCCCATGCTCAAAGACGGAAAGCCCTATGGCGAGATGTTTGGCACGATGACGAAGGTCGGTGAACTGGGACACGGCACTCATCCCGATCGTGAAGATCGCCTGCTCAACGCTGTGTTCGATCTACCCGACGGCGAAATAGTCGTGATGGGGATATCGTTCTATGTTCCGTTGCATCCTGTCCTTGAGAAGCAAGAGCCCGTAGCGCGCGCCATTGTCGGCGGCACGAGAGCTTATGCGGGCATTCGCGGCGAAGTGATTACGATACACAACGACGATGACACGTACACGCAGGAGATCCGCTACTGGAAGTAGTCTCTGCGCGTCCGGCTCAGTACTCCTCCATCAGGGCGCCGAATCCCTCGACGCGGTCTTTGATGCCGTTCCTGCGCAATGCATGCCAGTAGGTGGCGGTGTTGATCGCGATCACGGGTTTGCCCAGCCAGAACTCCGCCATGGGCGCCACGTCCGCGAAAGCGAGGTTGGTGCCCACCTGCACGATGGCATCCACGTCCGGCCCGTCGATGGCCTTGACCGCGTCTCTCAGTTCCTGCCGCGAGACATGCGCGATCAGCATCGGGCTCGCGCATTTCAGACCCGTGAGCCGCACCACCTCGTATCCCGTCTCGGTGAAATAGCGGTGCACGTTGCGGTCACCCACTGGCATGTAGGGCGTGATGACGGCGATGCGGCGGATGCTGCCATAGGCGCGCAAGGCAGCCTCCACAGCCTCTGAACCCAATGTCACTCCTACGCCGGCCCGCGCTTCCAGCGCGGCTTTCAACTTGTCCGCGCCGTCCGCGCCGTCCCAGAAGGTTTCCGCCGACATGCCGAGGATCAGGTGCTGCGGGCTGCAACTCATGGCGGCGTCCACAGCCGCGCCGGTGGCGTCTCGGATGTTGTGCAACATCGCGAGGAAGCTGGCGTCGTCGGTGACGCGCGTGTCGGGGATGATCGCGCGTGAGAAGTGGTTGGTGACGCCACGCGGGCGCATGGCATCGTATTCGGGCTGTACCGAGGTGTTGGTGGAGGGCGCCACCACGCCGAACTTGCAGCGCCAGCCGAGTGAGTCCGTCATGTGCGCTCCTCAGCGCGGTCCGCCCATCCGTCCCTTGCGTGACGCAAGGCGGGGGTGAATGTGCTGCTGGAAGAGATCGATGTCGTGCTCGAAGTCCGGGAACGCGAACATGCAGGCTTCGAGTTTTGCCTCGTCATGCAGGCGGTCGAGGTAATTGGCGACTGTCGCGTAGCCGCCCACCAGCGTAGGCAGGCCCATGAACATGGATTTCTTCTTCAGGCTCTCGGACATACCCTCGCTCTTGTCTAGCTCGGCCTGCCCGACCAGCGTGCGGATCGCGGCTTCGTCCGCGCCATCCACGATGTGCTGGAAGCGCGCGGCCGCGGCGGCGTCCGTGTCGGCGGCGATGATGTTGAAGAGCCCGATGGTGCCTACGTTGCGGCCCACCTTCGCAGCCTCTGCCTGCAGGTTTGCCGTGATGCCCCCGAGAGCGGCGATGTCGGCTTCGATGTCGTTCACGTTGCCGCCCGCGATCACAAAATTTCTCTCGCCGCACTCGGCCGTGAAACGGAGCCCGCGCCCGGATTGTCCTGCGCAGACCAGCGGTATGAAAGTGGAGGGCATCGGCTTGATGCGCGCGTCGTGGAGCTGGAAAAACTTGCCCTCGAAGCTGCAGGTGCCCGTGCTCCAGAGATCGCGCAGCACGCGCACGTATTCCGTGGCGTAGTCGTAGCGTGTCTCGAAGTGCTGGTCGCCGGGCCAGAGGCCCATCTGGTTAAACTCGTCCTTGTACCAGCCCGACACGATATTCAGCCCGAAGCGCCCCGGGCATATGGCCTCGATGGTGGCGGCCATGCGTGCGGCAACCGCGGGGTGCAGAGCCAGGTTCGTCACGGAGGGGATGATCTGGATGCGGCTTGTGATGGGCGCAAGCGCTGCCGCGAGCGTGAAGGAATCGAGCGAGTAGTCCCAGTACTCGGTCTCGCCGCCGAAGCCGCGGAACTTCACCATCGAGAGTGCAAAGTCGAAACCGAAGGCCTCGCATTTCAGCGTGACGTCGCGGTTCAGTTCCCAGGTGGGCCAGGTGGGCGGCACGTTCTTCGAGACGATGAAACCGCCCTTTGCGATGGGCAGGAAGACGCCAATATCCATGTGCACTCCTGATCTGTCGTGTGATGCGCAGGCCGAACATCAAGGCTATACCTTAACCGCGTCCCGAACGTAGACTCAATCCTCGGTTTGGAGTAAGCCCATGACTGACGAACCGCTGGTCCTGTACGACGCGCTGAACAGCCCCGCGGGCAGGCGCGTACGCATCACGCTTCTCGAGAAAAACCTCCGTGCCGATGTGCATTGGCTGAATCTCGCGCACATGGAACAGAAACGCCCGGAGTTCCTGCGTATCAACCCGAACGGCACGGTGCCGGCACTGCGCCACGGTGAGGAGACTGTTTTCGAATCCGCCGTCATCTGCGAATATCTCGACGCGCTCGGCAGTGGTCTGCGGCTGGTGCCGCAGGACCCACGCCTGCGCAGGCGCATGCGCGAGTGGATCGCCTACGAACAGGAATGGGCAAGGCCCTTCCGTGATGCGATCTACGAGACCTATGCACGGGCGCGTTTGCGGGCTTCCGGTATCACGGCCGACGAACTGCCCGCGCGTATCGGCGCCAACACTGTCAACCCCGCATGGCTGCACGTCGCGCAGTCGCTGCTCGCGCGGGGAACCGACCATGCCGCGCTGGCTGACCGCGTGGCGATCCTGATGGAGCGGCTTGGCTGGATGGAGGAGCAACTCGGCGACGGGCGCCCGTGGCTGTTGGGTGATCATTTCTCGCTGGCCGACATCACTCTCGCGCCGCGCATCGAGATGTTTCCGTTCATCGGCGTCACCGATATTGCGGAGCGGTTCCCGCGGATCGGCCGCTTCATGTCCGGGATGCGCGCGCGGCCGAGCTGGGAGCCCTCGGGGCAGATGCCGGTGCCCGGCGTCAGCATGACGTTCATCGGCACAGGAGACCCCTGAGCGTGTTCATCCAGCCAAATCGCACGCGGCTTGCGCTGGCGGCGGGTAAGACTGTCCGCGGTGTGATCTCGACCTCCGACGATCCGCAACTCGCGGAGCTCTGCGGCATTGCGGGCTTCGATTACTACCTTCTTGATGCAGAGCACGGCCTGATCGATGCCGCGCAGGCCGTGAACGTGGTGCGCGCCTGCGAGTGCGCCGGCATCACGCCGCTGGTGCGCATCGGGCCGAAGGATCCCAAGCTCGTGTTGCAGTACCTCGACGCCGGCATGATGGGCGTGATGATGCCCGGGCTCACGGATGCAGCCGAGGTGCGCATGCTGGTGGATGCGGTGAAGTACCCGCCGTTTGGCAAACGCGGTGTGGGTGTTTCGCGCGCATCGGGCTACATGGCCTACGGCGCCGATGCACCGGCCTACCTCGAGGCCGCCAACCGCGAGACGCTGGTGATCGCGCAGTTCGAGGATGCGGCGCTGTTGCCGCATCTTGATGCCATGCTCGCAGTGCCGGGGTTGGACGCGATCATGATCGGTCCGCGAGATCTTTCGCTCGCTATGGGCCATCCCGAAGGCCCTGCGCATCGGGCTGTGCAGGCGGTGATCACCGAGGTCATCAGCCGCTGCAACGCTGCAGGCATTGCGGCGGGTATCACTGCAGGCAGCCATGCAGATGCCCGAGCAGAGGCATCCCGCGGCGCACGCATGTTGTTGGTCACGGTGCAGGGGCTGCTGCTGGCGGGTGCGCGCAGTTACCTCGGAGAGCCGGCGCAGGGCTGATCGTAGGGCTGTGGCGGGTGGCGCCGCGGAAACGCCACCGGGACGCTGCCGCGGTCAGCGGGTTTTCGATGGTGTCTCCACCGCATGCGACGCCAGCACGCCGATGCAGTGGCGCCCACGCAGTGCATACCACCCGAGGCCGGTACCAAGTATCACGCCGATGTACACGAACGCACCCCAAGTGTTGTACCAGGGCGTGCCGTACACGGCCTCGCGCGGCCAGGCGAGGTTGATCGCCATCAGCGCACCCCATAGAACGGCCACGATATTCACGGCCATGCCGTAGCGCCCCATCGAGAAATACCCGTGCCCGCTCAGTTCTGCCGGCGGCCAGTCGCCACGCAGACGCCGCCGCAGCATCGGCGCCGTGACCATCAGGTAGGCGAGATAGATCATGATGATCGCGATGGACGTGAGCACCGTGAAGATCTTCGGCTGCCCCACATTCACCACCAGTATCGCGGCGGCGATGACGCCGGTCAGCACCGCGGGGACGATGGGTGTCTGGGTTTTCGGGTTCACCCGCGCGAGCAGTTCGCCGAAGGGCAGTGCATTGTCACGGGCCATCGCGAAACTCAACCGGATCGCGGCGGTGTGCACCGCAAGCGAACACACGGACACGGCAACCACGATGCACGCGAGGAACAGTTTGCCGAAGGGCCCCCACATCACCTGCTCGACGATGAACTGCAAGCCGCCGCTGCTCTGGCCGATGCGCGGGTCCGAGAGATCCGGCGCCGCAAGCACGGCACCGAAGAGGATCGCGCCACCGATCACGAAGGAGGCGAGCACGGCGTGGAGTATCGCCTTGGGGGCCGTATGCCGCGGATCGTGGGTTTCCTCGCCGAGCGAACTCGCCGTGTCGAAGCCGTACATGACGTAGCCGGACGCGAGCGCCGCGATGAGGAAAGCGCCCATGTAACCGCCGGGTGTATCGGCGCCGTAGCCATTGCTCGAAAAAAACACCTCTGGGCCACGCTCCATGTTCATCAGCAGCACCGCGCCAATCAGGCAGGCCGCGGTGAGTTCGATCACCACGCCCGTGCTGTTTATCATCGCCATCAGCCGCACGCCGAGCGCGTTGATAAGCGTGGTCAGTACGATGAGTGCCGTGCCCAGCACCACGGCGTTCGTCGCGTAGTCGTAGGGCCCGCTGCCGTCACCGATCACCTGGAAACCACTCGAGAGCCGCGGCAAGTTGAGTTGTAGCGCGAGCACCGTGGCGGAGAGTGAGACGATCGATGCGGAGAGCATCAACCAGCCGGCGGCCCAGCCAACGAAGCGGCTGCCCAGCACTTTTGACCAGTTGTAGACGGATCCCGCGATGGGGTACATCGCGGCGAGTTCCATGAAGCACAGCGCCACCGCGAGTTGGCCTATCAGCACGAGCGGCCAGGACCACAGGTACGCCGGTCCCGCTGTACCGAAGCCGAAGTAGAAGAGCTGGAAGGTGCCGGTCAGGATCGAGATGTAGCTAACCCCCGCGGCAAAGCTGCCGAAGGTGCCGATGCTTCGCTGCAGCGATTGCCGGTAACCGAAGTGACTCATGCCGTGGTCGGCGCTGTTCTCGTTGCCGCGTTTGGTCATGGGCTCTCTGCTGCGTTCGTGAGGGTCCCGGTGATTCTAGCTGCGAGAACGTACCGCGGTCACGGACCGGAGCGTTCGTTGAGGTAGGAGCGGGCCATGCCCGCGACAAGAGCAGAGCACCAGTGCAGTGTCGCGGGCATGGCCCGCTCCAACGGGGGATGTCGCGGGCATGGCCCGCTCCTACTTGAGGGCGAACTCCACCACGGCGGCGCCGCTGCCGTAGGTCGGACCGTAGGCGTGCACTTTCGCGCCCGCATAACGCTTGCCGATCCCGCCCAGGATCCACGCCAGATGCTTGAAGCCCATGTCGACGCGCGCCTCTTGCGCATAGGCGGGCAGCGCCTTGTCGATGGCGCGGCGATTGCCGGATTCGAGCAGCGCCAGCATGCGGCGGTTCCACGCATCGTCTGATTCAGAGGCGATATGGTCGGTGGCCACGTCGATCTCCTCGCGGATGATGCTGCCCGAGAGCCCCCCCACTGCCACCAGCGCCACACGACGCCCTAGCTTGTCGGCGCAGCGCACCACGGTAGACGCGAGCTTCGCCGTGGTGCCGGCGTCGTGGTAGACGTTGTTCGAGGCGATCACCAGCGGCAGTTCCCCGCGCGGGTTGAGATAGCGGCTCGCCACGATGGTGCCCGTGTCGATCGGGAAGCCGTCGTAGTCCACCGGCTTCGAGCGCACGCCGAAGGCCGGCGTTGCGCGGATCACCGCGTTGGTGAGTTCCACATCGGCACGGATATCGAACTTCAGATCCCCCTGGTCGTGCCAGTTCTCGTCGACGTGCACGCCCTTGCTGCGCGCGCGCGTTTGCCAGAGCTGGTCGAGCACCGCGATCCATTGCGTGGAATACACGGCGATCACATCGGGTTTGGAGTCTGCCAGCGCTTTCGCGGCAGCGCGGTAGCCCGCGTGCAGCCGCTTCCACGGCGGATTTTTGGGTTGCAGCAACGGCAGCGGGTTGCCGTGGACGAGGAAGGCGGATACGACAGGCATGGTGCGTGACCTCGGTATGTGGTGGCGCTTCAGGCAGCTACGGGTTGATCGTTGACGCGCAGTCCCTTGCGGTGCTTCTCGAGGTTCCACTCCATCACGGCGTTGCCGGTGCCGATCACGTTGCCGTAGCCGTGCAACTCGGCGGGGATGTTCGGATAACCCATGGCCGCGTACATCCAGGTGAAGGCACCGGATTTCACCTCGGCGAAGGCCTCCTGAATGAACTGCGGCAACAGGCGGAATACCTCGGCGGTTTCACCGCGGCGCATCAACTCGATCATGCGCATGTCCCACTTGTAACCCTCGTAGCTCTGCGGGCGCTCCTGCGTCATGTCCTCAGGAACCAGGGGCTCCTGGTGGAAGTGCCAGTGGCAGAGCGTGTTCGACGCGAGCAGTACGGCGCGGCGGCCGGTCTTTTCAATCGCGCGGCGCGTGGCCTTGCCGAGCGTGTCCATCTCGCCCAGGCCTTCGCCGAGCTCCAGGTAATACGGGGAGTTGTTTGCCGAGATGCCCACTACGGGAATGTCCCACTGCGGGCGGATCATATGCAGCGTAGTGATCGTGCCGTAATCCACGCGGAAACCGGGGTTGCGCATCATGCGCGTGACCAGCCCGCCCGCGTGCGCCTCGGCGGCGCAGGCCTCGGCGAGTTCCACGTCGACCTTCAGATTGAAGTCGTAGCGGAAGAGGTTGGGGAAGATCGGGTCTACTGATTTGCCCGAGAGCTCCGGCACGCCAAGGAAGTGGTGGCCGAGTTGCGTGTTCCAGTGCGGCGAGTGCACCAGCAGCACATCGGGTTTCAGCGCCTCGAGCGCGGCACGCGCGCGCTCGTAGGCCCAGCGCAGTTGCTCCCATCCGCATTCGGAGCGCGGCTCGTTCTGCGGCGGGTTCTCGCCGTACACCAGGTGCGGCGGGTGGGGAGCAAGGAAGCCTGCAACGATCTTTCCTTTGGCCATGAGTGTTCTCCGGTGTGTGCGTGGATGTTCAGCGGATTGCGAAGGGGCGGCCCGGCGAGCCGGTGGCTCCCTTGAAGGGCACGGGCCCGAACACGAAGGCGAACGCGTGGACGTTCGCCTTGATCAGGCGCGAGAAATCCAGATTTTCCATGATGTAGATGCCGTTTTCGACCAAGAATTTCTGGTGGTTGGGGGCGAAGAGTTTCTGGTCCTTGCCGGGGATCGCCTCGACGCCCCAGTTGTCGGTGCCCACCATCAGCACCTGCTTGGACACCACCCAGTCGCCTGCTGCGGGGCTCAGGCCCGGCGTGCCACTGTTGAATTTGGCGGGGTCGGTCTTCCACAGGCCAGACCAGCCCGTGTGGTAGAAGAGCGCATCGCCGGGCGTGATGTCCGCTTCCGACATGCCCTGCTTTTTCAGTGCGGCCTTGATGTCGTCCACGCTGATCTCTTCGCTGCGCTCGAGCATGCGCCCCTTGAGCCCTGCGATGTCGACCAGGATGCCGCGCGTGAAGATCGGCGTTACCTGCTCGACGCCGAGCTTGCTGAAGCCGCGGCCGTCGGCGATCTGGGCGTGAGTGAAGCCGTTGTAGTAGCGCAGCTCGTTGGTGTCGCCGGCCGTGCCGAACTGCGTGCCCATATGGGCCAGCGCGTCGAACTGCGTGCCGTCCTGCGTGATGTGGCCCGAGATGTAGTCCTCGTTCCAGAAGAGCTTGTTCTCGCCAGTGGGCGGGGCGGTGGGGCCGCCGGGCACGATCAGCGTGTACTTGCGATGCATCGGCGTGAGGTTGAAGAGCGGCATCGACTCTTCGTAGACGAAGGTCATGTCGTAGATCGTGCCGGTGCTGATCAGCTTCGTGGCCTCTAACACCTTTGCTGGCGTGAGTAGGTTCAGCGCGCCGAGTTGGTCCTGCGCGCCCCAGCGCGAGGGCCACCACTGGCTGCGGGTGTATTCGCTGGCCGACGCTGTGGCGCCTAGCACGAGGGCAAGGGCTGTGCCTGCGAGGCGGGGGAGGGTGATCATGCCGGGTCGTCCTCTTTTCTGGTGTGTAAACAGGTGATGAGTGAGCGGGATTTCAGTCGCGATGTCCGCCATCGGTGGGTTGCAGCGGTTTCCAAGCAACTGCTTTCATTTCCACGAGCAGGTGCGGGTGTGGCAACTGGTGTACCGCCACGGTGGTACGGGTGGGGCCGCTGACGTCAAAGTATTCTCCATAGGTCTCGTTGTAACCCGGGAAGTCCCGCATATCCACCAGGAAGGAAGAGATCTCCACCACGTCGGCGAGGTCCGCGCCCGCAGCCTGCAGGATGTCCCGGATATTCTCGATCACGGCACGGGTCTGGGCGCGGATGTCCAATTGCACCGTGCCCTCGGGTCCTGTCTCGACGCCCACGTAACTGTTGTCAGGGCGGCGCGAACTGGTGCCCGAAACGAAGATGAAATCCCCCGCGCGGCGGAAGTGCGGAAAGCGCCCCAGGGGCTTTGCCTTGCCGCTCACGACCTCGCTCTGTTTCATGCTCGCGTCTCCCGCGTGCCGGAAACGATAAAACCGGTCTCGCCCAGCATGCCGGCCCGTGTGCTCACCCGCATGCCGGGCGCGAGCGCGTGTGCCGCCGTGGCAGCACCTGCCAGCACGATCCAGCCAGCGGCGAGCCCGGAGCCGTCGACGGAAGCCAGACGTGCGGCTTCGATCAATGATTCCCATGGATTGCCGAGGATCGCGGCCGATGTGCCACTTTCGACCACCTGCCCGTCCACCAGCAGCGCCATGTCGAGTTCGTTGCTGCCGAGCAGGGAGGGATCAACCCACGTGCCGGTCACAAAGGCCGAGGACGAGGAGTTGTCGGCCACCACATCGGTGAGCGAGAAGCGGAAATTCGCGTAGCGCGAATCGATGATCTCTATTGCGGGCGCGACGGCATCCACCGCCGCCATTGCCTGCGCAAGGCTCACGCTGCCCGCGAGTGGGCGCGCAAGGCGAAAGGCGATTTCAGGCTCTGCGCGCGGATGGATGAAGCGCCCGAAGGGCAGTTCTGCCCCTGCGTCCAGATGCATGGCATCCGTGAGCCGCCCCCAGATCAGGTCCGAGACACCCATCTGCAGCATTTTGGCGCGGCTGGTGAAGCCCATCTTCACGCCAACCTGCCGTTCGCCGCGTGCGAGCCGGCGACCTATCGAGGCGGCTTGTACCGCGTACGCGGCCTCGAGGTCGAGCGCGGTGTCTGCCGAGAGCTGCGCCACGGCCTGCGCCTCGCGCGCTGCGCCGTCGAGGCGAGCGGCGAGCGTGTCGATGTCTGCTGTATTCAGAGCTTGATGCATATGGTCGAGGGTTCCGCAAAGAAATCGAGCGAGTGCATGCCGCCCTCGCGTCCGAAGCCGGAGAGTTTAACGCCGCCGAATGGTGTGCGCAGGTCGCGCAGGTACCAGCAGTTCACCCACACCATGCCGGCCTGGATGCGCTCGGCCACGCGGTGCGCGCGGGACAGGTTGCTCGTCCACACCACGCCGGCAAGGCCGAAGTCGCTGTCGTTGGCGAGCGCCACGGCCTCGTCTTCTGTGTCAAAGGGGGCGATATGGCAAATCGGCCCGAAGATCTCCTCGCGCAGCGCCTGCGCGTGCCGGGCTAGCCCTGTGATCACGGTTGGCTCCACCCAAGCGCCGTCATCGCGGGCATCACCGAAGCGCGGCACGCCGCCGCCGCACGCAAAGCGGGCGCCGTCCGCGCGCGCCTGTTCATAACACCCCAGCACCTTGTCGCGGTGCGCGGTGGAGATCATGGGGCCCATATCGGTGTCTGCCTCCGAGGGCCAGCCGAGCCGCAGTGCCCGTGCGTGCGCTGCCACGCGCTCCACGAAAGCCTCGAACACGGAGCGTTCGACGTACACCCGCTCGGTGCACATGCACACCTGGCCACCATTGGTGAACGAGGATCGCGCCACACCCGCCGCCGCGGCCTCCAGATCGGCATCCGCGAAGACCAGCGCCGCGTTCTTGCCGCCGAGTTCGAAGCACAGTTTCTTCAGCGTGGGCGAAGCGCTTTTCATGATGGCGGTGCCGGTGCGCGATTCGCCCGTGAAGCTCACGCCCGCAATGCCCGGATGTGTGCACAGGAACTCGCCGGTAGCCCCCGGCCCGCCCCCGTGCAGCAGGTTGAAGGCGCCAGGCGGAAAACCCACGCGGTCGATCACCTCGGCGAGCAGCGTGGCCGTGGAGGGTGTTTCCTCCGAGGGCTTGGCGATCACCGCGTTGCCGGTGGCGAGCGCGGGTGCGACCTTCCAGGTGAGCAGCAGAAGCGGCAGGTTCCACGGCGCGATCACCGCCACCACGCCGAGCGGCCGGTGAACGGTGTAGTTCAGTGCGCGCTGGCCGTCTGCGGTATGCGTGTGAAAGCACTCACCGGCGCGTGCCTGCGCCAGCTCCGCGAAGGCACGGAAATTGGCGGCCCCACGAGGAATGTCGATACTGCGGGCCTGTGTGAGCGACTTGCCGGTGTCGGCCATCTCGGCGGCCACGAAATCGTCGAAGCGCTGCTCGATGCCATCGGCCACAGCGCGCAGCAGGCGCAAGCGCTCCGCTGGCGCCATCGCGCCCCAGTCGCCCGCAAGAGCTGTCTGGGCTGCCGCCACGGCCGCATCGACCATGGACGCATCTGCGGCCAGCACTTCGCCCACCAAGCGGCCATCCACCGGACTCAGGTTGGGAAAGGGTGTCCCGGCGTCAATGAAGCGCCCGGCGATGTAGTTGCGCGCGATCCTCGGGGGCGTGTCCTTGCTCCCGACGGGAGGCGGGCTGTGGCTTTTGCCTGTCACGGGCGAGTCTCGAGGGTGGATCGTTGGTGCGGGTCGAACCCTAACCGCTTTGATCTGCTCAGTCCACGGCGAGCATAAAATAGAGCGTAGCGGTCAGCGCTGGGTGATCACTGCAGCGATTGCGCGCACCGGCCATGGCTGGCCTAATCCCGGCGCCACACACGCGGGAGAATTGCATGGGCAGGGTAGACGGCAAGGTCGTGATCATCACCGGGGCACTGGGCGGTATCGGCCGCGCGGATGCCGCGCTCTTTGCCCGCGAGGGCGCGCGCCTCGTGCTCACCGACATCACTGACAAGGGCGCGGATGATCTGCTGGGGTCACTGGGCGCCGAGGCGGTGTTCCTGCGCCAAGACGTGAGCAGCGAGGACGACTGGGCCCGTGTGGTGGCTACCGCCGAGCAACGCTTCGGGCGGCTCGATGCGCTGGTAAATAACGCCGGGATGATGGTGCTCGGCAACGTGACCGATACTTCATTCGCCGACTGGCGCCGCGTGATGTCGGTGAATCTGGACGGCGTGTTCCTCGGCTGCCGTGCGGCACTTCCCGCGATTGAGCGCGCAGGGGGCGGATCGATCGTGAACATCTCCTCGATCGCGGCCATGCACGGCATGCCGTACGTTGCCGCCTATTGCGCCAGCAAGGGCGGCGTGCGCTCGCTTACCAAGGCGGTGGCGGTGCAGTGCCGTCAGGCCAAGAACAACGTGCGCTGCAACTCCGTGCATCCCGATGGCGTGAAGACGCCCATGGTGGTCAAGGTTGCCACCGGGCAGGATTCCGCCACGCGGGAAGAGATCGAGTCCATCACCGGCTTCAGTGATCGCTTCTGCGAGCCAGAGGACATTGCCGCGGTGGTGCTGTTCCTGGTCTCGGACGAGTCGCGCTACGTGAACGGCGCGGAGATCCTGGTCGACAACGCGGCTCTCGTGACGGGGCCTGCCTGATCCCGGGGGGGCAGCGCAACGCCCGGTAGCCGCGGGTATGCCAGCGCGATGGCGCCAGTCGCCTCACGTCTCTCCCGGTTCGCTGCAGCTCCCGTCAGGCCCGCGGGAACTGCACCAGCCGGGCCGTGGGTGAACGGCGCAGGAACAGCCGCTCGATGTCCGCTGCCGGCACGGCCTTGCTGAGCAGGTAGCCCTGCAGGTAATGGCACTGCATGTCTTTCAGGAGCTGGCGTTGCATGGTGGTTTCCACGCCCTCGGCGATCACCTCCACTTCCAGCGCCTGCGCCAGCGCGATGATCGTTCGTACGATGTCGGCATCGATACGGTTGCTCATCACCTCGGAGATGAATGCCCGGTCGATCTTGATGTAGTCGAGCGGGAAGCGCTTCAGGTAGCTCAACGAGGAGTAACCGGTACCGAAATCGTCGATCGCGAGCCGTGTGCCCATCGCTTTCAGATCGCGCAGCATCCCGATCATCTCGTCGGGCCGCTCCATGATCGCGCTCTCGGTGATTTCGAACTCGATGTACTCGGGCGCGATGCCGGCATCGGCGATCACCTCGCGGAAGTCCTCGACCAGTCCCGGGTTGGACAGCTGCCGCGCCGAGAGATTGATCGCGACCCGGGGCGTCTCGAAGCCGCGCGCCGTCCAGTCCGCCACCTGCGTGCAGACCGTGCAGAGCACCCAGCGGCCGATCTCGCTGATCAGCCCGGTGCGCTCGGCGAGTTCGATGAACTCCGCCGGCGGCACCAGTCCGCGGGTCGGGTGCTGCCAGCGGATCAAGGCCTCGTAGCCCGATACGACGCCGGTGCGCAGGTCCTCCTGCGGCTGGTAGTAGACCACCAGTTCCTCGCGGTCGATGGCGTTGCGCAACTCGTTCTCCGTCTCGAGTCGCGCGAGGCTCTCGGACTCGAGCCGCGCCTCGTAGAACTCCCAGGATTTTTTCCCCGTCTTGGCGTGGTACATCGCCATGTCGGCCGAGCGCAGCAGCGTGCCCGCGTCCCTGCCGTGCTCGGGATACACGGCTATGCCCATCGAACTGCCGAGCAGCATCTCGCGACCGAGGAGTACGAAGGGGCGGTTCACGTGATCGTGGATCTTGTCGGCGATGTTGCGGATCATTTCGTAGGAGCGCACGCTGTCCAGCACGATGCAGAACTCGTCGCCCCCGAAACGGCCCACGAAGTCGCCCTTGCGCACGCAGTTGACGAGGCGCTCTGCGACGTACTTCAACAGCAGGTCGCCGGCCTCGTGGCCCAGCGTGTCGTTCACCAGCTTGAAGTCGTCGAGGTCGAGGAAGAGCAGCGCGAACTGTTTGTCGCTTCGCACGGCCTCGGCGAGAAGCGTCTCCATGTGCTCATTGAACTTGGTGCGGTTCGGGCGCCCGGTGAGCGAATCGACATAGGCCAGTTGGTGCACCCTGGCCTCGGCGCTGCGTGCGGCGAGCAGGTGCTCGATGCGGCGTCGCAGCACTGAGTAGTTGATCGGCTTGGCGATGTAGTCGGTGGCGCCGGCGCTGAAGGCCTTGTCGACCGCGCCGTCGTCGTTCAGGCCGGTGACCAGCAGCAGCGGTATCCCGGCGCAGCCGGGCATGGCGCGAATCAGTGCGCAGGCGGTGAATCCGTCCATCACCGGCATCATGCCGTCCATCACCACCAGATCGGGCGCCGTTTGGCGACAGATTTCCACTGCCTGCTGGCCATTGGCGGCCTCGGCTACCTCATAGCCCTCACCCAACAGCGTCTCGCGCAGCGCGAAGCGCGATGCGCGGTCATCATCGACCACCAGTATCCGCGACTGTCGCGCGTCTGCTGCCTTCAATTCATCGCCGGGCGCCGGGCGGGACGTGCTGCTGCCTTCAAGCACGTGCCGCACGAGGTTGGCCTCGTAGACCAGCGACGAAACGAGATTCTCGCAGGCCGAGCGCACGCCGCTGCGGGCCTCCTGCTCGAGTGCGAGCGCGCGCTGGGCGAGGCGGTTTGCGCCAACATTGCCGGCCGCGCCCTTCAGGGTGTGCGCCACGCGCGTGATCCCGCTCATGTCGTGGGTTCCGGCGGCGGCGCGGAGTTCGTCGATGTAGCCGGGCAGATCCTCCAGGAACAGTCCCACCATCCGGTCCGCGGCAGGGCCGATCTGCTGGCGCAGATCGTCGAGGAACGCCTTGTCAACCACGGTGTTCGAGTTGCTGCGCGGGGGCAGCGATACCGTCGGTGCGGGCGCTGCCTCCTCGGGCGTAAGCCAGCGCCCGAGCGCTTCGCGCAGGACACCGAGCTTGATCGGCTTGGACAGGTAATCGTTCATGCCGGCCGACTGGCACTGTTCCATCGCACTCTTTTGCACGTTCGCGGTCATGGCCACCACGGGCACGGCCGAGAAGGCCGCGTTCATCTCGCGGATCCGGCGCGTCGCCTCGAAGCCGTCCATGCGCGGCATGTGGCAGTCCATCAGGATGAGGTCGAAGCGCTGCTCGCGCAGGCGCTCGAGGCACTCCAGCCCATCGGCCGCCAGCACGGCCTCGCAACCGAGGCGCTCCAGCATGCCGATAGCCACTTCCTGGTTGGCGCGGTTGTCTTCGACCACAAGCACGCGGTTTCCCGAGAATGTCTCGCGTGAGGACGGAGCCGGAAAGCGGTTTACGGCGCGCGCGGCAGGCTGCTCGGCGAGCAGGCTCCGGATGCAGTCATGCAGCATGCCGCGGCGCAGCGGCTTGGCCAGCGCCTGCGCGATGCGGATCCCCGGTAGCCAGACGCCGTCCGGGCGCGGCCGCACGCCGAGCCGGACCACGTGACGTGCCCCAGCGGCGAGCGCGGCAGCGATCTGCTGGGCCTCGTTGCCGATCATGCCCTCGTCGATGATCGCGATGTCGAAGCGCTCCTGGCCGGCTGCATGACCGAGCGCGGCGAGCGTTGACTCGAGCGTGCCGGTGGCGGTGAGGCGCACGCGCTCGCCGAGCAGCATGCTCGCCACCGAACGGCGTACCAGCGGGTTGTCGTCGCAGAGCAGCACCGAGGCCACCTGCGCCAGCGGCAAGCTCGAGCGGTTGCCGAGTGAGTCGCCCTCGGCGCGTATCACGCGCAGTTCGAAGTGAAAGCAGCTGCCTTGGCCGGGCGTGCTGTCGACGCCGATCTCACCACCCATCAGCCGCACCAGTTCGCGCGAGATCGAGAGGCCCAGCCCCGTGCCCCCGAAGCGGCGCGTGGTGGAGCTGTCGGCCTGCGAGAAGGGTTCGAAGATGCGCTTCTGCGCCGCCTGCTCGATGCCGATGCCGGTGTCACTCACCTCGAAACGCAGCCGCAGCCACTTGCCGTCTTCCTCGACCAGGCTGACCGCCAGGCCGACACTGCCTTGTTCGGTGAACTTGATCGCATTGCCGAGCAGGTTGCACAGCACCTGTCCCAAGTGGTGCATGTCGCCCTGCACCTGGGCGGGGATGTTCTCGTCGACCACGCAGGCGAGCTCGATGTCCTTCGCCTGCGCCTGCGGTGTCACCAGTGCCAGCAGGTCCTCCAGCCGCTCGCGCGGATCGAAGGCGGACACCTCCAGTTCCTCCTTGTCTTTCTCGACCTTGGAGAAGGTGAGGATGTCGTTGATCAGGCTGAGCAGCATGTCGGCGCTCGAGCGGGCTGTGCGCACGTACTCGTGCTGCTTGTTGCCGAGCTCCATCTCGGAGACGAGGTCGAGCATCCCGATGACGCCGTTCAGCGGCGTACGTAGCTCGTGGCTCACGGTGCTGGCGAATTCGTCCTTGGCCTTGGCGAGCTCGATTGCGCTGCGCAGCGCCTGGTCGAGCGCCACGCCCTGTTCGAGGGCGCGGTCGCGCGCCTCGGCGATCGCCTCGCCGCGGCTCTGCAGCACCTCCATCATGGTGTTGAAGGCGCGCTGCATCGCCACGATCTCGCGGGTTCCCGCAAGCGCGGCGCGCTCGTCGGGCGAGCCGTCCTGGGCCCGCCGCATGATGGCGGCAAGCTGGCGTATCGGCACGGTGAGCCGCGAGGTGATCGCCAGCAGCACCAACAGCATCAGCCCGGAAAGCAGCACCGCCACCGTTAGGCTCGAACGCACGATCTCCGAGCGCATGCTGGAGAGCGTCTGGCGTGACATCACCAGTCGCACGCTGCCGAGCAGTTCGCGCGCGCTGCTGCCACTCGCGTCCGCGAACGGCGAGCCACCCTCGGCCGCACCCGACCAGACCGGCGCCTCGAAGGTCCAGGTATCGGCGTCGGAGCCGGTCAGCGTGGCGGTGGTGGGCGCGCGGGCGGGGTTTTCCTGGGCGGTTGCGCCTTCGCTCGCGTAGATCCTCTTGCCATCGGTATTCAGCAGTTCGACCGCAATCACGTCCGGAAAGCCAAGAAATCGCGTGGCGGCCTGGGAGGCGGATTCGGTGTCGCCGTAGAGGAGGGCGAGCGTGGACTGTGCGGCCAGCGAGCCGACCAGCTGCATGCCCTCGTCCTGCAGGCGACGCTGCACCGTCTCGCCGGACTGCTGCGAAATCACCAGACTGGAGGTGATGGCGAGCAGCAGCACGCAGGCGGTGAAGCTCAGTCCTATCAGATGCTGCAGGCTGAGCGAGCGAATCGGGCTTGGTTCATGAGGCATGTGCGTGACTCCGTGCAGCGGCGGTTGCCACTAGCGACTGGGGAAAACCATTTCAAATCGTTGATCCGCCGCGTTCAGGCCAAGGCCCAGGTGGTTCGCGGTGCGGATGTTGATGGCCGTGTGCAAATGCTCGAGCGGCTCCAGCGTATTGCCGCCCGCAGGCGGGTGTGCGGCGAGGCGTCCCAGCGCCCTGCCCATCGCCGTGTTGTCGGGAAAGAGCGCGAACAACGCGCCCTTCGGAACATGCGCGATATTGCTCGAGAAAACTACGATGTTCCGATCCCATGCGGTGCGCAGGATCATCTGCAGCACCGAACTCTCGGCAAGGAAGGGCGAGCCTTGCGGGAGCCACAGCGCCTCGGTGGCCGGATCCATCTGCGCAAGGCGTTCACGATAGGCATTGGCGCCATCGCGCAGCGTGTCGCGGCGCAGCGCCTCGAGTGTGATGCCCTGGCTTTTCGCGGCGCTCTGGCCGAGCTCCACCAGCCAGTCGTTGTTGTCCGCGCCGTGCACCAGCGTCACGCGGGTCACCGTGGGCGCCAGTTCGTGCAGTGTGGCAAACAGGCGCGCCGGGGCGGGGACCATCGAGATGCCGCGCACGCCGTCGGGCAATTCCCCGGGACGCGCGAGCACCGCGCCAACCACCCGGTCGAGGGGTGTTTTCAGGTCGCGCATCACATCAAGGCCGTACTTGCCAAGCAGCAGCACGCGCTGTGCGTCGCGTCCGGCGAGGCGTGCGGAGATGTCGTTCGCGTTCTCGGTGGTCGCCACCTCCTGCACGTCGGCGCGCTCGCCGAGTTCCTCCGTTATGCCTGCAACGATGGCGAGGAACGCCGCCCGGTAAGGCTCGCGCACGGTGGGGTAGATCACGGCAACCGGCCCGGTCTCGGCGGCCTGCGTGGTTCTGCATGGCAACAGGCTCAGGATGCATGCAAGGGCGATCAGGGCCAGCCGCGTCATGGCGGCCACACATCGGGCAACGGGCGTGCCGGCGCTCCGCGGTACTGCACATCGGCGCAGGACAGGGGCAGGAAACCTCCGGCGGGCGCGGAGGCCGCTTCTGCGTAACAGGCGTGTACACCCGCGTTCACGGCCAGCGCATACAGGCATTCCCCGTCCTCGATCTGCATGTCGCCGTGATCGAGCAGGAAGGCGGCCAGATAGCCCAGCATGTTCAGGCCTGCGTCGCCGGCAGGCGCCAGAAGCGCATCGATCTCCAGCGCGAGCCCGAGGTAGGTGCCATTCACGAAGCCGAGTTCCGCGGCCAGTCTGGCGAGTGCCGGCACGCGATCATCGCCGTGGGCGATGGGGCGCGTAAAACCAGGTGCGCGCACGCGCCCGCCGGGGCGTGTCCGGCTCGCGATGAATGCCTCGAGGCTTATGCCACCGAGGCGCGCGGTCTGTGCCGACACCAGGAAATCGTGCGCCGCGCGTGTGCTGCCGGGGCCGTAGAGCGTGGATTCGCTGGCCATCACGCCAGCGCTGATGCCCACGGTGGGGGTGAGGCGCGCGCTGCCCGCCAGCGCCCCGATCTGGTTGCACCAGATACGCGGGTCGGGAAAGGCAAGGCACAGGAAACTCGCCTCTAGCCAGCGTGCGAGGCGTGGATCGGGCAGCTTGCCGGCCACTTCGAGGTACAGCACCTCGAAGAAACTACGGCGACCCACCAGGTCCTCGAGCAGTGAGTATCCGTGCACGCTGATGCCGCCGCCGATGCGCCAGCCACCCTTGCGGGTGCGAATGCGGTTGCGGCGCTGGTCCCAGAACGTGGTGTCGTTCATGCGCGGGCACCCGGACCCGCATCGAGGTACTCGTAGCGTTCCTCGGCTACGAAGGGCATGGCGGTGATGCCGCGTCCGGCCGTCTCGAGCGCGTGCGCGAGCAGCCCCGGCAAGCCCGCCAGTTGGTAGAGAAGGCCCGCTGCGCGCGGCGTGAAGCCCAACTCCAGCGCGGTCGCGGCGGCGAGGCCCGGTTGCAGCCAGCCGCAGCCAGTGCCTGCCAGCGCCGCCGCAAAGCGCGCGGACCAGGCGAGTGGGCCTTCGGGTCTTGCCAGCTCGCACAGCGGGGCAGCAAGGCTCAGGCAAAAACTGTCGATGTTGCCGTGGAGCGTGCCGAAGCCCGGCGCGATGCGACGGTCTCCCGGTGCCAGCGGAGGCTCCAGTGCCACAAGCTGCGCGGCGAGATCGGCAGGCTCTGCGCTGCGGCGCGCGGCGATGAATGCGGCGGCATTTTCCACCTCGGTGCTTCCCAGGTGTTCGCCGCCCAGCAGGGCAAGGCCGATCGCCGGCAGTGCCGCATTGCGTGTTCCTGATGCCGCGGCGTGCATGATGCCCCGCGAAGCCGCGTGCCGCGGGCCCGGATTGCAGAAGCTCACCAGGAATCGTGACATCAGCCGGCGTTGCGCGGCGTTCGGCAGTTCGCCGCGAAGCAGCAGAAAGATGGTGTCGTCAAAAGACAGCCGGCGCGCCATCTCATCGAGCGCGTAGCCGTGACAGCGCACCCCCGTGGCAAGCCAGGCGTTGTCGGGGTCGGGTAGCTCCTCCCACACGCGCGTGCGCACGTGATCGGGAAAAGCGGTGTCGCGGCTTTGCTCCATCGCCCGTCAGCCGCTCAGAACCGCAGTCGCGCCGTGACGTGGACACTGCGCTCTTCCAGCGGGAAGTCATCGGGCATCAGCGAGCCCGCAGGCACCGCCTCGGTGGGGCTCGGTTCCCGCGCGTTCTCGTCGAAGAGATTCTTCACGCGCAAGGCGAGGTCGAGATGTCCGGCGATGCGACTGCGCTCGATGTTGAGGTTCACCAGCGTGTAGTCATCGAGCGGGTCGCGGGGATCGAGCGGCTCGCGGTTGCGGTCGGCAACCCAGCGCAACTCGCCCGTGGCCGACCAGTCCTCCGCCAGACGCCAGTGCGCCCGCAGATAGGCGGTGCGCTCCGGGGCCCGGGCGCCGTCCTCGCCCATGCTTTTGTCTTCGGCACTCTGCGCAGCCACGTTGGCCACCACGCGTAGCGATGCCAGCGGCTTCCACTCGGCTTCGAGCTCGAGGCCGCGCCCTTTCTGCCTGCCCACGTTCTGCGCCACCTGCGCGCCGGAGCCCATTGCGACGAAGTCGATCAGGTCATCGATGTCGTACTGGAATAGGTTCAGGCCGAGGCGCCACTCGAAGCCCGGTCGCCAGTCGAGTGCGAGCTCATAGGTGTTGACGGTCTCCGGATCAAGGTCCGGATTTCCGAGCGCTACGGGGTTATTGACGATGAATAACTCCGCGAAGGAGGGGGCGCGGAAGGCGCGACCGTAGAGCAGCTTGGCGGTGAGATCGGTGTTGACGTCCCAGACCAACGCGAGCCTGGGGTTTACCGTGCTGCCGAAATCCGAGTAATCGTCGAAGCGCACACCGGTGGTCAGGTTCCAGTCGTTGGCGATCTGCCACTGGTCCTGCAGGGAGGCGTAGGCCACGTCGCGATCCTGGCCCTCGATGAAGGCGTTGGCTGTCCCGCTGACATTGGTGAGCGTGCCGTCCACCGTGCAGATGCCCGGGCCGCAGTTGCGGCTCGCGAGATCAAGCGCGCCGGGGCCGAAGTTCTTGGTCTCCTTGCCGGATTCTTTCTGCGAGCTGAGGCCCGTGGCGAAGCGCAGGCTGTGCTTTTCGAGCCCGTCCCACGTGAGTACGGCCTCGGCGCGGGCGTGCTCCTCGTAGAACTCGGGATTGCCACGGTAGCCATCGGTGAAACGGAACAGACGGAACGGGGCGGTGATCCTGATGTTGCCGTCATCGCCGATCGGCAGCACGGTGCCTGCAGGGAATAGCGTCTGGCGGGTCTTGATGTTGATATCCATGTACGAGGCGCGCAGTTCGAGCGTCGTGTCGGGCGCGAGTGATTTCGTGCTCCAGCCGATATCGAAGAGATAGTTGTCGCCTTCTGCGCTGCCCGAAGGATCCAGCGCCAGCGCGAGTCCGGGTCCGACGCCAACGTCGTCCTGACGCCAGTTCCAGGCGCGCAACTGGAAGTCGTGGTACTTGAGGTCCAGTCGTACGTCCATCGATTCGGGGTTGCGTGTGGCGAGTGCGCCGGGCGCGAGCGAGGCGGGCTGAATGCCAAGAGGCGCCAGCACCGCGTCGAAGACCGATTGCGCATCGCTGCTGACGCGTCGTGAGTTGTCGCCATCGGTGCTCGACGCCTGGGCGGAGAAGCTCACATCCACCTCGCCCCAGCGCGTGCCGTGCAGGAGCCAGCCTTCAGTGGTATCGAAGGAGCCGCCGCGCACGCCCGCTTCGGTGCCGCCAATCTGTGCCGCGCTTTTGGTGATCACGTTGATCACGCCCGCGAGCGCGTCGGCGCCGTAGATTGCCGAGCCCGGGCCGCGGATCACCTCCACGCGTGCGATGTCGCGCACGGGGAATGAGCGTCCGCCGCGATCGCCAAAATGCAGCTGGGTGATCGGCACGCCGTTCACCAGCATCAGGACCTGGGGGTTTTTGTCGGTGTAAATGCCGCGTACCGAGACCACGGGCGAGAGATAGGTGCTGGAGAGCGAGACATGCACCCCGGGTACGGTTTCGAGGATCTCCTCCAGCGTGGTAGCACCCAGCGCGGCGATGTCCTCGGCGGTTATGACAGAGGCCACGGCAGGTGCCTTGGCGATCAGCTGTTTTTGTCCCGTTGCGATACTGAGGAACTCTTCATCTCCGAAGGACGCTGCAAGGTCCTCCTCGGACGACGCCGCGAGACAGTGCGAAGAGGCGGCCACGGCAGCCGCCAACAGTGCAGGGATGAAGCGCTTGTTCATGCGGTACTCACATGGCCTGCAGTGCCTGGATCCGCCGCCCGATCGGAGGTACCTCGCTGGCATCGATGCGGATATCCAGAAGGGTGGGGCTCTTCTGCATGCAGATTGCGGGGATGTTGAGGTTCAGGAGGTCCTGTGGGGTCTGGATAAGGTAGCCGCGGATCCCCATGGCCTCGGCCATGCGGCGGAAATCGACCTGCGGCAGCTCCGCGCCGATCCGCTCCCCGCCGCCCAGGATCTGGCCGTGCGCCACCATGCCGAGCCTGGCGTCGTTCAGCACGATGAACACCACCGGCAGGCCGAGCTGTTGGGCAACGGTGATTTCCTGGCCGCTCATCAACATGCTGCCGTCGCCGGTGATGCACACCACCGGGTCGCCCGGACGCGCGAGCGCCGTGCCCACGGCATTGCCTATCGCCCAGCCCATGGGGGCGAACTCGAAGCCTGCCTGGAAGAGCCCGCCGCAGTTACTGCGCCGGTCGCGCTCGCCGCGCTCGCCGCGTTCGCGGTGGCGGCGATCGAGCAGGCGGCGGTCGAAGGGGTGCAGGTAGTGCGTGCTCCACGCAAAGCTGTTGCCGGCATCGGCGAGGTAGCGGGTGCTGGGCGGGAACAGCTGCGTCAGCTTGGTCATGAGCCACTGCGGCTTGACGGGGCTGGAGGCATCGAGGCATTTGGCGAAGTCCGTCACCTCGAAGGGCAGCAGTGATTGCCCGCTGCTCACGTGCTCATCCGTGTCCTGGCGCTCGATGCTGCCAAGGTGGCGCCCGGCCTTGCCGAGTTCGACGATCACGCTCTCGAAGATGGTGTCGATCGCCCCGCGCACGTGCAGGCGCGCCATCGGCGAGCGGGTGAGGTTGCCTTCGTTGGAGTCCACGTGAACCAGCTGGCTGTTCAGCAGGCCATCGCTGTCCCAGTTGTTGCTGCTCCACTCGCTCAACAGGTTGCCGATGGTGATCATCAGATCGACCTCGGGGTCCCGCAGGGTGCGCTCGGCGCTGACATGGCCAGCAAAGGAGACCACACCGTCGTAGGTGGGGTGGAAGGGGCTGATCAGTCCCTTGCCGTCAGGCGTGGTGACCACGCGGGCGCCGACCATCATGGCGGCACGCAGTATGAGCCCTGCCGCATCCTGGCAGCCGCCGCCCAGCACGAACACCGGTTTCTTCGCCGCGAGCAGCAGCTCGACCATGGTGGCCAGCGCGCTTTCGTCCTTCCACGCCGGGCGCGCGAGCAGCGAGATGAGGTTGTAGGCGGGGCCCGCGCTGGACACCACCGAACGCATCACATCTAGCGGTACGCTGACATGCGCCGGGCCGCTCGCGTTGAAGGCCGTCATGATGGCCGAGGTCAGCTTGTGCTCAAGCTGATCGATATGGCTCACCAGGGTGTTGTAGTGGGTGCAGTGCTGGAACATGCCCACGGTGTTCACCGCGGTGTCGCTGGATTCCTGGAAGGCCTTGCGACCGAAGTGGCTGAGCGAAGTCTGTGGGGTGATGACCAGCATGGGGATCTGGTTCTCGTAGGCTGAGGCCACGCCGGTGATCAGATTGGTGGCTCCGGGGCCGGTGGTGCTGCAGCAGACCCCAAGGCGGCCGGTGTTGCGGGCATAGCCCTCGGCCATGAAGGCGGCACCCGTTTCGTGGCGGGCCACCACGGCCCGCACCGAGCCGCGGCGCTGGCTGCGGGCAAGCGCGTTGTACAGCGGCTCTATGGCCCCACCCGGGATACCAAAGACGTACTCCACCCCGAGCTGTTCCAGGTAGCCGAGAATCAGGTCCCCGCCCTCGTAAATCCGGGGCGAGCCTGAAGGCTCCGCGCTGACAGCGGGGTAAAGCGTGCGGACTTGAGCAACCACGGAGGGCTCCTTCCATTACAGATAGCTTCAGTATAGAAGGCTAAACCATTGTTGCTTGTGAATTTTCCCGCTTTGAAGGTGGCTTCGAAAAGATGGTCTACGAGCCCGCGCTCCAGAGGGGGAGGGGTGTGCCCGGCTCGCGCCCGCTGGCATCATGGACGCCGCCCCGATCCAGCCCCCGGAGAGCCGTCATGGAAAAACTGATCTACCCCCTCTGGAGCCACCCCGGCGAGAGCCCCTCGGCGCTTCGCGAGCGCCTGCTCGAGGTGTCCACGGAACTGCTGCGGGCCGGCGCGCATCAGGTGCGGCTCAGCGTGGTTGACGAGGACGTGGCGGCCGCAGCACCGCTCAGGCAGGCCAACACGAATCCCACCTGCGACGCCCTGTTGAGTCTCTGGGTGGACACGGCGGTGTGGCATCAGCGCTACGAGGCGCTTATCGCACCCCATGTCTCCCGCTATAACGGCTACCTAGTGTGTGAATCCGAGCCCATCCGTCATGCCGAGCGCGCCCCGGGCGACGGCAGCCGGGTGGAGGGGATGTGCCAGGTGGTATTCCTCCAGCGCCCGCCGCGTCTGCCCGCCGAGGAATGGATCCGGATCTGGCAGGGGAGCCACACGCAGGTGGCGATAGACACCCAGGCGACCTTTGGTTATCGGCAGAATGTGGTCATCCGGGCCGTGACCTACGCCGCGCCGCGCTACGACGCGATCATCGAGGAGAACTTCCCCGCGGCGGCCATGAGCAGCCAGAATGCCTTCTACGACGCCGTGGGAGATGATGCCAAGCGCGAGGCCAACCTCAAGGCCATGATCGAGAGCTGCGTGCGCTTCATCGATTTCGACTGCATCGACGTGATCCCCACCAGCGAGTACAACCTGCACCGCTGAGAGCTGCCGCCCCTCACCGCTGTTCCACTAAAGGACCCACTCATGCCGCTGCACCCGCAGGTGATCCCGATTCTTGACGCATTGAACGCCAATATGGCGGCCATCCCCCACGTGCCGGTGGAGCAGATCGGCCTGCTCCGGCAGGGGCCGATGGCGCCGCCGCCGGAGCAGCCGACACCAGTGGCTCGGGTGGAAGACCGCGCTATTCCCGGGCCGGCCGGCGATCTCACGGTGCGGATCTATTGGCCGGAGGCCTCGGGGCCCCGCCCGCTGGTGGTGTTCTTTCACGGTGGCGGCTTCGTGCTCTGCAGCCTGGATACGCACGATGAACTCGCCCGCGGATTCTGCCGTGAAGCTGAAGCGGTTGTGGTGTCGGTGGACTACCGGCTGGCACCCGAGAACCCGTACCCGGCAGCGGCCGACGACTGCTACGCGGCGCTCGTCTGGGCCGTGGCCAACGCCGAAAGCCTGGGAGCGGATCCGGCCAGAGTGGCGGTGGCCGGTGACAGCGCCGGCGGCAATCTGGCAGCGGTTACGGCGCTGCGGGCCCGGGATCTGGGTGGTCCGGCGCTGCGGCATCAATGTCTTATTTATCCGGTCACGGATTCCCGTTGCGACACGCCGTCATTCGCGGAAAACGCTGACGGCTACTTCCTCTCGGCCGAGGCCATGCGCTGGTTCTGGTCACACTATCTGCAGGATGCGGCCCGGGGTGATGAGCCCTACGCCTCGCCGCTGCGGGCGCCGGATCTTTCGGGTTTGCCGCCGACGCTCGTGATCACGGCCGAGTACGACCCGCTGCGCGACGAGGGTGAGCGCTACGCCGCAGCGCTTGCCGCTGCTGGTGTCGTCACCGAGCTGCGCCGCTATGACGGGATGATCCACGGCTTTGTCACGCTCGCCGTGCCTCTAGAAGATGGCGGCCACGCGCTCCGGTTGGCTTCGCGGCATCTGCGCGAGGCGCTTGCCTGAGATTGGCGCTGGTGATGGTCGCGCGCATTCACGGTAATTTTGGAGATGCGCGCGGCGTGGGCACCGGGAGCCTCCTATCTTTTGCAGTCAGACCCGGCCGCCAGAGCGGGGTACGCGGAGGTAGGCATGACGAAGTTCATCACGGCCATTCCAGGGGCCAAACCGCCGCTCACGGCCCGGCCAGAGCGCCGCAAGGCGCCGCGCGGGCAGACCGAACTCCGCATGGGCAAACCGCTCTACCGGCCCGCATTCAGCGTGAGTGCAGGGGACTCCTTTGAGGCCGCCGTTCCCGGGTACAACTGAGCCGCATGAGGCCGCTCGCTTGAGCTTGCGGGGAGCCGAACGTATCCTTCGCCTCTTTACGCCCCGGAGTGTTCCGATGGTCTCGGGCAGTGTTGTTGCGCTCGCGACCCCGATGCACCCATCGGGCTCGATCGACTGGGATTCCCTGGACCGTCTTGTCCACTGGCACGTGGCAGAAGGCACGCGCGGTATCGTCTCGGTGGGCACCACCGGCGAGTCCTCCACCGTGAGTGTCGACGAGCACTGCGAGATCGTCCGCCGCACCGTGGCGGCTGCGGCCGGGCGCATTCCGGTCATCGCCGGCACCGGCGCCAATTCCACGCGCGAGGCCATCGAGCTCACCGCCGCCGCCAAACGCCTTGGCGCCGACGCCGCACTGCTCGTCACCCCCTACTACAACAAGCCCACGCAGGCAGGCCTCTACCTGCACTACCGAGCGCTTGCCGAGGCCGTGGATCTGCCGCAGTTCCTCTACAACGTGCCCTCGCGCACCGCCTGTGACCTGCTGCCCGATACCGTCTGCCGCCTGGCCGAGGTGCCGGGTATCGTCGGCCTCAAGGACGCTACCGGCAATCTCGACCGGGCCCGCGAGCTGATCGCCCGCGTGCCACAGGGTTTTGCCCTGTATTCCGGCGATGACGCCACCGCCGCGGAGTTCATGCTGGCGGGGGGGCAGGGCACCATTTCGGTCACGGCCAATATCGTGCCGGCGCGTCTCGCTGCTGTGTGCCGTGCCGCGCTGGCGGGGCAGGGGGCGCTTGCCCGCAGCCTCGATGCGGAACTTGCCGAATTGCACCGTGTGCTGTTCCTCGAATCGAACCCCATTCCGGCAAAATGGGCTCTTGCCGAAATGGGCCTGATGGAAGTGGGCATCCGCCTGCCGCTCACGCCGCTCTCTGCCACACACCAGCCGCGCCTGCGTCGGGCGCTGGCCGACCTCGGACTCCTCGCCGCCTGCGAGGCTTGAAGGAATGACACGAATGCGTTTTCTGCCGCTGTTGCTGATCGCCTCGACCCTCTCCATGTCTGGCTGCGGCTGGCTCGTGGGCGAGAAGGGTTACTTCCGTGACCGCGGGGACGACTACCGCAAAGCCACCTCCATCCCGGCCATGCAGCCGCCCGAGGGCAAGAAGCCGCAGGCCGTCGAGCCGCTCTACCCGATCCCCGTGGAGCGCACCGACGCGCTGCTCGGCAAGGAGTTCGAGGTGCCCCGACCGGCGCCGCTGGTGGCGGATCCCGAGCAGGGTGTGGTGCGCATCCAGAAGCTTGGCGAGCAGCAGTGGATCCTGCTCGACGGCGCCCCGGGCGAGATCTGGCCGCGTCTGCGTGCTTTCCTCGTCTCCAACCAGATCGGGCTTGATCGCGAGGAGGCTGCCAACGGGGTGATGGAAACCAGCTGGCTGCAACTCAAGGGCTCCGATAACCGCCGCGAGAAGTACCGCTACCGCGTTGACCAGGGCGTGCAGCGCAACAGCACCGAGATCTATATCACGCAGATTTCCTACGCCCATATGCCCGGCGCCGATGACAAGCCGCCCGAGTTCAAGGACACCTCCATGAGCGCCGAGCGCGAGAGCTGGATGGTCAAGGAGCTCGCCGGCTACCTGGCAAACACCACGGAGCAGGCCTCGGTTAGTCTGCTGGCGCAGGGAATCAGTACGGCCAACAAGGTCTACATCATCCGCGGTGCCGACCAGACCCCCATGATCGACCTGCGACTGCCCTTCGAGCGCGCCTGGGCATCACTGGGCCGCTCGCTGCCGCGGGCCGGATTCACGGTGCAGGATCTGGATCGCAGCGCCGGCATCTACTACGTGAACTACGAGCCGTCCCAGAAGAAAGATGACGCTGAGGCGGGCGAGGGCGAGGTGGAGATCAGCAAGGAAGAGCCCAAGAGCAGCGGCAAGGGCTTTTTCAAGCGGCTCTTCAGCTGGTGGGGCGATGACGATGAAGACGACGACAATCCTGCGGTGGGCCGGGCTTACCGCCTGCAGATGCGCGAGGCACCCGGGGGCGCGACCATCGAGGTACGCCGCGAGGACGGTACACCCTTCGAGGACGGCGAGAACGAATTCCTGCTCGGGGTGATCAAGGCCAACCTCGCCTGAGCCGGACGTGGAGTTCTGTTCGCTGGGAAGTGGCAGCGCGGGCAACGCGCTGCTGGTGCGCACCGGCAACGCCTGCCTGATGCTCGACTGCGGCTTCGGGCCGCGAGAGTTCGAGCGCCGTATCGCCAGCCGGGCCATGGACCCCAGAGACATCGATGCCATCGTAGTCACGCACGAGCACTCTGATCACGTGGGCGGTGTGGCGGCAGTGGCCCGGCGCTTTGGTATAGCCGTGTACGCCACGGCAGGCACCGCCAAGGCCTCGCGCCTCGACCAGCAGCCCTTCGGTGTGCTCGAGTCAGAGCGCACGCTGCGCATAGGCGATATCGACGTGCTGCCCGTCACCGTTCCCCACGATGCCCGCGAGCCCTGCCAGTTCCTGTTCGCGCATGCTGGCAAGACGCTCGGCGTGCTGACCGATCTGGGGCATGTCTCGAAGCTGGTGCGTGACCGTTTTGCCGCCTGTGATGCCCTGGTGCTGGAGTGCAACCATGACGAGCAGATGCTGGAGCAGGGGCCTTACCCCTACCCCCTGAAGCGCCGCGTGGGTGGCAACCTCGGGCATCTCAGCAATGCACAGGCCGCGGGCTTCCTGGCCAGCGTGGAGCAGGGGGTGCTGCAGCATCTTGTCGCGGCCCACCTGAGCGAACAGAATAACGCTCCCCGCATGGCCCGGGAGGCGCTGGCGGCGGTGCTCGGACACGAGCGCGGCCTGCAGGTTGCCGATCAGTCAGCGGGCTTCGGGTGGCTCGAAATCCTCTGAGCCGCGTAGACCTTTTTTTGTATCACGGAAAGGACCATGGAAAAGCGCGATCTGTTGGTGAAAGGCAAGGCAAAGTCGATGTACGCCACGGATGACCCGGGCTACGTGATCATGCACTTCCGCGATGACACCTCGGCCTTCGACGGCAAGAAAGTCGAGCAGCTCGAGCGCAAGGGTCGCGTCAACAATATCTTCAACGCCTTCATCATGGAGACGCTCGCCGCCGCGGGCATCCCGACCCACTTCGTGAAACGCATCGACGACCGCGATTCGCTGGTGCGGCGCTTGAGCATGATCCCCGTGGAATGCGTGGTGCGGAACATCGCCGCCGGCAGCATCTGCCGCCGCCTTGGCGTGACGGAAGGCATCGATCTCGAGCCGCCGACCTTCGAGCTGTTTTACAAGGACGATGCCCTCGGCGATCCGATGATCAACGAGTACCACATCGCCGCCTTCAAGTGGGCGCGGCTGGAGGATGTGAATACGGCGCGGGAGCTCACTTTCAAGGTGAACGATGTCCTGAAAAAGCTGTTTCTGGACCACGGGATGCTGTTGGTAGACTACAAACTGGAGTTCGGGACCTGCGATGGGCAAGTGCTGCTCGGTGACGAGTTCACACCAGACGGTTGCCGACTCTGGGACGTCGAAACCCGCGAAAAGCTCGACAAGGACCGCTTCCGCCAGAGCCTCGGCAACGTGGTGGAGTCCTACGAAGTGGTGGGTCGCAGACTGGGCCTCAGCTTCGATTGATGTGTGTTCCGGTTGCCGCGCTGACCGCTCGCGACAACCTGCCTTCTCCGGAGAGGTGCGAGAGCGGTTGAATCGACTTGACTCGAAATCAAGCGTAGGTGAAAGCCTACCGTGGGTTCGAATCCCACCCTCTCCACCAATTACCCCGTATCACGCTTTGATGGAGCGAAACGGAAGCAAGTTTGCACCAATCCAATCAGGCCGAGCGGACGTGCGGCTTTTTGTTGACAGTAAAATCAAACTAAGTGGAGGAATTTTATGAAAGAACTCGGACTCCGAATTTACGAAGCCTATCAGTACATTTTTGACTCCACTAAAAACCCGCTACGACACATTCCTGATCCCACCAGCAGGATGTTCATCATGACGATCTTGGCATTTATGTGGAGCGGCGCCTTCGCCGTGTATCTCGGCAGCATTTTCTATTTCGGGATAAGCCTGGCTGCACATATTGCATTGATTCTGATGTTTTTCTTCACCGTAGCGATATTCTACGACGCCGAGAGAAGCCAGAGCTCCTGGCTGCTCAAGCTGCGCAGGGACCGCCGGTAACAAGCTGCGGTAACCCGTCACGGCTTGGGAGCAGTCGGCAAATCAGCTTTGTGACGCGTGCCAGCTAAGGGATCACCAAGGTACCCGCTGGCCACGCCAGTCGAAGAACTCGCCGCTGGCGTTCGCTGTGAGCTGATCGACGACGGCGAGAAGATGTAGTGCCGCGGCGGCCGGAGAATGAACCTCCAACCCGGTCGCCGCGAACGGAGCCGATAGAGCCGTGGCGACGGTGCCGGGATGCAAGGCGATGCAAAGTGCATCAGGAGACCGGCGGGCCAATTCGATAGCTGCTGTCCGAACAAGTTGATTGAGAGCGGCTTTGGAAGCGCGGTATGCATACCAGCCACCGAGCCTGTTATCGCCGATGCTTCCGACCCTCGCAGACAGCGTCGCAAAGACGGCTTTCCCCGATCGCGGCAATCGCGGCAACACATGCTTCATGATCAGCGCCGGACCGATCGCATTAAGCGCGAAGGACCGCGTGAGCTTAACCGCGTCGATTTGCCGCCAGCTCTTCTCTGGCGCTTGGCGATCATCGTGCAGAAACCCCGTCGCATCGATTACAAGGCGAAGCTCACCCAAGTCGGCTGCAAACGCTGCGGCGCGTTCCAGACTGGTCTCGTCCAGCAGGTCGATCGGTGGAGACGTGCTGCGACTGAGCGCCACTACATGCTCAAATTTTGAGGTGGCCCGGATCGCTTCGACCAATGCCGCTCCGATACCGCCGCCGGCGCCGAACACGACTGCCACACCGGACTGGGGAGACGATCCGAAGTCAACCCCGGCAGGCGCCGCGCCCTCAGGTTTTGATTGCTCTATCATCTGCTTTTGCGTCCGCCGATAACGACCTGAAGCCCTAGAAGTTGCCCGAACACATGTGAGAGAAATGGCCCGATCTGCCATGTCTCATGGGATCGCGGGCACCGCCTGAGTATCGCCTTTTCGACATTACCACTACCACAGGTTTCCGAGCCGCCAGAGCTGGATGTGGGTCATGCTCGCTGGGAAATCATTGGCAGATCGCACCCATATTGGATTCAATAATTGCTTTGTCATCAGTATCAGTTAAGCCGTCATGGTTAAAATCATACCAACTGGACTGACCGCCACCATTCGGGGTGGTTTTTCCAGTTGTTGCACTGAACTTTGCCCATTCAGTAATATCTTTTTCGTTTACTATTTTATCTAAATTGCCGTCGCCGGGGCACTCATTAAAACTACTTTCGAGTGCTCCAAGTTTTTTCAACAGCGCATTGTAATGCTGACTCTGTTGGGTAGTGAGTGGCTCGGTCAGGCTAAGGAGATCGTCTTCAGCGCGATCCAATTTTGGCGTTGGCAGAGCCTCATCTATTTCATAAAACTCATTTACTTTTTGACTCTCGCCACCACTGCAGTTTTCTATTTCGTTCTGAACTATTTTGTATTTGTCATCCCGGATAGCTCTTTGGCTCAAATTGTTAATGACTTCAGGCTGGCCTTGTGAAGCCATATAGTCATTCACTTGACAGCAAGAGGTATAACCAGTGGCGCCAACAACACCATTCGGGCCATACCATTGACCGCTTTGCGACTCACAGGCTCCTTGCGTGGGAAGAACCATGGTACATGCGTTCATAGTGGGAACCACGCAGGGGTACTGCGGGGTCGTAACAGAACGGAGATTGTTTCCTACGACCGTATAGTTAGTCTTGCGGATGGGTCCATGGCTTGGATCAAGGAGGTAAGGCATTAACCGTTTTGAATCTAGCGTGTGTGAGTCGGGAACGACCTTGCTTACATTAATTCCTGCGGCTTCGCCGAAAAAACGATACAAGTCGACGGTATTTGTCATGTGAGAAACTTCACGGCCTGGATTTTGAACCCTGGGGCCGGCGATAACTAGAGGTACCCAGACACCAGTCTGATAAGGCGTTCCTTTTGCACGTGCAGGGTCAAACGGCTCCCTAACGCTGGTTGTCCACGTGCCGTTATCACCCAGGATCACCACGACAGTGTTGGAATTCTCAGGATGGTAATTCAACGAGCCATCACTATTAAAATTCGCCAGCCCCGTCTCTACTAATAATCGGCCAAACTCGTGATCCATGGCCTCCAGCATTTGAGTGGCAAGTTCTTCGTTCTCAGCAGAAGTAGTGCATTTAGAAGCGCTAGTTGAGGGAGAACCTTCTGGCACTAGCGCAACTGGAGATGGTTGAATGGGAGCATGCATTGCAGAAAAACCGATACTGGCCATCCAGGGCCTCTCGTTCGACTGCTGATTAATCCAGCCTATCGCTCGATTGGCTTCCTGTATTGTTCTATAACCGCGACCGCGAGCATCTTCTGGCGCCAGTATAGTTGTGCTGCCATCCTCACGATTGATTACCCAGTCACCCGTGTAATACGCATTCTGGGTGTTGAAATTGATATAGGAGGGCAGTTCTGCCTTTGATTTGCAGGTTTTTTCAGGATCAAAGATACCGCCTTTTTCCAGGCAGGTACGGCCCGGGCTGGCTTCGGTTTGAGTTGATAGCACGGCACAGGTTGCCCCTTGATGGGTATAGCAGGCGCCTGTGTCTGCACCAACTGTAGCGTTGTCGGCTTTACTGGGGACAAAGCCGCAGCCGTACGTTCCGGTTGAGCCAACACCTCCTGCAGTTGTGTCAATAGGATAGGGATCTCCATCGAGAAAGCCTTCAAAGTGGTTCCAGCCCAATTTTCGCATCACCTTATTTCCGAAAGGATTGAGAGCCGGGTTGAGCTGTGAACCTGATAGATGCATTTTTCCAAAGAGGGCACTAGTATAATTTTTTCTCCGCAACATTTTTGGCGTTGTATATTCATGCGGTGAGACGGCAGAGTTAGCTAGATCACTTGTAGAGGCGATGGCCGTTAGCATGTTTGTTCTGATCGGATAATGACCGTCAAAAATGCTGGCCCGAGTAGGGCTGCATGTTGGTTGCGACCAAGTATTACGAAAGCGAACGCCGGCGAGGGCGACAGCGTCAATATTTGGCGTTTGGGGTGGATTTTCGCCGCCATAACCGAAGACTTTCATCTGATCAATGCCAACGTCGTCCATTACGACGAGCAAGATATTCGGGGGTTTCGAAGGCGCAGGATCAGTATTCGGTGGAACATTGCTTACACTCTGTGCATTCGAAGTCAGGAGTGTGCAAAGTAGGAAAACACCCAGCGCTTCGAATATATATGGCGCTACAGAATTAGATTTCTTCACGATGGGCTCCTGTCAGTTTTTTATTTGACTGTTTTCAAGGCTTATTTTAGCTGCGGCCCTTTTACCCGTTTTAGAACCGTCATGCGCCGAGACAGTAACACGGCGCGCTGCTGACATGTCAAACGGTTCAAGTGACCGAGCGATACCTCAAAAAACGGAATCCCTGACCCGACTGATCGCGCTGATCGTAACGTAGAACAAATGACTGGTTGACGCCACAAACGTCAGAATTGCTCCTCAGCGTGATCCCCCAGTGTGGAGCGCGGCGCTAAAAAGAGCAGCGCTTTGTTGCAACCCTGCGGCGCGAACCGCTGTGGGCTAGTTCAGCTCGTTCCCGGAGATGTCGGTTGATGCCGCTGAGTCCACCGGTGGCCATGTCGGGAATCCATGGGAATGCTTGACATTATCCGCCCTGCTTGAGGGCTTGCCGCGGTAACAGCCAGGCCCGTAGGGAAATTTGTTGTTCAGATGGTAGTGGTACATGGTTTGCCACTCACCGTCCCACTTGATGCGCCCAAAGTGGCCGTGGCATTCGTCCAGGTCTTCATTGCGCACCACCTTGCCATCGACTCCGCGTGGGCCGTACACGCCAAAACCGTCCATGGCATAACCAAATAGTGGCGAATGCTTTTTGACGTCCCCTTGGCGGGGAAAGCACTTCCACGAGTAGCCATGGTAGTGATACTCCTCGTTGTAAGGATGCCCCCAGCACTTATCGACGGGCAGGGCAGCGATGGGGTCTACCCAGACGCCTGCATAGGCAATTTGAGCGTGCCAGGCGGCGCCGGTTTGCGTCACCACACCGGTCATCAGTTCAGAAATACAATATGGGGTCTCTGAATACACTGGATTTGCGGGGACAGTAATGTCGAGGTCCCAGGGTTTGATCGGAATCTCTGCAGCGCTCGAGTACCCCTCCGCAGGAGCCGCCGCATAGTACGAGTACGCGGCCGTGCCAGCCTGCACCGGAAACACGCCGGTTGGGTGGTTCGGGATTCCATTGCCCTTGAAGTGGCGCTGGCCATCTTGAACCCAGGTCCGGAACTCAGGGTGCGCATTCGGAACATTGTTCCAATCCACTTCCCCTTCAACATATGCCATTTTCGACACAATCACTCTCTTGCCTTGAACCCACGGCGTTGTTGACGCGGTGAAATTGATGTCGGCGGGCGCCAGAGGTATCGCTGAGAGACATAGGAACTGCAGATTTCTTTTGGGAGCATCAGTTCTGGTGCCGGTGCTCGGGGTGACAAAGAACTCCGGCTCTGTACTGCGCGGCTCGTCTCTTTTATCGGCCATTGCGATAGGTGCAGCCAGGAGCAGGGTGCCGCCGATTGCGGACACCAAGACGATCAAACGATGAAACAACGATTTCGGTTCCGGGCTCACGGAGTATGGTTCTCGAGTAGTAGAGGGGAGGTATGTTCGCTAAGCCCCACAATTATCTCAATTCTAGGTGTAGGTTCTGTTACGCTAAATCAGCATTTTTCACGGACTTGAGTCATAGGTTCGACGGCAGCGGTGTTAGGTACCGGTACCCCCATATCGGGGCTTGAGAACTCTGAGGTTTCTAGCCTGCTGGAATGGTGAGAGCGGGCGCTGCTCCTGACGGGGCTGCCTGGATCCGATAAAGCTGCATGAAAAGCGCGAGTGTGTCTTTGGAACTAATGCCATCAAGACTGATGCCGAAAAACCTGCGAAGTCTCATGGGTTCATGGTGTGAATTTCGAATTGTCCATTCCGTAACCCAGCCTGATTCGGTGCTCTTGAGCGAGGTTCATCAGATCAACCAGAAGGGCATGTCTTGCCACGGATTCATCCCGGTCGGTGCTGACATTGAGGTGGCCCGTGAACGCGAGAGTGACGCCATCCTTGCCTATATCGGCAATGCCGATTTCCGTAAGTTCAGAGACAAACGCGGCACTGCCTGCAACTCGCTGTTCAAGTGAGTCGATGTAGGCCTGCAATTTTTGTGATGTAGCGCCGTCGGTGACGAGGATATTCATCTTGATGACGCGGTGACGTCGTGTCCCGAGATTGTTGATCGTGGCATCGGCAAGCTTGCCGTTAGGAACGATGGAGACACTGTCGTGCGCCGTGCGGATACGCGTCGAACGAATACCCACGGCCTCAACCGAGCCTTCCACGAATCCGGCATTGATCCAATCGCCGCTGCGGAAGGGACGATCAGTCACGAGAATCCCGGCCCCGAAAACGTTCGAGAGCGTATCGCGTGCCGCGATCGCGAAGGCAAACCCCCCAATGCCCAGGGCAGCGAGGATGTTCTGCGTCGGAATGGACAGCAAATGTGCAATGCTGATGGCGGTGCTGAAGGCAATAACGGCACGCACGGCTGTCAGGAAAAAGTTCACCAGGATGTCATCGATTTCGCCTGAAGTCAGCTGCGCGCGTCGGCTAAGAAATCTGCCCAGGATGGAGCAGAGATGCCACGCTGCGACTCCGGCAGACAGCAGGATCAGACTGCCGATGATGGGGCTGGCGTGCGCGCGTTGCCGCTCGGGCAGTCCGAGTAAGGGAGGCGCAAATTGGATAATTGCCGCACTGAAAAGGATCGTCAAAGCCCAGATGAACAAGCGTGGCCGCCCGGGTGCAGCCCCGTGTACCGATTGCACGAGTCCACCAATGAAATTCGCGATAGTGCGGCCCAGGAACAATGCTGACGGGATCACGAACAACAGCGCGAGCATCTGCCAATACTCCAGCCGCCGCACTCTGCCGAGCAACGAGGGTGCATTCTCGGCAACGTATTGCCGCAAATTGAAATACGTGCTGGGGGGAATCGCGCCATAAGGAGCCAGTTTTGCTGCCGGTAGGTTGGCCGTGGCGAAATACAGGTCTGGAATCTCGTCAAGGGTTTCGCGCGTAAACATCCAGGGCGAATCCGGAGCGGGACTAGTCGGCGCGATGACTATAGAGCCGAGTCCGTGGACGAAGTGGACATAGGGGTCGCGATTCATTCCGTCATTGGGAATGGTCTGTAAGCCGGCCATCCCGATCGTCTGTAGGGTCCGGCGCAGGTATTGGGCTACCAGCGCACCATCGGATTGCCTGAGAAAAGCCGGCAGTGCAGTCAAATCCAGCGTGGACAAAGTCAGCGAGCGTCCATCGCCTTTCCAATCATCCATGCCTTCGAGAAAGGCGCGCATGGTGTCTCGCGGATTCTGCAGGTGGCGAAACGCTTGTGGGGTAGGGGGCGCGGCACCATGGATTGCAAGCAGCGACTTGCGTGCGCTCGCTACGTCGCCCTCGGTCGGGATCACGAGGTGCCATTCGCCTGTGCCATTGCGCTGCAGCGTTACCGGCAGTGTCAGCCCTGAACGCAATTGCTCTAACTGCACCGAGACCGGTGTTGTTCCCTGGTCTGTCGGAAAAGCCCCCTCCCGCACGAGCGTGAGATCGATGACATCGAAATAGCGTTGTACCCGTCGCAACGATTCCGCGGGCGACGTCGGCTGGTCTGAGTTGGCGAAGCCCGCTGCGGCCGCTGCATCCGCCCAGGCTTCCAGCTGACCACCTCGGGCACGGTTGGCCGCCGCGATGAATGTCAAGAAAGCTGAGCGAGGCGTTTGGAGGTTGATGGATGGTGTCGAACTTTGCGTGGTGCTTCGCCTGCCTGTCCACCAGATTGACCCATCCTGCCGCCCGGTGAACGTTCCGCGGTCGTGGCTTATAGCCAACAGAAGAGTTCCCGATTGCTCGCCTTCGAACCATCGCCCCTCGATGCGAGAGCCCTTTACATGCGCCTCAATGCGACCGTTCTGCGGCGCGTAGGTGCCGGTCACCAACTCGCCCTGTTGTCTGAGAACAAGCCGCCCACCGCCGTCGTGCGAACTCAGCTCCCACTCACCATCCCAGTCTGCAGCGACGGTTGTTCTGGGTGCGGCGGCAAAGATCGCTAGCAGCAGAAAAAGGCGCGTTATGCAGCGAACCCCGTTCCCGCCGAGCAACAGCGCACCGCCGTAGGTACTGCTACCCCTGCTGGTGAGTCTCTGCATGCGGAGTCTGCGAAAACCCCACTGCGTGGTTGGGCATGGCTCCGCAGACATCCCCATGGGGGACGAGGGATTTTTCATTTTAGTGCCCAGTTCGCATCCACGGGTGCCTGAACTATAACCAGATTCGGATGCTCATGGTCGGCGAATGACCGGCAGCTCGGAAGTGAGGCGTCGGGTTTTCAACACGCCAAGTGATTGAAGGACGGCATGAAAGATGGAAGACCTGACCTCTCCGTGCTCTGTGCTTTTGCTCCGTGCTCTCCGCGATGCCTCTGCGATACGAAGGTCTCCCTTACTGGATCACGCCTGAGCGCTAGCGGCTGTATTCGATGACGGTGCCTTACTACACGCGCGGTGGTGTTGGTGCCATGTGGCGCAAGGGCAGTGGACCGTTCGCGTCGCTCGACAGCCTGGCCGGCAAGCGGGTCGCCGTGTTCAAGGGAACCTACGCTGCGAGCCTCGTGCGCGAGCGCGTCCCGTCGGCGATGATTTTGCCCGTGGACAGCACATCAAGCGAGCTGGACGACATGCTGCGCAACGGGCAGCCAGACGCGGAGCTGGGCTTTTTCACCCGGCAACGCGACGCGATCCGCAAGCCAGCGGCTGTCGGGGTCTTCGAACAGGCGATGATTCAGCCGATGCAATCAGCCTTCGCCCTGCGCAAGGGCAGTGACGAATTGCTTGCTGCCATCGACCAAGCCTTGAATGGTATGTGGGACGACGGCTCCCTGTACAACATCAAGCTCAAGTATCTGGAGCCACTGGGTATCGAGCCTGCCAAGACGAGGCATCCAGAGCCGCCGGCGATCGCGCCCGCAGCCCAGTCCTGAAGCGCTGCGGGTCCGGGGAGCTGAGCTGCCGAAGGGCCTAGTCCGCGCTGTTTGGATTTCAGCGTAGTGAGCCTCGATGAGAGCGCGTGCGGAGCCAAGCTGTCGTGGGGTCAGCACTGCTGTCGTCCATCCACGGCGGTTACCATAGGCCGTCAACTTTGCTCGCTCTGCTCCAGGCCCGATCCTCAATGCCCAGTTCCCCCACGTTCTCCGCAGACGAACTCGCCACGGCGCTGCGCGTACTCGAGGTCGTCGTTGCCGACCGCGGCGCACTGGCCGCCTGCGACAGCGATGACCGCGCGCGTTTGCTGCGGCTGGCAGGGCAGGTGGCGATGCCTGATCCTGCGGCCAAGTTGCGGCTGCGGCGGCAGATGCGCCAGCGTGACCTGAACGAACGGCGCGATGCCGACGAAGCCCTGCGCGCCGGCACCGGTATTCGCGCGCTGCGCGCGAAGCCCGTGTTTCTCACCCCGCCCATGCCGCCCTTGCTGACGTCGAGGGATGTGCGGGTCGTGGATGAGGCGACGGTCGAGCAAGCTGCCGCCTCCACGCAGGAGAGCCTGCACAAGGCCCGCACTTGCTACACCTGCAAGGCAGAATACACAACGCTGCACGGGTTCTACGATCAGCTCTGCCCGGCCTGCGGCGACCTGAATTTCAGGAAGCGTGCGCCCGCACATGATCTGCGCGGTCGGGTGGCGATCATCACCGGTGCGCGGGTCAAGATCGGTTATCACGCGGCCATCCTGCTGCTGCGCAACGGTTGTCGCGTCGTGGTCACTACGCGTTTTCCGCGTGACTGCGCGGCGCGCTACGCCCGTGAGCCGGACTTCGCGAACTGGCGCGAGCGGTTGTGCATTTACGGACTCGATCTTCGCCACACCCCCTCGGTCGAGGCCTTTGCCCGCCACATGGGCGATACGCTCACGCACCTCGATTTCCTGATCCAAAACGCCTGCCAGACGGTGCGGCGTCCGCCCGAGTTCTACGCGCACATGATCGCCGCGGAGGAGGCGGGGCACGCGCTACTGCCGGCCGCCGAGGCCGCGCTGGTAGCAGACTACGAAGCGCTGCGGCGCTGCTCGGGTAGCGCGGGCCTGGTGGCGCCGGCGCAACTCTCGCAGATCGCGCCCGATGATCCGCAGGCACTGGCCGATCCGGGTAGCGCGCTGGTCGAGCTCTTTCCGCGCGGCCTGCTCGACGCGGACCTGCAGCAGGTCGATATGCGCGACCACAACTCCTGGCGCCTCAGCCTGGACGAAGTGCCTACGCGTGAACTGCTGGAGGTGCTGCTGGTGAATGCGGTGGGGCCCTTCGTGCTGTCGGGCCGTCTGAAGCCCTTGATGCTGCGGACACCGAGCCGTGACAAGCACATCGTGCAGGTAAGCGCGATGGAGGGGCAGTTCAACCGCAACAAGACCGCCAAGCACCCGCACACCAACATGGCCAAGGCCGCGCTCAACATGCTGACGCGCACCTCGGCGCAGGAGTATGTGCGAGACGGCATCCACATGAATTCTGTCGATACCGGCTGGATCACCGATGAAGACCCCGCCCATCTCGCGCAGCATAAGATCGACATGCACCGCTTCTCGCCGCCGCTCGACGTGGTGGATGGCGCGGCCCGCATTGTCGACCCTATTTTTGCCGGCCTCGCCAGCGGCGAGCACGCGTGGGGCCAGTTCTTCAAGGACTACCAGCCCACTTACTGGTGAGGCGATGCGTGATGATGCGTCCGTTGTCCGGCGACGGGGTGTATGGCAGAGGCTTTTCGGGGAGCACCGTATGATCCGACGTTTCAAACCCACCGACTCGCAGGAGGCCGTCGCTGCGGCAATCAAGGAAGACGGCGCCGCGATCATCGATCAACTTGTTTCCGCGGATGTGATGGATCGGCTTCAGTGCGAGGTCGATCCTTGGCTTGCCCGCGTGCCCTTTGGCTCCTGCGATGCGGGCGGGCTCCGTACGCGTCGTGTCGGCGGGCTCGTCGCGCGCTCGGCAACGGCGCGCGAGCTGATCGTCCATCCCGCGATCCTCGGCGTCGCGCGCCGCGTGGTGCATATCCCCACCACGATCCAGCTCCACCTGACCCAGATCATGGCCCTCGATCCGGGCGAGAAAGGCCAGCCGATCCACCGCGATCAACAGGGGTTGGATCTTTTCACGTTTCCGGCGGGCTACGAGGTGCTCTGCAATGCGCTCTGGGCGGTGACGGACTTCACAGCGCGTAATGGCGGCACTCGCATCATTCCGCGCAGCAATCACTTTGCCGACAACCTGAGCGAGAGTTTCCGCGAAGAGGACACGCAGGCCGCGGAGATGGTGCGGGGTTCCTGCCTGATCTACTCCGGTAGCATCTATCACGGAGCGGGCGCAAATCGCAGCGAGCAGACCCGCACGGGCATGCGCATCCTCTACTCTGCCGGGTGGCTGCGGCAGGAAGAAAACCAGTATCTCTCGGTTCCGCCCGATATCGCCCGCCAACTCGATCCCGCGATGCTGCGCCTCATCGGCTACCAGCGAGGCGCCTTTGGTCTGGGCTACATCGATGATATGCGCGATCCGATCGCGGCCATTCGCCCGGAGCTTGCCGGGGAGCCCGGATTTGGCAGCGAGGAGTTGTTAGGCGAACAGTTCGCGAAGATGCGGCGGTTCGCAGCCGGCAGCGATGACGGGAATTGAAATCCGCGGTGTGCATGCACGGCGTACACCGAGTCCTTGGCACCCCGTTTTTCCGATATGCTTGCGCCGAATCAGGCACGATAAAAAACAAGGAGCCTTTATGGACGCGCATCTCGAATCCCGCTTGCAGGAACTGCTCGACAAGCAGGCGATCCACGAATTGGTGTCCGCCTACTGCAACGCGGCTGACCGCCACGACAACGAGAAGATGCGCGCGCTCTACCACGAGGACGCTCTCGACGATCACGCCTCGTTTTTCAAGGGGCTGGCGATGGATTTCATCGACAAGCTCCCCGCGATCCAGGTGCCGATGGAAATCCTCCATCACAACGTCACCACCGTGAACCTCAAGCTCGATGGCGATAACGCTGAGGGTGAGGTCTACATCATCGCCTTCCACAAGATACGCACCGACGAAGGCTCCTTCGATCTGCTGATCGGGGGACGCTATTTCGACAAGTACCAGAAGCGCGACGGTGTCTGGAAATTCGCCCATCGTGCCGTGGTGGCGGATTGGGCCAATCTGCACAATCCCTCGATCGTGAATCTCGACAACCCCATCATCGAAGGCGCGTACATCGGCAAGCCTGGCGTGGCCGATCCCTCATATGGGTTCTTCTCGATGTTCAAGCGCGGGCAACGTTGATCCTGGCGCGCGTCGCGGGTCAGGGTGCGAGACGGGTGCTGCTTCTCTTGCCGGCCTCTCTTGCCGGTTGCTTAAGCCTACGCCCCAACGCTATGGTCAGCGCGCGCGAGCAGCCAAACCTGCGCAGCCCGTCCTGCAAGGGCTTGTGATTCCATCTTTCCGGCCAGGCAGCTACGCACCGAGGAATGCACCCTGTGAAACTCTACATGCACCCCATAGCCACCACCGCGCGCCCCGTGCGCTTGTTCTGCGCCGAAAGCGGTATCGCGCTTGAAGAGGAGGTGGTGGATCTGACGACTGGCGCGCATCACAAGGAACCTTTTGCATCGCTCAATCCAAGTCGTCAGGTGCCACTGCTGGTGGATGGCGACATGCAGCTCACGGAGAGTTCGGCGATCCTGAAATACCTCGCCGACAAGCACGGCTCACCGGCGTACCCGAAGGACCTCCAAAAGCGCGCCAAGGTCAACGAGATGATGGACTGGCTCAACACCGGGCTCATGCGCGATCTGGGCTACAACCTTGTGTACCCGCAGGTCTATCCCCACCACAAGCGCCGCAGCGATGAAGCTCAGGCCGGCACTCTTGCCTGGGGGCAGGCGGGCGCCAAGCGGTGGCTGCTGTTGCTCGATCAGAATTGGCTCGGCGCTGGTCAGACGTATCTTTGCGGCGACGAGATCACGATCGCGGACTACTTCGGCGCCTGCACGGTCACGCTGGCCGAGTTGATTGACTGTGACTTCAGCCAGTTTCCAAACCTCAGCCGGTGGTTGTCGACGATGAAAAGTCTCAAGAGTTGGGACGCGGTCAATCAGGTGTTTCAGGCCGCGGCGGCGGGCAACAAGGGCAAGCCATTCGAGGTGGTCAACTAATCCCGGACAGGCTCTCCCACTGCTCGCGCAATTCGCGTTTCAGGATCTTGCCGATTGCACTGCGCGGTAGCTCATCTACCGCCAGCACGGCGCTCAGGCGCTGGGTCTTGCCGAGCCGCGCGTTGCTCCAGTCGCGGATCCCGGCGGTGTCGTCAGGCGCATCTGCACGCAATACCACTGCAGCCACCGGCGTCTCGCCCCAGGCCGCGGAGGGCACGCCGATCACGGCACAGTCGAGTACGTCCGGATGTGCGCGCAGCACGGCCTCGAGATCGCTCGGGTGCACGTTGAAGCCGCCCGTGATGATCATGTCTTTTTTACGATCGAGCAGGGTCAGGAAGCCATCGGCGTCGAAGCGGCCGATGTCGCCGGTGCGTATATAGCGCTCACCGCCCTCGTCGTACCACTCGGCCTCGCGTGTTTTGCCGGGCTGCCCGTGATAGCCGATCATCATGCTGGCCGAGCGCCCCACGATTTCGCCCGTCTCGCCTTGCGCCACCGGCCTGCCGCTCTCGTCGATCAGCAGGATCACGTTGCCCATGGCGGGCTGTCCCACGGTGTGCAGTTTGTCCGGATGCAGGTGCGCGGCAAGGATGCAACTCCCGCCACCTTCGGTCATGCCGTAGAGCTCGGTGAGTCCGCCCGGCCAGCGCTTCAGTACCTCGGCCTTCAGTTCCGCGTGGAAGGGCGCGCTTGAGCAGAACTTGGCCTGGGTGCAGGACAGATCGAACTGCCCGAAGGCCGGCAGCGCCATCAGCCGCGCGTACTGCACGGGCACGAGCATGGTGTGGGTCATCCGCAGTTCCTGGGCGCGCTCCAGGTAACGCAGGGCGTCGAATCTCGCCATCAAGGCCAGCGCGCCTCCCATCACCAGCGTGGGGATCACCACCACCAGCGTGGTGTTGGAGTAGAGCGGTGTGGAGATCAACGCGACGGAATCGGGCCCGTAACCTGAGCCTGCTGCACGCATGGCCTGCGCCCAGCGCATGCCGTGCGGCTGCACGATGCCCTTGGGCGTTCCGGTGGTGCCGGAGGAGTAAATGATATTGAAAGCCCAGGCAGGGTCGATCTCGACTGCCGTGGGTCGTGTGCCGGCCGCGGCAAGCCAGCCCTCGAAGGGCCGTGGGCCCTGGTTGTCCAGTGCTACTTGCGGCACGCCGCGCGCGCTGATTACGGGCTCGAGGGTGGCGGTGGTCTTGGCATCGACAAACAGCAGTTTCGCACCGCTGTCTTGCACCATTGCGGCTGTCTGGGCGGGCGTCGAGCCCGGCGCAATGGGCACTACCACCACGCCGGCGCGCAGTGCACCCACGAACACCGCGAGGTATTCGATGCGCGATGCGGCGCATATCGTGATGGCCTGTTGCGGGGCGATGCCGTCGCGCTGCAGTGAGGCGGCGATCCGGTCGGCAAGATCATTTAGCTCGGCGTAGCTGATGCGCCGTTGGTCGTCGATGACAGCCGTTGCATCGGGCCGCTCGGCAGCATGCTTCGCGACGCGGCCCGCAACAGTCTCGAAGGGCAGCGGGGTCGGGGTGCCCAGGTGGGAGGTGAGGGCAGGCGGGGTCATGAGCACTCCGGTAGGCGATACGCGCGTGAACCCACTGTGCCGTGCCGACGCACAGCAGTCAGCAGCACAGGTTTCTCAGGGCAGGGTACCCTCCGGATCTATCGCTCCCCTGATGCCAGCCAGCGTGCGCACTCTGGACCGAGTTCCGCCAAGGCACGCTCTTCATAGGCCGCCGCTTCTTCCGCGGTGAGCGTGTCCCTCCAGCGTCCGTTCTGCCCCTTGTTGATGAAGACCTCTGCTCCCGCATCCCAGAAGGCGCCACCGAGAGGCACCGATTTGCTGGCGTTCCGCTTCATCCACTCGAACGAACACTGCTCGAGAATCATCTCCCATGTCGATTCGTTGATAGGGATTTGCAGAAACTCAGCGATCTTGCGGATCTCGCCGGGCATGTTACGTTTGAGGTCGGCGAAATGGACGAGCTTCACGTTGGGAAGATCGCGAATCTGCCACCAGGTGCGGATGTTCTCCCAGAATGGCCAGAAGGGATGTCCGTCTTGCTCCATCCAATCGTTCCAGTACTGCCTGATATCAGCGGGAGGACGCTCGATGGGTGGGCCGACCCGTCCGGGTGTCTCGTTCAGCGCGTCGTACCAGAGCTGATTGGCGTTGGCATGGTGGTTGTACATGCTCCAAACCACATCCCGGCCGTCCCGGCCGATATAGAGATAACGCGCCTGCGGCGAGAATACGAGCGCATCCACCGGCAGATGGGTCTTGAGGAAGCGGCGGTGGGTTTGTGCCTCCACGGCTGGGAGTTTGACCTCCTTCGGCGGCACGCGCAGGTCGAGCCAGGGGGACATTTCTGCGACCGCCAGATTCGGATCCGCATTGAAGAGAAGCTGTCCGATGATCTGCTGCATCCAGGTCGTGCCTGACTTGGCGTAGGTGGCAATCACAATGTCGTCGTCGCGGAACACAAGATCGTTCCAGATCGTCGAGTCAAAGTGATGGTTATGAAGCTCCCGGGTCTTGCTCGGCCAGACGACGATATCGGTCATAACTATCCCCTGTGGTGCGGTGCCTGATCATAGCCCACTAACAAGCGCCGCCCCCGAGCAGCGTATGCCGTATCACACACCACACAGCCGCTCGAGGGCGAAGTCGGGCAGTGCCAGGTCCGGCACCGCCACTAATGCGGCGCCAATGCGCTGGTGCCAGTAGGACTCGCTGCCGGCCGCTGCGCGCCAGGCATGTAACCGGCGTGTGCAGAGCTGCAGGTCGAATTCCTCGGTAATGCCGATGGCGCCGTGCACGGCATGCGCCACGCCGGTTACGGTTGTCACCGCGGCGCTGGTGCGTGCCTTGGCGAGTGCGCAGTGCAGCGGATCGGGAAGCACCTGTTGCGTCTCGCAGCCCATGCGGGCCGCGGTGCGTGCGGCCGCCACATGCTCGGCCATCACGCTTAACTGGTGCTGTATGGCCTGGAACTTGCCGATCGAGCGCCCGAACTGCGAGCGCTCGTTGGCAAAGCGCAGCGAGAGACCGAGCAGCCGGTTCATGGCGCCCGCCATCTGCGCGGCCAGGACGAGCGCCTGCAGGGCGCGTACATCGAGCGTGGAGGCGCAGGTCCACGCAGGCTCTGGAAGTGCTTGAAGCCTGACATCCAGGCTGCGCTCCGCGGCACGTTCGCGCGGAACATCGCGGATATCGAGCAGTTGCAGGCGCTCGCCATCGCCAAGCAACACCCAGTGGGCGGTGCTTCCTTCGTGGAGCAGGGCTCCCGCTCCCGTCCCGCTCACCCCGAAGACCATGGCGCCGGGGGGCGCTGCGTGGTCGTGCAGGGCGAGTACGCCGCGCGCCAGCATGGTTTGCGCCAGGGGAGTGGGCAGGAGGTGATGCCCGCAGAGCTCGAACAGGGCAAAAGCGTCCGCCAGTACTAGACCGGCACCGCCCTGCGACTCCGGAACCAGCGCATCGGCAAAGCCCGATTCCTCGATCGCCGACCACAGCGCGGCGCCGGTGTCACCGGCCTCGATGTGGCGGATGGCATCGGGCGTGGAATGCGCGGCGAGCAGGCTCGCCAGGGCGTCTTCGAGCAGTGTTTCAGCCATGGTGGTGCATCAGCGCAGTCCGAGTCCGCGGGCGATCATGCCGCGCAGCACTTCGCGCGTGCCGCCGCGCAGCGAAAACGAGGGCGAGATTTCCTGCGCATAGCGAAGCGTCGCCTGCAGTTCCTCGCCGGGGGGATGGTCCGGATCCGCGAACACGGTGTCGGCGATCAGAGCGGGCAGGCTCTGCTCGAACTCGGTGCCCAGATCCTTCACCAGTGCCGCCTCCACCACCGGGCTGTGGCCCGCGTCGAGGCGTGCGGTTACCGCCACGGCCATCTGCCGCAGGGTGGCGAGTTGTGCGGCGATGGCGCCGGCCTGCGTCAGCAGCGCGGCCGTGGGTGCCGGGTGGCTGCGCAGCCACGCGAGCCAGGGCTCGAGCAGCACGATGCTGGAATAAAGCCGCTCGGGGCCGCTGCGTTCGAAAGCGAGTTCGGCGGTGACCTGCTCCCAGCCCTGGCCCTCGGCGCCGATCAGCGCATCGTCCCCGAGATCGACCTCGTCGAAGAACACCTCGGCGAAATGGGCGTCGCCGGCAAGGTCACGGATAGGGCGGATGGTGACGCCGGGCAGCGAGAGATCCACCAGCACCTGCGAGAGTCCCTTGTGGCGGTCTTCGGGGGTGCCCGAGGTGCGGACCAGCGCGATCATGTAGTGGGCTTTTGCCGCGTGGGTGGTCCAGATCTTCTGCCCGCTCAGCCGCCAGCCCGACTCGCTGCGCACCGCCCGTGAGCGCACGGCTGCGAGGTCGGAGCCCGCGCCCGGCTCGCTCATGCCGATGCAGAAAAACGATTCGCCACGGCAGATGCGGGGCAAGTGAAAGCGCCGCTGCGACTCGGTGCCGTACTTGAGGATCAACGGGCCGCTCTGGCGATCCGAGATCCAGTGCGCCGCCACCGGTGCACCGGCGATCAGGAGCTCCTCGACCAGCACGAAGCGGGCAAAGGCGCTGCGCCCGGCCCCACCGTACTCGGCCGGCAGCGTGATGCCTACCCAGCCGCGGGCGGCCATGGCACGGCTGAAATCGGCGTCAAAGCCGGTCCATGAGCGCGCGCGCTGCACCGCCGGGCGCTCGCCCAGATGCTCGCGCAGGAAGGCCCGCACCTCCGCCCTCAGGGCCGCGTCGTGTGCGGGGATGCGGGCTCCCGTGCCGAAGGTTTCGATCATGACGCCGGTACCTGCAGGGTCTCGCGGACCTGGTTCATCGGGGTAGCTTGAGGCGGTTGGCGATGTTGTTTTTCTGGATGGCCGAGGAGCCGCCGAGGATCGGCATCACCAGAATGTCGCGCACATAGCGCTCCATGTCGAAATCACCCACGTAGCCATAAGCGCCCATCACCTGCTGGCAGCTCAGCACGATGTCGCGCGCGGTATCGCACACGAAAAGCTTGGCCATCGAGGTCTCCACGGTGGCGGGGCGCTGCAGATCGACCAGTCTTGCCGCGTTGTAGGTCATCAGGCGGCAGGCCTCCCAGCGCGTTTTCGCCTCTGCAAGCATGTGGCGTATCGACTGAATGGTGCAGATCGGCTTGCCGAACTGGAGCCGTTGCTGCGAATAGTCCCAGGCGTCGTCGATGGCGGCGCGCGCGATGCCGAGCGCCATGGCGGCGACTTCGATTTTCTCGATATCGAGCCCGGCGCCAACCACTTTGGTCCAGCCGTTGTTCCAGCCTTCATCGCCGCCGACGATATTGGCCGCGGGGATCGCCACCTCATTGAAGGAAACGTCGTAGGTGCCACCACCCTTAAGGCCCAGGGTTTCCTGCGACTCTAGCGTTACGCCCGGTGCATCCGGCGGAATCAACAGGATGCTGAGGTTGTGGTAGCGGTCCTCGACGGGGCCCGTGCGGACGATGGCATAGATGTACTCGGAGATCGCCGCCCCGGAGCAGAAGCGCTTGCTGCCGTTCACGATCACCGTATCGCCCTCGCGGCGGGCGGTGGTGCGCACGCTGGCGATATCGGCGCCCACGTCGGGCTCACTGAAGCCGTAAGCCACCATCAGACCTTCGTTGGCCACGCGTGGCAGCAGGCTGCGTTTTTGCTCCTCGCTGGCCACCTCGGCGATGTTGAGCGCCGCATAGCAGGCCGACTGGATATAGCCGCTGGCCACCGACATGCTGCGCGCGGACAGCTCCTCGATCACCACGATCATCGCCGTGATGTCGCGCCCCGTGCCGCCGTATTCCTCGGCGACGGTGAGGCCGGTCAGGCCGAGGGCGACCAGTTTGTCGTGAACATCGCGCGGGAAATAGACGTTCCGGTCCCATTGCCGGACCAGCTTGCGCGGCATCTCCTTGTCGATGAAGCGGCGCAGCGTGTCGCGCAACATCGCCACATGCTCGCTCTCGTCATGGTTTTGCATCATGGGTATTCCGTTGCGGCGCGATGGATTCGGCAAGGCGCATTCATGGTTCCGGGCAGGGTGCGCCGGGCGTTTATCTGACCACGGCCTGCGCCAGCATCAGTTCCGTATCGCAACCGGTCTTGCGCAGTTCGATCATCGGGATGTAGTCCGGGTCCTGGTGCCAGGCGCGTGCGGCCTCGTCGGTCGGGAACTCGATCACCACCAGCGCGGTCGGCGGCTCGGCATCGCCTTCGAGCATCTCCACCTGCACGCCACGCCCCAGATAGACGCCGCCGTGGCGCGCCACCACACGCTCTGTTGTTGCCACGTACTCGGCAAACCAGCCCCAATCGCGTACCCGCAGAAGTCCTACGACGTATACGGCCATGTTGGCCCTCCGGATGATACTGGCGGTGGTTGCAATGGCTTGGAGGGGAGGCTACCCCCGTGCTCCAGCTGTTATGGGGCAGAGCTTATGGGATCGGTCGCTCACGTTCGACTCATTTCCGGAGTGTGCACTCAGGAGCCGCATGCAGCGGCTTCAAGGACAGGCAAAAATGGCTGGTCTGGGGCCGCGCCAGCGTGGTAGCGTCGCGCCTGAAAAAGCCGTCGGCGGACGTGTTGGCTCATGTCCCGTGCCGCTGCGGCAAGAGCGTGATGCGCGCTCAGACCTCCGGGTGTTCCGGGGTGAGGCTCGGTTTGGAGGCGTTGATGCAGAGGAACAGCTACAGATGAGACAGACCAGCGGCAGTTCCAAATCCCAGCCGCCCGCGCCGCTCTGGGAGCCGCGACGCATGCCCAGCCAGCAGCGGGCCCGTGCCACGGTCGATGCCATCCTGCAGGCAGCCCGTTCGGTATTCGCCGAGCGCGGCTACGCTGGCGCCACGACCAACCACATCGCCAACGCGGCCGGCGTCAGCGTCGGCTCCCTCTACCAGTATTTTCCCCGCAAGGAGGCCATCGCCGCGGCGATGCTCGAAGACGCCGTGTTCAAGGCGGGCGCGGTGCTGCGCGAGCGCATGCTCGATTGCATGCATACGCCCCTGGAACAAGGCATCCCGCTGATCGTCAAGGCGGTAATGGAGCTGCGGCGGGCGAACGCCTTCTTTTTCATGGGGCTGCGGCGCGAGGTCCCCGGCCTGCGCGAGGGTTCGGGCAACCTGACCATCGAAAGCTTCATGACCAGCACCACCTACGCCTACTTCCAGCAGCATCGCGAGCAGATCCGCCTTCCCGATCTCGATGTCGCCATCACGATGGTCAAGTACCTCGTGGCGGGCGCCGTCGATTTTTATCTCGAAGACCCCAGCCCCCAGCTGGACGACGAGCAACTGGTGGCCGAACTCTCCAACAGTGTGCTGCGCTACCTTACTGCCTGAGGGCGCCGGCGCCATGCGCCGTGTGTGTTCTATACTCATTGTGTGTCCGCCCCCGGGTAGCGCGCTTGAAACGCGAGTACAAGCCGAGGGGGTAGCATGAAAGACTCAACACTGCAGTCCGCCATCTCATGGGTTCGCAAAGGGGAATAACGATGAAAATTGCTTCGACTACCACGCGTTTGGCTTTGGCCTCCGTCATCTCACTCATCATGTCGCCGGCACGCGCCCAACCCGACAGTAAGGAGGGGGGCGGCTTCGACGAAGTGATCGTGACCGCGCAAAAACGTGTCGAGAACATCCAGGACGTGCCGATCTCGATCAGCGCTATCTCGGCCGACCAGATCGAAGCCCGCGGGATCATGTCCCTGGACGATATCAACTCCCTGCCCAACGTGAAGTTCGAGCGGGCGCCCAGCTCCAAGTCGATCGCAGTGATCGCGATGCGCGGCTCGGTGACCTTCAACCCCTCCATCCTGTGGGAGCCGGCGGTCGGCTTGTACGTCGACGGGGTCTACATCGCCAAGGCCCAGGGCTCCATGTACGACGTGGTCGACCTCGAGCGTGTCGAGGTGCTGCGCGGGCCGCAGGGCACCCTGTACGGACGGAACACGCTCGCCGGTGCGGTGAACCTGGTCACCAAGAAGCCCACCGGGGAGTTGGGCGGTTCTGCCGAAGTAGGCTACGGCAACTACAACGAAAACCGCGCCAAGGTCTCGCTGGATCTGCCGAAGGTGGGTGTTTTTTCGGCCAAGATCGCCGGTTCCATGCGCCAGCGTGATGGCGTAGTGGATATCGAGCAAAACCCCTTCCCGCAGGTTGTCGCGGCAGGGGCGTCGCCGGACGACGAAACTGACACCAAGGACCAAAGGAGCTTCTTGGGGCAGTTGCACGCTGACTTCAGCGAGGCCTTCACCGCTGACTACACCTACAACTACAACAAGTTCGACGAAAAGCCGCCGTTCAGCCAGACGAAGTCCGTACTCACCGACGGCGACCCGCGGGCGATGTTCGATCCGGGCTCGCCGGGGTACATCGGCTTCGGCCCCGTTCCGCCAAACGGTTTGTACTTCGGCTTCCCGCTTGACCTGTACGTGCAGCCTGACTACTCGGAAGAAGGCTCGATTAACGTGCCGACCTACGAGCGATCCAAAACCGAGGGCCATGCCCTGGTGCTCACCTACGACCTCGGCGACCTCACCCTGAAGTCGACCACCTCCTATCGCGAGATGGTCTGGGGTGACCGGCTCGATCTGGACGGTTCCCCTCTGCCGCTGGCCGACACGCTCCGTGACACCGACTACGACGCCTTCAGCCAGGAATTGCAGATCGCCGGCAATGCCTTCGACGACAAACTTAACTACGTGGGCGGCGTGTTCTACTTCGACGAGACAGCCGAAACCCTGGGGCCGCAGTCGTTCTTCGGGGGCGCGGCGCTCGGTGGGGCCAGCTACCAGAGCGACTACGGCGTGAAGACCAAGTCGTACGCGGTCTACGGGCAGGTCGATTTCGCCCTCACGGATGACCTCACCCTCACGTTGGGCGGGCGCTACACCGACGAAGAAAAAGAGGCGATGCGCTATCTGCAGGCAACGAGCGCCCAAACCGGTGGCCAACCGTTCGTGGTCGCGGATTTCGACTACGGCAGCGTCCCCAAGGCCAAGTTCCACAACTTCAGCCCGGCCATATCGCTGGCCTATGCCATCAACGACGACGTCAACGTTTACTGGCGCTTTGCCAAGGGTTACAAGTCTGGCGGCTACAACGGCGAGACCAACTCGTTCTTCGAGTTCACCGCCGATTGCCCCTCGGGCGCCACGGAACTCTGTGATCCCTACAAGGCCGAAGAGGTCGACAGCTTCGAGTGGGGCATTAAATCGCGCCTCTTCGACGATCACATGATCCTCAACGTCTCGACCTTCTACGACAAGCACAAGCAGATCCAGGTGCCCGTGTTCAAGGCGAGCGGGGCGGTGTCCTCGGAGGTGTTGAACGCTGCCTCTGGCACGGTCTACGGCTACGAGGTTGAGATGAACATCAAGCCCGTCGACGCGCTCACGCTGAACGCCTCGCTCTCGTACCTGCATGCCGAGTACGACGAGTACAACGAGTTCGGCACCGACGTGGCCGACAACCGCGCCTACGTCCACGCACCCAAGTACTCTGCCTCGCTCGGTGCGGAGTGGCATGTCGCCCAGTGGGACTTCGCCGATCTGAACGTCTACGCCGATGTCAACTACGTCGATGACTACTACACCTTTCCCTACGCGCTCCAGCAGCCCGCCGCGACCGACCCCGACTACGGTTCCTGGGCCGAGGACGCCCACGCGCAGTCACGCACCATCGTGAATGCGCGTGCGGCACTGTCGCAGATGAAGCTCGGCGGCATGGATGCGGAACTTGCGGTCTGGGCGCACAACCTGACCGACCAGAACCGCACCACCAACTTCATCCCCTTCGGTGCCGGTTTCGGCGGGATGTTGGAGGCCTACTACACCGAGCCGCGCACCTACGGTGTGACGCTCGGCGTGAAGTTCTGACACAGAGCCACGACCCCGTGGCGGTCGCCGGATGCGGCGGCCGCCCGCGGTGGTGCAAGAGCGCAATGTCCCGGCAGCGAGCCGCAGCTGGCAAGGGTGCCAGCGGGAGCCTTGCCGCCTGAAAGCACAGGATTCCCCTCACGATGGCCACGAGCATCGACTACAAGCTGGGCGCTTTCGCGTTTCCCCGCGGCTGGTTCATGATCGCCGAAGCATCCGAAGTGGGCAAAGACCCGCTCGCGTTGCACTTTTTCGGCAAGGATTTCGTGCTGTTCCGCGGCGAAAGCGGGCGGCTGGTTCTGCTGGATGCCTACTGCGTGCACATGGGCGCCCACCTTGGCAGGGGCAAGAGCAGCTCGATCGTGATCCAGGGCCAGCAGATCGAGGGCGACTCCATTCGATGTCCTTACCACGCCTGGCGCTATGACGCCAACGGGCAGGTCGATGACATTCCCAATCTGCCGGGTCCCTGCCCGAAGAGCGCGAAGCTGCATTCCTACCCCGTGCAGGAGGTGCTGGGCGCGGTGATGATGTGGCATGACACGGAGTTCGGAGAACCCGGTTTTGCACCGCCAGCGCTCGTGGAGTGGGACGATCCGCGCTGGGTCAATGGAACCTACGACCACCTCGGGGTGATACCGATTCACTCCCAGGAGCTCCTCGACAACATGGCCGACTCGAACCACTTCGGGCCGGTGCATGGCGTGCCGCCGGATTATTTCTCCAACGAGTTCAGGGACCATCTGTACTTCCAGTACCAGGGTGGATTTCGCCTCGAGTACAACGCCTATCTCCGCACGAGCACGTTCTACACCGGGCCGGGCTTGCTGATTTCCCGGCAGCAGATCGGCGAGATCCATTCGATCGAGTTCATCTTCCACACCCCGTTAGACGACGGCTCCGTCAAGGTCTGGCACAACGTGGTGATGCGTACCGATACCGACACGCCCGGCGATGCCGAGCGGGCCGCGCAAAAGGAAAATCAGAACGCAGTTCTGGCCGCTTTCGCGCAGGATTTCGATATCTGGTCGAGCAAGGCGCCGGCCACCACCATCATGGTTCTCAAACACGAGAGAAACCTGCTGCTGGCGCGCGCGTGGTACCGGCAGTTCTTCAACCCGCGCGAGAACGTCGCTGCCGTGCACGCGGAACTGAACGGCAAGTACCCGGTGGCGCATCTTGCCGCCCCCGACGAGAGTGCCTACATATGAGCCATGCCACCCGGGCATGGTCTTGCGCTGCCTGTGCCCCAGGCAGAATGTCCCCCGATCGAGGAGAGCGATGACATGCAGAACACGATAGCCCTGGACGTCCAGCCGATACTGGCCGATGTGGCGAGACTCGCGCCGCAGGCGCGGGCGCAGCGGCATATGACCCCTGAGGCCATCGAACTCCTCACCAAGGCAGGCCTGTTCCGGGCCATGTTGCCGCGCAAGTTCGGCGGTCTTGAGCTCGAGCCCACGGCGTTTTTCCGCGCGCTGATCCAGATCGCCGAGAGCGATATGAGCGCGGGCTGGATCGGCGGCGTGGTGGGTATCCACCCGTTCCAGATCGCGCTGATGGGTGATGCCGCCCTGAGTGACGTCTACGGCAGCAGCCCCGATGTGCGGGTGTCTAGTTCCTACAACCCCTCGGGCTCCCGCACCGTCACCACCAGCGATGGCTTGCTGCTCAGCGGGCGCTGGGCCTGGAGCTCGGGCTGCCAGCACTCCGACTGGCTGCTGCTTGGCGCGGTGGAGCAGGGCGATACGCTGCTCTCGACCTGCCTGGTGCCGATGTCGGCGTGCCGGATCGAGGACACCTGGCACACCATGGGCCTGCAGGGCACCGGCTCCAACGACATCGTGATCGCCGAGCCCATGCTGGTGCCGCGCTACCGCATCCACCGCCAGATCGACGGCTTCAACGGCGTCCAGAGCCAGGAAAACCCGATGTACGCCATCCCGTGGGGGCAGCTCTTCGCTGGTTGCGTCGCGGTGCCCACCATTGGTGCTGCGCGGCATGCGTTACGGGCCTTTGCAGCCAACGCCAACCCCAGCACGGTCGATGTCTCCAAGCTGCACGGCGACCCCGATATCCTGCGCCGGGTAGCCGAGGCCAGCGCGCTGATCGACGAGACCGAAGCTGCGTTCCTCCGCAATATCGCCGGCCTTGTCGCGGCGGCTGAGAAGGGTGAGGAGATACCGCTCCTCGAGCGTGCGCGGTGCCGCTATTTCACCGGCTCGATCGTCTCGAAGATGATCACCGCCGTTGACCTGCTGTTCGATGCGGCCGGCGGTCGCAGTGTGTTCTCAGGTGCGGAGATCCAGAACATCTGGCACGACATCCACATCACCCGCGCGCACGTGGCGAACAACCCGGTGCCGCTCGCCCGCAACTACGGCAACATGCTGCTCGGCGGCGAGACCCGCGATTACTTCATGTGAGTGTTTGAGCGTGACGGGCGGCGCAGGCCGCCCGAGGCGCTGCCCGTAGGGCGCTGCGATCAGGCCGGGCGTTGCAGGAAGGCGAGCGCCGTGCTCTCGAATTCGGCCTTCCGTTCGATCATTGCCCAGTGGCCGCAGTCGTAGAACGTGTGCAGCTCGCAGCGCGGGATCAGGCGCATGGGCAGCAGGCCCATATCCACCGGCGTCACACGGTCATCGCGTCCCCAGGCAAGCAAGACCGGGCAACGGATCCGCGCGAGGTTTGCCCACAGCGGCGTGCCGTTCGCGCCCGTCAGGTTCGCGTACATCGCGGCAAGCGCCTCGTGCGAGTACATCTTGCGCGACCACGCGAGTATCTCCGGGCGCATGGCGCTCTCGAACCTCTCCTCGATCAGGGCCTCGGTGATGATCGAGCGGTCGTAGACCATGGAGTGCAACCACCGCACCAGTGCCTCGCGGCTCGGGGATTCCGTGAAATCCGCGAGCAGCCGGATGCCTTCGGGGGGCATGGGGCTGAAGATGTTGATCCCGATGCCGCCGATGGACACGAAGCGCTCCACGAGATCCGGGTTAGCGAGCGCGATCATCATCGCCACGCCACCGCCCATCGAGTTGCCGACGAAGCGCGCGCGGGTGATGCCGAGCGCGGCGCAGAAGGCCACGATCGCGCCTGGCGAGCTCATCATCGGGTGCCCGCCTTCGATCGCCTCGCTGGCGCCGAAGCCCGGCAGGTCGACGATATAGCAGCGGAAGTGCGCCGCGAACGCGGGCAGGTTGTTGCCGAAATTGGACCAGCCGCTGACGCCTGGCCCCGAGCCGTGCAGGAGTATCAGGGGTTCGCCTGATCCGGCTACGTGGTAGTGGAGCGTGCCGGTGTCGAGTTTCAGGGTCCGGCTGGTAGCCTCGTAGCTCAGGTCCATCGTGCAGTCCTTTCAGGGTGGCCGGTGGCGGCGGCACGGTTGATCGTCTGGTTTGCGTGGTGGGCTGCGCGGAGCTTCATGCCTGGAAAGCGAGCCCCTGGTCGTGCAGCTCGCCGATCGCTCCGCTCGCGAGGCCGAGCACCTCGGCAAGCACCTGATCGGTGCTGCTGCCGAGCAGTGGGGCTGGCTGCGGTGGCTGGCGCTGCAGTTGCGGGATCGTGGCAAATGCGCCTGCGGCTGGGTAGTCGAGGCCGCTCGGATTGGCTGCGGATCCGAAGATGGGGTTTGCGCCCACCATCTCGGGATCCTGTGCGGCTTCGAGCATAGTCTTGTAGGGTCCGTGGCAGGCGCCGGCGGCATCGAGTGCCGCTGCGAGTTCGGCGTGCAGCCAGGTGGCGACGCGGCCTTCGACCAGCGGAAACAGCCGGTCGCGGTGCTGGAAGCGCAGGCCCTCGTCGGTGGCGAAACTGATCCCCAGTTCGGCCTCCAGCGCGGCAATCTCCGTGGCGATATCCAGCACCTTCACCAGCGCCGACCACTGCCGTGCGGTGATGGCCATCAGCATGAGGCGCTTGCCGTCGCGGGTGAGGAAATCCCGCCCGAAAGCCCCGTACACCGAGTTGCCCAGTCGCGGCCGGTTGGCGCCGGTGTAAAGCACCTCGGCCAGACTGCCCAGGTTCGCCACGGTTCCGATGGCCACATCGGCCAAGGGAATCCGCACTTCCTGCCCCAAGCCTGTGGCATCGCGGTGGCGCAGCGCGGCAAGCATCGCAAAGGCCGCATAGGCGCCCGTCAGCAGATCCCAGGCGGGCAGCACGTGGTTTACCGGCTCCGGACCGGCTCCGGTCTGGTCGGGATAACCGACCGCGGAGTTGACGGTGTAGTCGAGCGCCGGGCCGCCATCGGGCATGCCCATCACGCGCACCGTGATCAGGTCGGGCCGCCCTGTGGCGAGGCGCTCGTGCGCCATGAAGCCTGCCACCGGGAAGTTGGTAACGCACTGGCCCGTGCAGCGCACCAGTTCCTGCAGCAGCTCGCGTCCCCGGGGTCTCGAGAGGTCGAGTGCCACGGATTGCTTGGCGCGGTTGAGGTTTTCCCAGTAGAGCGAGTGGCCGTTGGCGTGACGCGGCCAGCGATTGAAGTCAGGGCCGCCGCCGATCTGATCGACCCGGATTACCTCGGCACCCATCTGCGCCAGATACAGCCCCGCGGTGGGTGAGGCTACGAAGGAGGAGGCCTCGATCACGCGCAATCCCGAGAGCAGGCGATACACGGCTCAAGTGCCCGCGGCCAGATCGCGCAGCACCTGCTTGGCGATCACGAGCTGCAGGATCTGGGTGGTGCCTTCGTAGATGCGGTAGATCCGCGAATCGCGGAAAAAGCGCTCGGCCTCGTATTCGGCCAGATACCCGGCGCCGCCGTGGATCTGCACCACGCGGTCGGCGATGCGGCAGCAGGCCTCGGAGGCGAACATCTTGGCGGCGGCGGCTTTGAGCAGGACTTTTTCGCCCGCATCGGCGCGACGGCAGGCATCGGCGATCATGCATTCGGCGGCGTAGAGCTCGGCCTCGCTGTCGGCGATCATGGCCTGGATCAGCTGGAAATTGCTGATCGGCTCGCCAAAGGCCTTGCGTTCGGTGGCATAGCGCACGCCGGTCTCCAGCGCGCGGCGTGCGTAGCCTGCGGCGGCACCTGCCACCGACAGGCGGCCATTGTCCAGGCTCAGCATGGCTTGCCGGAAACCCTTGCCCTCCACCCCGCCAAGCAGCGCATCGGCAGGCAGTTGCACGTTCTCCATAATGATGTCGGCGATGTGCGAGCCCGCCTGCCCCATCGTCTTGTCGGATTTGCCGACTGTGATCCCGGGCGTATCCATGGGCACGATGAAGGCGCTGATATGCGCGTTGCCGGGCAAGGCCTCGGGGTGCGTGCGGGCCATGATGAGCGCGATCTTCGCGAAGGGCGCATTGCTGATGTAGCGCTTGGTGCCGTTCAGCACATAGCCATCGCCATTACGAACCGCGATGGACTGCATGCCGGCGCTGTCGGAGCCGCTCCCGGGCTCGGTGAGGCCGAAGGAGGCGATCTCGCCGGCGGCCAGTCGCGGCAGCCACTGCGCTTTCTGCGCCTCGGTGCCGGATTTCGCGATGGCCGAACCGGTCATGCCGATGTTGATCGAGATGACTGTCTTGAAGCAGGGCATCGCGTAGCTCAGTTCGCGGATCGTCTCGACGTACTGGCTCACGTTCATGCCCGCGCCGCCGTAGGCCTCCGGCACGGTGATGCCGAAGAGACCCATCTCGCGCATCTCGGTGAGTATCGGTTCCGGGATCAGGCCCGTGGCGATGATCTCCTTTTCGGCCGGTATCAGGCGTTGCCGCACGTAGCCCTGAAGCTGCCTGATGAAGGCGGAAAACACATCCTGATCCATCCCGTCACGCATCTGCGAGCCCCACGATTACGATTGCCGATAGAGTCTGATTGGGTCTGCCGCTCACGCCGGCGGTTCGAGCCCGAAGTGCGCGGTCATGGTCGCGCGCAGCTCGAATTTCTTGATCTTCCCGGAGGGTGTGAGCGGCATGGCCTCTACGAACACCACGTAGCGGGGAACCTTCCAGCGCGAGATCCGCTCACTCACCCAGGCACGGATGTCCTCAGGGCTCGCGTGCGCGGAGTGACTCGACCGCAGCACCGCGCAGACCTCCTCGCCGTAGTGCGCGTCCGGCAGTCCGATCACGGCCGCCTCGGCGATGTCGGGATGCATCAGCAGGTAGTTTTCTATCTCGACCGGAGAGAGGTTCTCGCCGCCGCGGATGATCATCTCCTTGGCGCGTCCGGTCACTCGCACATAGCCTTGGTCGTCCATGCTGGCGAGATCGCCGCTGCGCAGCCAGCCCGCGCTGTCGAAGCCGCTCTGGTCGGCCGCAACATTGGCGTAGCCCATCATCTTGCCGGGGCCTTCGTAGCACAGTTCGCCCACCTGCCCGCAGGGCACGATCCCGCCCTGCGCCTCGACGATCTTCACGCTCACCCCCGGTAGGGGCCGGCCGTTGGTGCCGGTCTTGCGTTCGGCTGTGTCCCGCTGGACCGTGCTGCAGGTGACGCCGCAGGTTTCGGTTTGTCCGTAACCGTTGATGATGTCGGCGCCGAAGGCCGATTCGCATTCGCGCAGGAGTTTGAGTGACACCGGCGCGCCACCGATGATGATCACCTTGAGCGCGCTGAGATCACGGTTACCGAAACCCGGCTCCTCCAGCATCTTGGTGAGCATGGTGGGCACGCCGATAAAACCGGTGCAGCGCTCGCTCTCGAGGATGTCGAGCGTCTCGCGGGCCTTGAAGACGTAGAGGGGCAGGGTGGTGGCGCCGACCATCATGGCCCCCGGCGTGGAGTTGCCCGAGCCGCCGACGTGGAACAGCGGAAACCCGTGACAGACACGATCCGTGCTGCCGAAACCCCAGAGTCGGTAGGAGTTGTGCGCGCTGGTTGCCACGGCCGCGTGCGAGAGTTGCGCGGCCTTGGGTGTTCCGGTGGTGCCCGAGGTGTACTGGATCATCAGCAGGCTGTCGGGGTCTACCGCGGGGAGCGCAATGCCCTCGTAAGCATGCTCCAGCATGGCCGCCACATCGGTAGTGAAGGAGAAGCGCTCGCGCAGCGTGGGCACCGAGACGGCATCGATGACGTCGCCGAGCCTGATGCCCGAGACCATGTCGGCGTGGAATATAGCGACCGCGCCCGAGGTGTTCAGGGCAAATTCGAGCTCGCCCTGCCGGTAGGTGGGGTTCAGCGCCACGATGACCATTCCCGCCTTGGCGATGGCGTACTCGAGCGCGATCCAGTGCGGGTGATTGGGTCCCCATACTGCGATGCGGTCGCCGCTGCGGTAGCCGCGCGCGAGCAGTGCGAGGGCGAGTCGTGTGGAGCGCTCGTCCAACTCGCGGTAGCTCCAGCGCAGCTCGCCAATATCCGGCTGGCAGGTGTAGACCAGCGCGTCGTTTGCGGGCCAGTCGCGGGCGGCTGCGCCCAGTGCGGCGCCGAGTGATGTCGGCAGGCGCGCGGCGTCGCGCGGGTCGGCGCGCCACAGGGACATCGAAAGTACGGGGTCTGCTGGTCGTTCCATGTCGGGTCTCGGCGCTGCGGGCGGTTCGCGGGCGATTCTACGGTGAGTGGGCATCATATTTGACTCGCGTCTGCGGGGCTTCCCGCCGCGTGGTCACGGTCCACGGGTCTGCGCTCAACGGCTCGCGTGATCGCGCTCCTGCGCTAGATCTGCCGCGGCCAGGCAGCCAAAGGTCATTGCCGCGCCCAGTGTCGCGCCTGCGCCGGGGTAGGCGCCTCCCATCACCGATCCGGCCGCGTTGCCAATGGCGTAGAGGCCCGGAATCGCGTGTCCGTCGGTGCCCATGACGCGTGCGTTCTCGTCAGTCTTCGGGCCGCCCTTGGTGCCGATATCGCCGAGGTCAAGGCGCACGGCGTAGAAGGGCGCCGTGATCAGCTCGCCCAGTGTGCGGTTGGGCGTATGCCGGGCATCGCCGTAAAACAGGTTATGGAAATTGCCGCCGCGCCCGAAGTCCTCGTCGACACCCTGGCGGGCACCTGCGTTGAAACGCGCGACGGTGGCGGCAAGCGCATCCGCAGGAAGAGCGAGTTTTGCGGCGAGCCCGGCCAGCGTGTCGGCGCGATAGAGGAGGTTGTCGAGCCATTCGGGCGGGAGCTTGCTGTCGGGGACCATTTGGGCCGGCAGCAGCGAGCCGAGCGCGTAGTTGCGGCGGAAGGTGGCATCGAACACCAGCCAGCAGGGCATGTTCGCGCCCGTGGCGGCGTTGTCGCGCAGCATCGCCTGGCCGAACTGGTGGTAGGAGCAGGCCTCGTTCGCGAAACGCTTGCCAAGGCGGTTCACAGCGAGACTGTGCGGATAGCCGCGCTCGAGAAACATCGCGAGGTTGCGCACGGTGTTGGGCGCATGCGCCGAGGGCGTTGGCAGCGTGGGGGCCCACCAGGCTTCGTTCAGGAACTCGGTATCGGCGCCCACCTCGAGGGCCGCGAGCAGTCCGTCGCCGGTGTTGTTTTCCCGCGGTGTGGCACTCCATGAGGCCATGGTCGGCTGATCGAGGTAGCGCTCGCGCAGTGCCTGCGACTGTTCGAAGCCGCCGCAGGCGAGGATCACGCCGCGGGCGGCGCCGATGTGCAGGACCTGGCCTTCCTGCTCTGCTACGAGCCCCGTGACGCGGCCGTTCTCGGTTAGCAGCGTGCGCATGCGCGTCTTCAGTTGCAGGGGTATGCCGCGGTCGGCGAGTGCTTTGCGCAGCCCGCCGATCAGGGCGCCGCCGAGCTTCAATTGCCGGTCGCGCCGCGTGCGCAGCCGCCAGCGGATGTCGCTCCAGTAGTCGAAGATCAGTCGCGCCAGCGTGAGCTGCCAGCCTTTCGCCTGCGCGGCGATGGCAAGGCCCTCCTCGTTATCCATCGTGATCCGGCCGAAGAGACGGTAGGAGGGATCAGCCTCGCGAAGCCGGAAGAATTCCTCCCCCAGCACGGCGCCGTCGGTAGAGGCGACGAACATGGTCCGGCCGGCGGCAAGCGCGCCGGGCGCAAAGGGGTAGTAGTCGGGATAGGACAGCTCCTGATGCGTGAAGTAGCGCACGCCGAGCGCTTTCAGGTGGGCGATCATTCGCGGTGCGTACTCGACGTAGCGCCGTAACTTGGCCTCCGGTACGGCGCCCTCGGTGACGGCGCGGAGGTAGTCGAGGGACAGTTCGGGCGAGTCGGGGTTCGGCGACTCGCCGTTAGCGGGGATCCACAGCGCTCCCCCCGACACGGCCGAGGTACCGCCGTAGCGATCGCTTCTTTCGATGAGCAGGGTTTTCAGGCCGAGGTCGTGCGCGCGCACCGCAGCAAGCATGCCGCCAGCGCCGGAGCCCACGACAATCACATCGTAATCCTGCGCATCACCCATATAGGCCTCGAGCGTGTCCCGACAGAGCGGCGGAGCGCTGATGATTTTTCATCACGGGAGGACTATAAGGGCGTGGCAAGCGTTTCTCCAAGGTCAACGTATCATGCAGCCCGAAATCGTTTTTAGCCGGGGAAAAACGCGATTTCGCCCAGCAGGAGGCGAATCGGATGCGAATTGAATGTGAGCAGTTTTCGCGCGCTTGTGCCGCTACTGGCGAATACCGAAGCGCAATGTCTGCCGCGCGCCACGCGCCACGCACAGGACCCGATGCATGAATGAGTACGCTGACACCGAGGCGCCGCTGCGCGTTGCCGATGCGGGCCAGATCCACTGGGACGGCGTTGCCGACGTGATCGTGGCGGGCTTTGGCGGGGCCGGTGCCTGCGCTGCGCTCGCGGCGAGTGAATCGGACGCCAGGGTGCTGGTCGTCGATTGCTTTGGCGGCGGCGGCGCCACTGCGCGCAGCGGCGGCGTCGTGTATGCAGGCGAGACCGAGTTGCAACGCCGGGCCGGGGTCACGGACAGCACGGGCGAGATGTTCAAGTACCTCGTGCGGGAGTTGCAGGGTGTCGTTCCCGAGGACGTGGTGCAGCGCTATTGCATCGACAGCCCGGGCAGTATCGACTGGCTGGTCGGCCACGGTGTGCGCTACAACACAGAGGTCTGCCTCGACAAAACCGATTACCCGGCCGGTGGTGAGTCGCTTTACTTTGCGGGCAACGAGAAGCGTGCCGATCATGCGGCGATCGCGCGACCAGCGCCGCGTGGTCATCGTCCGGAGGGCCCGGGTTTCACGGGGCACGCCTATTTTTCCGCACTGAGGAGCGCCGTCATCGCGCACGGGGCTGCGGTGATCACGCATGCAAGGGTGGTGCGCTTGGTCCAGGACGCGGCAGGCGCCGTGATCGGGGTCGAGGCGCTGGTGCTGCCCGAGCAGGCCTGGAAACGCCACGACAGGCTGTGTGCGCGGGTTGGCGTGCGGCCCTTCAATGCGGACGTGGCGCGACGCTCGCGCCTGGCTGCCCGCAGGCTCGAGGCGCAGTTTGGCGAGCGACGCCGGTTCCGGGCGCTTGGCGGAGTGATCCTCGCGACGGGTGGCTATGCGAGCAATCCGGACATGTTGCGCCGCCATAATCCGGGTATTGCCGCCCACACCGACGCCATGATCCACCTCGCCACGCTGGGCTGTGACGGCAGCGGCATACTCCTCGGCCAGTCGGTGGGCGGCGGCGTGGGCTGCATGGAGAACCTGCAACTCGTGCGCAATCTCACGCCCGATCCGCTGCGCTGCGGCTTGCTGGTGAATCGCCAGGGTCAGCGCTTCATCAACGAGGACGCCTACAACGGCGATATTGGCAAGGCGATCGCGGCGCAACCGGGCGCGCAGGCCTCGCTGGTGCTCGACCGCACGGCGTTCCTGGCGGCGCTGCGTGCCTGCGTGTCGTGTCCGCGGGGTGCGTTCCTGCACTTCGGTCTGCCGAGTCTGGTGACGATGCTGTTCGGAGGCACGCGGGTGGCGCGGACACTGCCCCGGCTGGCGGCGAAATGCGGCTGGGATGCCACGCTTGTTACTGCGGAGGTGCAGGCCCATAACGCCGCTGCTGGCTGTGGCAAGCCCGATCCTCTGGGCAAAGCGCAGGAGGCCATGGCTCCGCTCACGCGCGGCCCGTTCTTCGCGGTGGATGTGTCGCCGGGCAATCCGCTGGGTTTCACGTTCATGTTCACACTAGGTGGTCTCACGGTGGACGTGGAGACTGGCGCCGTCACCGACGCTGCGGGCGCGCCGATCGACGGACTCTTTGCGGCGGGCAGATCCGCGGTGGGTTTTTGCTCGAAGGGCTATGTGAGCGGCATGTCGTTGGGCGACGGGATCTTTTCCGGACGGCGTGCTGCCGCGTGGGCGGTTGCGCGGGCCCGCGGCGCATCACAGGGCTGACAAAGGCGCTGCGCGACGGCTCAGACGGCCAGACGGCGCAGGTTGATGCGACGGAACCACAGACAGAGTGCGGCACCGATGAAGCCGCTGGCCGCGATCGTGATGAAGTAGATGTTCAGGCTGTGCGCGCGGTCGAAATTCCGCGACAGGAAACCGTCGTAGAGCGGCAGCAGCGTGTCGGGCATGTAGCCGAGGAACGACACCACGCCGATCGCAAGTCCCGTCAGGTGAGGTGGTATGGGGCAGAAATCCAGCATCGACCAGTACAGGCCCTTGATGGCGTAGGTGAGGTAACCGATCACCAGCACCAGTGGCAGGATGAGGTAGATGTGACCGCCTAGCGGCAGGAAGATGACCGACAACAGGCTGATCGAGGCGAGCACCATCAGCCAGGCCATCACCACCTCGCGCGAATACCAGTCAGCGAGAAAGCCGATGGTGAAACCGCCGAGGGGACGCATCCACAGCTTGGACAGCGTGATCGAGCCCGCGGCGAGCGCGGTGAGCCCGAGATTTACCTGCAGGTAAGCCGACACGGAGTAGGTGAGGAAGAACAGGCCCTGGCCGATCACCATGATGCCTGCCACCATCCAGAGCTGCGGCATGCGTAGCAGCAACCACAGATCTTTCAGCAGGCTGGAACCCGTGGCCAGCCGGTTGGCCTCGCGCGCAGCCTTACTGATCACGGCATCCGGATTGTCCTTCACCACGAAGAACACCATGATCCCCAGCAGTACCGCCGTCGTCGAGTAGAGCAACAGCACCGGCGTCAGGCGGATGGTGGCGGCGTCTTGCGGCGTCGACATCTCGCGGAACATCAGCACCGCTATCGACGCGAGAATCGCTTCCACCAACCCGCGTCCGCCGTCCAGGATGCCGAAAAAACGGCCTTGTTCGTTCGAGGCGGCCATGAGTTTCACGGCTTTCAGCATCGCGGCCCAGAAGCAAAGCCCGCCCGCGATGCCCCAGCCGAAGTAGATGATCTTGAGCGCCCCCAGTGAGGGGTAGGTCGTCATCCAGAAGCCGAGCGCGCCTACCACCAGCAGCGAAAAAGACATCAGCAACCGTGGCTGTACGCGGTCTGCGAGGATGCCGCTCGGGATGTACGAGACCGCCACCACCGCACCCAGGATGAAGTTGAGATTTCCCAGGTCGCTCGCGGTGATGCCCAGCGCCTCGATCAGGCTCACCTCGAAGTTCTGACGCAGGTACATGATCGGGAACAGGGCGCCGGCAGCGAGCACCAGCAGTGCGAACTGCGCGTAGCGTGCGAAGTGGGAAGTCTCGGCGGTGGCAGCGTTCATGCGTCAGGGGCTTCCGTGTGTAACTCGTTTCAGATGCGCGCGGTGATGCACTTTGTGCGCAGATAGGCACTCAGCCCCTCGAGGCCCTTTTCCTTTCCGAATCCGGATTTGCGGTTGCCGCCGAAAGGCAACTCCACGCCGCCTGCCCAGTACTCGTTGATGCTCACTTGTCCGGCGTCGAGATCCCGCGCCATCCGCAGCGCGCGGCCGATGTCGCGGCTGTAGACGCCGGCGATCAGGCCGTAGTCCGTGGCGTTGGCGGCGGTCAGTGCGGCTTCGTCGGAATCCACCACCTGCACGGCTAGTACGGGGCCGAAGATTTCCTGTTGCACGGCAGCGTCGTCGGTAGCGAGCCCGTCGATGATGGTGGGCTCGAAGAACCAGCCCGCGCCCGTGGCGGGGTCGTGAGTGACGTTGCCACCGGCCACGATCGCGCAGCCGCGCGCGCGGGCACGATCGACATGGCCTTTCACGCGTTCCAGATGCAGCGCGGAATTGAGCGCGCCCATCTGCGGGTTGCGCAGCCCGTGGCCCAGCGTGAGGGCGCGGGTTTTCTCGAGCAGGCGCTGCATCAGATCGGCGTGGATCGCACGCGAGACCACCAGCCGCGAGCCCGCCGAGCAGACCTGACCGGCGTTGCAGAAAATCGCGGATAGCGCGCCCTCGGCGGCGGCCTCGACGTCACAGTCATCGAGCGCCACCAGCGGGCTTTTGCCGCCGAGCTCGAGGGTGAGGCGGGTGACGTTGGGCGCCACCTGCTGCATCACGCGCACGCCGGTGCCCACCGAGCCGGTGAAGGTCACGTGCGCCACCTGCGGATGCGTGGCGAGCGGCTCACCGACCGCGCTGCCGAGGCCCGTGATCACATTCACCACGCCGGGCGGAAGACCTGCCTCGCAGAGCAGGCGGCCCATCAACAGCGCGGTGAAGGGAGTAGTTTCAGCGGGCTTGGCTACCACCGAGCAACCGGCGGCAATCGCCGGGGCCACGCCGCGGGCAAAGGTGCTGGTGGGGTAGTTCCAGGGAATGATGTGGGCGGTCACGCCCACGGGCTCGCGCAGGGTCCAGCTCATGTAATCCGGGCCGAGCGGGATCGAGATGCCCTCGAGTTTGTCCGCAGCGCCGGCGTAATACTCGAAGAGCCTGGCCGAGGAAGCCACATCGCCTTCGGCCTCGGCGAGCGTCTTGCCGGAGTCGATTGCTTCGACCACCGAGAGGTAGGCCGCGTGCTCGCGGAGCAGCGCCGCCATCCGGTTCAGCACGCGCGAGCGTTCGGCCGGGCGTGCGTGGCGCCACAGCTGGAAGCCACGGCTGGCGGATTCGACCGCGCGCGCCACGTCCCGGGTGTCGCCCGCGGCAAACTCCGCGAATGCCCGGCCATTGCCGGGGTCGAAGCTCTGCATCGTGGCCCCGCTCGCCGCCGGCACGAAGTGGCCGTCGATCAGGTGGCCCGTGGGCAGGCCGGGCAGTGCGCCGCTGGCAAAGTAGTCGGCTATCAATTCTGCGGTGGTTTTCTGGCTCATACGCTGATCTCGCTGCACTGGTAGCTCGACCGGGCGAGCCAGTCGGGGTTGATCTCGACGCCCCAGCCCGGCTGCTCGGTCACGGTCGCCCGGCCATCGGCGATGGTGTAGGGGTCCTGCACGAACAGATCCTGCTGCCACGGGTAGTACTCGGGGCCTTCGATCGAAAACTCGAGGTACTTGCCGGCATTGGGGATGGCCCGCAGCAGGTGCATGGTGAACAGCGTGACCATCGAGAGATTGGCGCTGTGCGGCGTGCAGGGAAGCCCCGCCGAGGCCCCCAGCGCGGCCACATGCAGGGTGCGCACCATGCCGCCCATGTAAAGCACGTCGGGCTGGATGATGTCGACGGCGCGCATGGCCACCATGCGCTTCCAATGCTGCATGTCCCAGTCTTGCTCGCCGCCGGTGACATCCAGCGAGAGCGCCTCGGTTACCTGCCGGGTCTGTTCCATTTCCCAGTAAGGGCAGGGCTCCTCGAAGTGGCTGACGCCGTTGTCCTCGAGCATGCGGCCCACTTCGATGGCGCGCGCCGGCGAGTAACAGGAGTTGCCGTCGACCAGCAGGGCTACCTTGTCGCCAAGCACGCGGCGCACGGTGGGCACGATCTCCTCGGTGCGGCCGGGCCACTCGTCGCGGTCGTGGCCGCACTCCGAGCCTACGCGGAACTTGAAGGCATCGAAGCCGTAGCGATCGCGCAGCGCGAGCAGCCGATCGGCTTCTTCGGCGGCGCCGATATCGCGGCGCATGGAGGAGGCATAGGCGCGCATGCTCCCCGCACTGCCGCCGAGCAGTTCTGCCACGGGCTTGCCCTCGTGACGGCCGCGCCAGTCCCACAGCGCGGTGTCGAGCCCGGCCATCGCGCGGTGAATGTAAGAGCCCGGGTACTTGTGCTCGCGCTCGGGGATCTCGTCGACGAGTGCCGCGATATCGAAGGCATCGCGCCCCAGTACCCAGGGCGCGATCTGGCGATGGAAGACCTGCGCGGTGATGTCGGAGTTGTAGGTCGAGAGCTGGCCCCAGCCGATGCCGCCGTCCTCGGTGGTCACGCGGACGAAGCCCACAAAGGTGTTACAGAAGGTTTCCAGGCGTTGGATTTTCATGGGCTGTCTCCGCGCTCAGGCATCCTGCAGGATGGCGTCGGCCGCCTTGTGGGCCAGCATGATGGTGGGGCCGTTGGTGTTGCCCGAGGTGAGGCTGGGGAATGCCGAGGCATCGACCACACGCAGGTTCCCGATGCCAAACACCCGCAGGCTCGAATCGACCACGCTGCTGTCGGCATCCGGCCCCATCCTGCAGGTGGACACGGGGTGGTAGACGGTGCCGCTGCGGGCGCGGAAGTCCTCGAGCAGGCGCAGGTCGGTGTCGAGCGACTGAAGATCCGGATCCATGGGGGACTTGATCACGCGCTGGATGGCCTGCGTGCGCACCATGCGCTGGATCAGGCGGCCGCCGGCTACGGCCACGTCCAGGTCTTCCTGGGTGGATAAATAGTTCGGGCGGATCGCGGGCTGCGCCGTGATGTCCGCTGATCGGATGTCGATGCGGCCCCGGCTGGTGGGCCGCGAGGGCTGGTGGCAGAGCAGGAAGCCCGGCCACGGGTCCGGGTTCACGATCTGGCGCTTGCCGGGCTCCTGGGTGGTCACGTAGGTGAGCGGCGTGAGGTAGAGCTGCAGGTCGGGGCGCGGTGACTCGGGCGTGGAGCGCACGAAGCCGCCGCACTGGTTCACGCTGAGCGCGAGCGGACCGCGCCGCCCGAAAACGTACTGCATGCCGGCGATGACCTTGCCCCACCACGGCGAGAGTTCGTTGTTCATGGTGCGTTCGGTGGACTTGTAATACCACGTGACGGCCAGGTGGTCCTGCAGGTTGCCGCCCACGTTCTCGTTGGCCAGCACCACGGGGACGCCATGTTCCTGCAGCAGTGCGGCCGGCCCGATGCCCGAGAGCTGCAGCAACTGCGGGGAGTTTACGGCCCCGGCGCTCAGGATCACTTCCTTGCGCGCCTTAAGCGTCAGCACGTTGCCCCGGTGGACCGCCTCCACGCCCGTGGCGCGTCGCCCTTCGAGGGTGATGCGCCGGACCAGCGTGTCTTTCATCAGCGTGACGCCGCCGCGTTTGAGGGCCGGGTACAGAAAGGCGTCTGCCGCCGAGCAGCGCAGCCCCTTGTGCGTGGTGATGGGGTAGTGACCCACGCCCTCGGTCTGGCGCAGGTTCAGATCCTCCGAGATCGGCAGCCCCATTTCGCAGGCTGCCTCGAAGTAGTGGCGGTTGAAGGGGTGTACGCGCTCGCGCACATCGCTCACGTATAGCGACCCTAAGCCGTGCTCGGTGCCGTCGGGGCGCACGTGGCGCTCGAAGCCCTCGAAGTAAGGCTTCACGGCATTCCAGCCCCAGCCCTTGGCGCCCGCCGTCTCCCAATCGTCGTAGTCGAAGGGTTGGCCACGGGAATAGACCAGCGCGTTGATCGAGCTGGAGCCACCAACCGTCTTGCCCCGGGGCCAATAGGCCGGGCGGCCGTTACTGCCCGGATCGGGCTCGGTGTCGTAGCGCCAGTTGAGGCTGGGGTGGTAGAAGAGACGCCCATAGCCGATGGGCAGGCGGATCCACGGGTGGCGGTCCGAGCCGCCGGCTTCCAGTACGAGCACGCTGTGGCGTCCGCCCCGGGAGAGCTTGTCTGCCAGCACACAGCCGGCGGAACCGGCCCCGATAATGATGTAGTCGTGTTCCTGCATGCGCCTCACCTGCTGACTTCCCGGGCGGTAGCGCCGCCTCCCCGCGCCGCGGAGTATCCGCATTTTGGGGGGGGCGGAACAAACGAATTCTTCTTGCGCACTGGTCGAACGAGGCGCATTCAAGGCGAGGGCAGGTTCTGGAATGAGCGTGACTTTCCAGACGTTAAAAATTCTCAATTGCTTTGAACTATCGCTCCCGCTATCTAAACTCCGGCGATTGGGCTCAATTTTCCGAGCCCCGGGGATGTCGTGTAACCAACCGTTTCTAACGGAGAAAAAAATGATCAAACGAGACAGCAGTAAGCAATTTCGCCGCACGCTACTCAGCGTGGCGATTCTGGGAGGGGTAGGACTTCCCGTTTACGCCCAGGACATGGGTGGCCTCGAGGAAGTTATCGTGACGGCCACGCGGCGTTCCGAGAACATGCAGGACGTGCCGATCGCGGTACAGGCGCTCACCACCGAGACCCTGAGCCAGCTCGACGTCTCCGTTATCGATGATTTCATCAAGTACCTCCCCAGCGTGTCCGTGGCTAATATGGGTCCGGGACAGGGCAACATCTACATGCGCGGCCTGAGCGTCGGCGCACTGGGTACGCAGGGAGCGGCCTCGGTAGGCGCCTGGCCTAACGTGGCCGTGTACCTCGACGAGCAATCCACCCAGATCCCCGGCCGTAACCTCGACGTCTACGCCGCTGACCTTGAGCGTATCGAAGTGCTGGAAGGCCCGCAGGGCACGCTCTTCGGTGCGGGCGCCCAGGCCGGTGTACTCCGCTACATCACCAACAAGCCCAAGCTCGACGTCACTGAAGGCAATTTCAACACGAGCTTCGGTACGACCGAGCACGGTGCAGGGAGCGGTGGCGCCGAGGGCGTCATCAACCTGCCGCTGATCGAAGGCAAGGCCGCACTGCGCGTGGTGGCTTTCACCGAGAGCCGCGGTGGCTATATCGATAACGTGGGCAGCACCTTCACCCGCCGGGGCACCGACCTGGGTTTCGCCTACCGTACCGGTGGCGTGGTGCCGACCGACTCCGTCGTCATCAACAATTACAACCTGGCCAAAGACGACGTAAACGGTGTCGATTACCGCGGCTTCCGGGTCAGCCTGGCCTACAAGATCAACGACGACTGGGACGTGCTGCTGGCGCAGAGCTACCAGGACATGGATGCCTCGGGCGTGTTCTACCAGCACCCCACCGGTTCCGATCTCCAGGACCTCGACCCCCTTGAAGTGACTGTGTTCAACGACAACAGCACGCAGGACAAGTTCAAGAACACCGCCCTCACCGTGAGCGGCGTGGCGGGCCCGATGGACGTGGTCTACGCCGGCACCTACCTGAAGCGTGATTCCAACCAGATCCAGGATTACACCAACTACGCCCGCGGCGTGTACGGTACTTACTACCAGTGCACCGGCTACTCGGGCGCATCGGTAGACAAGTGCTACTCGCCATCCTCGGTGTGGACCGACAAGACCGAAAACAAGAACCAGAGTCACGAACTGCGCTTCAGCACCCCCGGTGACTGGCGCCTGCGCGGTATCGGCGGTCTGTTCTATGAAAAGCGCGAACTGAACGACGATACGGCGTGGCTCTATAAAACCGTGCCTGAGTGCGCCCCTGGCAGCTCTGCCGCCTGCTTCTTCCCGCTCGACCCGGCCAACACGCCGAAGTTCGGTAACGCGTCGTTCAACAATCCCGGGCAGCGCAACTCCAACACGGGCTTCGTGGACGACTTCCAGCGCACCTACGAGCAGAAAGCCGTCTTCGCCTCCGTCGACTTCGACATCATCCCCGATGTGTTGACCGTCACTGTCGGCAGCCGCTACTACGATATGTCAAACGAGATGCTGGGCGGCAACTTCGGCAGCTTCTACTGCAAGAACTACGGCCCGACCTCGGGCACCTTCACGGGAACGCCGCACATTTGTGGTGATGCGGCCTTCGGCGGCACCGTCAACGGCAACGCACCCTACGGCACCAACCTGGACAACCAGGATCCGAACAAGGACAGCGTCAAGGACCACACGGACCGCGCCAATATCAGCTGGAACATCACCGAGGAGATCATGGTCTACGCGACCTACTCCGAGGGCTTCCGGATGGGTGGATTCAACCGGGGCACCTCGTTCCGGCTCCCCGACGCCAATGGCATCAGGCAGTGGCAGATTCCCAAGGCGTATGACTCAGACGTGCTGAAGAACTACGAGCTCGGTTGGAAAACCGCCTTGTTCGACAACACGCTGCAGTTCAACGGCGCGATCTACCAGGAGAAGTGGTCGAACGTGCAGACGGGTATCTTCGCCCCGCAACTCGGCCTGGGTAACCTCACGGTCGGTCTGAACGGCCCCGAGTACGAGGTGAACGGTGTCGAGGTCCAGATCATCGCTCAGCCCATGGAAGGCCTGACGATCCAGGGTTCAGGCTCCTACAACGACAGCGAGCTCGTCAACTCGCCCGGCCTGGTCAACAACAACCCGGCCAGCCCCACCTTCGGTCAGCCGATCGAAACCGCTCTTGTGAATGGCGTTCTCACGGCGGTCACGAATGTGTACGGTTATGAGGGTGATAGTCTGGCGAACTCGCCGAAGAAGCAGGGCAACCTGCGTGCCCGCTACGAGTGGGAAACGGCCGGTCTGGACGCCTATGTCCAACTGGGCGTGGCCTACAAGTCGAGCTCGGAGTCCTCCGCCACGCAGGTGAACCAGTACGCCATCCCCTCGCTCACCAGCTGGGATGGCTCGGCGGGTGTGTCCCGGGACAACTGGAGCATCGAGCTGTTCGCGGTCAACCTCACCGACGAGAACAAGAGCACCTACACCTCCGGCTCGCAGTTCATCGAGGCGGAGGTTCCCCTTCGTCCGCGCACGATCAGCATCCGCCTGGGCTACCGCTTCGGGGATTGATCGACACGAGCAGCGGCGGACCTGCAAGGGTCCGCTGCGATACGATAGGCGGGCCTCAGGGCCCGCCTTTTTTTTGGACCATTGAAGCCATGGAAAACGTCGAAAACACCGCCGAAGCACCTGAGTTGCAGGCCCGCCTGGTCGAGTTGCGCGGGTTGCTTGCCCAGCAGCGCTTTACCGAGGTGGAACCCGCGGCTACGCCGCTCCTGGAGGCTCATCCCGGGAATCGCGAGCTCCTGTATCTGATGGCCGTAGCGCAGCGCATGGCAAAGCAGATACCGGAGGCGCTGGCCACGCTGGAAGTGCTGGAGGTCTATCACCCGCGCTACCCGCGTCTGTTCCAGGAGCGTGGTCACTGCCACATTTTCCGGCGTGATGCGCCAGCAGCGGTTGCCGCATTCGAGCGAGCGGTGGAGCTGAACCCCGCCTTACCTGCCAGCTGGAACGCGCTGCAGGGCCTCTACCGCATGGCGCAGCGCCCCGCGGATATCGCGCGCTGCGAGCAGCACCTTGCCACGCTTGCCGCGCTCGCGCCCGAGGTGGTCACGGCCCGCAGCATGGTGATGGACGGTGAGATCGAAGAGGCAGAGGCGCTTATCAGGCGCTTCCTGATGCAGCACGGCGAACACGTCGAAGGCATGCGGGTGCTGGCGAATATCGCCACCGAGAACGAATACCCGCTCGATGCCGAGGTTCTGCTCGAGGCCGTGTTGCGGCACGCCCCTGCCTACCACGCGGCACGCTACGACTACATCCTGGCACTGGTGGACCTGCACAAGCACGGCAAGGCCCGCGAGCAGTCGGAGTATCTGATCGCCGCAGACCCCGCGAGCCCGGCGCCGCGCGTCACGCTGGCGAGCGTGCTGCTTGCGCTCGGTGAACTGGACGAGTCTGTTGTGCGCTTCCGCGCCTTGGTAGAGGAATTCCCCCGCGATGCCGAGATTGCGCAGTCACTGGGGCATGCGCTGAAGACCCTCGGCAAGCAGGAAGAGGCCGTCGCCGCCTACCGTCGTGCGGCTGAGGTACGCCCCGGTTTCGGCGAGCCCTTCTGGAGCCTCGCGAACCTCAAGACCTACCGTTTCACGGACGAAGAGATCGCAGCTATGCGCGATCTCGAAGCCGCGCCGGGCATAGATGCCGTGGACCAGCAGCATCTGTGCTTCGCGCTGGGTAAGGGGCTGGAAGACCGCGCTGAATACACCGACTCCTTCAGCTGTTACGCCCGCGGCAACGCTATCAAGAAGAGCCAGAGCCGCTACCGCGCGCCGATGCACGAGCGCTCCGCCAAACGCCTGCGCGAGCTCTGCTCCGCAGAGTTTTTTGAGGCACGCAAGGGCTGGGGCTGTGACAGCCTGGCACCGATCTTTGTGGTGGGTATGCCGCGCGCGGGCTCCACGTTGCTCGAGCAGATTCTTGCCTCACATTCAGAGGTGGAGGGCACCACGGAACTGGCGAACGTGCCGCGCATCGTCTCGAACCTGAGCGGGCGTGATCGCATGGGGGAGCCGCCCTATCCGGGCGTGTTGCAGGAATTGCCCGAGGAGCAGTTCCGCCGCTTCGGCGAGGAGTACCTGCGCGATACGCTGGACTATCGGAGCGGCAAGCCACGCTTCATCGACAAGATGCCGAACAACTTCCGCAACATCGGGCTCATTCACCTGATGCTGCCGAATGCCCGCATCATCGACGCCCGCCGCGACGCCATGGACTGCTGCTTCAGCAATTTCAAGCAGCTCTATGCGCGTGGCCACCAGTTTGCGTACAGCCAGGAAGACATCGGGCGCTACTACAGCAGCTACGTCGAGATGATGGCGCACTGGGACACGGTGCTGCCGGGCCACGTGCTGCGCGTGAACCACGATGATGTGCTGGCGGATCTCGACGGCAGCGTGCGGCGGATACTTGATTACTGTGGTCTGCCTTTCGAGCAGGCCTGCCTCGAGTTCCACAAGACCGAGCGCCGCGTGCACACCGCAAGCTCCGAGCAGGTGCGCCGCCCCATCAACCGCGATGGCGTGGACCAGTGGAAGCCCTACAGCGCGTGGCTTGGGCCGCTGCGCGAGGCGCTGGGGCCGCTCGCGCGCGACTGAGCGCGGGGGTCTCAGACGGTGTTGGGCACCTTCACACCGGTGGCGCGTTCCTGATCTTCTACCATGGTGGGTACGGCGGCAAAGTAATGCCACGCGGCCCAGAGTCCAGTGGGTGCGAGGCAGAGCATTGCCAGGCGCAAGGAGTCGGCGTCTACCGCGTGTCCCTGCGCGAACCAGTCGCTCAGCATGCCCACCGCCTGCGGGGCGACGATCAGGTTGAAGACGTTTGCCACGAAGAGCAGCCAGGCACAGGCCATGGCACGCATCCGCGGCTCCACCAGATTGTTCAGCAGCCCGAAGCAGGGCCCCACATAGAAGTAGATCGCCGGGATGAACACCCACATCAGTGCCTGCGCCAACTGCAGGTTGCGGGTCCAGTAGACGACGCAGGACACCAGGGTTGCTATGCCGATGATCGTGCCCATGAAGCGCATCACGCGGCGCGGATCGACCATCGAGGGTCGGCCCAGCAGCCAGCCGGTGTAGATCGTGGCCAGCACGCCCCCGACCAGGTGGATGGGGCCGGTCACGTCACCGGCTTCGCCGGCGCTCATGTCATAGCTGCGCATCAGGAAGGCCGGCGTCCACCACATCAGTCCCCAGCCCCACAGCGCCGAGACACCGCTCGCCATGATCACGTGCACAGCCGAGCGTTGGGCCCACAGATAGTTAAGAGTTTCTTTGAACGTTGGCGGCTTAAGCGCTGATTTATCTACTTCATCGAAGCGTCCACGCTGCGGTTCCTTGACGGTGAACCAGAAGAAAACCCCGAACAGCACGCCGGGCACGCCCAGCCACAGGAAGGCACCGCGCCACCCGTGCAGGTCGGCGATGCTGCCTGCCACATCGGCTCCCAGCCAGGCGCCGATGGGTGCGCCCAGCGCGAAAATCGTGAGGGCCATCGGGCGACGATCCACCGGGAAATAGTCCGCCAGCAGCGAGTTGGCGCCCGGGGTGCCACCGGCCTCCCCGATGCCCACGCCCACCCGGGAGAGCAGCAACTGCGTGTAGTTGCGTGCGAGGCCCGAGAAGGTCGTCATGATCGACCACACCACCACCGACACCGCGATGATCTTGCGGCGATTGCCGCGGTCGATGAGCGCCGACAACGGAAAGCCGAAGCTCACGTAGAAGAGGGCGAGCGAGACCCCGGTGAGCATCGCGATCCCCGAGTCCGTGAGCTGCAGCTCGAGCCGGATCGGCTCCAGCACGGTGGAGATCACGTAGCGGTCGGCGATGCTCAAGGTGTAGACGCACACCGTCATCATCAGCACGTACCAGCGCGCGGCCAGCGATGGAGCGACATCTTTCTCAGCGCTGCTGATGTTCATAGGAGCTGCCTCGTCTGATTGTGGTTATGTAGACGCCTGCCCAGAGCTTTGACTCAGGCGCGCATGCGAGTCCCCTGCGGATCGAATGCCGGTGCATCGAGCCGCAGGGCCGGCCGGCGATCACCGATGATCTCGATCTCGAAGGTGCCGCTGGATGCCGCGAACTCCGCGGGCACGTAGCCCAGTGCGAGCGACTTGCCCACGCTGTGGCCATAGCCCCCGGACGTTACCCAGCCTACCACGCTGCCTTCGTGCCAGATCGGCTCGTCGCCGAGGGCGTCGGCGTCTGCTGCATCCACCGCAAACGCGAGCAGGCGCAGCGCGCCGCCTGAGTGCTTCTCGGCCAGTGCCGCCTCGCGGCCGACGAAGTCTCCTTTGTCCATGTTCACGAAGCGCCCGAGCCCGGCCTCATAGGGTCCGTAGATCGGGCGGAACTCGCGGGCCCAGTTGCCGAAGCTCTTCTCGAGGCGCATGGAATTCAGCGCGCGCCCGCCAAAGGGTTTGAGCCCGTGTGCGCTGCCCGCCTGCGTGAGCAGGGCGTGCAGGTTGCGCTGGTACTCCACGCTCACCCACATCTCGTAGCCCAGATCACCGGTGAAGGACACGCGGCCCAGCAGCACGGGCACCATGCCCACGTCGACCTGGCGGAAGGACATGAACGGGAAGGCGGCGGTCGAGAGATCCTCGCTCATCAGCGGCTGCAGGATCTCGCGCGCGGCGGGGCCGGCGATGGCGAGCCCGACGTATTCCATGGCACAGGGGCGCACGGTCACGCGTGCGGGCGGGGCGTGGCGCTCGAACCAGCGCTGGTACCAGGTCTCAGCCGCCCAGGTGCCGATGAGGAAAAAGCGCTCCTCGGCGAGGCGGCACATGGTGAAGTCGCCGATCAGCTTGCCGCGCTCGTTCAGCATGGGGGTCAGCGCCATGCGGCCTATCGCGGGCACCTTGTTTGCCATCACTCGCGAGAGCCAGGCCGCGGCACCGGCGCCGCTCACCTCGAACTTGCCGTAGTTGGAGATCTCGAGAAGCCCGGCGCGCTCGCGCACTGCGCGGCATTCCTCGGCCACGTGCGGGTGGGCGTTGGAGCGACGGAAGCTCACCTCGTCGAAAGCCTCGGTAGCGCTGGGCGCGAACCACAGCGGATGCTCGAGGCCGCAGTAATCGCCGAAGACCGCGTTCTCGGCCTGCAGTCGCTCGTAGATCGGCGTGGTGCGCAGGGGGCGCGCCGCCGGGAGTTCCTCGTTGGGGAAACGGATGCTGAAGCGGCGCGAGTAGTTCTCGCGGACCTTGGCGTTGGTGTAGGCGAGGGTGGCCCAGTCGCCGTAGCGGGCAACGTCCATGCCCCAGATATCGGCGCCGGGGTCCCCATTCACCATCCACTGCGAGAGCGCGAGCCCCACGCCGCCGCCCTGACTGAAACCGGCCATCACACCGCAGGCGACCCAGAAGTTGGTGAGCCCGCGCACCGGGCCAATCAGGGGGTTGCCGTCCGGGGCGAAGGTGAAGGGGCCATTAACGATTTTCTTGATGCCCGCCTCGCCGAGTTGCGGGAAGTGCTGGAAGCCTACCTCCAGGCTGGGCGCGATGCGGTCGAGATCGTTCGGCAGCAGGTTCTGGCCGAAGTCCCAAGGCGTTTCCTTGGGAGACCAGGGCACGCCGGCTTTCTCGTAGGTGCCGATCAGCATGCCGCCGCGTTCCTGGCGCAGATAGATCTCGCCTTCGAAGTCGATGCAGTGGAGCTGTTCCTTTTTGCCGGCGAGGAAGGGCATATCGTCGGTGATGAGGTACTGGTGCTCCATGGCGAGGATGGGCAGCTCAAGACCGACCATGCGGCCCACTTCGCGGGCCCACAGGCCTCCGGCGTTCACCACGTGATCGGCGTGCACCGTGCCTTGCTCGGTGATCACGTCCCAGGTGCCGTCGGTACGCTGCTGCAGCGCGGTGACGCGGCACTGGCGTACGATCTCGGCGCCGCCGAGCTGCGCGGACTTGGCGTAGGCGTAGGTCACGCCGTTCGGGTCCACGTGGCCCTCGATGGGGTCGTACATGGCGCCGGCAAAATGCTTCTTGTCCATCAGGGGGAACAGCTGTTCGGCCTCGTCGACCGAGATCAGCTCGAGTTCCATGCCGAGATAGCGGCCGCGGGCCTTGGCCATCTTCAGCCAGTCGAGTCGCTCGCGGGTGCCGGCGAGCATGATGCCCCCGGTGATGTGCACGCCGCAGGACTGCCCCGAGATCTGCTCGATTTCCTTGTACAGGTTGATGGTGTACTGCTGGAGTTTGGCGACGTTGGGATCGCCGTTCACGGTGTGCATGCCGCCGGCGGCGTGCCAGGTCGAGCCGGAGGTGAGTTCGGCGCGCTCGATCAGCATCACATCCTTCCAGCCCGCCTTGGTGAGGTGGTAGAGCACGCTCGCCCCCACCACGCCGCCACCGATCACTACTGCCTGAACGTGATTCCGCATGAGTTACTGCTCTGTGAGATTCCCGGTCTTGCCGGCCGGTCCGGTGCGGTCGCTCCCGACCGCGGGCGGCGCGAGTATATCAGCGGCAAAACTGCCCGGGAGGTGCAATTACGCGCCCATCGGCAGCGCGTAGAATCGGCGGCTCCCGCGACCCTAACGGATGATCCGCATGCGCAGGAAGATCAACACCCGCCAGCTACCGCCGCTCAGCTCGCTGAAGGGTTTCGAGGCCGCCGCGCGGCGTCAGAGCATCCGCGGCGCCGCCGAGGAACTGAACCTCACGCACTCGGCGATCAGCCACCAGATCGAGTCGCTCGAGCAGTCGCTCGGTGTGGCCCTGTTCTCCCGCGTGGGGCGCAATATCGCCTCCACCGAGGAAGGGCGGATGTTCTATCCCTTCGTGCGTTCGGCGCTGGAATCGCTGGTCGATGGCGTGGAGACGGTCAAGCGCGTCTCGGCCGACAAGACCCTGCGCGTGCAGACTTACGTCACCGCCTCGATCCGCTGGCTGGCGCAGCGTGTGCCGCGCTTCCTGCGCGATCACCCCGACATCAAGCTGGTGCTGAGCACCTGCGCGATCGAGTGGGACTACGACGATATGCACTCGGACGTGGGCCTCGTGTATTGCGAGACACCGCCCGATCCCAACCGCTTCCATTGGGTGCCGCTGTTCGATTACCGACTGGAGTCGTTGTGCAGTCCGGCGGTGGCGGCACGTCTCGGTGCCGATCCGCAGCCCGCGGATCTGCTCGGCCTGCCCCTGCTGGCAACCTACGCGGATCCCCACAGCTGGGAGACGTGGTTTGGCTCGGCTGATGTGCCTTTCGAGCAGGGCAGCAGCGTGATCATGGTCGATACGCTGGCGGTGGCGCTGGAGCTCGCGCTGAATGGCGGCGGCGTGGCGCTGGCCAATGGCCCCTTCATGGCCAATGAACTCCGCGAGGGCCGGCTCGTGCACCCCGTGCCGCACACGGTGAATTGTCCGGGTGGCTGGGGCCTGATCTGCCGTAACGACATGCTCAAAGACCAGCGCGTGCGCACCTTTATCGAGTGGATGTCGAACAACGCCCGCCAGACGGGCTGACGCTGCTCTAGCTCTAGCTCTAGCTCCCGCTCCCGCTCTCGCGCCCGGCCTCAGCCGGGGCAGGGGCCGAGATGGCTTTCGATGACGCCGCGATCAGCGTCGTCTGTAAGGCCGTCGTAGTCGAAGTCGTAGGTGCTCGACTTTCCCCACCGGAGGGCGATGGCCGCTGCGTTGTCCAGATCCGTTTGATCGACGCTACCGTCGCCGTTGCCGTCACCCGGGCATGAGACTTCAGAGGTGAGGATCTTATCCATGGCCGCAGAAAGGGCTGTGTAGTTACGCTGCTGGTTTGCGGTCAGACCGGCTTCCGCCGCCAACAGGTCTCGACCCTGCCGATCGAGCACGGGTACGGGAGAGTTCTGGTTGATGCGGTAGAACTCCTCCGTGGATACAAGGACGCTGGTGTCGTTCGGGGGGTCGTAATCGAGAACCTCGTTACGTACCAGCTTGAAGTTGTCGTTACGCACCGCGCGATAAGAGGTAGACGCCATGACGATTTTGTTCTGCGCGTAGTTCGCCGGGTCGTTCTCGTATACAGCCTGATTGACCTGCCAGCATTGCTCGAGATCCACTTTCAGCACGAGCGTCGGCTCCGCACCTTGGCCCCACCAGGTGCCGCCGTTGTCTTCGCATACGGATTTCGTCACTGGCGTGTGCGAGCAGGAGGTGCCAAGCACGCAGGGGCCATTACGCCCGCCGTTCATCTGGATGTTGAGGCCCCCCTCGGTGAAGTTGATCTTGCGCCGGGCGGTCGCGGCGGGATCCTGAAGGTAGCGGAGCATGCCGACACCGTCGATCCCCCGGGGCGTCAGGGCGGGAACGTCCAGACGGGCAATCTGCCCCGTCAAGCGATAGACGTCCGTGATGTTGACCATGTGCTCGACGTTACGATCGGGTGAGTTGACCATTGGGCCGGACACGATCAGCGGAACCCACACGCCGGTCTGATATGCGGTGGCTTTGGCCCGGGTCGGGTCGAAAGGCAGTTTGACGGTAGCCCCTAAGGAGCCGTTGTCGCCGACGATGATGATCATCGTATTGGTCGCGGCGGGGTCGTAGGCCAGGCTGCCGTCTTCTTGGCGTTGGGCGATACCTGTCTCTACGAGCAGGCGACCCAACTCTGAATCCATCGCCTCGATCATCGCGTCGGCGAGGTAGCGCTGGTTGAGGAAGTTTGTGCAGTCCGACGTGATGTTGCGGGCAACTCCCGAGGGCAGCAATGCACCCGGAGGTGGTTGCAGCGGAGTATGTGCGGCGCTGAAACTGACCGTGGCCATCCATGGTCGCGGCGTTGCCGAGCGAGCGCGAATCCATTTGATGGCCGCATTTACCTCGATGGTTGAGCGATATCCGCGGCCGCGCGCTGTGCCCATATCTACCTCGGTCACGGTGTCACCCTGGTTCACCACCAGCGCAGAGGCGTAATGGGCGTTCGGCTGGTCGAACGTCAGCGTCGTGGGGGGCGTGGACTCGCACGCGGTCGCGTCAGGAACCAGGATGCCACCGCGCGTTATGCATTGCAGGCCAGGTGAATCACCCTCGGCAGAGTTGCCGCTGATCACCGCGCACGAGGATGTCTGCCCGGGTGATGCGGGTGGCAGATAGCAGGCGCCGACATCGGCACCATTGGTCGACGTGGAGTCCGGAACGAAGCCGCAGGAGTACGTTCCCGGCGCTGCGACCCCGCCGGCCGTGGTGTCTATGGAGGCTGGCAGACCCGAGGTCCATCCCCAGAAACGATCCCAGCCGAGTTGCGCGGGGGTGCCGTTACCAGCCTCGTTGTTATCCGGTCCTGCAATGTGGAATTTGCCAAACATGCCGCTCACGTAGTCGGCATGCTTCAGAAGCTTAGGGATAGTTACCTCGTAAGGATCGACCTGCGAGTTGGCAAGATCATTCGGCCCCAGCGCCTGCATGACGTTGTTGCGAAGCGGGTAGCGCCCGGTTAGCAGCGCGGCGCGCCCGGGCGAACACTCGGGCATTGACCAGGTGTTGCGAAAACGCAGACCCTGCCCTGCGATCGCATCGATCGAGGGCATGCTGGGGGGTGGGGCCACCTGAAGGCCTAAGCCTCCATAACCGAACGATGCCATTTGGTCGACGCCAACGTCGTCCATGATGACCAGCAGGATGTTCGGCGGCGCTGGGGCGGCGCTCGCCACGGCGGAGACGATGGTGAGGGCCACAAAGAGCATAGGGAGGACGGCTGAAGCCACTAGACTGTTGCGGTTCACGGTGTTTTCTCTGCTCGGTTCTTGGCTCGGTCACCGAGAATTAGACATGACGGCGATGCGTGCTGCAAGCGGCTGCGCGAATTGAAGCGCACTGCGCACGCCATCGCTGGCAGCTGGATGATCGCGGGATCACGCACTCTTCCCGTGAGCCGCGAAATCCCGGATGATCCGGTTGTTGACACCACGCTCAACCCACCGAGGAAAACGCGATGAAATCAGTTAGCAAGGCAATGGCACTGCTGTTGGCGATTGGCTCTGGAGCTGCACTCGCCGCAGACGCTGCCGAGATCGAGGCCAAGTTCAAGGCTGCCGACAAGGACAGCGACGGCAAACTCACGCTGGACGAAGCCAAGGCCGGCATGCCCCGCATCGCACGTGGCTTTGACAAAATCGACGCCGGCAAGAAGGGTTACGTGACCCTCGACGAGATCAAGGCGAAAGCGGGTCTCTGAGCGGCGGCGCTGCCAGCCTCGGGTAACCGGGGCAGAGACAGGGCGGGCCTTGAAGCCCCGCCCTTTCTTGCTTCCTCTCCTGCTGTATTCCTCAGGAAATATCAACGCGCAGCCGCATGAGCGTAATCGTACTGATCAGCCACTGGTCTTCGATCCGCACATAGGTTTCGTGATAGTGCCCATAGCCGTGAAGCGTGCTGAACGGCACTACTGCGGCGGCGTCATCGACCTTCCACAGCTTGTCTTCCATGGCCCAGATGACGCTGGCGCTGGTGTCTGAGCTGAATTCGATCTCCGGCATATGGCCGTGGTGCACGGTAGACAGTCCGCTCACGGATCCCAGTACGAAGCTCGCGATATTCCCGGCCCCTGAAACCAGGCCTTCGCCGTCCCGGCTCTCACCGCGCATGTCCATGACGGCATCGGGAGCGAACACGCTGGCGTAGCCCGCGAGGTCCTTGGTGTCCAGGCAGCGGAAGTACCGCGCCTTGGTGGTCTTGATGCCTTCGATGGCCAGCAGGCGTTCGATATTGTTCATGGCGTCTATCTCTTTTTTGAGTCCGCCTCTCCTACCGGAGGGCCTGCCGGCGCTGCACGATCAGCGGCGGCAGGATCAGCCCCCACGCGACGAAAAACAGCACGATGCCCATTGTAAGCACGCGGCCGTAGTCGTTGGCAGTCACCACCGTGGCGGCGATGGCAGGCCCGATGGCGAGGCCGAGCATCTGTGCGCCCACGGCGTGGACGACGAGCCGTCCGCCGCGGTTGAGCCATCGCCGCGAGCAGGTAGGGGTGCGTCATGTTCCAGGCAAAGTTGTAGACGCTGACGACCACGTCGTACTGCAGCGCGGAAAAGCGGTCGTAGAGGAACAGGAGCGGCACGATGCCACCAGCGCTTGCGGGGCCTGCGCTGGCTCGGGCTGCTGGCCCAACCCGGCCCCGACAGGTTCCCAGGACGCGTCCGGGGATAGGCGAAGGTTTTCTCGTGATAGACAGCCGCTTGCAGGCAACAGGCCGGATCAGTGCGACTTCTGATGAAGATTTCGTCGCATATCGTCTTGGCTGCGGTCTAGCGACGCCGGAAGGAGCCTGATCGTCTTCACGGACGGCGACAGGAACATCAACAACGAGTCCGGCATCCACGTGATCCGGATCCAGAGCACTCCGGGACCCTATCACCCAGCCTGCACGTGGTGCTGCTGCGAGACCCCGGCGCAGAGCCGGGGCTTCGGTCAATCTTCAGACAACAGGCGTCACTTGTTCGGGTTCAGCGCGCTGGGCACGTTGAAGGTGGCCTGGCAGGCCCCCGCATGGGTGTGGTTGCAGGCAGCGCGGTTCTTGCCGGTGAGCCCCGTGCAGTAATGCTTGATGTTGGTGTCGACGCACTGGCCCAGGGACGTGTAGGTCCTGTTCATCGTGACGCTGATGGGCACGCTGCCGCACATCAGGGAGGAGTTCTGCGCCTCGCCTGTGTAGAAGTAGATGACGTCAACCGGGCCATCGCCGCCCACTGGGGCGTTCGCGATGCAAGCCAGAACAGGCAGGAAACCGGAACTCGCACGAACGGGGTCACGCACGAACCGACGAACGGGGTCAGGTCTTCCATTTTTCATGGTCTCGTCTGCCGCGTTTGGCCAGTGCCTTTGATCATTGCCCGCAGCCGGCTTCCGATCTGCCAGAGCCCCCTGTGTTCACGTTGCAAAATGTAAGACCTGACCCCCTAGGGTTTATTCTTCCTATGCTTCACGTCCTGATCCTGGGGAACCTTTTGGCCCTCTGCGACGTTTAACGGGATGAGGGACAAAAGCACAAGGCAGCTGGCGGCAGGAGATCGGGCATGGTCGGGGTAAACGGGATCTGGTGGTTGCGGGGCGCGCTCTCAGGCGTTGCGCTGGGAGCCTTGGCGAGCGGGGCCTTCGCCGGTGAAACCGTCGAGGACGCGGCACTCGAGCCTTTCGATTCCTGCACCAGCTTCACGGCCTACATGGCAGGACACGCAAAGGAAATGCTTGGCCCCTGGGGCCTCGCAGGCAGCCCGCGGATCATGTACCGCGGTGTGGGTATGCCGGTAGCCGTGGCGGATGCGGCCACGGGCTCCGGTGGAAGTGTTCCGGTCTTTTCCGGGACGAATGTGCAGGAATCGGGTGTCGACGAGCCGGATATCGCCAAGACCGACGGCCGCACCGTCTTTGCCATCGCCCAGGGCCGGTTGCAGGCCGTGGATGTGCGCGGGGAAAAGCCGCGACTGCTGGGGTCACTGCAGCTGAATGACTCCTGGGGCCAGCAGATGATCCTCCACAAGGGGAGAGTCGTCGTGGTGTCGACCGGCTGGGGCGGTGGAGGGGCGGATATCGCGGTCGGGCCCGGTCGCATCGGCATGATGCCATGGTGGGGTGAGCCCAGAACGACGCTCACCGAGATCGACGTGAGCGACCCCGCTGCGATGCGTGTGCGCGAGGTGCTGGAACTCGAGGGTCAGTACCTTGGTGCCCGTCGTGTCGACGCGGCGATGCGGGTGGTAATCCGCAGCAATGTGAGCGGCCCCGAGCTCCAGTACCCTACCGGCATCTCGGGCTGGGAGCAGGCGCGCGCCGTCTGGTACAACCGCTGGGCCTTGGACAACTCCGCGAGCCGCGACTGGATGCCTACCTACACCCTGCGCAACCTCCGGAACGGTCGCGAGGTCGTACGGGCCGTGTCCCGCTGCAGGCAGACCCACGCGCCGACGCAATTCGCAGGCCTTGGCAATATCACCGTGCTTACCCTCGCGCTGGGCAGCGGACTCAAGCCGGTCGACTCCGATTCGATCCTCTCCGACGGCGACACCATCTACGCCTCGACCGACAGCCTCTACGTCGCCACGCGTCAGTGGCAGGACCCGCAGCAGGCCTCCGATCCGTCGAGCGTGCCTGCCTCCATGGTGAATACCGAAGTCCATCGTTTCGACACCAGCCAGGCGGGCGAGACACGCTACGTCTCGAGCGGTGCGGTTGACGGCTTTCTCCTCAGCCAGTGGTCGATGTCCGAGCACGAGGGCGACTTGCGGGTAGTCTCCACTGACGAACCGCCGTGGTGGGGTCAAGCGGGTGGCCAGAGCCAGACCCGGGTGACGGTGTTGCGCGAGCAGGCAGGAATACTCTCTGCGGTTGGCATGGTCGATGGCCTGGGTCTGGGAGAGCGCGTCTATGCCGTGCGGTTCATCGGGCCCCTGGGTTATGTGGTCACCTTCCGCCAGGTCGATCCGCTGTATGTGATCGACGCATCGGACCCTGCTGCGCCGCGTGTGCGGGGTGAACTCAAGATCCCGGGCTATTCGGCCTACCTGCACCCCGTTGGCGAGGGTTTGATCCTTGGCATCGGTCGCAGTGCGACCCCCGAAGGACGCGTGCTCGGTGTGCAGGCCTCGCTCTTCGACGTCCGCAACCCCGACCAGCCGCTGGCACTGCAGCAACTCGATCTGGGCTATGGCTGGACCGAGAGCGAGTTCGACCACCATGCGTTCCTGTATTGGCCCGCCACGCGCCAGGCACTCGTGCCCGTCGAGTCCTGGGACCAGGATCCGGACACCGGTAACTACGATTACAACTCCGCTGCGGTGGGACTCAAGGTCGGCACGAGTGATCTCCAGGAGAACGGACGCATTCGTCACGAGATCGCCGTCGAGGACGCAGAGCAAGCCGTCCGGCAGGAGTCGGTACGCCGGACGCTGGTCGTCGGTGATGTGGTCTACACGTTGTCGGAGTCAGGGCTCAAGGCGAGTTCGCTGGAGACACTTGAACCCCGTGCGTGGGTGGCGTTCTCGACTCCGGCCGAAAAGGGACCTCCCTGAGAGCCTTGAGATCCCGCTGCCTGCGAGTGGCAGTCCGCCTGCTCCTGCAGCGCGGCACCCGAAGCACCGTCGAAGTTCACCATTACCACCCGCGCTTTACCCGCCTGCTCGCGATGGAAGGCGTTGAGCTGGGGGATCTCCTCGATGCAGGGCTTGCACCATTCGGCCCAGTAGTTGATGGTTAGCCATTCTCCGTCGGGCTGTGCGAGCGGGTCCTTGTTCGCACGTGCGCAGGCGGCAGCGAGCACTCCACACGCAAGAGCCAGAGCCTGCGAGGTCCTTGGTGTCAAGGCAGCGGAAGTACCGCGCCTTGGTGGTCTTGATGCCTTCGATGGCCAGCAGGCGTTCGGTATCATTCATGGGGGGCGGCGTCACGGGGTCAGGACGGCGTCACGGGGTCAGGTCTTCCATTTTTCATCGCCTGCCTCGCAACAACTCTGTGGGGCGTTGCTGCAGGAGAGCGCTCGGCACGCGCCATGGATTGCTGTCTCGGGCATGGCCAGTTCCTGCGTGGTGTGGCCGAGAAATAGTGCGAACACGAGACAGGGTCAGTCCGACATGGATCCTCAGTGGCAACGATCTCGCTCCACGGCGCTGAGGCGTGCAGCGGTCAGCGTGGACTCGTTTCGAAGGCGGTGGCGGCCAGCGTAAGCATCGCGCCCTTGAGCGCTGCATACTCGGTGCTTTTTTGGCCTGCGAGGGAGGCGAGCAGCACCACCTGCGTCTGCGTTACCGGATCAACAGCAGAAAAGCTGATGTAGCCGTGAATGAAGCCGCCGTGACCCCAGACGCGTCTGCCCGCGATACTGAAGCCGCCGAGGCCATTTCCGTACTCGACCAGCGAGTCCTGCAATCCGGTAGGTACTGCAGCCGCAGTAAAGTCGGCCAGCGAGAGGCTAATGGGGCTACGCCCGGCAACCAGCGAGGACATCCACTTGAGCATGTCCGCTCCGTTCGACACCATGTCGCCTGCCGCGGCAGCCCACGTCAGGTCCGCAGGTCGCGTCATATCAATGGCACGTTCTGATTTTTCGGACCAGACATAGCCGCTGGCAACACTGACGCCCGACCAGTCCTCTTCGGAACCGATGAAGGTCCCGTGCATGCCCAGAGGGACGAGCACCCGGCGCCGCAGAAACACGGAACGCGATTGGCCGCTGGCGACTTCGATGATTCGACCGAGCATGTCGAAACCGGTGTTGTTGTACTTCCACTGTGCACCCGGTGCGAACTGCCGACCGTAAATGCGGCTGAGCAGCAGCAGATCATCGAAGCCGTAGTGGCCGCGAGGCCGTTCGCTGACGGAGTCGAACAGATCGATGCCGTCACCGATGCCGCTGGTGTGGGTCAGGAGGTGGCGGATCGCCACACCTTCGGTGTCGCTGGCCTCCGGAATGAATCGCGCAACGGGATCATCCAGCGTGAGACGTCCGTCCTTTGCGAGCAGCAGGATTGCTGCCGCCGTAAACATCTTGCTCTGGCTCCCCACCTGAAAGGTGCGGGACGCCTCCATGGCCGCTTTCTGGCCTGCGTTGCTATAGCCAGAGGTGAGGGTGATGGCACGCTGGTCCGGCGTGCCAACGGCGAGTACGGCACCGAGCACGCCGTATCGAGAGAGGTCATCCAAGCCGCTTTGCAAGCGACTGCACACCGGCGCACTCTGCAGACACGCAGTGGCGGCGCTGGCTCTGCCCGGAAGTGAGGTAAGCAGCACGCCAAACACCAATGCGAGCGATACGTATTTTCCTGAGAAATACCTGCGCAGATGTGTCACTGCGGCTCCCGCTTGCGCGCCAGCTTCAGCAGCGGGGTGGATGAAGTCAGCAGATGCGCCGGCGGATTCTCCGCGCACAGTGCGCGATACCACAGCAGCGATACCACCTCGGCCATGTGTTCCGGCGAACCTGCGACTCGCTCGAGGTGCGCGTGGCGGTGTACAGCGCATACCGCATACAACAGCTGGTCGAGCATGTTGCCGAGCAAATAAATCGTGAAGAACATCAGGTCTTCGGGGATCTCCTCGGTCTCCCAGGCAGACCGGATAGTGTTCAGCAGGTGCGCGGCGAGGAAGCGCGTGTAACGTTGCCAGATGCCGGCGACTTCCGGAATCGTATCGGCGAGCTGCATCAGGGCGCGCTGCAGACCGGTGTTCTCACGAAAAAAGTTGCTGCACCAGGCAACGAGGGAGCGAATGTTCTCCAGCACGTGCAGCGACTCATCCATGGCAGGTGCCATGCGGGTCTGCAGTTCCACGAACTCATCGAGAATGGCGAGCGTGATCGCCGTCTTGGAGTCGAAGTGCAGGTAGAACGTCCCCTTGGCGAGTCCGCTTTTCTCGCAGATCTCTTCGATGGTCATCGCGTGATAACCGGGCTGCTCAAGCAGCGCGATCGCGGCGACTTTCAGTCTCAGCGCGGTGCGGTCCGGCTTGCGCGTGCTCTTCGCGTCGGCGCGGCCCTGCAGGTAGTCATGAAAGTTGACGACGAGTAGCACATTTACCTCGATTAACGTTTGGCTGTGTTGAACACTGCATCTTCCGACAACGCCCGGCTGCTGATCACGATCCGGGCCGGACGCCCGTCGGCGCCAAGCTGGAAAGTGAGCAGCGACACCGGGGGTTCATTCATCTCGGCGGTGGGCCACTCGATCTGGAAGCTGTCGTACTGCCAGTGCGTCAGCGGCGCAAACGGCAGACTTTCAAGGCGCCATTCGAGATTCTTCGCGGCACCCACGCGTACTACGACTTCTCCTAACAACGCATTTTCGAACCGACCGACATAGCCGGGCAACGGCAGGGCAGGCCGGGTCCCTGTGACTCGTGCGGTGCGCTGGTCTGCAGCCGCCTTTTCATGGCGTGCCTGGATCAGCTCGTTCCAGCGCGAATAATGCGGCTGCCAATCGGTATCGTTGGCACCAAGGTAGCGATCGAAGAGCCAGTTACGGATCACCGCGCGGGCCATGTCCCCCTCGAGGTTCGTGAGCACAGCCACACCCAGCCGTTCTTCGGGCAGCAAGGCGATGAACGCTGCCATGCCATCAATGGATCCGGTATGACTGAGTGTCTTGTGACCGCGGTAGTCACTCACGAACCAGCCCATTGCATAGCCGATGAAGTTTGCGCGCGGAAACAGCAGATCGTCCGCGGGGCCGGTGGGGCCAATCAGCATCTGCGGTGTCATCGTTTGCGCCAGGGTGTCATGTCCGACGAGCCGCCGGCCGTCGACTTGTCCGTCATTGAGCAGGAATCGTATCCAGCGCGCCATATCATTTGCCGAGGAATAGATCGAGCCCGAGGCTGCGATGTTCTGATAGGCGTGATGAGGCACCCGCACCAAGCGCGTTCCACTGCGAATGTACGGCGTGGCGACGTTCGCGGTTGCGGGAAGTGTCAGCAGGTTGGTTGAGCTCCGGGCCATGCCCAGAGGTGCGAATATCTCGGTGGTGACGAATCGGTCCCAGTCGACGCCTGAGCGCCGCGCCAGCAGCTCGCCGGCGACCATATACATCAGGTTGCTGTAACCAAACTGCTCGCGCAGCGAACTCGCCTGAGGCAGCGCGCCGAGTCGGCCGATGAGGCTCGAGACACTCGCATCCTTATGCCCATACCACAGCAGATCCGAGCCAGCGGTGCCGGTCCGATGTGCAAGCGCATCGCGTAATGTCATATGAACGCTCACGTAGGGGTCCGCAACGCGGAAGCCCGGTAGCACCGTCGCAAGCGTGTCGTCGAATCCGAGCTTGCCGCGATCGACCAGCACGGCGATTCCGGTAGCGGTGAATGCCTTGGTCAGCGATGCGATGCCGAACAAGGTATCGGCATCGACAGGGTCTCTTTTTCCCGCCGTGCGGGCACCGTAACCCTTGGCGACCACCACTTTGTCGTCTTTGACGACCACCAGCGCAAGGCCGGGTACGCCACCTTCGGCGAGCAGTGCCCCGACGAGGTCATCCACGCCTGCGGCAGGATTTCCGGCCCACGCAACGAGCTGGGTGCACAGCAACTTAGCGCAGATGAGCCAGCAAAGCGGCCATTTCGCATGGATCATGGCAGGTGCAACCCGAGCAGATTTGCGAAGCCGAACACCCAGACCAGCCCGGCAGCCCACGCCGACAGCAGCGTGAAATGCACGCGCCTTGCAACCGCACGCAGCCCCTCTCCCCAGTAACGATAGCGCCACGCAAGAACCGTGACCGCCACCATGGCCAGTGCCCCCACTGCAATGGAGTTCGCGAGCAGTATGACGCCCAGCAGGCGTGCGCTCTGACCCAGCAGCAGCGCGGTGGCCAGCCCATCACCATCCGGATAGCCGGCGAGTATCACGAGGGCCATGGCGACCAGAGCACCCGAGATCGACAGTGGCAGCCATTTGCCAACGCGCCCGAACCGTTGTTCCCGGGCCGGCCAGAATGCCGCCAGAACGCTCGTGAAACCGCACAAACTACAGGTCAGCAGCACGCGCAACGCGAACTGCGGGTTGTTATAGGGCGTGGCGCGCACAAAGGGGTCGATGCCGAAAGTGGGCGAGGCGTATGCAGGCTTGCCGGAAGCATCCACTGCGAACGCCCACAGGCCGCTATTCCAGAAATTGTCGCTGATGCCCGGCTCAGCGCGCGCGTTCCAGAAGACTCCGGGAGATACTTCACCGTAGCCGCCGCTACCGTTGATGCGCAGCGCGTTCTGGCCATCGCGTTGCACCGTCAGCGTCGCAGACTCCCCGCCCAGCAGCTCGATGAATTTCTCCGCGCTCTCATAGTTTCGATATTCATGCCAGTACGTCCCCACGAATTCTTCAAGATCGCTTCCGATCGTAGCACCTTCCGCTGGGGTGGTCGGCCAGATCCGCGGCCCCCAGAAGCGCTCGAGGAAAGCACTGGCGACGCCGATGTTCGTCATCGGCGCGAGTACCGGTTGCGCGCTGTTTTCCTGCGTACGCTGTGACCCGACCACGCTCTCCAGGAAGCCTGGCTGCGGATACTCGCACATGCAAGAGATGAAGAAGCCGACATTGCTTTGGGGGGACATCAGCATGATGGAGTGAAAGCCGGGCCAATCGCCGCCATGCCCGAAGAACGGGGCGCCATTCCAGTCGAGGGTCGCGAACATCATGCCAAAGCCCGTGCTCGCCGGATGGTTCCCGGCAGTTCTCCGATGCAGCTCCTGGAATTGCTCGGGCGCCAGCACAGCCGCAGATTCTCCGCGGCCCTCCTGAAGGTTCGCGATCATGTAGCGCGCCATGTCGGTCGCCGTCGACTCAATCGCCCCAACAGGTGCGAAGAAGGGGTGCACGCCGAGAAAACGCTGCGGCTGCGCCGCGCCGCTCGGTAGGAACCGAGAGGGCACGCCGAGGCCGGAGCTGGGCTTGGGGGTCATGTTGAGCACGGAATTCCGCATCCTCAACGGAGCAAAAAGGTTGTCGCGAAAGTATTGCTCGATACTCTGCCCGGTCAGGTCCTCGACGACGATTCCGAGCAAGGCTGTGCCGTAGTTCGAGTACACCGAGCGGCCGCCTGGCTCGCGGACGATCGGCGGACGTAGCGCTGCGACCTGTGCCCCGCTGAGCGGCAATAAAACGGTCTCCTCTGTGGCCAGATTTGACAGTTCCGAGCTGAAACCGCCGGTGTGGGTCAGCAACTGCCGCAGCGTAATGTCCCGGCCTGCGACTTGCGGCAGCTTGCCGCGCTGCAGGTAAGTGTTCACCGGATCATCGAGTGAGCGAATCACTCCGCGCCCCAGCAATTGGGCTACCGCCATCGCAGTGAAGGTCTTGGTGATCGATCCAATGCGAAAGCGGGTGTTGGCTGGGTCTACCGGCAAGCGGCGGGAGAAGTCTGCATAGCCGTAACCTCGTGTAAACAGCACCGCATCATCCTGCACTACCGCTATCACCAGGCCGGAGAAGCGCCGCTCGGCAAAGGCGCGCTCGAACGTGGCGTCGGCCCACGCTTCGACGGCGGACGCATCCAGTTTGGGTGCTGCGTGCGCCAGCACCGGGGCGGCCAGCAGCAAGGCCAGCATCACACGCTTGAACATGGCTCGATCCTCCGCCCACAGATCGTGTGATAAACCTATAGGATTTTCCCCTAAAATGACTCACCAGTCACTATAAAACGGCTGAGCCTCAACGAGGTGTCGCGTGTTAACGCTCAAAACATGATTTATCTGAGGATAAAATCCGGGCAGATATCGGGGTCATGCTTGACACTCTTAAAGTAATGACCGTATGGTCACAAAATAATACGGTCCTTACCAAGGCGAGGTGTGCGATGAAATATGGCAAGCAGATTTGTTTCCCGGTTCTCGGCGTGCTGGCACTGACGCCAGCGATCGCAGCAGAAGTTCCCGTCGGCCTTGAGGAGATCGTGGTTACCGCCACCAAGCGCGCCACGTCGCTGCAGCATGTGCCCATGGCGATGCAGGCGTTCACCGCGACGACCCTCGAGAACATGGGGGCTGATCAGGTAGACGGTTACTACCGGATGATCCCGAACTTCGCGGTGGTAGACCGGGGCGCGGGCGGCAGGCTCTACTCGATTCGCGGCATTTCCACTGGCTTGATCACCCAGGGCGCTGCCACGGTCGGGGTATACATTGATGAAATGCCGATTTCGGCTGCAGGCTTTCAGCCCGATCCGAGACTGTTCGACATCGAGCGCATCGAGGTACTGCGAGGACCCCAAGGCACCTTGTACGGGGAAGGCTCCATCGGTGGTACGTTGCGGATGATCACGCCACGGCCCGATCCGTCTGCTTTCTCGGGCAAACTCGACTCTTCGGTGCAGAGCACGGGTGAAGGCGACGATAGCTACAAGCTCAATGGCATGCTCAATATGCCGTTGATCAAGGATGTGCTCGCCCTGCGCGTCAGCGGGCTGCATCACGAACTGGGCGGATTCATCGACCGGATAGATATGCCGGACGGCGTCAACCTGGATGTCGGCTCGCTGATCGGAGCGCCGCCGGGAGCAATTCCCGTGATGGGCAGCGGGCCCATCAAAGGCAAGCAGAACATCAACGATCAAGTCACTTCCGCCGGACGCGTCTCACTGGCCTGGAATGCCACCGAGCGGCTTAGCGTCGACCTGAGCTTCCTGAAACAGTCAGTTGAGGCGGACCACGGCAACGTCGAAGTGCGGGGCGCCGGGGAGTTGAACACGAATTTGATAAAGGATGAGGCCGTCAAGGACGATTTCGAACTCAGCAACCTGACCATCTCCTACGATTTAGGCTGGGCGAACTTGCTCTCGTCCACCTCCCACTACGAGCGTACGCGAGATGTCACCAGCGACACCTCGGATCTGGGCGAGGCCATATTCCCGACCGCAAAACTGCCTGGTTCCAGTACCTTCACGACGGAACTGCAGGACATGACGAGTCAGGAGTTGCGCCTGACCTCGACAGGCGACGGGCCACTGAGCTGGATCGGTGGTGTGTTCTATGTCGACAAGGACAATGGCTTCGAGCAGATCATCGTTGATGACTACGGTGTGTTCGTCAGCTTCATGCAGATTCTCGGTGTGCCGGTGACCAACGCCCGGCAGTTGCTCGATCAGACCGGCCAGCAGGATGAGAAACAGACGGCCATCTTCGGCGAGCTCACGTACGATTTCACGGACAAACTGAGCGCTACACTCGGCCTGCGCTACTTCGATATCAAGCAGCGCGACACACTCGTGAACAACGACATCAACATTCTCGGGCTCGGCCTGACCGATGGCGTCTCCGAAACCGGTGAGTCCGACCCGGTTATGAAGTTCAACGTGAACTACAGCCCGAACGACAGCTCGCTGGTGTGGGTCACCGCATCCCAGGGCTTCAGGATCGGTGGCACCAATACGACTCCAGGCATCCCCGACGAAAACCAGACCTACGGTTCCGATACGCTGTGGAACTACGAAATCGGTGCGCGCACTTCGTGGTACGACAACCGGCTGGAACTCAACTCTGCCATTTATTACATCGATTGGAGCGACATTCAGCTGGCGCTGCCCTTGGGTACCGCCTTTGGCACAATCAATGCGGGCAAGGCACGCATCATCGGGGCGGAAATTGAACTGCAGGCGAGGCCGGTGTCAGGACTCGATCTCTCGCTCACTGCAGGTTACAACGACGGCGAGCTTACGGAGGATACGCGTGGCGCGCCCGCAGGCCCGAACCCGGGCTTCAAGGGGGATCGCCTGCCCGGTGTGCCGCGTCTCAATCTCTCCGCCTCAATGCAGTACGTCTTTCCGCTGTTTGCGGACGGCATCGACGGGTTCGGTCGCCTGGACTACAGCTATACCGGCGACAGCACCTCGACCTTCAACGACTTGAGCACGGCCAACGGACTTCCCAGCCACTTCGAACCCGACGCCTATGGATTGCTGAATATGCGCGTTGGCGTGCAGAACGAGCGCTGGACTGCGGCGTTGTATGTCGACAATGTGACCGACGAGCGTGCGCAGATGTTGATCGACAACTCCTCTGTCACGGTGCGTGTTACGCGCAACCGGCCACGCACGGTCGGGCTCAACGTTCGCCTGGAGTTCTGATAAGCGATGAGCAGGGATCGCCTGCCTGCATGGCCCGCGGTACCGGCGGGCCAGTTTCCGGAGTTCGTTGGTGCCTCGGGTGTCTGGTTGCACACGGCGGACGGCCGCAAGATCCTCGATGCGGCGGGCCAGGCGTGCGTGGCGAACATCGGGTATGGCCGCAAGGAAGTGGCGGCGGTCGCGGCCCGCGCACTTGAGGATTTCACGCATGCGCTGCCGCCATTTGTAACGCCCCAGCGTCTGCAGTTGGTTGAAACTCTGCGCAGCAAATGGCTGCCGCTGCCACTGACGCGGATTCACCTGGTGAACAGTGGTTCTGAAGCAACAGACGCTGCGATCAGGCTCGCGCGAAGTTATCAGCTCTGCAAGGGACGGCCTGAGCGATGGAAGGTCATCGGGCGCGAAGCGTCCTATCATGGTGTGACGATTGGCGCGCTCGGCGTGTCGGGTCACCATGCTCGTCGCAAGGATTTCACGCTGCTGCTGAGCACGGTGCCCCTGGCACCGGCCTGCTACCCGTTACGGTGTGAGCTCTGCGCCGGGCAGCAAGGCTGCAATCTGCGTTGTGCCGATGGCCTTGAAGCACTCATCGAAAGCGAGGGGCCCGATACGGTCGCCGCTTTCATCGGTGAGGCAATCGTCGGCACCAGTGGCGGCGCGCTGGTGCCTCCCGACGATTACTGGCCCAGAGTTCAGGCCATCTGCCGTCGGCATGACATCCTCCTCATCATCGATGAGGTAATCACTGGATTCGGGCGAACCGGACGGAGATTCGCGTTCGAGCACTGGGGCATCAAGCCTGACGTTGTGCTCGCGGCAAAAGGCTTCACCGGCGGCTATGCACCGCTCGCAGCCGTCATCACCACCGACGCCGTGATCGCGCCGCTGGTAGAGAACGGCAACACCATGATGTTCCACACCTGCGGTGGCCACCCCGCGGCGTGCGCCGTGGCGAACGAGGTGCTGGAGATCATCGACCGCGAAGGACTGATCGAGCGCGCAGCGCAACTCGGAGCGTATCTGGGTCTGAAGCTCGAGCAGCTTCGTGATCACACTCATGTGGCGCAGGTACGCGGACGCGGCCTGTTGTGGGCAGTCGAGCTGGTTCGTAATAAGAGTACCCTCGAGCGTTTCCCGGAGAGAGCCGGCCTCACCCTTGCGGTTGTTCAGGCTGGCCTTGAGCGCGGCGTACTTTTTTACTTCGGCGGCACTGGCGAGCATCGCGACATCATCTGCCTCGCGCCCGCGTTCATCATCGATACCGCCGCAATCGACACGATGGTGGACGTTCTCGAGCAGTCCATCGATGCCGCCATTGCAGGCCTGGGTTTTATCTCTGGAGATTGAAGATGCGCAAGCGACACAAAGTCATCGTTACCTGTGCCATCACCGGTGCAGCCCATACGCCCTGCATGTCGCCGTATCTGCCCATCACGCCGCAGCAGATTGCCGACGAGGCGATCGCCGCCGCAAAAGCTGGCGCTGCCATCATTCATTTGCATGCACGCGATCCCGAGGACGGCTTCCCGTCCACGGATCCTGAGCACTATCGCGAGTTTTTAGGCGCAATCGATGCAGGTTGCGATGCCATCATCAATATCACGACCGGGCAGCCGGATAGGCTTGCCGTCACCCATCCGGACGCGCGGGCGCTGTTCGAGCGGCGCTTGGCGGCGCCCAAGGAATTCGCCCCTGAGTTGTGCTCCTTCAACATGGGGCCGATGAACCCGGGATTATGGGCGCTGGCTGACCGTTTCGAAGGCCGGTTCAAGTATCCGTGGGAAGGCGGCTTCATGCGCGCGACCCGCGGGATCACCATGATCAACAGTTATGAGAACATGGAACAGATCGCACGCGAGCTCGGGGATGAGCGTGGCGTGCGGTTCGAATTCGAGTGCTTCGACATCGGTCACCTGCACACGCTCAAGTTCATCCTGGATCAGGGCTGGATCAAACCACCGCTGTTGATCCAGTCGGTGTTTGGTTTTCTCGGTGGCCTGGCCGCCGACCCGAAGCACGTGCTGCACGCCAAGCAGACGGCCGACGAGCTGTTCGGCGATGACTATCACTGGTCCTGCCTTGCGGCGGGGGCGAATCAGATCGCCATCGTTACCCTCGCGGCAATCCTTGGCGGGCATGTGCGTGTCGGCCTCGAAGACAGTCTCTGGGATGGGCCCGGAAAACTCGCCTGCTCGAACGCCGATCAGGTGAAGCGCATCTGCCGGATACTCGCGGATTTGTCCATCGAGGTAGCCACTGCAGATGAGGCGCGGGAGATGCTGCAGACCAAAGGAAGAGAGCACACGCGCATATGACGGGTGCGAATCGCGCCGTATATGTGGAGATGCCGGACGCAACGCAGATTGCTGCGGAAATCTGGCTGCCCGACGGCGTGCGGGCGGGTGAGCGCGTTGGCACGGTGGCAAGTTTCACGCGGTACTGGCGCGCGCGGGCGTTCGCACCTTCGCGTGAAGACATGGACGAGCGGATCGAAGGAATTCTTCGCCGGGGTTTTGCGGCTGTCGTGGTCGACGCGCGCGGCAGCGGAGCGTCCTTCGGTTTCCGGGCAGCAGAGTTCTCGCCGTGCGAGACCCGAGACTTCAGGTTCGTTGTCGACTGGATCGCCGCGCAGCCCTGGTCGAACGGTCGTGTCGCAACCGTCGGTATTTCATATGCAGGCAATACCGCCGAGCATGCCGCGTACGATCCTTCGCCGGCACTCGTGGCCGCGGTGCCCCGCTTCACGGACTTCGATGCGTATGCCTCCATTCTGTTTCCCGGCGGCCTTCGCAACGCGCTGATCGCAGATGCCTGGGCTAGCGGCGTTCGCGCACTCGACAACAACAGCGTCCCGCCCGGTAACTGGCGCAGCGATGGCAAGGGTGATGCGAAACTTGTCGGGGTCAAACCCGTGGATCTCGATACGGAGGGCAGGCAGCTCGCACTGGCGGTCGACCAGCACGCCCACAATCAGGACTTCGCAGCGCTGCTCTCGCAAGCGCATTTTCGCGACGACCTGCGTCTGACGGGCGATGTGGCCGACGCCTGCGATACGATGATTGCTCCCTATCTCTTGCGCAGGCATGCAAAGCGCTCTGCCGTGCCGTCTTCGCACTGGGGCAGTTGGATGGATGCGGGCACCGCGGCGGGTGTGCTCGCTCGCTTCGTCAGCGATCCCGATGGGCACTATGCCATTGGTGCGTGGAGTCATGGTGGCGCGTTCGATACTGATGTATTCAGGGCTGAAGGGGCGCCTCCCGCGGGCAACACGGCAGAGCAGGAGGCGCAGATATTTGACTTCCTGGAGCCGCTGCTGCGACCGGGCGTGACGGCACATCCGCCACGCGCAGGCTTGACGTATTTCACGATGGGCGAGAGAGCCTGGAAGCACACGCGTTCATGGCCAGTCGCCGGTTGCACAGAGCAACGTTGGTTTCTGGCGCCTGCGGGAACGCTACAGACACATGCCTCGGCCACGAGTCATGGCGCGGATCCTTACGTCGTCGACTACTCTGCGGGCACCGGTTCCAAGACGCGATGGACCACCCAGCTCGGCGGTTCCGATGTTTTCTATGGTGAGCGCCGGTGCGCGGATTCCAACCTGCTGACCTACACCTCGCCGCCGCTCGACCATGATCTGGAGATTACCGGCCACCCCGTCGTGCAGTTGTTCGTGACGTCGACACACGATGATGGTGCGCTCATCGCTTATCTCGAGGCAGTGAGTCCCTCAGGCGGCGTGACGATGATCACCGAAGGTCAGTTACGCGCGATGCATCGGCGTGTCTCCAGCGAGGAGCCCCCGTATCCGATGTTCGGTCCGCATCACAGCTTTGAACGCAAAGACGCCATGCCCCTCGTGCCCGGCGAGACGGCAGAAATCAGCTTTGCATTACTGCCGACATCGGTGCGCGTTCCGCGCGGTTACGCATTGCGCCTCGCGATTGCAGGTCATGATCGTGATTCGTTCTGTCGTTATCCCGCCGAGGGCACGCCCGTGCTGAGCATCCACCGCAGCAGCGTGCATGCGTCCAATCTCACCTTGCCTGTCATCGAGCCGAGCTCATGAATTCACCTGCCGGAATTTTTCTGCGAGCCCTGCCAGCACGGATGTGCGCATGACCGCCCATCCCGCCTCGGCAATCGTCAAACCGTATCTGGTGTTCCTCGGTGATGTCGGCGACGAGCTGTACGCCAAGACGGCTTTCGGTCTGCGCGACTGGGTGCCCGGTGCGTGTATCGGGCAACGGCGACTGCCCGGTTGCGCGGTTGATCTGGGCGTGCCTGACATGACGCCCGCACAGGCACATGCCGCTGGGGCGCGTACGCTGGTTATTGGCGTCGCACCGGTCGGCGGGGCATTGCCCGGGCACTGGATTCCTGAGTTGCTTGCAGCCTTGCAGGCGGGCCTGGATCTCGCCTCTGGCTTGCATCAGAAACTGGCGGACGAGTCCACCATTGCAGAGGCCGCGCGCCGTTTCGGCCGTACGCTCCACGATGTGCGGCATGCCAACCGCAGCTTTCCGGTCGGCAGTGGCAAGAAGCGCTCCGGCAAGCGCCTGCTCACCGTTGGCACCGACTGCGCGCTCGGCAAGAAGTACACGGCCCTGTGCATTGCGCGCGAATTGCAAGCGCGTGGCATAGACGCTGATTTCCGCGCCACCGGACAGACCGGCATTCTCATTGCCGGCGATGGTGTTGCCATTGACGCCGTGGTCGCGGATTTCACGGCGGGCGCAGCCGAAACCTTATCCCCGGCCAATGGTGCGGGCCACTGGGATGTCATCGAAGGTCAAGGTTCGCTGTTTCATCCTGGCTATGCCGGCGTGACGCTCGGACTGATCCACGGTTCGCAGCCCGATGCGCTGGTGCTCTGTCACGATCCGCTTCGGCGCGAGATCGGCGGCTATCCTCAGTTTGCGATTCCGTCGCTCGAAGAGGCACTGGACACGTATCTGCGGGCTGCGCGTCTGACGAATTCGAGTGCGCGCTTTGTAGCCGTTGCGCTCAACACGTCGAAGATGACCGCCATTGATGCCGCAGCCGAGATCACCGCGACCGGCAAGCGACTCGGACTGGTGTGTGTCGATCCCATACGGACAGGTGTCGGCGCAATCGTCGACCTGCTGCAAGGTGAATATGAAAATCAAACTGCAACGCGTTGACCTGGAGCTCGCAACTCCGCTGCACATCTCGAACGCATCGTGGACGCACGCGCGGACCGTAGTCGTGGAGCTGACCGACGGCAGCGTGTGCGGGCGTGGCGAGAGCAACGGAGTCTATTACCGCGGTGAGAGCCAGGACACGATGGAACGCGATGTCGAGCTTGCCCGTGATGCTATCGAAGCGGGTCTTGACCGCGACAGGCTGCGGGCGCTGATGCCCCCCGGCGGCGCGCGTAACGCGGTGGACGCAGCGCTGTGGGATCTCGAAGCAAAGCGCACGGGGAAGCGGGCGTGGGCGATTGCCGGAATGGCGACAGTCCGGCCGCTCACCACGGCCTTCACCCTTGGCGTTGCTTCACCAGCTGCCATGGGGGAAGCCGCCGCCGCAGCGGCACGACGCAATCTGAACGTACTCAAACTGAAGCTGACCGGTGAAGACGATCTCGAGCGTGTCCGCGCCGTTCGCGCCGGCCATCCAGGAGCGCGGCTCGTCGTCGATGCCAACCAGGGCTGGTCGGAGCGACATCTGCATGAGTATCCGCCGGTGCTGGCAACGCTCGGCGTTGAACTCATCGAACAGCCACTGCCGGCGGGCGCGGACGATGCGCTGTTCGGGTTAGACAGCCCCGTGCCGTTCTGTGCCGACGAGTCTTGCCAAACGGCGGACAGCGTCGCCGCGCTCGTGGGCAAGTACCAGTTCGTGAACATCAAGCTCGACAAGTGCGGCGGTCTGACCGAGGCGCTGCTTCTCGCCAGCGCGGCACAGCACCATGGGCTCCGGCTCATGGTTGGCTGCATGCTCGGCACATCGCTCGCGATGGCGCCGGCGTTCATCGTCGGACAGCTGTGCGAATTCGTTGATCTCGATGCAGCGCTTCTGCTGGTGCACGACTGCGAAGAAGGCATTCGCTACGATGGTAGTGTGATGTCGGCTCCGGGAGCACGGCTGTGGGGTTGAGCGCAATGAACAGGTTGATGCGCACGTGCTGAAGTTCTGTGCCAACGTCAGCTGGCTGTTCAATGAACTCCCGTTTCTGGAGCGACCCGAGGCGGCACGACGTGCCGGATTCTCCGGGATCGAGTTCCACACCCCGGAGGGTCACGCCGCGGGGGAGATTTACCGGGCGGCGCGCGATGCGCGCTTAAGCCTCGTGCTGTTCAATGCGACGTCGGGGGATTTCATGCAGGGAGGTTCCGGCCTCATCGGCGTACCCGGACGAGCGGCGGAGTTCCGGCTGGCCGTAGATCAGGCACGCGACTTCGGCCGGGCTGTTGGTGGTGCCCTCGTGCAGATCGGTCAGAGCCGCGTGCCTGCGGACGTGTCGCGTGAAGAATGCATGCGGGTGTATGTGGAGAATCTTCGCTACGCAGCCCGGGAGCTGTCGCACGTGGGATGCCGCGTGCTCGTGGAGCCCATGAACGACACCGATTGGCCGGGAGTGCTGGTCAGGGATACGGCAGTGGCGCTTGAGGCAATTGCGCAGGCAGCCGATCCGCGTATCGGGCTGCAGTTCGACACCTACCATCACCACATGTCTGGAGCAGATGTCGCCGGTACCGTCGAGGCACTCGCTGGGCGTATTGCCCACCTGCAGTTCTCCAGCGCGCCCGCTCGCCAGGAACCACAGGCAGAGTCCGCCTGGTTCGATGCGGTAGTGCAGATCCTGAAGCATCAACGATATCCACACTGGGTGGCTGCCGAGTACAGGCCCAGCCGGCCGACCACCGAGACGCTCGGCTGGCTGAGTGCAGCCAGCGCAGGGGAGAACGAGGCACCTGAAAGCCAATGACGGCAACACAGCCATCGCACAAGCCACGCGTCGCCTTTGTCGGCACCGGAATCATGGGTGCGCCCATGTGCGCGCATGTGCTGGAAGCGGGCTATCCGACGCGCATCTGGAATCGCTCTCGCCCAAAGGCTGATGCGTTCGCCGTCCGTGGCGGCATCGTATGCGACTCGGTTCCCGAGGCAATCGACGGCGCCGACTTTGTGCTGTGCATGCTCGATACCGGCGACACGATCGACCGTGTGCTGTTCGAGGCGATTGCCGATATCGGGCCTGCCGTGAACAAGCTCGCCGAGGGTGCTGTTGTCATCGTCATGAGCTCGATTTCCGTTGAGACCACTGTTCGACATTCCAGCTACCTTGCCGCTCGCGGGGTCGCGTACATGGATGCGCCTGTATCGGGCGGCGAGAGGGGTGCAACGGACGCGACCCTGACCATCATGGCCGGCGGCGAGGAGGCCGTGTGCGCGCAGGCGCAACCATTGCTCGAGACCATGGGTCGCGTAACCCGTGTGGGCCCGGTCGGCGCGGGTCAGCTTGCCAAGCTGGTGAACCAGGCCATCGTGGGTATCACGATCGGTGCCGTCGCCGAGGCGCTGATTCTCGCGCAACGCGGTGGCGCAGACCCCGCCCTGGTTCGCGCTGCCCTGTTGGGTGGCTTTGCCGATTCCACGATTCTGCGCCAACACGGCCAGCGCATGGTCGAGCACGCATTTGCACCTGGCGCACGGGCCGAGTTGCAACTGAAGGACCTGCGCAATGCACGCCTGCATGCGGCGCAGCTGGGTATCGAACTTCCCTTTCTGTGCCTCGCCGAGCAGCAGTTCCAGCGCATGTGTGAACGCGGGCTGTCGCAGCTTGATCACAGCGCGCTTTATCTCATGCTGGAGCAACCCGATGGCTGAAACCGCTACCCCTGTTTCGCGTGACTGGTTCGGCCAGCCGCGGGGCCTGACCATCCTGTTCCTGACGGAGACCTGGGAGAAATTTTCGTTCTTCGGCATGCGCGCCTTGCTGGTCTACTACATGACCCGTCAGCTCGGCATGGGTCAGGCGAACGCGTCATATGTTTATGGCTTGTACACGGCCTCCGTGTATCTCACACCCATCATCGGCGGCGCGATTGCAGACAGCTGGCTCGGTCGCAGGCGTGCGGTCCTGTTGGGTGGTTCCATCATGGCGGCGGGCCACTTCATGATGGCCTTCGAGAGCATGTTCTACGTGGCGCTCGTCGTCATTGCCATCGGCAATGGCCTGTTCCTGCCGACCCTGCCGGCCCAGATCGAGGGCTTGTACGCACAGAACGATCCGCGGCGTACATCCGCATACAGCGTTTATTATGTGGGCATAAACCTCGGCGCGTTTCTCGCGCCACTTATCTGCGGCACCATTGGGGAGCTGTGGGGCTGGCATTGGGGATTTGCCACGGCCGGCGTGGGGATGATTCTCGGCTTGGTGATTTACGTCAGCGGGTGGAAATACTTGCCACCTGAGGCGCCACGTGCGCAACGGATCAAGGCTGCGGCAGTCGACCCGCGCAGGGACCGCACCACGGACGAACCCCGGACATGGGTCTTGTTGCTCGCGGTCGGGGGCGTCATGGTCCTGTTCCGTGCCGCCTACGAACAGGTCGGCAATACCGTGGCCCTCTGGATCGACACCGGCGTGGACCGGACCGTCGCCGATCACTGGACCATTCCAATGACGTGGTTTCTGTCGCTCAATCCGCTGGTGGTATTTCTGCTGACGCCATTCGTGGTGGCGCACTGGACACGTCGGGCCGAGCGGGGTGTCGATCACTCGCCGCTCACGAAGATGGCAATGGGAGCTTTTATCCTCGCTGCGTCCTACTTGCTGCTCGCGGCCGTGGCGACACAGGACGGCGGCACTGCCTGGCAATGGGTCGCCATGTTTTTCGTCATCATGACCGCCGGAGAGCTCTATATCTTACCGGTCGGGCTCTCGTTGTTTGGCCGGCTGGCCCCCAAAAACCGCACAGCCACGACCCTCGCGGCCTGGTTTCTGGCCACCTCCGTCGGCAGCCTCCTTGCGGGAGTCGTGGGTTCTCTGTGGAGCCAGTTCACGCCAGCCACATTCTTTGTTTTTATCGCGGCCATCGCCTGCCTTGCCGCGCTGCTGCTGAAGCTGATCGATCGGCCGGCGCGACGCGCAATGCTCTAGTAATCGACGGCTAATGCGCCTTCGCAGCGCTGCAAAACGGGGCGAAGCCTTGCTTTTTCGACAGCCCTCTCAACGACGCTGCGGGGGCGCTTCTGTAGGAGCGTGCCGTGGGCGCGTTCGGGGCTGGCTCGCGGGCATGGCCCGCTCCTACGCGAGGCTCCTATACGAGGCTCAGGAGTCCCGCGTCAGCGCGGCTTGCGATTGAACGGAATCACCTCGTAACCCTCGCCCTCGGGCTGGTCGTCGGTCATGTCGGCGGGGAAGCCCTCGCCCAGCACCTTCACGCCGCAGGGCTCTTCATAGCGGCGGATGATGTTCGGGGAGAATTCGCGCGGGCCGTACTTGCTCGCGGCATCCTTGAAGATGTTGACGATGAGAGGGGAGAGTTCCAGCGGCACGCCGAGGTCTTTGGCGATGTCGTCGAAGAGCCCCACATCCTTGATGACAAGATCCATCGTGAAGTTGATGTCGCGGCTGCCGTTCAGGATCACCTGCGACTCGGTCTCGTGCACGAATGAATTGCCCGAGGAGATGCGGATCGCCTCGTAGACGGTGTTCATGTCGAAGCCCATCATTTTGCAGGTGGTGAGTGCCTCGGCGAGTGCGACCAGATGCACGGTGCAGAGGTAGTTGGTCATCACCTTGAGTTTGGATGCGCTACCCAGTTCCCCGGTGTGCAGCACGGCACGGCCCAGTGTGGCGAGCACCGGAAACACGGCCTCGAATGCTGCGCGCGGGCCACCCGCAAAGATGGCGATATTCCCCGTAGCGGCGCGGTGGCAACCACCCGAGACGGGGCAATCGAGCGCCATGCCACCTTCGGCCGTGACCAGCGCGCCTAAGCGCACCACCTCATCGGCGTCGGTGGTGCTCATCTCGAGCCAGATCTTGCCGGGTTTGATGGCCTCGAGCAGACCCCCCGGGCCTTCTACCACCGCGGCGCAGGCGGCCGGGGAGGGCAGGCAGGTGATCACCAATTCGCAAGCCTCCATCATCTCGCGAGGGCTGTCGGCGGTCTTGGCGCCCTTCTCTACGAAGGCGGCGACCAGTGCGGGGTCGAGGTCGCGGACCATAAGGTCGTGACCATTGCGCAGCACGCTACCGGCGAGTTTTGAACCGACGTTGCCCAGACCGATGAAGCCGACTTTCATGAAAAATGCACCCTTGAAAAAGAGGTTTTGATGGAGGATGACGGGGGTGTTCAGAAATCCGTGGGGGCGCCGCCCTCGCGGATGCGTCGCTCCACGAAGCGGTCTAGCTCCTCGCGGCGCTCGGGTTCCAGCGCGGGCTCCTCGTACTCGGAGAGCGCGCGCTTGAAGACCGTGTTGGCCCGCTGCCAGGCCTCGGGCTTGCCGGCGGCGAGCCACTGCTGGTGATTGCGCCAGTCGGAGATGATTGGCGCGTAGAAGGCGTTGGTGTAGCGCGCCAGCGTGTGCTGTGCGCCGAAGAAGTGCCCGCCGGGCCCCACCTCGCGGATTGCTTCCAGGCCGAGCGCGTCCTCGGTGGTTTCGAGCGGCGAGAGGAACTCCATCACCATCTGGATCAGGTCGCAGTCGAGCACGAATTTCTCGAAGCTGGCGACCAGACCGCCCTCGAGCCAGCCCGCGCCGTGCATGATCAGGTTGCCCCCGCCCATGGTGAGGCCCCAGAGCGAGAACACGCTCTCGTAGGCCGCCTGTGCATCCACGGTGTTGGCCGCACAGGTGTTGGAGGTGCGGTAGGGAATGCCATAGCGCCGGGCGAGCTGCCCGCCGACCACACAGGCCTTCATGTATTCCGGCGTGCCGAAAGCGGGCGCGCCGGATTTCATGTCGACATTGGAGGTGAAGCCGCCGTAGATCACCGGGGAGCCCTTGCGTACCAGTTGCGTGAAGGCGATGCCGGCCAGGGCCTCGGCGTTCTGCTCGACCAGCGCGCCGGCCACCGTGGCCGGGGCCATCGCGCCCGAGAGCGTGAAGGGCGTGATGCAGACGATCTGGTTGCGTGCCGACATCGCCATGATGCCGCCGAGCATCGGGTGGTCGAGCTTCAGCGGCGAATTGGTGTTTACGATGGTGAACAGCGAGGGCTCGCGCTCGAGTTGCTCGTGCGAGACGCCGCGGGCGATACGCGCGATCTCGATGCCGTCGCGGATCCGCTCTGCACCCAGCGAGTAGGCGTGGAAGGGTTTGTCGGTCAGCACGACCATGTCGCGCAGTGCCTCGAGGTGGCGCACTGAGGCGTGGACGTCGGTGGGCTCTACCGGATACCCGGAGATAAACTGGATGCAGTTGAAGTACTGCGCGAGACGCAGGAAGTTGCGGAAATCGTGCTGGTTGCCACTGCGCCTGCCGGTGTCCATATCCGAGCAGTTCGGCGGGCTCGCCACGGTGCCGAAGGCCATTGCAGACCCGCCGATCTCGAGGTTGTTTTCGGGGTTCCGGGCATGGAAGGTGAAGCGCGAGGGCGCGGTGCTGATCAGCTCCTCGACCATCGCAGGGTCGAAGCGCACACGCTCGCCGCTGATACTGGCCCCGGCCTTGCGGAGCAGTTCGCGTGCCTCGGGCAGCGCGAAGTCCATGCCTATTTCGGAGAGTACCTTGAGCGAGGTGACGTGGATCGATTCGATCTCGTCTGCCGAGACCAGCTCCATGGGCGCAAAGTGCCGTGTCACCTTGCGCCTGGGCAACTGCGGGATGGCCCCGCGCGCACCCGGTGCCGGGCGACGCGTGCCGTCGCGGCGGCCGCGCCGGGAGGTCTCGGGGCTCGAGCTTTGGACGTCATCTGACACGGCGATTTCCTTATGATGTGTGCTGCGCACTGCAGCCCGCCGCGTTGCCGGGGAAGCAGGCCTGCGCCAGACGCGATGAGCCGGCATGGTGGCCACCGTGGCAGGGCTTGTCAATTTTGGCGCCGGCACGGTGCAGTGGCATCGGCGGACCGGTGATCAATTTTCAGGAGGCGCGAAAAAGATTAGCTTTTTGTGGCCGCCGCGATCCCCGCAAACACGGCTTATACTGCTTCAAGTCTATGAGGTAACGCCGATGAACGCACCCGAAGAAGTCCCCCGCCGCCGCGGTGGACGCGAGAGCCGCAAGGCCCTGCGTTCGCGCCCGATCCCCATCTCCGAGGCAGCCGTGCGACCCGGTATGTCGGGGGGGCAGTACAAGCCGTTCACCGACAGCGAGATGCAGCGCATTCACCAGGCGGCACTCACGCTGCTGGAGACCGTAGGCCTCGAGCGCGCCATCCCGACCTGCGTCGATGCGATGACCAAAAAGGGCTGTTTCATGAGCCCACGCGGCCGGCTCTGCATCCCGCGCGCGCTGGTCGAGGACACGCTGGCGAGCTGCGCTCGGCACTTCGTGCTGCATGCTCGCGATCCCAAGCACGATATGGAACCGTGGGACAACAAGGTGTACTTCGGCACCGCGGGTGCGGCGGTACACACCGTCGATCTGGCGACCAAGACCTACCGCGAGTCGCTGCTGCTCGATCTCTACGATGCCGCGCGCATCGTCGACAACTGCGACAACATCCACTTCTTCCAGCGCACGCTTACTGCGCGCGACATGGTCGATCCGCGCGACCTTGACATCAACACCATGTACGCCTGTCTGGCGGGCACCTCGAAGCACGTCGGCACCAGCATGGTCGAGCCGGCGCACGTCGAAGAGTGCCTGGACATGCTCCACTTTATCGCCGGTGGCGAGGCAGCCTGGCGCGAGCGGCCATTCGTCTCGCAGTCGAACTGCTTCGTGGTCCCGCCCATGAAGTTCGCCGAAGACGCTTGCCGCTGCCTGGAAGTGGCTGCACGTGGCGGCATGCCGGTGCTGCTGCTCTCTGCTGCACAGGCTGGTGCTACCTCGCCTGCCGCGCTCGCCGGTACGGTGGTTCAAGCCGTGGCCGAGTGCCTGTCCGGTCTGGTCTACATCAACAGCATCGTTCCCGGCGCAGTGGCTATCTGGGGCCCTTGGCCCTTCGTGTCGGATCTGCGCACGGGCGCCATGTCGGGCGGCTCGGGTGAACAGGCGCTGATCACCTCCGGTTGCGCGCAGATGGGTCACTTCTACGGCCTGACGGTCGGCTCGGCCGCCGGCATGTGCGATGCGAAGCTGCCTGATATGCAGGCCGGCTACGAGAAAGGTGTCACCGCCGGCATCTCGGCCATGACCGGTATCAATTTGATGTACGAAAGCGCCGGCATGCACGCCTCGCTGCTCGGCTTCTGCCACGAGAGCCTGCTGATCGACAACGATATGCTCGGCGCCATCAACCGCAACGTGCGCGGCATCGAGGTTAACGAGGACACGCTCTCGCTCGAGGTGATCAAGCAGGTGTGTCTCGAAGGCCCCGGCCACTACCTGGGCAGCGAGCAGACGCTCGCGCTGATGCAGAAAGAGTATGTGTACCCGCTGGTAGCGAACCGCATGAGCCCGAAAGAGTGGGTGGAAGCAGGGCGCCCGGACCTCCTCGAGACCGCGACCCGTCGCAAGAACGAGATCCTGTCCACCTACCATCCCGACTACCTCCCGCGCGAGATCGACGACGTGCTGCGCCGCGATCACCGCATCTTCCTGCCGCGCGAGGTGATGGAGCCCGGGGATCCGCGCTGGTCTTGAGGCTTCGTCCCCCAAGGCTCATGTCGCGGGCATGGGCCGCTCCTGCATCGAGCGGGTTTCGCGGGCATGGCCCGCTCCTGCAAGGATCGGGTTTCGCGGGCATGGCCCGCTCCTACACGGATCGGGTTTCGCGGGCATGGCCCGCTCCTACACGGATCGGGTTTCGCGGGCATGGCCCGCTCCTACACGGAGCGGGTTTCGCGGGCATGGCCCGCTCCTACACCGATCGGGTTTCGCGGGCATGGCCCGCTCCTACACGGATCGGGTTTCGCGGGCATGGCCCGCTCCTACACGGATCGGGTTTCGCGGGCATGGCCCGCTCCTACACGGAGCGGGTTTCGCGGGCATGGCCCGCTCCTACACGGATCGGGTTTCGCGGGCATGGCCCGCTACACGGATCGGAGTACTACAGCAGCAGTACGAGCGCATCGGGCCGCGGGCCCTCCCGGTGAGAGGCCTTCATCCGCGGGATCGTCTGGAACGATCCTGCGGATGCAGGCAGCCGCCGCACAGGGATGTGCGGCGGCGTGAGCGAGCGGGAGGGCCTGCGGCGCGATGCGCGGGTGGCACATCGTCAGATAGTGCAGGCATGGCGCGCTCCAATACGGGATAGGTTTTCGCGGGCATGGCCCGCTCCTACGGGATCGGAGATCGCAGGCATGCGCTGGTGGTTGCCGCCCACTGCGTGTTTCTGGTCTACTCGCCCGGCGTATTTTGCCCCCGGAGAGTGCCATGCCCTTGCAGATGAATCGCGACGTTTTCATCACCTGTGCTGTCACCGGTTCGGGTGGCACGCAGGATCGCTCACACCTCGTTCCCCGCTCTCCCAAGCAGATCGCCGAGAGCGCGATAGACGCCGCCAAGGCCGGTGCCGCGGTAGTGCACTGCCATGTTCGCGACCCGGAGTCCGGCAAGCCCTCGCGTGATCCGGCGCTCTACCGCGAACTGGTCGAGCGCATCCGTGACTCCGCCACCGATGTGGTGATCAACCTGACCGCAGGCATGGGTGGCGATCTGATACTCGGCCCGCCCGAGGCCCCGATGTCCTTCAACATGGAGGCCACGGACATGGGCAGCGCCCAGAGTCGCATGGAACCCATCGCCGATTGCCTGCCCGAGATCTGCACCCTCGACTGCGGCACCATGAACTTCGCCGAGGCCGATTACGTCATGACCAACACGCCGGGCATGCTGCGTGCGATGGGCAGCATGATGACGGCGCTTGGCGTGCGCCCCGAGATCGAGGCCTTCGACACCGGGCATCTCTGGTTCGCCAAGCAACTGGTAGACGAAGGCGTGCTCACGGGGCCCGCTATGGTGCAGCTTTGCATGGGTGTGCCCTGGGGCGCGCCCAACGACATGAACACCTTCATGGCGATGGTGAACAACATTCCGCGTGACTGGGTGTGGTCTGCCTTCAGCCTGGGTCGCGATCAGATGCCGTATGTGGCCGCGGCGGTGGTCGCCGGTGGCAACGTGCGGGTCGGGCTGGAAGACAATATCTGGCTCGACAAGGGCGTGCTGGCCAGCAACGCACAGCTGGTGGAACGCGCGGTCACGATCATCGAGACCATGGGAGCCCGCATCATGGCCCCCGAGGCAGTTCGCCAGAAGCTAGGCCTCGTCAAGCGCGCCCCGGTAGCACGCTCATGAGCGTCCGCACAGCGGCAATTGTCGGCGGTGGTGTCATCGGTGGCGGCTGGGCTGCGCGCTTCCTGCTGAACGGCTGGGATGTGCGGGTCTTCGATCCGGATCCCGAGGCCGAGCGCAAGATCGGCGAAGTGCTCGCCAACGCACGGCGCTCGCTGCCGGGACTCTACGATGTCGCCTTGCCTGCCGAGGGCAGCTTGCGCCTGTGCGCCACCATCGCCGAGACCGTGGCCGGTGCCGACTGGATCCAGGAGTCCGTGCCCGAGCGCCTCGACATCAAGCATCGCGTGATCCGTGAGATCCAGGCCGCCGCGAGGCCCGATGCGGTGCTCGGTTCCTCCACCTCGGGCTATAAACCCTCCGAGCTTGCGGAGGGTGCAGTCAACCCCAGCCAGATTCTGGTGGCACATCCGTTCAACCCGGTGTACCTGCTGCCGCTGATCGAGCTGGTGCCGCATCCGGGCACCGATCCCGTGCTGCTCGGGCGTGCGCTGGAACTGCTGCGCAGCGTGGGCCTGAAACCCCTGCGCGTGCGCAAGGAAATCGACGCCCACATCGCCGACCGCTTCCTCGAGGCGGTGTGGCGCGAGGCGCTCTGGCTGGTGAAGGACGACGTCGCCACCACCGAGGAAATCGATGACGCGATCCGCTTCGGCTTTGGTATCCGCTGGGCGCAGATGGGGCTTTTCGAGACCTATCGCGTGGCGGGCGGCGAGGCGGGTATGGCGCACTTCATTGCGCAGTTCGGTCCCTGCCTCAAGTGGCCCTGGACCAAGCTCACCGATGTGCCCGAGCTCACCGACGAGCTGGTGCACAAGATCTCCTCGCAGTCCGACGCGCAATCCGGCATGCACACCATCCGCGAGCTCGAGCGCATCCGCGACGACAACCTCGTGGGCATCATGCGCACGCTGAAGCGCCGCGACTGGGGCGCAGGCGCCACGGCGCTCGAACACGATGCGCGCCTGCTTGCCGCGCGTGCCGCGCCCGACTGGTCGGCCCCCGTGCTCACCATCGAGCGGGCCATACCGCGGGACTGGACCGACTACAACGGTCACATGAACGAGACCCACTACCTGGAGCTCTTCAGCCGCGCCAGCGACCGCATCATGGAGCTGGTGGGCTGTGATGCCGCCTACATTGCCTCCGGCGGCAGCTACTTCACCGTGGAGACACATCTGCGCCACCTCGACGAAGCTCACGCCGGGGCGAAAGTGCGGGTGACCACGCAAATCATCGAGGGCGCAGGCAAGCGGCTCCACATCTACAGCCGTCTGTTCCATGACGACGGCCGCTTGCTCGCCACCGTAGAGCAGATGCTGATCCACGTCTCGCTGGAGACGCGCCGCGCCTCGCCCCCTGGCGGCGTGGTGGCCGAGGGGCTTGCAGTTGCCATGGCGGGGCAGTCTGCGCTCGACCAGCCTGAGGGATTGCGCCTGGGGCGCAGCTGAGGTGCTCCGGGACCGTGGAGAGTATCTGGGCATGAGAGTCCCCGAGCCAGATCTCCAGCGTGCCGTATGAGTCCGGAGCAAGAGCGATCTCACGCCGATTTCAGTCTGGCAGCTCGCCAGGGATTCATCGTTTCAATGTCCCTTGCCTGCGGTGCGGCAGCGGGCCTTTACGCGGTGTGCTTACCTGGTTGGCTGCAGAGGCGATGTTGCCGAAAGACATCGGCCGCGCGGTCTTCTTGATGCCCGCGGTCATGTCCTGCGTTTTCCTGGCTGCCAGTTTGTTCGCACGGCGTGGACGCTTGCTGGTGGCCTCATGGCTCGTCGCCGCCGCCTTGGCAAGCTTCGTCCTGATTCCTCCGTTCTATCGTGCGACCGGCATCTACAGCGTCAATCTGAACATGCTGTCGATCCTGGTCATCTTTGCCGGCTTCCTGGCCGGCCCCATGGCAGCGCGGCGCACGAGCCTTTTTGCCGTGATGGTGGTGCTGATGGTGTACCTCGCCACCCGAACGGCGTTCATCGACGGCCCGCTCATCCGGACCATCGGGCAGTCTTTCCCCCCGGAGCAGTTCCTGGTGGTGCAGGTGGCTATCATGCTGATCACCGGCTGGATCACCATCTGGTACGCGCGTGCCGTTCATGACTCGCAGCTGGAGTTACAGCAGCGGGCGCGTGAACTGGAACGCTCGGTTGCTGAACTCGAAGCGGCACGGCTCGGCCAGGACGCACTCAACCAACAACTTGTGGAAAGGACTCGCGACGCCGAGGCTGGCAGCCGCGCCAAGAGCCGATTCCTCGCCCTTGTCTCGCACGAGCTCCGCACCCCGTTGAACGGTGTGATCGGTGTGGCACAACTCCTGAAGAAGCCAGATCTGGAAGACAACACCCGCTCTGAACTGCTGGATACGATCATCAGCTCCGGCCGCGCGCTGCACGCCGTTACCACCGACATGCTCGACATGTCGAAAGCGCAATCAGGGCGAATGGACCTGCTCGCCCGCACCTTTGACTGCCGCGAGCTCTTGCAGCAGACCGTTGGGCTGTTCGCGCCTGCAGCACGCGCGCGGCAGTTGTGGCTCGGAGCCGTGTGCCTCGACGAGGGGCCGCTGCGCTACACGGGCGATGATCTGCGCCTCAGCCAGATGATTGCCAATCTCGTGGGCAACGCGATCAAGTTCACGCAGGCGGGCGGGGTGAACCTGACAGCCCGCGAATTGCAGCGCGAGAACGACACCGTCGTCGTGGAGTTCGCTGTGACCGACACCGGCATCGGCATAGCCCCTGAGAGCCTCCATCTGCTTTTCGAACCGTTCGCGCAGGTCGAGGAAGTGCTCACCCGGCGCCAGGGCGGCAGCGGTCTTGGGCTGGCGATCGTGCGTCAACTGGCGGTACTCATGCAGGGTGGCGTTGGCGTGGAGAGCGTTCCCGGGCAAGGCTCACGGTTCTGGTTCAGGGTGACACTGGCCATCGCGCCTGCCGATGCGCTTGATTTTCCCGGCCGTCCTGAGCTGGCAGGCAATCACGCAAGAGGAGATCACGATGGCACAGTCACCGGTCGTCATCCGGGTTGATCCCGACCCACTCGCGCCCTACGCGATCTCACCTGGCTGGCGCGTCGGCGGGCTCGTCTTCCTCTCCGGTCAGGCGGCGATAAATGAGCAGGGCGCGCTGGTAGGCGAGGGGGATTTCGAGGCGCAACTCGCGCAGACGTTTATTAATATCGACCGCGTGCTCGCCGCCGGGGGCAGCAGCCGCGGCCGTATCGTGAAAGTCACGATCTACCTCACCGACATGAGCAACTTCCCCAAGATCGTCGAGGCGCGCAAACGCTATTTCAGTGCGCCGTGGCCGGCGGACACCATTGTGGAAGTGCGCGCCCTGGCGCTGCCGGGATTGATGGTGGAGATCGACGTCATAGCCGCGGCGGGCTGAGGCCCGCGCGACACTGTCGCGGGCATGGCCCGCTCCTACTCAAGTGTTGCGCTACCCGTCCCCGTAGGAGCGG
>CAMAXE010000003.1 GCA_945862145.1 Klebsiella pneumoniae
GAGCAGGTCGGCGGGCGGATGAGAGCACGAAGTGGGACGGTATTCAGTTGAACGCAGGGAGTGGGTGTTGCGGCAGATGATGCCTCCGGGGAACCGGACGGTGTCGGATCTGGCGGAGGAAACCGGCATCTCGGCGATAACGCTCTATGCTTGGCGCAAGCAAGCCAGAGCAGCAGGTGCCGTGGTGCCAGGAGATGGGAAGAGCCCGGAAGGGTGGTCGAGTCAGGAGAAGTTCCGGGTCGTGCTGGAGAGCGCGGCGCTGAGCGAGTCGGAGCTGGCGGAGTACTGCCGTCGCAAGGGGCTGTACGTCGAGCAGGTGCGGGAGTGGCGCGTAGCCTGTGAGCAGGCAAACGCGACGGCGCATGAGCGAAGCCGCTCGGAGCGGGAGCAGTCCAAGGCGGCACGCAAGCGCATCCGGGAGCTCGAGCGTGAGCGCAAGCGGGACAAGGCGGCTTTGGCGGAGGCGGCAGCGCTGCTGGTGCTGCGAAAAAAAGCGCAGGCGATCTGGGGGAAGGACGAGGACGACTGATCAGCACCCCAGATCGCCGCGAGACCGTTGACCTGATTGATGAAGCCGTGGCCACCGGGGCGCGGCGGGAGCAAGCCTGTGAGGAACTGGGTGTGAGCGTGCGTACGGTACAACGGTGGGCTCACCGCGCCGAGGATGGACGTCCTGGTGCGGTTCGAGCCGCGCCCTCGAACAAGCTGAGCGAGGCGGAGCGCGAGCGGGTGCTGGCGATCGCGAACGAACCGGCGCATGCGAGCCTGGCGCCGCACCAGATCGTGCCGAGGCTGGCGGACGAAGGCGTGTACGTGGCTTCGGAGTCAACGTTCTATCGGGTGCTGAAGGCCGCGAATCAGCAGCACAGGCGCGGCCGTGCGCGGCGCCCGAGCCAGCGAACTGCAACGACGCACCGGGCCGATGGTCCGAACCAGCTTTGGTGCTGGGACATCACCTGGTTGCCGACCACGGTGAAGGGACAGTTCTATTACTGGTACATGATGAAAGATATCCACAGCCGCAAGCTGGTGGCCAACGAGGTGCATGTAAGCGAGACGTCGGAGCAGGCGGCGCGCCTGCTGGTGAACGGTTGCCTGCGTGAAGGGCTGGCAGGACGACCGCTGGTACTGCACTCGGACAACGGCGCGGCGATGAAGGGGTCGACGATGTTGGCATCGATGCAGAACCTGGGCGTGATGCCCTCGTTCAGCCGGCCGCGGGTGAGCAACGACAACGCGTATGCCGAGACGTTGTTCCGCACAGCGAAGTACTGCCCTCTGTGGCCGCAGAAGCCGTTCGACACGCTGGTCGCGGCGCGAGCATGGGTGCAGCGCTTCGTGCAGTGGTACAACGAGGAGCATCGACACAGCGGGATCAGGTACGTGACGCCGGCGCAGCGACATCGTGGAGAAGCACCTGAGCTACTGCAACATCGGGTCGCCGTGTACGAGGCCGCGCGAAAACGACAGCCGCAACGCTGGTCAGGAAAGATCCGGAACTGGACGCTGCCTGATGCGGTATGGCTCAACCCGGAACGCGAGGTCGATTCCGGACAGAAACGAAAGGCTGCGTGAATGGCTCACGCGACAACTACCTTGAAAATCGCCGTGACGTGCAAGTCGTAGATATGGCGTGCCAGCGTAGTGTCTCGCTGATCGTCGGGCTGATCTTTCTCGGTGGCAATGCGCCGGGTCAGTGCGACGAACTTTTCGGCGGCCGTTTCCAGGATCGAGACGCAAGCAATTCGCGCGACTTCTGGTGGTTGCTGAAAAGCTTCGGCATGAAAGGACCGGACGGACAATTCAACGGAAGGTTTCCGCAGCGGCCAGACCGCCGTTTCGATCTGGATCGCCGGACGCAAGATACCCTGCCCTTCGGTCACTGCCGCATAGGGCAATCGATAGATCGTGTATCGGCTTTCGTTTCGCGAATGCCGATGCTCGGGATCTTCCGGGTTGAACTGGAAGCCAACGGCCAGCAAGGCTTCTGTGATGGCGTGGCGAAGTTGGCGCAGGTCTGCTCGCTTGGGTGGCTCTGGAGACACGATTTTCAGGTCAATGTCTTCGGACATGCGATGGATCAGGCGGTAAGCGCGGCCCAAGGCCGTGCCACCGCCAAACACCAGCCGCAGCGGGCCTGTATCGAGCACAGCAATGGCGGCAAGCGCCTTCGCAACCTGGATGTCCTTTTCCACCAGCGCAGGGCTTGGCAGGCCGAAGTGGGCCTGCACATCGAGCAGGTCTTGCAGGGTAGGCTTAACGCTCAAGGACGAGTTCCGTGTTGCCGTCGCCCAGGCGGCGAGAGAACCGGCCCCTGACCCTTACTACGGCGTTGGCGGGTATCTGCGTCGATCGGCCTTCGTTGTAGGCCTGCTCGGCTTCCGTAGGCTCCCAGGCCACCCCCAGCTTGGTCAGGGCCTCACGGGCCGCGCCGGCAAAGCCGTTGGGGTTGAGGAGCACAGGCTTGCCGGACAGGCGAGACGTGAAGGCCCGCCCATAGACGCCATAGCCCAGCCGCACCAACTGACCATCCCGCACCATGGTGCGCAGGGCGCGAAGCACCTGATCTTCGCCGCCGAGGTCGGCAAATTCGCGGGGCAGGAACACGTTGTCTTTCTTGCGGGCGATCCTTGTTTCGATCCGCTCCGCCAAAGTCTTCTTGGTCATGGGGGCACCCCCTACAAAAACCCGACATTTATGGTAAGCAAAAACCCGACATCTAACAAGCTATAACTGTTGCTACGACTGGCGTTCGCAGATATCTATAGGCACCCGTTGATGGAGTCGCGCCGCCCTTTCATGTCCGGATCCGATGACCACGAAGCCAGCACCATCTGGACGTGGGCAAAAGTAGGCGGCGGCAAATTCCATGTACGCGGATCGCGATCCTCAATGCCAACCATCACGTAGGCCGTGCGCATCGCCTCAGCCAACAGGTGAGCCTGATTCTGGCTGAGCGACGGAGCAGCGCGACGCAGCATGGCCACGATTTCCGCGCGGTGATCACTCAATCCATGCGTCTGGGGGTTCAACCCCTCAATCGACAGCGGATTGATCCCGACAGAACTCCCGAATCCACTGGACATCATGACGTGGTTGACGTGCGATACCTCGACATCACCATGAAAGTCGAAAATCAGCACGGGAATGCCATGCCGAATGACTTCGGAAGCAACCCGTTTGAGCAACTCCGTCTTGCCCGAACCTGACGCACCGAACACCGCGATGAACCGATTCATTTCTTCACCCGGGTACCAGTTCACCGGCTTCCCGTTCGCAACGTCATCGCCCAACTCGACTACCAGCGGCATAAATTTCCCCGGCCTTGCGGAAGTACGCCGGCATACCGGGAACAACGCCATAAGTGCCGCCCAGAAGTGTCTGGTATTCCTTCTTGGTTAGCATGCCCCGACTGGGCAACTCTGGAGTGGTATTCATCGCGATCACCTCCGATCAAAACGCTGATTTAATTCGGCACCCGTCATCGGTGAGACGCGTTGCCACAGGACGCCAAACTGAAACGTCTCAGCACGCTCGCTACCGACACGCATCAACAAGTCCTTCCGAACGCCAAACTCGATCGCCTTGCGCAGGCGTTCGACGGACGCACTGTCTCGAAAGGACACTCGACCAAGACCGCCAACGATCTTGTCTGGACGGCGTGTACGCACCGCGTCCCGACGGTGGGCTGCGCTTCACGCGGGTGAAGGCCCCGGAGCGCGAGGAACTCGAGCACCTGGTGCAGCAGATCGCCGCGCGGGTGGGTCGGGCGCTGGAGCGCATGGGACTGTTGCAGCGCGATGCGGAATCGGCGTGGCTGGATCTGGCGCCCGTCGAGGACACGGACGCGATGAGGCAACTCATCGGCAGCTCGGTGACGTACCGCATCGCGGTGGGGCCGCAGGCCGGGCGCAAGGCGCTGGTGCTGCGCACGATCAGGGCGCTCCCGGGTGAGGAGCCGCGCAACGAGCGGGTGGCAAAGGCGAACGGGTTCTCCTTGCACGCCGGCGTGAGCTGTGGATGGAACCACGCATGTCGTCTTACTCCGGGCATCCTGCCCTCCGCCCCTTCGGGGTCAGCCTTCGGCTGCTCAAAATCGCTCCCGGCGATTTTGTCGAGCCGCTCGACTTCATTGCAAGATTGGCGGCGTTGGTGCCGCGCCCGAGGGTGAACCTCACGCGATACCACGGTGTACTCGCACCGAACCACCGCTGGCGTGCGGCGGTGACGCCGGCCGGAAGGGGCAGGGGGAAGAGTGTGGCTGCTCAGCCCGAGAAGTCCGCGATCGAGCGGCATGTGGCGATGAGCTGGGCACAGCGGCTGAAGCGGGTCTTTGGCATCGACGTGGAGAGCTGCGTGCGCTGCGGCAAGTCGGTGCGGGTTGCCGCTCCTGCGCATCCATGCGCCCGCGGCATTAGTGCGTCCCTGCACGTCATCGCCAGCATCGAGGAGCCGGTGCTGATCGAACGGATCCTGGAGCATGTGCGAGGGAAAGGAGGAAACAGCGAGGCATCGCTCGGCCCACCATCGACAGGGCCGCCGGTGAGTGCGTGAGTGGCGCCGGGGAAGGCGGGCGAATCGGGAGCAGGGAGGCTGCGATCAGGGATCGGCAGGGAGCCGTGTTGCGCGCAGCTGAGATGCGCAGGGATCCGGGGGATTGTTCGGGCTGCGAAGGGCGCTGCGCATTCCCGGGGTGGAGCTGCAGACAGGATCAATTCGCAGGTTGGATCCCCTTCCGAGGCCCCGGAGCAGGGGCCGGCAGGGCTGGCCTCGCTCTGGGAGGGGCTTTATCCTTCCTATACCTCTGACGCGGCGGGTTTTAGAGGGGGTAAAAATGGGGTTTTATGAGAAAATTTACACTTCTTTGTGGCGATTTTAGCCCCGGTCGAGCCGCCCAGAGCGGCCGCGATAAAAATTTAAATTATTGATAAAAAACAGGTTTTTGCTTTTTTGGGCGAGCAGAAAACGGGTTTTCGGCGCGTTTTTGCGGGCCGCGCCGAGGCTTCGAAAAGCAAAAAAAGCAGCTTAAAAAGGCCTTTTGTCGGAAAACTTTACACAATGGCTGTTTTCGCCTGAGGGCCAAAAATCTAACCGATTGTTTTTAAATGTGTTTGTGGTTTTCCGAAAAATGGCCTGCATTTTGCTCATAAATTTGCAGATTCAAAAAACAGAGTTCGAACGCAGCTTGCCAGCCATTAGCGACTTTATTTTTAATGACAAGGACATTTCAATTATGAGTATCGCAAATCGTTTGAAAATGAATTTCAGCCCTTTGACCAACAAGCCGGCCGGCACATTTGTTGCCATTCTTGCCGGCGGTGCCGCTGCACTGGTTGCTGCGCCTGCCAGTGCATCGATTGTGTCGGATGACACTCCGATCAATGTTGGATCTACCCCAATATACTTTGGCGACGGTGCTGCTACCCTCTATATACACAATCAGATAAATGACGATGCACTGGCAGGCAAAAATAACACCAGTTGGTTTGAAATATCTACTGGCAACCAAAGCGTTGACGGCGTAACTAGTTCTCGATTGACGGCTGGGACTATCGTCGGTCCGTTAACCAGCTTCCAGCCAAGTACTTATATTGCGAACTCAAGCACGAAGGGGGGGGCGGGGGAAACTGGCGTCGGTGCAGGCATTTATGGTGTCAAGTTCGATAATGATGCTGGCGCACGTTATGGCTGGCTAGATGTTGCTTTCAGCGTCGGCGGTTATGGCGTCCCATATGATGCAAGGATCAATTCCTGGGGCTATGAGGATACTGGCGCTCAGATAGCGGCCGGCGCATTGACTGCTGTGCCTACACCTGGAACCTTGCCGATGATGGCACTGGGCTTGATCGGGCTTGCGGCTTCCCGCCGCCGCCAACGCAGCGCCCAGGCGCGCCAGTCGCACTGAGATTGATCCAGCCGTTGAGGTGGTCTTGGCCTTGAACGAGTCCAGCGCATACCGGGTGGTCGGCGCCGCCCCAGATCAGACCGCAGCGGTGCTCGCACTCTTGCCTGAATTGATGAGTGCGCAGTTCCTGCCGCCTCGGTTTGTCGTGGCGCATGCGGCTGACGATGCCGCCCGGCTGCTCGGAGCTGCCGCCTATGTGCCTATGGTCGGGCGAGGGCATTTGCCGGGGTTTCGCAGTCAGTGTCGCGTGCTGCCGGCATTTCGGCGGCGCGGCATCGGACGGGCCTTGACGGCCAGGCTTGGTGCCGAGGTGCTGCAATGGGGCGTCACTCATCTGCATAGCTGGGCAGGACACCGAGACGGCGCAGAAGTCGATTTTCTGAAATCCGTGGGTGGTCAAGCCGGGCTTGGCATGCATCATTTCGTTGGTGACACCGCAGTCAGTTTTTCGATCTGCCGCCGCCTGGTGACCGCATTGATCGATCACCGGCGCGTGCCGCCGGCTTGCCGTTTGTTGCCGATGGCTGACGCCCCACTGGACGCCGTGGCCTTGCTGTATTGCAGCCAGTTTGGAGGCTCGCCGACGGCGGCCCGTCAAATGATTGAGCAGGTCATGGCGCAGGAGATGGGCAGGTCGCTGTCTTATGCCTTGTGGGACGGCAATATGGTTGCCGGCTTCCTGCTGGGCGGCGCCGGGGCGGATATGCCGGAACTCAAGTATTGGGTCACTGATCCGACCATCCGGACCGGCTGGCCTGCCATCATGTTGCTCGATGCCTTTCTCGCCAAGCTGTCGACCCTAGGCATTCAACGTGTGCGTTATCACTGCAATGACAAGACGCAGGCTACCCTGAATGCCGCCCGCAAGACCGGCGCCGTGCTGGAGGCGGTTTTCCATACCTATGTTCTCGACCTGTCGATCGCATCGCCCTCATGACTGAACGCCTGGCGATATTGGCTGTGGATGGCCTGTATTGGCCGTTGCTCCAGAAACTCATCGACGCTGGGCGCATGCCCTTTTGTGCGCAACTTCTCGACGCGGGTGCCAGTGGTGAGTTGAATATGCCCGCTCCGTATGCGGCGGCAGCGTGCTGGAGCACGGTGGCGACCGGCACCTTGGCCGATCGCCATGGTGTGTTGACCGATCTGTGCATCCGCGCCGACGGCCTGACCCTGGCATTGCCGGGGGCCGAGGCGCTGCGCAGCCCGGCAATCTGGCAATGGGTGACGCAGGCCGGACGGGTCGCGAAAACTGCCGGTTGGCCGGCGTCGATGCCCGCGCTGCACCCGACATCGCCCGACCCGGCCTTGCCGGTCGGCACCTGCCACGTCAGCGCCGGGTTCGAACGGGCCGAACACAGCAGTGAGTCGTGCTGGCCGCTGGCGCCTGACGCCGTGTATCCGGCGGCATTGCGCAATGTGGTGGATGACGCGCGTGTGCATCCGGACGACATTGATCCGGCCACCGCCGTGCCGCTGCTCTCACATCCACGCATCGGCCAGGCGGACCCCTTGCTGCGGCCGGCCCGCTGGTTGCTGGCGCGTTTTGCCAGCATGCACAACCTGGGCGTGCACTGGGCGGGTGAACCTGACTGGTCCTTGCTGGCGCTGCGCTTTGACGGTCTACCCGATTGGCTGCACACCCTGCGCACGCTGGCGCCCGAGATCCCCGTATCCGAAGGGCTGGCGCCCTGGTACCGCTATCTGGACATGATGGTCGGGCGCTACATGGCGGTGCTCGGGCGCGGTGTGCATCTGATGCTGCTGTCCAACGGCGGCTTGCCTGCGCCCGCGTCTGACCCGCATGCCCCGGTTGAGCTGTTCAAGCCCATGGCCCGGGGCGGTCTGATCCTGGCCGGCCCGCGGGTGAAGGCCGACAGCCTGCTGCCGCCCCATGCGTCGGCGCTGGATATCGGCCCCACGGCACTCGGGCTGTTGGGCCTGGCTGTGCCGCCGTTCATGGACGGCACCGATTGGCTGGCAGCGCCGCTCGCCAGCCATCGCGCCGGATCGCCAGCGGCACTGCAGTCGAGATGTGCGACGGTTCCCCTGCCTCGCCTGCTCGACGCCGGACAGACCGACACCCGCGCGCTCGACTGGTTGGCCAGCCAGGCGTGCGGGCCGATCGATCTCGGCCCGCTCCATGCCATGGTGCAAAAGGTGCGCGTCGAGTCCTTGGTGGCCTGGGCCGGCGTGCGCCGGCTGCGTGGCTGCAACGACGATGCGATCGAGGCTCTTCAGCATGTCCTGACGCTGGCGCCTGAGCATCTGTCGGCACGCGTGCTGCTGGGGCAGTTGCTGGTGGAGACCGATCGTGTGCAGGCTTGCCGTGCGCTGGTCGATGGACTTCCAGTTGCTGGACAGAGCGTCTTCTCGCCCGATGTGGTGGCCGGCTTGATCGCCTACAGCGCCAAAGAGTGGCCGGTGGCCGAACTGCACTTCCAGCGGCTGGCCAACGCCGGGCAGGCACCGCTCAATGCGCCCGGGTGGCTGGGCTGGACCTTGCTGATGCAGTCGCGGTGGGCTGATGCCGAACACTGGTTTGGTGTTGCGCTGACATGGCCTGGCGAGCGGGCTCGTGCCCATGAAGGACGGGGCCTGGCGCTGGATGCGCTCGCACGGGCGGCAGAGGCCGCCGAATCGTTCTCATGTGCGATTGGCGAACAGCCGGCCAATGCCCGCTTGCACATGCTGCGTGCCGCAGCCCTAGAGCGTGCGGGGCATCTTGAACGCGCACAAGCGGGTCTCTGGCGTGCGCTGGACCTGGATCCCTCGATGACTGCGTGCTACGAACGACTGGCGCACCTGGCTCGCCTGGCCCATGGCGAACCCCGGCCTGCGATGACGGACTGAATCTCGTACCCGAGTCGCGGCCCGTGTCATCGGCCAGCACGACACCGCTGGCGCTCAACCCAGCAGCCGGATGACCAGGCATTCCAGCAGGGGCCGGGCGCTCCGGGCGGCCAGCGCGTCTTCGGCAAAACGGCGACCGACGGCGGTGATGCGGTAGTAGCGCAGATGGGTGAATCCGGCCGGGTTGTCGTATTCGGCGATCAGGCCGTAGTGGGCCAAGGGGGGAAACGACCAGCGCAGGCGCACCCCGTCGAGCACGCAGGCATCCCAGGCGTCATCCAGCACGACGATGACACTGCCTCGTTGCAGCGCCGCGAGCGCGTCGATGAACTCACCGCGGCTGACGAGGATGGGCTTGGGTTGGACCCTGTCGGCAAGATAACCAAGTCCGCTGTAAGTAGCCGCAACCATTGCCTGCACTGCGTTCAGGGGCAGGGGCATGTTCCGCGCCGCGCCGCGCCTTGCGGTCGGCCTGGTCTTCCTGTCAGGCGCTGAGGTCCGCCTGCGGCCGTGTCAGACGATGCCGATGCAGATCGCGTAGACCGTCAGCTCGGAGTTGTTCGTCAGCCCGAGCTTTTCGAGCACCCGCGCGCGGTAGACGCTCACGGTCTTGGGGCTGAGCGTGAGCTCTTCGGCGATGTCGGACAGGCGCTTGCCTCATACAGGCGCGGCCCCAGCCCGAGACCGCGCGCAGCCGCAGACACCACGATGCGGTCGATGTACAGAAACCGCGGATAGCGTCCCGCGAACCACCGGTAGTTGGGGCTGTCGTAGCTCGCGCCCTCGCGGAACACCAGCAGGAAGGCGAGCACCTGGCCCTCGTGTTCCATTACGCGGTGATAGCTGGAGCCTGCGCTCAGGCCGAGCAGGCGCGAGTGATCCATGGGAGCGAGGAAATGCACCGAGGCCTCGTTCAGCGCGAGGACCGCGGGAAAGTCGGCGGGGCTGGCGGGGCGGATGATCATGGTGTCTCGCCGTGACGTGTTTGTTCGATGGTCGGGGGGCGCATCACACGCCGCTGCCGGAGTTTGGCCCATCATCTGTCCGGGGTATGCGGAGTGTGACCGCCCGGCATCATAATTCCTGCAGTCCCTTTGCTGGCGCTCCCGCGCCGCATAGGATTCGATTGCCATCCATAAATCCAACGAGGCCTGTCCGATGCAAGACACCATCCACGGCATCTGCCGCTCCTGCGCCGCCATGTGCCCGATCGTGATCGACCGCGAGGACGGTGTACCCACCCGCATCATCGGCGACAAGCACAACCCTGTGTACTGGGGTTACACCTGCATCAAGGGCCGCGAAATGGTCAACCAGGTCCGGCACCCGGACCGGCTGTTCAAGAGCATCCGTCGGGAGAAAGACGGCAGCTTCACGCCCCTCTCCAGTTCGCAGGCCATGGACGAGGTCGCGCAGAAGCTCCAGCGCATCATCGCCGAGCACGGCCCGCGTGCCGTGGCCACCTATGCCGGCACCTACATCTTCACCTACCCGGCCACGCAGCCGGTCTCGACGGCGTGGATGAACGCCATCGGCTCGAACATGATGTTCACCTCCAACACCATCGACCAGCCGGGCAAGTCCATCGCACCGGCGCTGCACGGCACCTGGCAGGCGGGGCCGCAGGTCTTCGACGACGCCGACACCTGGCTGCTCGTGGGCGTGAACCCGATCGTGGCCCACTCCGGTGGCGTGCCCAACCAGAACCCCGCCAAGCGTCTGAAGGACGCCGTGGAGCGCGGTATGAAAGTCGTGGTGATCGACCCGCGCCGCACCGAATGCGCCGAGCGCGCGTTTGTGCACTTGCAGCCCAAACCCGGTGAGGACGGCGCCATCCTCGCCGGCATGATCCGCGTGATCCTGAAAGAAAACCTCTTCGATGCGGACTTCGTGCGGGCCAATGTGCAGGGCGTCGATGCGCTCGCGCAGGCGGTGGAACCCTACACACCCGAATACGTTGCCGAGCGCGCGCAGATTCCCGCCGCCGACCTCGTGCTCGCCGCGCGCACCTACGCACAGGCAAAGCGCGGTGGTGCTACGGCCGGCACCGGTCCCAATATGGCGCCGCACGGCAACCTCACCGAATACTTGCTGCTGTGCCTGATGAGTCTCTGCGGGCGCTGGCTGAAGGCGGGCGAGCGGGTTCCCAACCCGGGCGTGCTGGGGCCGAGCTTTGCGCCGCGTGCACAGGCTAACGCGCCGTGGCCGGCGTGGGGCTATGGCGAGAAGCTTCGCGTGCGCGGTTTAACCGATGCCGCCTGCGGCCTCGCCACCTCGGCGCTGCCCGATGAGATCCTGATGCCCGGTGAAGGGCAGGTGAAGGCGCTGATCTCCATCGGCGGCAATCCGCTGATGGCCTGGCCCGACCAGAACAAGACGCTGAAGGCGCTGAAGGCGCTTGAGCTCTTCGTCTGCCTCGACATCCAGAAAGTCCACAACAGCTGCCATCTCGCCGATTACACCATCGCCTGCACGCACAGCCTCGAGAGTCCGGCGATGACGCTGCCGAACGAGATGCTGAGTTATTTCGGCACCGGCTTCGGTTTCTCCGTGCCTTACGCGCAGTACGCCCCGGCGGCTGCCGCGCTGCCGCAGGGCGCCGATGTTGTGGAGGAGTGGGAGTTTTTCTACGGCATCGCCAAGCGCATGCAGATCGAACTGGAGATCAAGGTGGCCTACTCGTGGACCACTACCAGCGGCGAGCCGGCGCGTTACCGCTTCGACATGCAGAACAAGCCAAGCACCGACGAACTCTTCGAGGTGCTCTGTGATGGCGGTCGCGTTCCGCTCGCCACCGTTAAGAGCGAACCGCAGGGGCGGGTTTTCGAGGGAGAGGACGTACACGTTGCGGCTGCCGAGAGTGGCCGCGAGGCGCGCCTGCAGGTCGGTGATGCCACGATGTGCGGCGAGCTCGGTGCCATCGCCGTGGAGCCCCCGGACAAGGACGCGGAGTTTCCCTTTCGCCTCATCAGCCGGCGTCTGCATCACGTGATGAACACCACCGGGCGCAACAACCCGCGGCAGATGCGCAAGCAGAGCTACAACCCCGCCTACATGAATCCCGCCGATCTGGCCGCGCTCGGCTTGGCCGACGGCGACGAAGTGCGTATCGCCTCGCGCTATGGCGAGATACCCGGCATCGTGGAGGCGGAGGCGGGCATACGCCGCGGTGTGATCTCGATGAGCCACTGCTTTGGACCCGATCCCGAGCGGCCCGGGCCGGTGCGTGAGTTCGGTTCGAACGTGGCCCTGTTATCCAGCGTGGAGCATGAGGTCGACCCCTACAGCGGCATTCCGCGCATGAGTGCGATCCCGGTGCGGGTGCTTACAGCCTGAGCGAGCGCACCTCGGGCCGCCGTCGGTGCGGGACTGCGGGCGGCCTGCCGGAATCCGCCCGCCGCAGAACTCAGTTGCGCCCGCTGAACGTGAGCGGGCTACCGAGGCGCCGCGTACCGAGGGCAGCGCCGGCAGCGCCCGCTTCCCAGGCGGGCTTCCCGGCAATGAACACATCGCTCACCACGCCATCGGAGCGATTCACCAGCTGTCTGGCTTGCAGGTCCTCGCGCCAGATGAGTTCGCGGCCGGCGTCGCTGTCGTAGCGGGCGAGTGCGGCCGGATCGATCACCACGAGATCGGCACGGGCGCCCACCGCCATGGACCCGGCATCAATGCCGAAGAAGCGCGCCGGCGCCTGCGTCAGCCGGTGCACGGCCTGCGCCACGCGTGCGAGTGAGTCCTCGGCGGCGATTTTCAGCGTGAGCAGGTTGCCATCGTAGAAAGCCAGATTGGAGAGATGCGCGCCGCTGTCGTTGAAGCCCGGGAGCGTGTTGCGGTCAAAAAGCAGTTCCCGCAACCGCACCGGATCGCGATTGGCCACCACCGTGCTCCAGCGCAGGTTTTTGTCCCAGCTCCGGAGCAGATGGACGAAGAACGCCGCCTCGTCGCCGATGGGGCGCGGGCAGGCATCGAAGAACACCGCCTCGGCATCCGCGGAGGCGCCGCGAGCCCCACTGGCCTGGAAGGCGAGCAGCCGTGCGTACACGGCTGCGAGTGTCTCTCCGCGCCAGGACGCGACCGGGCAGGTGTCGACGGTGATGTCGGCAAGGTCGCGCGAAAAATTGTCGAGCGGCATGCCGATCAGCGCGCGCAGCCGCGCGGCGTCGAAGCCCCGCTTGCCGCGGTACCAGTCGGCGCGGAACTCCGCCATCCATGCCGGATCCGCGAGGAGTGCGGCGCGGCCGGCCTCGTCATCGATATCGAGCGCCATCAGCGCGCGCGTGGAGGGCATCTCCTCCATGATCGGATTGGTGACGCCGTCGGCCCAGATCGTGAAGGGCGCCGACAGCGCCTGCAGGTGCATATTGCCTTGCAGCAGGCGCGAGTTGACCAGTCGGGTCATATTGAACAGGGCACGACTGCCGCGCGGGTTGGCGGCGAACTCCACCGCCGCCAGCGCCGTCACCCTGAGCGCCTTGCCGTGCAGCCGGGCGCTGGAGAGCAGGCAGCTGCGCAGGGTTTCCAGCGGACGGTCGGGCATGGGCGTGAGCTGCCAGATCCGATCGGCCTTGCGCAATATCGCGGTCAGTGCCTGCAGTTCGGCGAAGTTAGCCGACTGGGTGGGTATGCGGCGATCGCGGTGCGGGTCGTTGGCGAGGTAATGGAACGGCAGCCCGTCGGTGGAGAATCCCACGTAGCCCTGATCCACGGCATCCTGGAGAAGCGCCTGCATCCGCGCGAGTTCCGCCGCGCTTGGCTCGCGGCGTATCGAGTCTTCGAGCCCCATCACCTGCACGCGCAGCATCGAGTGCGGGACCAGCGGCACCATGTTCGGGCCGAGCGCGATGCTGTCGAGGTGTTTCAGGTAGTCGGCCGTGTTGTCCCAGGTCATGCGGTCGGCGCAACGCGCCAGCACGTGCTTGGGCATGTTCTCCACACGCGCGAAGCAGTCGACGATCGGATCCTGCGAGGCACCGCGCTGCGCGCCGAAGGCCGCGCCCATCGAGCAGTTGCCCACCACCACGGTGGTGGTGCCATGGCGCACCACTTCCGCCAGGCCCGGCGTGATCTCGACTTCGAGATCGAGGTGGGTGTGGATGTCGATCAGGCCTGGCATCAGCCACTGGCCGCAGCGCTCGCGCACCTCGCGCGCATGTTCCCGCGGGAGGTTCGTGCCGCAGGCGGCGATACGCCCGCCCGCGATGGCAACGTCGAGTTGCTGCGGCGCCGCCGTGCTGCCGTCGAAGACCAGCGCGCCGGTGATCAGCGTGTCCCACGGCAGCCCCGAGGTGCCTGCGTTCATCGGCCCGCCTGCACAGGGCAGAGTATGGAGGCTCCGTCATCCTCCGGGGTCGCGTCACAGCCCCGCTCCTTGCGCACCTCACTGATGCCGCCGGCGTTGCGGACATTCGTGTAACCGAGCCGTTCGAGTTGGGCCTGGGCGGTGCCCGCGCGTCCGCCCGCCGCGCAGTAGAGCGCGATTTCGGTGGACTTGTCGGGTGCGATCGCCGCGATACGTAGTGCGATGTCGGCGTAGGGAATATTCGGGTCGGAGCCGAGGTGCTGTTCGGCGTACTCCGCAGGGGAACGTACATCGATCCACAGCGGCGCAGATGCGGCAGTGGCCGCCGCCAGCGCGAGGCACGCCGCAGATAAGCTGCGGTAGAGGTAACGAGCGGGCATGGGTGGAGCCTGTTGCAGTAGGAGGTGCCGAGCCCTGATTCTGTGCCTTCGTAACGGCAGGCTCAACGGGGGCTGCCTGCACCGCAGAAAATTCTTCCGGGCTGCCTTGCATTTTTTGCAGAGTCAGATAAATATTCCTTTGAGCCCGCAACCTAGGAGACCAGACCACCCGTAGTTACCATCAGAAGCGCCGCGAATCGATCTTCAGCTACCCACGAGGTTATCTGCACATGGCGAAGAGATCCCAAGCACGACGCAAGACCTCCCCGAGGCAAGCCTATGAAGAGGCCACCTTCAGGGACCCCAAGAGCCGAACGGGCAGACGCCAGGAGCACGACAGCGCCAACGTCGTCGACCTGAACGCCCGATCCCATCTCCAGACGGCCTATGCGGCTCCCCGCGCCCCGGCGCCACTCGAAGCCCGTACGCCCGCCCAGCAACGCTACATCGACGCCATCCGGCGCCACAGCCTGACCTTCGGCATCGGTCCGGCGGGTACCGGGAAGAGCTATTGCGCCGGCGCGCTTGCGGCGCAGGCGCTCGAGGCGGGGCAGATTGATCGCATCATCCTCACCCGCCCCGCCGTCGAGGCCGGCGAGCAACTCGGTTTCTTGCCCGGCGATCTCGACGAGAAGTTCGCGCCCTATATCGATGCCTTCCGCGACATCCTGAACGCGCGCTTGGGCGCCGGTACCGTGGAGTACTGCCTGCGGCACGGCCGCATCCAGGCATCCCCGCTCGCCTTCATGCGTGGCAAGACCTTCGACGAGCGCAGTTTCGTGGTGCTCGACGAGGCACAGAACACCACGCCGGCGCAGATGAAGCTGTTCCTCACGCGGATCGGGGAGGGTGCCCGGGTCGTGGTGAACGGCGATGTCAGGCAGAGCGATATCCGTGGGCGCAACGGCCTCGAGGACGCGATCGATCGGCTGCACGGTTTGCCGGGCGTGTTCGTCCATGCGTTCGAGCGCGGGGACATCGTCCGCAGCGGCTTGGTGCGGCAGATCATCGATCGCTACGAACCCGAGGACGATCCGACCGGGAGGCGTTGAGGCCGGCGCGAGGGCGGGCCGGGTCGTGCGGCGCCCCTGCTACTCGGGGTGCGCGTGTTGCCGGATCCGGAATGCCATCACGCAGGCCGGCATCATGATCAGCGTCGTAAGGATGTAAGGGTAGTGCGGATTGATCTGGTAGAGCGCGGTGCCGGCAAGGGGGCCCACGATGAAGCCCAGTGCCGGCACCGCGGTGGTGATGCCCGCGGCCGCTCCCTGCTCGCGCGCGCTCACTGACAGCGATACCGCCGCCGTGAAACCCGGCCCGCAGAGCCCCATCCCCAGGCCCATGAAGCCCATCGACAGCGCAAACAGCGGCAGCGAATCGGCGCGGATCAACAGCGCGAAGGCCAGCAGCAGCAGGGGCATCCCCGTGCGGAGCAGGATCATCGGGGGGATTTTCAGGCGCTGCACCAGCACCGTCTGTGCGAACAGTGAGGCCACCGCCGAGATGATCATGGTGAAGCCGAAGGTGCGGGCGGTGTCGCGGGCGTCCAGCAGCAGGGTGTCCTGGATGCGGAAGGCGAGCGTCTGCTGTACCACCGAGAAACCCGTGAACATTGCCAGACCTAGCGCGAGGTAGGGCACGTAGCGCCGGTCGAGCAGCGTCAGCTTGCCCTCGCCCCGGCCATACGGATGAGGCTGGCCGCGGTGTTCCAGGTGATGCTGTATCAGCAGTGCACAGGCGGCCGATGCCAGCGCGGCGAAGATCAGCGGCGCGAGCAGGCTGATGGCGGCCAACATGCCCGCGATGGCGGGTCCGAGGATCGAGCCGATATTGTTCGCCGCGCTCAAGCGCCCCATGCCAGCGGCGCGGGTCACGGTAGTGGTGGTGTCGGCTATCAGGGCCGCGGTGCCGGGCGCAGTGGCTGACATCAGCATCGACTGCATCATCCGGGTGCCGATGATCAGGCCGTAGAGCAGGCTGCCGGCCAGAAAACCGTACATGCCCCCAGCAAACAGCGCGGCAAACACCAGCGTGCCCACGGCATAGCCCCACAGACCCACCAGGATCACGGGCTTGCGACCCCAGCGGTCGCTGATGCGCCCCCAGATGCGGCTGGTCACAAAGAACACCAGCGACGAGGCCGAGATGATCGCCCCGATCGCGAACTCACCCAGGTGGATCTCGCGGCCAAGCGAGGGGAGTGTGGCCATCACGATGGTCTGACCCATGCCGTGCGCGAAGACGCCCGCATAAGGCACCAGTTCGACGAGACGGCTGGGAGAGCGAGGCCGGAGCGGCATGAGGGGGTCCAATATCCGGGGGATCGACGATGGTAGTCGTGGCTCGCCGGCCACCCCATCAAAACGGCACAATTGCCGCCCGCTGCCCACCGGTGTTTCGCGCATAACGTTATGGCGCATCGGTCTGACCCGGCAGGGGAAGCTTTTTTATAATCCGCGGGTCGATCAGCAGGATGTCCGCCGCCATGGGGTTGGCAGCTATTACCACCCAGCGCTTTGCCGCGGCCGAACTGGCCGTCATAAACAGGGATCTTGCGGACTGCAGCGCGCAGGAGATTGTGCGCTGGGCGCTCGGTACCGGGCTGCGCCCTTTTCTCAGCACCTCCTTCGGGCCGCAGGCCGCGGTCATGCTCGATGTGGTGAGCAGCGTGGATCCCTCGGTGCCGGTTGTCTGGGTGGATACCGGATACAACCTCCGCGACACCTACGAGGTGGCGGATAAACTCATGCAGCGACTGCCGCTCAACATGCAGGTCTACACGCCACGCATGAGTGCGGAGCGCTGGAATGCCCTCTACGGGGGTATTCCCCAGTTGGACGAGCCGGAACTCCACGAGCAATTCACCCGCAACATCAAGATCGAACCCTTCGAGCGCGCGCTGAGCGAGCTGCAGCCGCAGCTCTGGCTCACCGGCATCCGCCAGTCGGAGACGGCGTTCCGTCAGGGCCTCGATATCGTCACCTGGGATGGCCTGCGGGGCATGCTCCGCGTGGCGCCGATATTCCGCTGGAGTGAGCAGGATCTGCGGGAATACGTGCGCAGTCGCGAGTTACCGAGTTGCCGGCATTACTTCGACCCCACCAAGGTCGATGACGGTCGCGAGTGCGGACTGCACACGGGACTTTAGGTTCAGCAAGAGTTGCCTCACGCCCTGGAGGCCCTGTCGCGTGACCCCCCGGCTGCCTTGCAGCCAGATGTAGAGCCGGGCTAGTTCGGCAGTTCGATCCGGATCACCGCACGGCTGGCGATTTTTCGGCCCAGCCAGGCGCCGACATCGAGCGCCCGCATCTGCCATCCATATTTGTGGCGCAAGGCGCGAAACGCCGCCGCGCGCTCTGCGCGGTCAGTTACCAGAGAGGCCGTAGCGTCCGTCCATGCGCCGGCTAGTCCGCCACGCCAGTCGCAGGGCGCCACGCGAGCGCGCCCGGAATTACGCAGCCGCTTGACCTTGCCGGCCTCGCCCGCGGAGAAGGCGTACAGGCATCCCCCGTGCAGCGCGAACCAGACGGGGGTGGGCACCAGCACGCCGCTCTTGCGGAAGGTGCCGAGGCAGAGATAACGCGTGCTGTCGTGGAAGTGTTCCATGCGGCGCTCCCGGGAGGTGCCTCATGTTACACGGGGGCGTGGCCATGGCCGCCGATCGATGACATCCAGAGCAAACTCAGGCGGTGGCCACGGCCAGTGCGCGACGGGGTGCGGGGTGTCCTTCCACCGTGAGCGATGGATCCCGGGGATCGAGGAAATCCGCGAGCGATTCGAAGTGCATCCACGCAGTGCGTCGCTGTTCGTCTGCGGTGGTGAGGCCGGTGTGGGCGATCCGCGCATCACGGAAACCTGCCTCGCGCAGCCAGCCGAGCAGGGTGTTGCAGCTGGGTATCGACCAGACGTTGCGCATCTTTGCGTAGCGTTCCCCGGGCACCAGCACGGCGCCTGCAGCCGCATCGATGAAGAGCGTCTCGAGTACCAGTTCCCCACCCGCGCGTAGCTGTCCGTGCAACTCCCGCAGGTGTCCGATCGGGTCGCGGCGGTGGTAGATCACGCCCATCGAGAACACGGTGTCGAAGCAGTGGCTCTGCGCGGGCAGATCCTCGCTGCCCAGCGGCAGCAGCACCACGGCGGCCGCGGGCTGCTGGCGCTTGAAAGCCTGGAACTGGGCGATGCAGCGGGCGGCCGGATCGACGCCCAGCACGAAGCCCGCACCTGCGCCCAACATGCGCCAGGCGTAGTAGCCGTTGCCGCAGCCAACATCGAGCACGCGGCGGCCCGCAAGCGGTGTGATGGCCGCAGCCACCCGCGCCCACTTGAGGTCCGAGCGCCACTCGCTGTCGATCGGGATACCGAGGATTTCGAAGGGGCCCTTGCGCCAGGGATGCAGCGCGAGCAAGGCCTCGTGCAGCCGTGTGCGTGCACCGGCATCGAGGTCGGTTGCGGCGCCCATGCGCACCACCGGCGAGTCCAGTTCCGCCCTGAGCCCCGGCACCACCGGCATGGCCGCAAGTGCCGCCTCGAATACTGCCGCGTCGCGGTTGGGTGGGGCCCCGCGTGCCCGCTCCAGCGCTGCTTCGAAGTCGCCGCGTAAGGCACCCAGCGGAGCCGCTGCGAGCTCCCGCCGGAGGATCTCGCCGATGCTCACCGGATCGCCAGCACGGAGACGAAATTGAGGCACTGCAGGACCACCGTCACCTGCGAGAAACCGGCGGCGAACAGTCTCGCGCGGTGGACCGCCAGCGTTTCGGGCACCAGCACGTTCTCGATGGCGTTGCGTTTGCGGGCGATCTCGAGTGCGCTGTAGCCTTGCTGGGCCTTGAATTCGTGGTGCAGTTCGCCCAGCAGTTCCTGCTCCCGAGGATCCTCGAAGGCAAGCTTCTCGGAGAGCACCAGCGCGCCGCCCGGCAGCAACGCGGCATTGATGCGCGCCAGCAGTGGCGTGCGCGCCTCGAGCGGGATGAACTGCAGGGTGAAATTCAGCGCCACCAGCGAACTTGCCGTGATCCCGACATCGAGTATGTCGGCGCAGAGGAGCTCTACCGGAGCGGCGGCGGTGTCCAGTGCCACGATCTCGCGGGCGCGCGCGATCATGGGGGCGGAACTGTCGATGCCCACGATGCGCACGCCCTCGGGCACGTGGTGGCGCATGGCGAGTGTGGAGGCGGCTAGCGAACAGCCGAGGTCGTGGCAGCTGCTGCCGGGTTGTGCGAAGCGCCGCGCGGCCACGGCCAGCATTTGCAGCGTGAGTCCATAGCCGGGTACCGAGCGCGCGATCATGTCCTGGAACACACCGGCCACGGCGGCATCGAAACGGAACGGCAGTTGCTCCGCGGATTCCATGGCGTAGAGGGTGTCGGGTCCGCCCGTGGGCGGAGTCACGACGGCGCCTCCCCCCGTTCCGGGAAAACGGCGCTCCACAGCGTCTTTGCCTGCGGCGCAGGCAGGCCCTTGCGTTGCAGCAGCACGAGCAGTTCGGTCGGGTCCTGTCCGAGCTCCTCCTCGAGTATCGAGCCCATGCCGCAGAGCCTCCCGAAGTAGAGCGATCGCGCCAGCGGGCTCATGGCATCGACGCCGCGGCGTGCGGCGTGCTCGGCGAGCGCTTCGCGCAGGGGCACCGGCAGGTCCCAATCCCGGGCGATGAGCCCTGCCAGCACCTCGGCGCGTTCGTCGATCAGCCGCGTGAACACCTCGGCGCGCGGGAGTGAGCCCGAGGCCTGCTGATAGGTCGAGACGGTCAGCCTGAACAGCACGATGTAACTGAGGTGGTAAAGCAGGGTGAGCAGGTGTGCGGCGAAGCTGTCGCAATCGCGCGTGATCCGCGCGTAGGCCTGAGCGCCCAGCGCCGAGCGTTGGGCGAGTGACCAGATGGTGACGGAAAACTGCTCGAAGTAGCCGCGCGGCACCTGGAACACGGGCTGCATCACGGTGCTCGCCACCAGCGAGCGCAGCCCTTCCATGCCGAGCATCACCACCGCACGGCCGAGGGTGTCGATCGGGTCCTTGCCCACCCGGTAGTAGGAGCTGTTGGCCATGCGCAGCACGTCTCCGGTGAGCACCGGGTCCTGCATGATGATTTCGACCAGTTCTTTCAGCGAGCTCTCGCTGTTCTTGATGGCGGCGAGCAGGCGCGGAATGATCAGCGGCTTGCGCGGGAAAAACTCGCGATCGGTGACGGCCTGCGCGAGCGAGGCGCGCACGCTGGCCATCACGGCCTCGTGTTCGCCCAGCACGGCATAGTTGAAGTTGGTGGTGCCGAAGGCCTTGCGGTAGACCTCGAGCGTCATGAGCTCCAGCGAGGGGTCGAGGTAGGGGATTGGCATTCCGTCCCCGAAGCTGTGTCGGTCCTCCTGCGGCAGCAGCTCCGACAGCCCCCACGAGCCGTCCCTGCCGCCGGTCTGGGCGCGGCCGCGCAGACGCGCCAGGACAACCACCAGCATAACCAGCAGTATTGCTGCCAGCAGCACGGCGATACGCATCATGAATGGATCCGGCGCCATGGGGTGGTTCGCACGCTGACCGCGGGGATTCAGGGAGGATTATAGTCGGCGTCAGAGGAAACGACGTATTACCGACGCGCCGGGTAGTGGCGCGTAGAGAGGGTAAACCGCTGGACCGCATCCTTACAGGCAGTTTCGAGCGCCGCCTGCGCCTTACGCGCAGCGGTCTGCTGGCGGGAACGCGCTATATGGCGCAGGCCGCGGGATCGCTGCTGGCGCCGCCACTGGAGCGCGAGGCCCGGCGGCGTACCGCGCTGGGCGAGCAGGCGCGCTTCCTGGTAGGGGAACTGGGCCGCCTGAAGGGCGGCGTCGTCAAAGTCGGCCAGATGATGGCCATTTACGGCGAGCACTTCCTTCCGGAGGAGGTCACGGCGGCCCTGCACACGCTGGAGGACCGCACCACCGCGCTCGGTTGGAGCGCGATCCGCCGCGAGTTGCAGCGTGAACTCGGCTCGCGTCGGTTGGCGGAGCTGGAGATCGATCCGGTGCCGATCGCGGCGGCCTCGCTGGGACAGGTGCATTTGGCGCGGCGGCGCAGCGAGGGCCGTGCAATATGCCTCAAGGTGCAGTACCCGGGTGTCGCGGACTCCATCGACGCCGACATCGACGCTGTGGCCGGTCTGCTGCGACTTGGGCGACTCGCGGGCGCCGCCCCGGGCGCGGATTTCTCGGGTTGGCTTGACGCGGTGCGTGGCATGCTGCGCCGCGAGGTGGATTACCGGCTCGAGGCGCTCACCACGGTGAGCTACCACCGGCGGTTGCGGCGTGATCCGCGTTTCGTGGTGCCTGAGGTGATAGAGGAATACTCCACGGCCCATGTGCTGGCCACCAGCTTTGAGCACGGGTTCGGCGTGACCAGCGCCGCTGTCGAGGCACTCCCGCTGGAGCGTCGCAGCCGCCTGGGGCGCGAATTTCTCGATCTCTTCCTGCGGGAAGTTTTCGAGTGGCGCGAGTTGCAGACCGATCCCAATTTCGGCAACTACCGGATCCGTCCCGCGAGTTCCTCGCGCGGCAGGGACAAGCTCGTGCTGCTCGATTTCGGCGCCGTGCAGCCCTTTCCCGACAGTTTCATCGAGCCGCTGCGCGAGATGATCCGCGGCGCCTATCTCGGCGACCTCGATCGGGTGTTGCGGGGAGCGCTCGCTCTGCATTTCGTGGAGCCGCATTACCCGGAGGAGGCCCAGCGCTCCTTTGCCGAGATTTGCGCCGGCGTGATCGAACCGCTCACGGCGCGCGGCTCAAGCATCCCGCCGTCGGCTATGGGTGTGAGTGGCGCCTACAGCTGGCGCAACAGCGACTTGCCCAACCGCGTGGCCCGGCGTGCCGCCAAGGCCTCTTTCAGTCCGTATTTCGAGCTGCCACCTCGGGAATTCGTGTTCCTGAATCGCAAACTGATCGGTGTCTACACCTTCATAGCGGTGCTCGGCGCCGAATTCGACGGCGCGGATATCATCGAGCGCTACCTGTAGCCTGCCCGGGTCGTGCCGGGCCGTCAGGGTGTTCGCGCCAGCGCGTCGCGCAACCGGCGCGCCCGGTCCTTGATCACCGCCCGGTTGCCCGGGCCTGCGCGGAGCAGGAGTTTCTGCGCGTCTGGCAGGGATTCCAACGCGGGATCGGCGTACTTGTAGAACACGGCGGGTTGTACCAGTTCGATCTCACCCTCAAGATCAGGCGCCGCGAGCAACAGTTCGAGCCCCCCGATCAGGGCGCCTCTTACGGTGCCACCATCCGTGCCCAGTTCCCCCCAAGCCTGCTGCAGCAGGGGTTCGTAGCGGTTGAACCAGCCGGCGAGGGCGTTGGCATCCAGTGCGGCCACGGTGTCCGTGAGCACGTCATAGCGACTGAAATTGCCCGGGGCAAGGAAAATGCGGTCTTCGCGCTCGACGACCTGCATCTTGCCTGTGGGCGATGGTATGGGCAGACGATCGCGTAGCAGCTTGCCCCGGCCGAAGCTCTCCGCCAGCACGGCGATGCGGCGCAGCAATTCGGTGGGTACCAGCGCGGGTTGGGCGGTCGTCGGCAGCACATCGCCAAGCGAGGCGCGCACTTCAGGATCGCTTGCTTCCAGCGTTGGCAAGGGCGGCGCTTCGATCGCCGGAGCGCCCATGTCCACGGGTGGCGGTTGAACCCGCGTCGGTGTTGCCGTGGACGGCGCCGCGGCAGCGGGCGTGGCTGGCGCCGAGATCTGCCCCCCGATGGTCTGCACGGCGACCGGTGACAAACGCGTATCGGTGGAAACCAGCAGCGAGCGAACGGCCCAGCCCAGCCCTACGAGCACGCCGAGCGCGAGCACGGCAAACAGCAGGGGGCGTCGGCGCGGTGGCAGCCCGCCTATTCGGTCCGTGCCTTCGGCTTGCATGGCTGTCTCCTTGTCGATGTGCTGGCCGGGAGGCTAGACCGCTGTGACCGGTGGGTCAAACGCGCCTTGCCGCTCCGCGCCGTGCCCGCTAAGGTCTCCCCGCCACGCGACTCCACCAGGAGATCTCCCGATGAGTCTGAGGCTGCCGCTCCTTGCGGCGATCACTGCAGCGCTTGCATGGAATTTCGAGCGCCCCGTGTACCGCCACAAATGGGGACATGCGCTCAGTTTTGTGCTCGGCTGGCTGGTGGGTGAGTTGGCGCCCTTCGTGGTCGCAGTGGAGGTGCTGCTGGTGCTGGCGGAGGATCGCTAAGGAGCTGAGGCCGGCGGCGCGAAGCGTCGCCAGGCGCGCGTGAGTTCGGCGCTCACCCGCAGTGACAGGTCTTTCAGTGCCACCGACTCCGCGGTGCCCTGCAGTTCCACGAGCAACTCGCGGAGCTGGCGGTCGATGCGGCGCACCAGCCACAGTGCCTCGCGCAGCGTGACGCCGACATCTCCGATGCCCGGATCACTGCGGCCGTGGCGCAGATTGTCCTGCAGCCACGCGGCCAGCGCGTCCTCGCCGAGCCCGGCGGCCCGCGCGATACGCTGTAATTCCTCCAGCATCTGCAGCAGGCTGCTCGCGTTGCGGCCTTGCGGCAGCGTCTCCAGCAGGGCGCGGGCATCGGGAACTGCGGCCACGATCACCTGCAGCGAACGGTTGGCATCGATCAGGGCCTGCAGCGAGCGCGACGCCGCGGCGCTGTCTGCCGCGACAAAAGTACTGCGCGCGGCGAGCAACGCCCGAGCGGTGGGGCGGTAGTTCTCGATGCCCCAGGTACGGCGATTGACCTGCAGGAAGGGCAGGCAGTCGGCGAGCCCTGCGAGGGGCTTCTCCAGTGCCTCGAAGCGCAGCGCATGCAGCATGTCGGCGAGTCCGAGAATCCCGCTCAGCGGATCGAGATCCTCGCCCTGGCGCCCCTCGGGGTAGCCGGCGCCGTCGTGGCGTTCGTGGTGTTCGGCCACGATCACCGCGAGCCGTGGCGGCATCTCAGCCCACGATTGCGCGATCACCTGTGCGCTCCGCGTGGGGTGTTGCCGCAGCAGCGCCCAGTCTGTCGCGCTCATGTCGCGGCGACGCTCGCTCAGGGCAGGCGCGAGATGCAGCAGGCCCGCGTCATGGAGCAGGCCGGCGAGGAACACGAGTTCGATGTCGGCGGCTCCCAGCCCCCGGTTCGCGGCGATGACGCTCGCCATCCAGGCGCTGAACAGGGCGCGATGGAACACCCGCGGCAGTGCGCGCTGCATCACAGCGAGTTTTTGCCGCAGAGCCCGGGGCGCACGCAACTGCAGGCAGAGTGAGCGGGTCATCTCCTGCAGGCCGAGCACGCCGGAGATGGCGGCCAGGTCGGGTTCCGAGGCGATCAGATCGGTCATCAGCGACAACAGATCTGCCGGCTCGGGCGTCAGGCGGAGTTCGAAGACATCATCCAGCGCTCGGTTGAGGCGCTGCCCCTGCAGGCGCTGCATGGCGTGACTGCCGAGCGGCGTGCCGCTGCGCAGCAGCAGGATCCCGAACTGGTTGTGGATGTCCTCGGTGGCCAGCACCAGTTGTTCCTGCATGCTCACCGTGGCGAGGTGCAGGGCGTACTGGTCGCAGTCGCAGATCGAGAAAGCCTCGGGCTCCGCGGCGGCTGGCCGGGAGTCGACGGGGTTCATCCCGGCTTGCCCAGCGCCTTCTGATAGGCCTTGACGGTCGCCGCGATGCCCAGCTCCAGCGCGTCGACGATGAATGCGTGTCCGATCGACACTTCGAGCAGGCCAGGCAGCGCGCGGAAGGCAGGCAGATTCGTGAGATTGAGATCGTGCCCTGCGTTTAGACCCAATCCGGCTTCCTGCGCTGCCTGTGCCGATTCCAGCCACGGACCCAGCACCGAGACGGGATCCGCGCCGCGCGCCACGGCCGCGGCGTAGGGGCCGGTGTAGAGTTCGACGCGGTCGGCACCGAGTTCGGCTGCAAGGCGCATCTGCTCTGGGTCGGGGTCCATGAAGAGGCTCACCCGGGAACCGAGCCCGCGCATCTGCGCGACCAGCGGCGCGAGACGGATGGCATCGCGACGCAGGTCGAAGCCGTGGTCGGAGGTGAGTTGTCCGTCGCCGTCCGGGACCAGCGTGCACTGGGCCGGGCGCACGGCGCGCACCAGCTCCATGAAGCCCGGGTAGTCAGCCACGTCGGCGCGAGCGCTGCGCGCTCGCCCGGCATGGGGGTTGCCCTCGATATTGAGTTCGACCGCGAGCACCGCGGCGAGAGCGGGCACATCGGAGGCGCGTACATGGCGCTGGTCCGGACGGGGGTGAACCGTGATGCCATCGGCGCCGGCGGCGACGATACGCTGCGCGTGGCCCAGCAGGTCCGGGTAGTCGCCCGGTCGCGAGTTGCGTATCAGCGCGATTTTATTGATGTTTATCGAGAGCGCGATGCTCATTTCACCCGCTCTGCCGACTCGATCACGATCGGGTTTTTCGGTACGTCATCCATGCCTGCGGTGGTCTGGGTGATGACCAGCGAGATGCCATCGACCACATCCATGCCATCGACCACACGCCCGAAGACGGTGTAGCCGGGCTTGCGGGTGACGTAGTCGAAATCCAGCCGCAGGTTGGAGCGCACGTTGATGAAAAACTGCGACGTCGCGCTGTCGGGGTCGTCGGTGCGGGCCATGGTCACCGTGCCGCGCTCATTGTGGAGATGGTTCTTGGACTCGTTCTCCACCGGATCGAGTACGGGCTTTTCGATCATCGCTGTTGTGAATCCGCCGCCCTGGACCATGAAGTTGCTGATGACGCGGTGGAAGATCGTGCCCTTGTAGAAATCGCTGTCGACGTAGGCAAGGAAGTTCGCGACGCTCTTCGGCGACTCCTCCGGGTAGAGCTCGATGCGGATGTCGCCCGCGCTGGTGCGTAACAGCACCTGCGGATGGGGTTCCGCGGCGGCCACAACGGCGGTCTGGATGACCGCAAGGATCAATACTGCAATCCGCGCCATCTGCATCATATGCACTCCATTGGAAAGTTTGTGAAATCGACTCGTGTCGCGTGGTCAGGCCCATTCCGAGTAGCGGCGGCGGCGCGAGAAAAACCGCGGCAGCAGCAGCGTCAGGAGACCGCCCACGCCGGTGGCCCAGACGCCATTGATGAACCACTTCTGCCAAGACTCGTCGGTGAGGCGGCGATTCTCGGCTTGCAGCACATCGATACGGCTCTTCAGGGCCTGGACTTCTTCGGAGAGCTCCCGGTTGGCGGTGTCGAGTTCGCCGGCGCGGTTCCAGACCTGTCGCCCTTCGGCGAGTTCGGCCTGCAGCGTGTCGCGCTCCCCGGTGATCGCCTGCAGTTGGCCGCTCAGTTGCTCGATCGCCTGCGTGAGGCTCACCGTGCCGTCTTCGGGCTGCCCCATAAGGCGCATTGCGTTTAGGATCTGGTAACGGGCGCCGGGGTCGCGACGCAGGTACCTGGTCTGGATCCAGCCGTCGACGCCTTCGCGGGTGCGGACCTGGCTCCAGCCTGTGCCACTGTCGCCCTGGATCAGAGTCACCGGGCTACCCGAGGGGAGCCCCTGGTGAACGGGGCTGCTGCCGGAGCTGGCCTCACTGCGCAGCGGGAGCAGGGCCGTGTCTTCGATAAAGCGCTGCTGCTGAGCCGAGGCAGGCTCGGTGAGCATGGTGAGAAGAACGATGAGGATGCCGAGCCGGGTAGGAGTCATCGCGTTATCTCGTCAATTTTCTGCGATTTATTCAGTAACATTTTAATCTAGCTAGAGATTTCTGTCTGTCAACCCGGGTTGTGTTCTTCAGGGCAGTACTTTCAGGAAGGGTTTCACGGTCACCCGCGCATAGACGCCGGCGATCCTGTAGGGGTCTCCGGCGGCCCACGTTTCTGCGGCCTCCAGGCTCTCGAAGCGCGCCACGATAAGGCTGCCCGTGAAGCCGGCCTCGCCGGGATCCTCACAGTCCTGCGCCGGATGGGGTCCGGCGAGCACCAAGCGCCCCTCGGAACGCAGCGCCTGCAGCCGCTCCACATGCGTCGGCCGCGCATCGCGTCGGAGCTGCAAAGTGCAGGGAGCGTCCTCGGCAATGATCGCGTAGCACAGCATCTGTGAGGCTCCGGGTTCGAGGTTCAGGTGGCGTCCGTCGGTGGGTCGCGGTCTGGTTCCCGCAGGTAGGGCATCAGAACCGCTGCGGTGACCAGGCTGAGCGTCAGGGTGAAACCTATGGCGCTGTAGAGCTTGTAGCTCACCCAGGTCGATTCGCTGAAGCTGTAGGCCACGACCAGGTTGAGCGCCCCTACCAGCAGGAAGTACCCGGTCCACAGCCGGTCCAGCCGGAGCCAGCCCTCCGGGGGTAACTGCAGTTGCTCGCCCATGGCCTTTTGCATCGCGCTTTTTCCGCTCCAGCGACGGGTCGTCACCAACACGATGGCCAGGGCCCAGTTGAAGATCGTGGGTTTCCACTGGATGAAGATCTGGTTGTGCAGCGCGAGCGTCGCCCCGCCGAAGGCCATCACAATCCCCGCCAGGATCAGCAGCCGCTTCTCCAGGCGACCGGTGATCAGCCGGGTGAGCACGACTTGCAGTGCGGTTGCGACCATCAGTACGGCCGTTGCGGAGTAGATGCCGTCGAAGTCGTACCCCCAGCCGCCCACAGACAGCGTTTCGCCGTCCAGCCGGTACGCAAGGAAGAACAGGACTATCGGGACCAGTTCGGCGAGCTGTTTCATGGATGGTGTGTTGGTGAGAGACGATGGGCTCCGCGCATTTGTGCGCCTTCGGCACAAGCCCGCACGGACTGCTGAGCAGCTATTCTAGCCAGCCACAGCCCGCCTCACAGGCCTTTTTGTTGCGCGTCGACCTGCACTGCCACAGCAATGCCTCCGATGGCGAGCTTCCGCCCGCTGAGTTGCTGCGGCTGCTCGCCGCCGATGGCGTGGGCTTGGCTGCCATCACCGACCACGACACGCTGGCCGGCTGGTCGCAGATCGACCCCGAGCTCCCCGCGGAACTGGGAATGCGCCTGATTCCAGGCGTCGAGTTCAGCTCCAGCTACCACAACCACGAGTTCCACGTGGTAGGCCTTGGCTTCGAACCGGGTCATGCGCTGCTGCAGGCGGGCATTCAGGCGCAGGTTGCCCGCCGTCACGAGCGCGCCCGCAATCTGGCTGCCCGTCTTGAATACCTCGGAATTCCCGGTTCACTCGAGGCCGCGCTGCTCAATGCCGGTGGCGCACCGCCCGGTCGTCCGCACTTCGCGAAATTTCTGGTCGACAGCGGACGCGTACGCGATTTCGACGAGGCCTTCGACCGCTATCTCGGCGAGGGCAGGCCAGCGGCCTGCCCGGTGACCTGGCCCCAGATGGATGTGGTGATTGGCTGGATCCGGGCCGCCGGTGGCGTGGCCGTGCTGGCGCATCCCACGGTCTACAGCTTCACGCGTACCCGCACCAAGCTGCGGACCCTGATCGCTACCTTCCGCGACAATGGCGGCGGCGCGGTCGAGGTGGCCATGGCCGGCATGGCGCCTGATCGCCTGCAGCCGCTCGCAAAGCTGGTGGCTGAATTTGGATTGAAGGCGTCTGCCGGCAGCGATTTTCACGCCGGCGCCCAGTTCTGGCGCCGCCCGGTACGCATACCGGAATTGCCCGCAGGCGTAGAGCCCGTGTGGACCGAGTGGCTCTGATGCAGACGCTGGAGATCCACCCCCGCGATCCGCAGCCACGGCTGCTGCGTCAGGCCGTGGAGAAAATCCGCGCCGGCGCCGTGGTGATCTATCCCACCGATTCGGCCTATGCACTGGGCTGCCAGATCGGCGATAAGGCCGCTCTCGAGCGCATCCGCAGCATCCGTCGGCTCGACGAGCGGCACAACTTCACGCTGATGTGCCGCGATCTGTCCGAGCTCTCCAGCTATGCGGTGGTCGATAACGCGAGCTACCGACTGCTGCGAGCCCACACCCCTGGCCCCTATACCTTCATTCTCAAGGCCACCGCCGAAGTGCCGCGGCGGTTGCTGCATCCCAAGCGCAAGACCATCGGGTTGCGGGTTCCCGACAATCGGGTGGCACTCGCGCTCCTCGCGGAGCTCGCCGAGCCGATCATGAGTGTGACCCTGGTCATGCCCGGAGAGGAGCTGCCGCTCGCCGATACCGATGAGATGCGCGAGCGCCTCGACAATGCGGTCGATCTGCTGATCGACGGGGGCGGTTGCGGGCTCGAGCCGACCACGGTGGTAGACCTCTCAGGCCCTGTTCCCGTGGTCTTGCGCCAGGGCAAGGGCCGTAGCGCTGCGTTTGACTGAGTCGCCGGTGGGCGTGCCGGCTGCAGGCCGCTATAATCCCCCCCCTTTCACGGGTGCACGCGGGGCGGGTGTTCCGTGTCGCATGGAGCCAGCATGAGCCAGATCCCCGAACCTGCGGATACCGTGCAGGCCGTTGCCGCGGAGCACGGCCCGGAGCCGTTGCGGGTGGAGGGCTTTGGCGGGCAGCAGGATCTCCCGCTGGCCTTCGTGCATGGCAAGCCGCTCACGGTGATGCCGCGCGACCTCTACATCCCGCCCGACGCCCTGGAGGTGTTCCTCGAGGCTTTCGAGGGGCCGCTGGACCTTCTGCTTTACCTCATCCGCCGCCAGAATCTCGACATCCTCGAGATCAACGTCGCCCAGATCACGGAACAGTACATCCGCTATGTCGAACTGATGGGGGCCATGCAGTTCGAGCTCGCGGCCGAATACCTGGTGATGGCCGCCATGCTGGCCGAGATCAAGTCGCGGATGCTGCTGCCCCGGCCTGAGGCCACCGTCGAGGACGAGAATGACCCGCGGGCGGACCTGATCCGCCGCTTGCAGGAGTATGAGCAGTTCAAGCAGGCGGCCGAGGACATCGACTCACTGCCGCGCCTCGATCGCGACGTCTTCCGTGCGGGCGCAGAGCCGCCGGAAATGCGCCACACCAAACCCCAGCCCGTGGTGGACCTGCGTGAATTGCTGCTGGTGTTCTCCGATGTCATGCGGCGCGCGGCCATGACCGTGAGCCATCACATCCAGTTCGAGAAGCTCTCGACGCGTGAACGCATGACACAGATCCTCGACCGCCTGCAGCAGGCGCAGTTCCTGCCCTTCGTGGCGCTCTTCAATGTGTCCGAGGGACGCATGGGTGTGGTGGTGAGCTTTCTTGCGGTGATGGAGCTCATCAAGGAATCGCTGATCGAAATAGTCCAGTCGGAGCCCTTCGGCCCGATTCATGTCAAGGCGCGGGGTCAGGATGCAGCTGAAATCGATTCTTGAAGGGGCGCTGCTCGCCGCCGGGCGGCCGCTCACGCTGGAGCAGCTCGGTGCTGTGTTCGAGGAAAGCTCGCGGCCCGAGCCCGAGGAAATCCGGGCGGCACTCGATGAACTTGCGACCGACTGCAGCGATCGCGGAATCGAGTTGGTCGAGGTGTCCACGGGTCATCGACTGCAGGTGCGCCGCGAGCTTGCGCCCTGGATCGCGCGACTGTCGGAGGACAAGCCGCCGCGCTATTCGCGCGCCCTGCTCGAGACGCTCGCGATCATCGCCTATCGCCAACCGATCACCCGCGCCGACATCGAGGAAGTGCGCGGCGTGGCGGTGAATCCGGCGATCATGCGCACGCTGCAGGAGCGCGAGTGGGTGCGCGTGGTGGGTCACCGCGATGTGCCAGGCCGCCCCGAGCTCCTCGCCACCACCCGCCCGTTCCTGGATCACTTCGGGCTGAAGAGCCTGGAGGATCTGCCGCCCCTGTCGGAGATCAAGGACTTTGAACAATTGAACCCCGCGGTGCCGTTGGCGATGGGCGACCCCGATGCCCCGGACGCGCCGGTGGCTCAGGCTGATGTCGGGCGCGCCGACGGCCAATACGACCTCATCGCGCTGACCGTGATGGCTGCGGATCAGGATGAGGCTGCGGTGTTTGCCCCTGAAGGAGGCGCGGTCCTGCGGATCTCCGCTGCGTTGGCGGAAGCCATAGACGACTTTCCCGAGACTGAAGATGAGCCCCCAGAGGCGCTCCCCGTGGACGACATCATGAATGAAGGTCTGGATGAGGTGGATGTCGCGGGTACGGATGCGGAAGGGGACATTGATACCGATACCGGACAGCCAGCAGCATGAGCCTGCCCGGCGAACGGTTGCAGAAAGCACTGGCGGCTGCGGGGCTCGGGTCCCGCCGCGAGATCGAAGGCTGGATCGAGGCGGGTCGGATCACCGTGAACGGCCGGCCCGCGACACTTGGCCAGCGGGTGCTCCCCGATGACCTGGTAAGCGTCGACGGCAGGGCGCTGCGTCGACAGGCTCCGGCGGCAAGCGCGTTGCCGCGCGTGATCGTCTACAACAAGCCCGAGGGCGAGATCTGCAGTCGCAAGGATCCTGAGGGCCGTCCATCAGTGTTCGAGCAGCTGCCGCGCTTGCGCGATGGTCGCTGGGTCCTGGTCGGGCGCCTGGACCTGAACACCGCAGGATTGCTGCTGGCCACCGATCACGGCGAACTTGCCAACCGGCTGATGCATCCTGGTTTTGGCATCGAGCGTGAGTATCTGGTGCGCGTGAGCGGCGAGATCGATGAGGCCATGCTGGCGCGCCTCCGCAAGGGCATCCTGCTGGACGACGGCATGGCGGCTTTCGATGCCGTGATGGAGCGCGGGGGCAGTGGTCGCAACCGCTGGTTTGCCGTGGTGCTGCGGGAAGGAAGAAACCGGGAAGTCCGCCGACTGTGGGAGGCCGAGGGCTGCGTCGTCAGCCGGCTGAAGCGTGTCCGGTTTGGTCCGGTGGCTCTGAGTTCCCGCGATCGGCGCGGTGGCTGGCGTGAACTCGACGAGGCGGCCGTGCGACAGCTGTTCGCGATTGTCGAACTGCCGATGCCACTTCCTCCGGAGGCAGGCAAAAAAGCCCCTGAGTCGCCGAGGCGGCGTTCGAATTCCCCGCGTGAGGGCAGGGTGCGACGCGGCTCTCCGCGTTGAGTCTCAGCTCACGGCAGCCACGCTGCGGTTGCGACCCTCGTCCTTGGCGCGATAGAGCGCGCGGTCTGCTCGGTCGAAAAGGTTGCCCACGGTTTCGGCGTGGATGAACTCGGCGCCGCCGATACTTACCGTGATCCTCCGGGCGGGGTCGGCCTCTGGTTTGCAACGGGCGGCGATGCGGCGGCGGATGCGCTCGGCGATCTGCATGCCCTTGGCGATCCCTGTCTGCCCCAGCAGCACCACAAACTCCTCGCCGCCATAACGGAACGCCTGGTCGTAGGGGCGCAGGCAGCCTGCGAGTTCCGTGGACACGCCGCGGATGACATCGTCGCCAGCGCTGTGACCCAGGCTGTCGTTGATGCGTTTGAAATTGTCGATGTCGACCACCAGCATCGTGAACGGCAGGCTGAAGCGGTGGGCTCGCGCCACCTCGGTGGCCACGGCCTGATCCAGCGCCGTCCTGTTGCCAAGGCCCGAGAGCGTGTCGCGACGGGCGAGCAGCTTCACCCGGTGGTGGTTCAGCGCATTGCGCAAGGGTGCGCCGAGCGGCGCCAGCACGGTGGCGGTGTTTGCCGTGACATCCCCGAAGGCAAAGAGCTCGATCTGCCCCAAGGTTTCGCCGGCCTGACGAAGTGCGGCCGAGGAGACACGTCGCGTGGCGCGACCGGCCAGAAAACTTTCCCCGGTATCAGCGGTCGTGTAGCGCACACCGCAGAGCGGGAGCCAGGCGCACATCTCGATCAGGAACTGCTCGAGCAGGGTCTGGACGTCGAGGTGCTGAAACAGGCGGTTCAGGAGTTGCAGTTCCGCGATGTCCACCTCGGGCGGCAGCTCGGTCTGCTGCCTGAACGCGGCGGGGGTCGCTGGCTGGGGAAACTGGATGATCTCGGCGGTTGGCATGGGCGCTCTCCCGTAACTGGGCTTGAGCGAGCAAAGCGATATCCGTGCCAGCCGGGGTGTCGATGTTCATCTTATTGAATTGCTTGGCTATAACGGATGTCGCGCGAGGCCTTTAAGTGTCCAGGCGGCGGAACTTTGACGCGCGCCGTGCGCCGCTTGCCGCCCAAGGCAGTGCTTAGCCGCCCTGAGCATCCAGTGATTGGCCGTTCACATCCCGGCTCGCATCGCCCATCAGAAATAAGTAGGTGGGCATGATGCCGGCCGGCTCTGGATTACGGGTAGGTGTTTCCGCCGGGTAAGCGGCCCGGCGCATGGCGGTATTGGTGGCGCCCGGGTTGATGCAGTTCACCCGGACCGCACTGGTGCTGCCCAGTTCATCGGCGAAGACCTGGCAGAGCCCCTCTACGGCGAATTTGGAAACCGCATAGGCGCCCCAGAAGGCCTTGCCGCGACGGCCCACCCCCGAACTGGTGAACACCACGGATGCCGCTGGTGCCGCGCGCATGGCGGGCAGTAGCGCACGTGTCAGCATGAAGCCCGCTTCCGCATTCACGGCCATCAATTCGCGCCAGTCGCGCAGCGGGTACTGGTCGAGGGGTTTGCGTGGTCCGAGCAATGCCGCGTTGTGCAGCAGACCGTGCAGGCAGCCGAGTTGTTCCTCGACCTGTGCGGCGAGCGCGGCGTAGTGCTCCTCGGTGGCCTGGGCGAGATCCAGCACCTGGATGATCGGCTCGGGTCCGCCGGCCGTCACGATGGCGTCGTAGCTCGCCTCGAGTTTTTGCTGTCCGCGACCTAGCAACACTAAGGTGGCCCCATGTGCTGCGAAGCACAGTGCGGCTGCCTTGCCGATGCCGTCTCCGGCGCCTGTGACGAGCACATTACGCCCTGCCAGCAGGTCGGGCGGAGCGCGGTAGAGGCGTGTCATGGCGGTCTCCGGTGTTCAGTCGATCAGCAGGTGGGTGAGCGCTGCGACGTCCTGTGCCACGAAGTCGGCACCCCAGGGCAGCACGGACTCATCCGCCGCCAGGTAGCCCCAGGCGGCGGCGATGGTACGCATGCCTGCGCTGCGACCGGCCTCGATGTCGCGGGCGTGATCGCCCACATAGATGGATCTGCCGGGCTCGCAGCCAAGCTGCTGGCAGGCGAGCAGCAGTGGTTCGGGATCTGGCTTGGTCCGGCTCACGTGATCCGGGCAGATCAGCACGGCGGCGGGCGGTTGCAGGGCCATTCGCGCGAGCAGGGGCGCGGCGAGGTAGTGCGGCTTGTTGGTGACCACGCCCCAGGCAATCCCGCGCGCCGCGAGCGCTGCGAGCAGTTCGCGCATCCCGTCGAAGGGTGTGGTTTCGATTGCCAGACCTGACTCGTATAGCTCGAGCAGTCGGCTGCGCAGGGGCTCGAAGCCCGGTTCGCCGTCGGCGATGCCAAAGGCGAGTTTCACCAGGGCGCGGGCGCCATGCGAGACCGTGGCGCGGATCTGCTCGAAGGGCAGTGGCGCACGGTCGTGCTCGCGGAGCATCTGGTTCACCACGGCGGCAAAATCCGGCGCGGTGTCGAGCAGCGTGCCGTCGAGATCGAAGAGCACTGCCTGCAGCGCATCAGCGCTCATGGGCGGCGACGTGCGTGGACGAGGTAATTCACCGCCACATCGCGGCTGAGCGAGAAGTGCTGGGTCACGGGGTTGTATTGCATGCCCGTGATCTCCTCCGTGTGAAGCCCGGCCTGGCGCATCCAGCCTGCGAGTTCGGCCGGGCGAATGAACTTGGCGTAATCGTGCGTGCCTTTTGGCAGCAGGCGCAGCACATGTTCGGCGCCGATGATGGCAAACAGCCAGCTCTTGGGATTGCGGTTGATGGTGGCGAAGTAGACATCGCCACCCGGGCGGACCAGCGCCGCACATGAGGCTACCAGCGCAGCGGGATCCGGCACGTGCTCCAGCACCTCAAGGCAGGTGACTACATCGAAACTCGCCGGTTCCGCGGCCGCGAGATCCTCCACTGCGGTGAAGCGGTAGTCGATGTCGAGTCCGGATTCGAGCAGATGCAGGCGCGCCACCGCGAGCGGCGCCTCCCCGAGATCGATGCCCGTCACCGTGGCGCCGCGCAGCGCCAGTCCTTCGCTCAGGATGCCGCCCCCGCAGCCGACGTCGAGGATGCGCTTGCCCGCCACGGGCGAGCGCGCATCGATGAAGTTCGCGCGCAGTGGGTTCATGCGATGCAGCGGGCGGAACTCGCCGTTGGGATCCCACCAGCGGCTGGCGAGGGCCTCGAACTTGGCGATTTCCGCCGGATCTACGTTTAGCCGTCGCGTTGCCGTCATTGGGCTTTCCCCGTTCCTGCCGTGAATATGCGGTCTCGCCATGCCTGCGCCGCCTCGAGCAGGGCCGGCTCGTCGAGCGAGAGCAGGCGGCCATCCTCGAGCTGTAATTTCCCCTCGATCCAGGCGTGCGTCACCTGATGTGCTCCCGCCGCGTAAATGAGCGCCGAGTGCGGGTCGTAGACGGGCTGGCAGCCCAGTCGGTGCAGATCGACGGCGATCAGGTCGGCCTCCTTGCCAGGCAGCAGACTCCCGATGCGCTCGGCGATACCCATTGCCTCCGCACCCGCCAGTGTCGCCAGCCGCAGTGCCCGGTGAGCCGAAAGCGCGGTTGGATCCCCGCTCGAGCCCTTGGCTACCAGTGCCGCCAGGCGGGCCTCGCCGAAGAGATCGAGCGTGTTGTTGCTGGCGGCCCCATCGGTGCCGATGCACACGTTCACCCCCGCCGCCAGCAGGTCCCTGGTCGGACAGAAACCGGAGGCGAGCTTCAGGTTGGAGCTGGGGCAGTGGACGACGTGCACACCCTCGCGCACCAGCAGTTGCATATCGCCCGGCGACACCTGCGTCATGTGTACGGCCTGCAGGCGCGGCGAGAGCAGTCCCAGCCGATCGAGCCGCTCGATGGGGCGCATGCCATGCACGGATATCGAATCGGCAACCTCCCCGGCGGTCTCCTGCAGGTGTATCTGCACCGGCGCATCGAGTTCCGCCGCGAGCACCGTGATCCGCGCCAATGTCGCGTCGGAGTTGGTGTAGGGAGCATGCGGTCCGAAGGCAAATACCAGCCTCGGGTTGGACTTGAAGCGGTCGCGGGCCTCGAGTCCTTTGCTCAGGTACTCATCGGCATTGCGCGCCCAGGGCGTAGGGTGGTCGAGAATCGGGAAGGCGATCTGGGCGCGCATGCCGGCATCAACCACGGCTTCAGCGGCGACATCGGGAAAGAAGTACATGTCGCTGAAGCAGGTGGTGCCCGATCGCAGCATCTCGGCAATGGCGAGGCGGGTGCCAGTGCGCACGAAATCCTCGCCCACGAAACGGCCCTCGGCGGGCCAGATCCAGTCCTGCAGCCACTGCGCGAGGGCGTGGTCGTCAGCCAGCCCGCGCAGCAGCGTCATGGCCGCGTGGCAATGCGCGTTCACCAGCCCGGGCATCAGGAGGTGGCGGTCGAGCCGCCAGACCTTGGGCGCCGTCCAGCGCTCTGCGGCTGTGTTGGAGGGCTCGATGCCCAGCACACGGCCGTCCGCGATGGCGAGTGCGTGGTGCTCGAGGATGGTATCGGCGGGCTCTATGGGCAGGACCCAGCGGGCGTGGATGATCTGGTCGGCGTGCTGCAAACGGGTCTCCCGGGGCGAGGCGTGGGTGGGGCAATAAAACCTCGGGCAGTATAGCCGTTGCCCCCTGCTTTCCGGCCCCTCGCCCGCCTGCCGTGGAAGGGGGGGGCTGTGCTACCATGCCGCGCTTTCGGGGAGGCTCGGGATCAAGCCCTGCCGACTCGGCGCGGATGCCTCCCCGGCCCCGTGCTCAGATAAAAAATTCCAGGTGCCTATGGTCGAGCTAGCGAAGGAAATCCAGCCCGTCAGCATCGAGGCCGAACTCCGGCAGTCCTATCTCGATTACGCCATGAGCGTCATCGTGGGCCGGGCACTCCCCGATGTCCGCGATGGCCTGAAACCGGTGCACAGGCGGGTGCTCTTCGCGATGAGCGTGCTGGGCAACGACTGGAACAAGGGCTACAAAAAGTCTGCCCGCATCGTGGGCGACGTGATCGGCAAGTACCACCCGCACGGCGACTCCGCTGTCTACGACACGATCGTGCGGATGGCTCAGTCCTTCTCGATGCGCTACGTGCTGATCGAAGGTCAGGGTAATTTCGGCTCGGTCGATGGAGATTCTGCCGCGGCGATGCGTTACACGGAGATCCGCATGAAGCGGATCGCCCACGACCTGATGGCGGATCTCGACAAAGATACCGTTGATTTCGTCCCCAATTACGATGGCACCGAGCAGATTCCCGTCGTGCTGCCCACCCGGGTTCCCAACCTGCTGGTGAACGGATCGGCCGGCATCGCGGTCGGCATGGCCACTAACATCCCTCCGCACAATCTCGGCGAAGTGGTCAGGGCCTGTCTGGCGCTGATCGCCGATCCGGAGCTTCCCATCGACGATCTGATCCGTCTCGTGCCAGGGCCGGACTTCCCCACGGGAGGTATCATCCAGGGCCGCGCGGGCATTCTCGAGGCCTACCGCACCGGGCGCGGGCGTATCTTCGTCAGGGCCAAGGCGGAGGTGATAGTCGATGATGCAAGCAACCGCGACACCATCATCATCCACGAGATCCCCTACCAGCTGAACAAGGCGCGCCTGATCGAGAAGATCGCCGAGCTGGTGAAGGACAAGCAGATCGAGGGCATCAGCGAACTGCGTGACGAGTCCGACAAGGACGGCCTGCGCGTCGTGATCGAACTGCGGCGCGGCGAGTCCGGCGAAGTGGTGCTCAACAATCTCTACAAGCAGACCCAGCTCGAGAGCGTCTTCGGCATCAACATGGTCGCGCTGGTCGATGGCCAGCCCCGCACTCTCAACCTGAAGGAAATCATCGAGGCCTTCCTGCGGCATCGTCGCGAGGTGGTCACCCGCCGCACGGTGTTCCTGCTCCGCAAGGCCCGCGAGCGCACACACGTGCTCGAAGGGCTCGCCATCGCGCTGGCCAACATCGACGCGGTGATCGAACTGATCCGCAACTCCGCAAGTTCTGCCGAAGCCCGCGAGCGCCTTGTTGCGCGCGAGTGGGCGCCCGGCGGCGTGGCCGCGATGCTGGAGCGCACCGGCTCGACCGCCTCCCGCCCGGAGGATCTGGAGGCGCGCTATGGCCTGGCAGACGGGGTCTACCGGCTCTCGCCCGAGCAGGCTCAGGCCATCCTCGATCTGCGCCTGCACCGGCTCACCGGACTGGAGCATGAAAAGCTTCTCGATGAGTACCAGCAGAAGCTCGCCGAGATCGCCGATTACCTCGAGATCCTGGCCGACCCGGACCGCCTGATGCGCGTGATCCGTGAAGAGCTCGAGACGGTGGTTGCGGACTACGGCGATGCCCGTCGTACCGAGATTGTCGATGACCGCCACAACATCACCACCGAGGACCTGATCACGCCTGAGGAGCGGGTGGTGACGGTGTCTTTCAGCGGCTACGCCAAGGGGCAACCCCTGGATGCCTACCAATCGCAGCGTCGCGGCGGCATGGGTCGCTCGGGCGCACCCGTGAAAGACGAGGACTCGATCGAGCACCTGCTGGTCGCCAATACCCACGACACCATCCTGTGCTTCTCCGACCGTGGCCGCGTCTTCTGGCTCAAGGTGTACGGGATTCCGGTGGCATCGCGCGCTGCCAAGGGTCGCCCGCTGGTGAATTTGCTCAATCTGGAGCAGGGCGAGCGCATCACCTCGCTGCTCCCGGTCAAAGAGTTCAGCGCGGAGCGCTACGTGTTCATGGCGACCTCCGACGGCACGGTTAAAAAGACCTCACTCGACTTTTTCTCGCGGCCCCGGGCCGCAGGCCTGATCGCCATCGATCTTGGCGAGGGCGATCACCTGGTAGGCACCGCCATCACCGATGGCGAGAATGACATCCTTCTTTTCAGCAGTTCGGGCAAGTCGGTGCGCTTTCGCGAATCCGACGTGCGTCCGATGGGTCGTTCGGCCCACGGCGTGCGGGGTATGCGTCTGGCGGCAGGGCACACCGTGGTATCCCTGATCGTTCCCGATCCGCTGTTGCCAGAAGTACTCACCATGAGCAAGAACGGCTATGGAAAGCGCACGCCCATCGGCGAGTTTCCGCTCCACGGACGTGGTGTCCAGGGCGTGATCGCGATGCAGGTGAGCGAGCGAAACGGGCGGCTGGTCGGGGCGCTTGGCGTGGCCTCAACCGACCAGATCATGCTGAGCACCGACCAGGGCACCCTGTTGCGCACCGGTGTGCAGCAGATTTCGCTGGTGAGCCGTAACACCCAGGGCGTTCGTTTGATGAATGTCCGGGACGGCGAAAAAATCGCCGGCTTCGCACGCGTCGCGGAGGCGGAAGCCGATGTCGATGCGGACGCTTCGGCCCTGACGAACGAGGCAGCGCCCGACGCCTGAGGGCTTGCGGGCGTCTCGCCCATTTCACCGATCCACAAGACGGAGGTTTTCCGGCAGATGAACAGGCCATTCAACTTCTGCGCAGGCCCCGCTGCACTCCCCGAGGCGGTGTTGCAGCAGGCTGCAGGCGAGCTTCCCGACTGGCGGGGCACGGGCCTGTCGGTGATGGAGATGAGCCATCGCAGCAAGGAGTTCGTCGCTATTGCCGACACTGCAGAGCGCGATCTGCGTGAGCTGATGGGCATCACTGATGACTACGCCGTGCTGTTCCTGCAGGGCGGCGCTACCGCGCAGTTCTCTGCTGCACCCCTGAATCTCCTGCGGGGCGCCGCGCGCGCCGACTACGTCAACACCGGGCAGTGGTCGATCAAGGCGATCGCCGAGGCGCGCAAATACTGTGATGTAAAGGTGGTTGCCAGTTCGGAGGCGGAGCGCTTCATGACGGTGCCCCCGCAGGCGCGCTGGAATTACTCGGCAGACGCTGCCTATCTGCACTACACCCCCAACGAGACCATCGGAGGCCTGGAGTTCGGCTGGACTCCCGATGTCGCCGTGCCGCTGGTTGCCGACATGTCCTCGACGATTCTCTCGCGCCCCGTCGATGTCAGCCGTTTCGGCGCGATATACGCCGGCGCGCAGAAGAACATCGGCCCCGCGGGCCTGGTGATCGTGATCGTGCGAAGGGATCTGCTGGGTGCGCCCGATGCACGCACTCCGGCCGTGCTTGACTGGAGCCTCCAGGCGGCCAATGCATCCATGTACAACACGCCGCCTACCTTCTCGATCTATCTTGCAGGCCTCGTATTCCAGTGGCTGCAAGGACAGGGCGGGCTGGCCGTGGTCGGCGAGCGTAACCGTCGCAAGGCCGAGGCCTTGTATGGCTATATCGACGGGAGCGGTTTTTACGCCAACCCGGTCGAGCTTGCGTCCCGGTCGTGGATGAATGTGCCCTTCACGCTTGCCGATGCCACGCTTGAGAAGCCCTTCCTCGCCGAGGCGAAGGCGGCCGGCTTGCTGAACCTCGAGGGACATCGCTCGGTGGGTGGCATGCGCGCGAGCATTTACAACGCCCTTGGCATCGACGCGGTGGATGCCCTTATCGGCTTCATGCGTGACTTTGCGGCACGCAGGGGGTGAGTGCATGACCGATCCCTTGGCTCCCGAGGCCGAGCTCGGGCGTATTCGCGCTGACATCGATGAGGTCGACCGGCAGATCCAGGCGCTGCTCAACCGGCGGGCCGAATGCGCCCAGCGGGTTGCCGAGGTCAAGCGTGCGGAGTTGCTCGCCTCCGGCGCAGGAGGCACGCCCTCAGGGCAGCCGACCTTCTACCGCCCCGAGCGTGAGGCGCAAGTGTTGCGCAGCGTGATGGAGCGTAATACGGGTCCGTTGCCGGCCGAGGAGGTCGCGCATATTTTCCGCGAGATAATGTCCGCCTGCCTGGCGCTTGAGCGACCCGTGCGGGTGGCCTTTCTTGGGCCCGAGGGCACCTTCACCCAGGCCGCCGCGCTGAAACACTTCGGCCATGCCGTGAACAGCAGCGCGTTGGGAACGATCGGCGCGGTATTCGAGGACGTGGAGGCAGGCAACGTCGACTACGGCGTGGTGCCAGTGGAAAACTCCACCGAAGGCATGGTCACCCACACGTTGGATAACTTCATCCGGTCGCCGCTCAAGATCTGCGGCGAAGTCGAGATGCCGATCCGGCTTCATTTGCTGGCCGCGCCGGGCGTAGCAGCCGGCGGGATCAGGCGCATCTGCGCCCACCAGCAGGCCCTCGCACAGTGCCGGGGCTGGCTCGAGAAACACTGGCCCGGCGTGGAACAGGCGGCTGTCTCCAGCAATGGTGAGGCCGCGCGCCTCGCGGCACTGGATCCTTCCATGGCTGCGGTGGCCGGTGACATCGCACGCGAGGGCCATGGCCTCGCGTGCCTTGCCAGTAATATCCAGGACTACGCCGACAACACCACGCGATTCCTCGTGATCGGGCGTGAAGGCGCGCGGCCCAGCGGTCATGACAAGACCTCGATCATCGCCTCGACCCATAACCGGCCCGGTGCCCTGTTCAGGCTATTGGAGCCCTTCCAGCGTGAGCAAGTGATGCTGACGCGCATCGATACCCGTCCCTCGCGCACCGAGACCTGGACCTACCTTTTCTTTATCGAGTTCGAGGGTCATCAGGAAGACCCGCGTATTGCCGCGGTGCTGCGCGAGATCCAGGAGCAGACCGTGATGATCAAGATACTGGGCTCCTACCCGCAGGCGGTGCTCTGAGATGACGGGGCCTGCACCGCGCGCCGGCCGGGTGCTGGTGGTCGGGCTCGGCCTGATCGGCGGCTCCGTTGCTGCAGCCCTGCGAGAGGGGGGGTTTGCGCGCGAAATCACGGGTTATGATCAGGATCAAGCGTGCGCAGCGCGGGCGCTGGGGCGCGGTCTGGTCGATGCCACGGCAGCCTCTCTCGAGGAGGCACTCCGTAGCGCTGAACTGGTGGTGATCGCGGTCCCTGCGCTCTGCGTGGAGCAGGTGCTGGTGGCTATACGCGACTCCGCGCGAGCCGATGTGGTTATCACCGATGTGGCGAGCGCCAAGGGCGTCGTGCTGGAGTCCGCCCGCCGGGTGTTCGGCGCGCTGCCGCCGGGACTCGTGCCCGGTCATCCCATCGCCGGCTCCGAGCGCTCGGGCGTAGAGGCGGCGCGGCTGGATCTCTTCCGCGGCCACCGCGTTATTCTGACGCCGCACGCGGGCACGGCACCCGCAGCCCTTGAACTGATCGAGGCGATGTGGATCTGCGCCGGCGCCGCAGTGACCTGCATGGAGGCAGGCGAACACGACCGCATACTTGCGCTGACCAGTCACCTGCCTCATGTGCTTGCCTTCACGCTCGTCAATGCCCTCTCGCAGCAAGACTCCAGTGAGCAGATCTTCCGCTACGCCGCAGGCGGCTTCCGTGATTTCACCCGCATTGCCTCGAGCGATCCGCTGATGTGGCGCGATATCGCTCTCGCCAACCGCGATTCGCTGCTTGCCGCGATCGACGTGTTCACCGAGAGCCTTGCGGGGCTGCGGGAGAGCGTCGCGAATTCTGATACCGCGGCGCTGCATGCCCTTTTTGCCTCGGCGCATGGTGCGCGCGGGCGGTACCTGCAATGGCTCGAGGCGGCGCAAGCGCCCGCCGCCGCCAGTTCCGGAGACGATGCATGATGGTTTCGAGTCCCGATTTCATCGCCTCGGGCGGCACGGCGCTCCGCGGGGAAATCCGCGTGGCAGGCGACAAATCCATCTCGCATCGTGCGGTCATGCTCGGCTCGATCGCCGAGGGTGTGACCGAGATCGAGGGTTTTCTCGAGGGTGAGGACAGCCTCGCCACCCTGGCGGCGTTCCGTGCGATGGGCGTGCGCATCGACCGTCCATCGCCCGGGCGCGTGACGGTGCATGGCGTGGGCTTGCACGGACTGCAGGCGCCGGCGGGTGATCTCGATCTGGGCAATTCGGGCACGTCGATGCGGCTGCTCGCAGGTCTGCTGGCCGGGCAGTCTTTTGCCACGCGATTGGTGGGCGACGCCTCGCTCACGCGCCGCCCGATGGCGCGCGTAGCGGAGCCGTTGCGGCTGATGAGCGCGCAGATCGATACCGCCCCGGGCGGTCGACCCCCGCTCGAGATCCGTGGTGGGGCCGCATTGAAGGGCATCGAATACCGCATGCCCGTGGCCAGCGCGCAGGTGAAATCGGCGCTGCTGCTGGCGGGGCTTTACGCGCAGGGCACCACGCGGGTGATCGAACCCGCGCCGACCCGCGATCACACTGAGCGCATGCTCGCGGGCTTCGGTTATCCGCTGCGCCGCGAGGGAGCGTTTGCGGAGCTGCAAGGTGGCGGGCGGCTGCAAGGTGCGGCGCTGCAGGTGCCGGCGGATATTTCCTCGGCAGCATTTTTCCTCGTTGCCGCCAGCATCGCGCCGGGATCTGACCTGCTGTTGCGGGGCGTCGGCATCAATCCCACCCGTACCGGGGTGATCGGCATCCTGCGCGCGATGGGCGCTTCGATCGAGATTCTCGCCGAGCGCGAGTCTGGCGGGGAGCCGGTTGCCGACCTGCGGGTCCGGGGCACGGCGCTGCGAGGCATTGTGATTCCCGAGGAACTCGTGCCGCTGGCAATCGATGAATTTCCTGTGCTCTTCGTCGCGGCCGCCTGTGCGGATGGGGAGACGCTCCTGCGCGGCGCCGAGGAGTTGCGTGTGAAGGAGAGTGACCGCATCGAGGTGATGGCGCGCGGGCTGCGTGCGCTCGGCGTAGAGCTCGAGACCTACCCTGATGGCATACGCATTCGTGGGGGCGCCTCGCTCGCGCCGGCCCGTATCGACAGCGGTGGCGATCACCGCATTGCCATGGCCTTCTGCGTTGCCTCGCTGCGCGCCACGGGGCCCATCGTGATCGGCGACTGCGCCAACGTAGCCACTTCGTTTCCCGGATTCCGCGCTCTTGCAGGCTCGGTCGGCCTGCAGGTAGACGAGCAGCCGGCCGCTATCAGTGAGCCCCTATGAAGCAGTCCCGTCCGCAGGTGCCGGTGATCACCGTCGACGGACCGAGCGGCTCCGGCAAGGGAACCCTGTGCCGGCTGCTCGCCCGTGAGCTCGGCTGGAACCTGCTCGATAGCGGTGCGCTCTATCGCCTCGTGGGGATCGCGGCGCGCAACCATGGCGTCGGGATCGACAACCACGCAGCACTCGAGGTCCTCGCGGGACATCTCGATGTGCAGTTCCAGCCCGGGGCGGACGATGCCGGCGACCTGCGCGTCGTGCTCGAGGGCGAGGACGTCACCGGGGTGGTTCGCAGCGAGGAGGTCGGGGCGCTCGCCTCGCAAGTGGGGACGGTTGCCGCCGTGAGGGCTGCGCTGCTCGACCGGCAGCGGGCATTCTGCGTCTTGCCGGGGTTGGTTGCCGATGGGCGTGACATGGGTACGGAAGTCTTTCCCGACGCTGAACTGAAGGTATTTTTGACTGCCAGCCCCGAAGAGCGCGCTGCGCGGCGCTTCCGCCAGTTGATCGACAAGGGCGAGGCTGTTAGCCTGCCGCGCCTTGTGGCGGACATAGAGGCACGGGATCGGCGCGATCTCGATCGCTCGGTGTCGCCGTTGCGTCCCTCTCCCGAAGCTGTCCTGATAGACACCACGGGGATCGCGGTAGCAGACGTGTTCGCCCGCCTGATGTCTCTCGCAAGGGAGAGAGGACTCGCCTGAGGCGGGCAGCGAAAAAAATGTGGGAGCGGCCTGCGGGTCGTGCTTTTTAAAGGTGTCGGAGACCGGGCTCATGCCAGCACGCCCGGTATTTGGCTTTTCATGTTCTGCCCCTTCGACGGCTGGGTCGGAGGATCGGAAAACATACGGCAGTGCCGTAGTAGGATCTATCCAATGACCGAGAATTTTGCAGAACTTTTCGCAGAAAGCCTCAAGACCGTAGAGATGGACGTAGGCTCCATCATCTCGGGTGTTGTGATCGACATTGACGGCGAGTGGGTCACGGTTCACGCCGGCCTGAAGTCCGAGGGAATGATTCCCCGCAGCCAGTTCCTTGATGATGACGGACAGTTCCACCTCGAGATTGGCGACGAAGTCCAGGTCGCTCTTGAGGCCATCGAGGATGGTGACGGCGCGACCCGCCTCTCCCGCGAAAAGGCGCGCCGCGCCGAGACCTGGAAGAGCCTCGAGAGCAGCTTCGAGGGTGGCGAAGTCGTCAAGGGCGCGATCAACGGTAAGGTCAAGGGTGGCTTCACCGTGGATATCCACGGCATCCGCGCGTTCCTGCCCGGCTCGCTGGTCGACGTGCGCCCGGTCCGCGACACCCTGCACCTCGAGGGCCAGACCCTCGAGTTCAAGGTCATCAAACTCGACCAGAAGCGCAACAACATTGTGGTGTCGCGCCGTGCGGTGCTCGAGCAGGCCAACAGCGCCGAGCGCGATAACCTGCTCTCCAGTCTGCAGGAGTACGCCGTTTTGAAGGGTGTGGTCAAGAACCTCACTGACTACGGCGCGTTCGTGGACCTTGGCGGCGTGGATGGCCTGCTGCACATCACCGACATGGCTTGGCGCCGCATCAAGCACCCGAGCGAAGTCGTCAAGGTTGGCGACGAGATCGATGTGAAGGTGCTGAAGTTCGATCGCGAAACCAACCGCGTATCGCTTGGCCTGAAGCAACTCGGCTCGGATCCGTGGGTCAGCATCAAGGAGCGTTACCCGGAGAAGACGCGCCTGCGCGCGCGCGTCACCAACCTCACCGATTATGGCTGCTTCGCCGAACTCGAGCAGGGCGTCGAGGGTCTTGTGCACGTCTCCGAGATGGATTGGACCAACAAGAACATCCACCCCTCCAAGGTGGTGCAGGTTGGCGATGAGATCGACGTGATGATTCTCGATATCGACGAGGACCGCCGCCGTATCTCGCTCGGCATGAAGCAATGCACCGAGAATCCCTGGGACGTATTCGCCGCGGCTCATGCCAAGGGCGAGCGCATCAAGGGCCGCATCAAATCGATCACGGATTTCGGCCTGTTTATCGGCCTCGATGGCAACATCGACGGTCTGGTGCATTTGTCTGACATTTCATGGCACGAGACGGGCGAGGAAGCCGTACGTAACTACAAGAAGGGCGACGAGGTCGAAACCATCATCCTCGCCATTGATCCCGAGCGTGAGCGTATCTCGCTGGGTGTGAAGCAGATGGAGGGCGATCCCTTCACCAACTTCGTGACGATGTACGACAAGGGCGCCATCGTCATGGGCAAGGTCGTCGAGATCGACGCCAAGTCCGTAGTGATCCAGCTCGCTGACGACGTCCAAGGCGTCCTCAAGGGCTCCGAGATCAGCCGTGACCGCGTCGAGGATGCGCGTAACGTGCTTGCCCTGGGCGAAGAGGTTGAGGTGAAGATCATCAACGTAGACCGCAAGAACCGTGCGATCGGGCTCTCGGTGAAGGCAAAAGACGTGCAGGAAGAGAAGGAAGCGATGAAGGCGCTGCGCGAGCAGGAGCCGGAGAACGCTCCCACGACCATCGGCGATCTGATCAAGGCGCAGATGGGCAACCGCGGCCGCGAGTAACACGCGTTTTGTCGGGTGCGACGCGGGGCCTTCGGGCCCCGCGTTCGTTTCGGCCTGACTGCGGCGAGGCACGTTCTCACCGGCCGGGTGTGCCACGGCCGGGTGTGCCGCTTGTGCAGTCGGTGGCTTATCGGTAGCGTGTCCGCATTCCATGCAGGAGGGGATTGCCGGCTGAGTGGGTTGGAGGAGCGCCGACGGCTCCTGAACCGCGGGAACTTCGGCCATGTGTTGGCAGTTCGCCAAGAACCGCGGGTTTATAGGGGAAGTGTCAAAATTTCCTCGAAGGTCGTGCTAGACCCGCGTGACGTTAGGGGCTAGGAAGGGATTTAACCAGGTGCTGAACACTCCATGATGACGACGGATCACGTGACCACACCGCATTTCGCGCACGCAACCCTTGTTCTATTCGCAAACCCGGACGCTCGCCGTATCGGTCATCGCTGCGACGCACCGTTCGCGCGAGGCGGAGAAACCAGTGGTTCCTGAGGAAGAATGTTTTTTGAGGGTATTAGAAGTGTTTCAACTGACCACCTCACGGTTGCCGCGACTGACGATCGCCTCCAAGGTGTGGGGGTAGGCGAGAATGGGGCTGCGCTTCAGCCGGCGCATTACGCTTGCGCCCGGGATCCGGATGAACCTGTCGATGTCGGGCATCAGTTGGTCGGTGGGTCCACGCGGCGCGAGCGTTAGTCTTGGCAAGCGCGGCACCTTCGCCAATGTTGGCCTCCCCGGCTCTGGTTTGTCGTATCGCACGCGCCTGGACGGCGATGGCCCCCAAGCACGCAGCAGCGTGCGGGCATCGGTGGATGCGGCCGTCGCACGCGATGCCGAGCGCGCGCGTCGCGAGACTGAACTCGCAGGCCAAGTCATCGAGGCTGAAATCGAGGTTCGAGCCACGGGCGAGGTCGAAGTCATCTCGCCCGACGGGTCGCCGCTGGCCGGCAAAGCGAAGACCGCCTTTTGGGAGCAGCGAGGGACGGAAGTGTCACAGCTTCTGGCCGATCACGTTCTGGTGTCGGATGCTGAATCCAAGGCCGTTGTTGACGTCTACCTTGATACGCCACCGCCGGTGTTCTCGGTGCGTTTTGACCCCAATCCGTTTGCAGATGCCGCCCCGGCACTGCCGACGCGCCGCAAGGCGCGCCAGGCTCCGGTGATGCAGATGCCGCCAGAACTCTCGCTGCTTGAACGACTCTCCGGCTCGGCTCGGCAGCGGCGAGAACAAATGGTTGCCGACGCCAGCCTTGCCCATGGCCACGATATGGCCGCATGGCTGCAGGAAGCAGATGCTGCAGCGTGCGCCAACCGTGACGCTGATAACGCGCATGCGTTGGCGCTAGAGGCCTGGACGAAAAAAAAGGTCGCACATGATCAAGAGCAGAACTATTTCAGCGTGAACTTCGAGAAGTTGCTGCGTACCCACGCCGGCTTCATGGAGCAGGCTTTTGATGATGTGTTGAGCGCGATAAACTGGCCGCGTGAAACTCTGGTCAGCTATCAGATTGACCAGATGAATGACGCGATTTCGGTAGACATCGACTTGCCAGAGATCGCAGACATGCCGTCTACCCAGGCGAGGCTCTCTGTGAATGGTCGGCGTCTGCTGATGAAGAAGGTGCCCAAGTCCGAGATTGAGCGCGACTACGTTCGCCATGTTCACGGCGTCATTTTGCGAGTAGCTGGCTGTGCGTTTGCAACATTGCCGGCACTCAAGTGCGTCACGATCTCAGGCTATACGCAGCGAGTCGATTCGCGCGGAGTGAAGTCTGACTTGTATGTGCTGTCTTCGCGGATCGACCGGGCTCGCCTTGCGATGCTCGATTTCGACCAGCTGGCGCAACTGGATCCTGTTTCCGCATTCGACCATTTCGATACGCGGCGGCGGCTTTCTGGCTCGGGTGGAATGCAATCGATCGAGCCTTTCGGGGCAGGTCCGTGACGTCGAGACCGACGGGCACGGTTGGATTTTTTTGGTGGGATACAGCGGAGAGATATCAGTGAGTTACTTTAGACTGTCGTTCATCATGACGGCGATTTGTGTCGCTATCGCGGGTTGGTGGGGCTCCCAGAATGGCATGGGCGTAATGACCGCGCTCTGGCTTGTGCTTGTGCTAGGTGTGCTTGAAGTGTCGTTGTCGTTCGACAATGCCGTGGTCAATGCGGGCGTCCTGAAGGACATGGACGAGTTCTGGCGGCAGATGTTCCTGACAGTCGGCATTCTGGTTGCCGTCTTCGGCATGCGACTGGTGTTCCCGATCGTGATCGTCGCCGTGGCGGCCGATATGAGCGTCGGCCCGGTGATCGACATGGCACTCACCGATCCGGACCAGTACGGGAAGATCCTCACGGATTGCTACCCGGCGATCGCGGCGTTTGGTGGTATGTTCCTGTTGCTCGTGTTTCTGGCTTTCTTGTTTGACCACGAGCGCGATCTGCACTGGCTTGGAGCATTCGAAGAGCGCCTGGCGGGCCTAGGCAAAGTGGATAACATCGCGATTATCTGCGCGCTGGGCGTGCTGCTATCCATGCAGTGGTTCCTGCCGGCCGAGCTTCACCTCAGGGTTCTCTCGGCGGGTCTCGCCGGCGTTATTCTGTTCATCGCAGTCGACTCCCTGGATAGCGTATTCGATGTGGACGAAGGGGAGGGCGCAACCATCGGTGCGGCCAAGCGATCGGGTATCGCAGCATTCATGTACCTCGAAGTGCTCGACGCCTCTTTCTCTTTCGACGGCGTAATCGGCGCGTTCGCAATCACTCGTGACGTCGTGATCATCATGCTGGGCCTGGCCATCGGGGCGATGTTCGTGCGCTCGATGACGGTTTACCTGGTGCACAAGGGGACGCTCGATGAGTACGTGTTCCTTGAACACGGCGCGCACTACGCCATCGGCGCGCTCGCCTTCATCATGCTGGCTGGTACCGTCGTGCACATTCCGGAAGTCATCACCGGTCTCGTCGGCGTCGGCTTCATCGCTCTGTCGCTGTACTCGTCTGTTCGTCATCGCAAGACGGCAGCTGCGGCAGCGGCTCAGTGAGCTAACGATGGGTAAAATCGGCACAGAGCAGCGCGTCGCTGTTGCGCTGGCTTTGTTTGGCGTTGGCCGTGCAGACGTCGTACTTGCGCCTGTATGATCTCGCACGCGGCGCCGAGATGGCCAGGGACGACCTCGACCAAGACTTCAGGGTCGAGACCGCGGTCGAGTTGGGTCGCCTTTAAAGGCCTGATAGTCTGTGGGAGTTCGCGGTAGTGGGCCGCGAAGAACTCGCAAAAAGTACCAACGGTAACTGCCCGCCAAACAAATTCTGGAGATGAACTATGCACCGTAAGCTACCTGTGTACCTGCTGCTGGACGAGTCCGGCTCAATGGCGGGCGAACCGATCGAAGCGATGAAGAACGGCCTGCAGCTGCTGGTCTCGACGCTTCGGCAGGATCCGCATGCTCTTGAGACAGCCTATCTTTCAGTGATCGGCTTCGGCGCAGATGCGCACGTCCACGTGCCGCTGACCGAGCTCGCTGCATTCCAGCCACCGCAGATCACCGCGAGTGGGACGACGGCGTTGGGCGCAGCGCTCAGGCTGGTTGCCTCGCAGATCGACAAAGAAGTGGCCAAGACCACGGCCGATACCAAGGGCGATTGGAAGCCGCTGGTGTTCCTGATGACCGACGGTGATCCGACCGACGATTGGCGCAGTGGCCTGGCCGAACTGCGCAAGCGCAAGGTCGGCACGGTCGTCGCTTGCGGCGCTGGCCCGAACGTCAAGGAAGCCACGCTAAAGGAAATTAGCGAGATCGTGGTCAAGCTCGACACGGCTGATTCAGCCACGATTGGCGCCTTCTTCAAGTGGGTCTCGGCGTCGATTGCTGTGGGCAGTCAGAAGGTCGAGTCGGACGGCAAGGAAGTGACGGGGCTGGACGACCTGCCGCCGCCGCCGAAGGAAATCAACCTGGTCGTCTGAGGGCTCCCGCGCGGTGTCAGCAACCTGAGCAAGAGCGAATACGACCGGTTGGCAGTGACCATTGGTGTTGGCTGGGACATCGCCCAGCCGGTTTAGCTGGGAGGTTTGCTCGGCAAGCGCGATGACTACGATTTCGACCTGTCCGCCAGCGCTGACCATTAGGGATATGCTCCGGGATCTTTGCTGGGCTCAACCGCGAGGCGAACGCCGGGGAGTTCGCGTCACCGCTGTAACCGTTGCGGACCGAGGCGTCCGGGTACCTTCCATCCGATCACTACATCCCGAGGCAGTTGCCATGCGCCGTCTACCGGTTTATCTGTTGCTCGACACGTCGGGCTCCATGCGGGGCGAGCCGATTGCGGCCGTCAACGTCGGTTTGCAGGCATTGGTGTCATCGCTGCGTCAGGATCCCTCGGCGCTCGAAAGCGTGCACCTCAGCATCATCACCTTTGACGCAGTGGTCAACGAAGTGTTGCCTCTGACGCCGTTGGATCAGCTGCAGCTGCCGACGATTACGACGCCAGAGTCCGGCCCGACATTCCTGGGTCTGGCGCTCCAAGAGCTGTGCAAGCGCGTCGATCGAGAGGTCAAGCGGACGACGGTGGACGAGAAGGGAGACTGGTCGCCGCTACTGTTCATCATGACTGATGGCAGCCCGACCGATCTGCAGGTGTTCGAGGAGCAGGTGCCACAGATCAAGATGCGGTCGTTCGGGAACATCATCGGCTGCGCTGCAGGCCCCAAGGCCAAGCAGCAGTACCTCGCCATGCTGACCGACAAGGTGTTCTCGCTGGACACCATGGACGCGGCGTCTTTTACAAGCTTCTTTAAGTGGGCTTCCGAAGCAGTGTCGTCGGGTAGCCGTAGCCAGGGGCTGCGCGACACGGCACCGCTGCCGCCGCCGCCCACCGAAATTCAACTGGTCAGCTGATCTGGAGCCGCCGATGCGCCGCCTGCCCATCTACTTCGTGCTGGATGTCTCCGAGTCTATGATCGGCCCCAATCTTTATCGGCTTGAAGAGGGATTGGGCCGCGTTGTCAGCGAGCTGCGCACTGATCCGCACGCACTGGAGACAGCTTGGCTTTCCGTCATCGTCTTTGCCGGTAAAGTACGGAAGCTGATCGATCTCACGGAGCTGACCGCCGTTACGGCACCGAGCCTGCCGGTCGGCGGCGGCACGTCACTGGGGAAGGCACTGACCTTTTTGATGGACGAGATCGACACCAACGTGCGGCGTAATACTGCCGACGTCAAGGGCGACTGGAAGCCGATTGTGTTCCTGATTACCGATGGCAAGCCGACTGATGACGTGAATGCCGCGGTGGATCGCTGGCATGGCAAGTACAGCGCGATGGTGACGCTGGTCGCGATCTCGATTGGCCGTGCTGCTGACCTGACGATACTCAATCGCCTGACGGATGCCGATAAGGTGCTCACGCTCGACGATGATAGCGAGGCCGGGTTTTCACGCTTTATCAAGTGGGTAACGCAGTCGGTTCAGGCGCGCAGCCGCAGCGTCGGCGATGTTTTCAAGGAAGAGCAACTCGCTTCTCTCGACAACGTCTCGATCCTCAAGAAGCTGAACCTGGACAAGCCCATTGAGATGGTCGATGAGAGTAACGCCTACTTTGTCTCAAAATGTCAGGGCACCAAGCTGCCCTATATTTCTCGCTATGAGCCGGTCCACGGCGTTTTGCAGGCGGGGCAGATGAAGCTGGCCACGGTCGCGTATCAGCTGGTTGGGTGCTATCCCGTCAAGAACAGTTACTTCGAGATGTCGTCGGACCAGCCGAATGTAGCCACACTAGATTCGTCGCAGATCTTCGGGCAGCCGAGCTGCCCGCATTGTGGCAACCGCATTGGGTTTGCCATGTGCAGTTGCGGAAACACATTCTGCATCGCCGGCGACGGCCAGCAGACTTGCCCGTGGTGCGAGCAGACCGCGAACTTCGGGCGAATGACCGCAGACGCAGAGTCCCTGGAGCTGACGCGAGCGAGAGGCTGAGCATGTCTGGACAGTACGACGAAGCGAGCGCCATGCCACGCCAGGTCGACGAGGCGCTGCGTGCGCTGCTGGAAAAGCATTTTGGCGTCAATGGTGTGGTTCTCACGCCGGAGCAGCTGAACGGCATCCTGCAGCAAGATCCAGTGCTTAGGTTCCTGCGCGAAATGCTGGACCTGGCCAGGCGCGAGCAGCAGGCGAGCTTGGAGGTGGTCGATCTCAACGACACGACCCTTGCCGCCTCAACGACGGCGGCACCCGCCGCAACTGCCCAATGCGAGCGCTACCCGCTGCCCGCGTTCGATAAGCAGGACCCGGATGTCCCCGAGTTGGCGCCGCCCGCCTCCGCAGTCGCTCTGCTTGCGGGGCTTGACGCCTCAGCTGGCAGCAGCAAAGCGATCGCAGAGGGAGACGCCGCGAGGTCGTTGCCCTCGATATCGGCTCCGGCACCCCCAACAGCGCCCACGCCTGCATGGGTTGCCCCTGTCAGCAGCGAGCCGCAAGGTCCAGAACAGGAGAAGGGAGCGGCCTCACTACGACTGCAGTTGCCCAACGCGACTGCGCAGGCGCCTTATACGCATTTCTTGCACCTGGATCGCAAGCCGGAACTTGCCGCCTACCGGATCGTCTCGATCACCGGACTCGATGGCACCGGTCTGGAATATGCCGACGAAGGGCGACTGCTTGGCACGCCTCAGACCGAGCGGACGAAAACAACCGAGCTGAAATTCACCGCGCTCCTGGAACGGGCCGATGGCGCCAAGCGATTGCAGCGGACCGCCACGCTGGTTCTGCTGGTCAATCCGGATCCGCGCGCGTTGTGGAAATCGATTGATCCAGATCCGGCGCTGCCGTTTCAAAAGGTGCACCGGCGCTGTGCGAGCCATGGTCTTGGCGATCAGCGATGCGTGGCGGCCAGTATTCGTGGGCGTAGCCATGCAAACAGCGGGACCTTCCGCGAAGATGATTTTCACATCGCGGACGACGCCTCAGGCAATTGGTTGGTTGTCGCTGTGTCTGACGGCGCCGGCTCGGCGAAGCTGTCACGTCGCGGCTCTGAGCTCGCTACGAATACTGCGGTGGAAGCACTTTGTAAGTCTCTGCCGACTGTGGAAGAGAAGTTTCTTTCAATGATGACCGCACAGGCTGACGAGGCGACGCGCAGGCAGGCGATTGACGCGTTGTTTCTCGAACCGTTGGGGCGCGCAGCGTTCGCTGCCAGCAAGGCGATCGTCGCCGAAGCAAAACAATTGCAGGTCGAAGAAAAGGCTCTGTCGTCCACTTTGCTGCTCGCGGCGGTGCGTCGCTACGAGCAGGGCGTGGTGGTGGTGTCCTACTGGATCGGCGATGGTGCTGCGGCGGTATTCGAGCCGGCGAGCAGTCGTGTCACATTGCTCGGCGAACCCGACAGCGGTGAGTTTTCCGGACAAACCCGGTTTCTCCAGTCGACCGAGTTCGGGGCTGACCCATGGGCGTCGATCAAGCGCCGCGTCCGCACAGGAATTCATGCGCCGGGGTCGGCCTTGGTGCTGATGACCGATGGGGTGTCGGATCCGAAGTTCGGCACCGACAACGCGTTGAAAGATTCTGTCGAATGGGGCGGGTGGTGGAAGACTCTGACAGCGACTGTGACTCTTGCACAAGAAACCGCTGGCGCGCCCGAGGCGATGGAGAGCTACCTGGACTTCTGGTCACAGGGTGAGCACGACGATCGCACATTGGCGATTGTGTACTGATCGCGAAGAGGAGTCCGATGAGTAAAAACATTGTTCGCCTTCAAGCACATGATGGCTCGCCGGTAGAGTTCGTCAACGAGGTGAAGGGCTCTGGCGGCCTGAAAGACTGCTACTTCGCACCGGATCGATCTTATGTGGTGCTGTTCTTCCGTGACCCGGTGGACAGCAACGGTCGCGACCGGCTGAGGAGCATTGTCGGACGCTATCGTGACGGTATTTTTAGCCAGGCCGGCGGCGACTATTGGGCGCGAGTGTACTGCTGGCCCGAGCGTACCGTGGAGTGGGGAGACAAGTTCGGCATCGTTGCGCCGGTATACGCTGAGCACTTTTTCTTCCAGTACGGTTCCAAGAACCAGGACATGCTCAAGATCGCCGGTCGCGAGAAGGAAGGAAAGTGGTTCGCGTCCGCGAATAACCGCGCCAAGTTTCTTGATCCTCGTGAGCTGGGGAGTTGGGCTACGCACCTGCGCGTCTGCCTGCTGATCTCGCGTGCAGTGCGTCGCATGCACATGGCGGGTCTTGCGCACTCGGATTTGAGCTACAAGAACGTGCTGGTCGACCCGGCCGGCGGCAATGCCTGCATCATCGACATCGACGGTCTTGTGGTCCCGGGCAAGTTCGCGCCTGATGTGGTCGGTACGCCGGATTTCATCGCGCCCGAGGTTGTGGCAACAGCATGCCTGGGGAAGCATGACCCGAACCGCAAGCTCCCCAGCGTGCTGACTGACCAGCACGCTCTCGCCGTACTCATTTATCTCTACCTTCTCTACCGGCACCCGCTGCGCGGGGGCAAGGTTCACGATCAGGACAGCACGCGAGACGAGGAGCTGTCGATGGGTGAGCGGGCGCTGTTCGTCGAGGACCCGAACGATGCGTCGAACCGCATCAAGCTCGCGCAGGCGCGGCCGAGCGACCTGCCATGGGCGGATACGACGCTGCGCCCGTATACCCTGACGGGTCCGTACCTCGCCCCGTTGTTCCTCAAGGCGTTCACCGAAGGTCTCAAGAACCCGATGGCGCGCCCCAGCGCGACCGAGTGGGAGACCGCACTGATCCGCACCGTGGACCTGCTGCAGCCGTGCTTGAACAAATCCTGTGAGCAGGGTTGGTACGTGTTCGACAACAGTTCTAAGCCGCGATGCCCGTTCTGCGGGACCCTTTTCAAGGGCAAGCTGCCGGTGCTCAATTTATACTACTCCACTCACAAGGCAGGTCAGTTCCGGCCGGAGAACCACAGGCTGATGGTCTACACCGACCAGTCGCTATTCCCGTGGCACGTGCAGCGTGGTATCGCGCCGAATGAAAAACTGACAGACGATCAGCGGCAGCGTGTCGGCTACTTCGTGTTCCACAACCATAAGTGGTATCTGGTCAACGAGCGCCTGCCGGAGCTGTTCAACGCCTCGACGCAGCAGGGCGTTCCTGTTGGCGAGAAGGTCGAGCTGACTGACGATCTGAAGCTGCTTTTGTCGCGCGCCGAAGGCGGCCGCCTGATTCACGTCCAGCTCGTCGACGCGAGCTGATCTCACTCCACAAGAGAGCAAACAGAGCATGGAACTGCAATCGGGTGAGAACACTGCGCTAGCGACAGGCCAATTGTCGATCGACATCTCGGTGAACGGCGTGCCATCGGGGATGGATCTGGACCTCAGCGCCTTTGTGCTGCTCGAAGGCGGCAAAGTCGCCAACGACCGTGGAATGATCTTCTATGGGCAGCCGCGGTCGGCGGACGGCAGCGTCACCGTCGACGCGGGCGCCAAGCGCGTACAGATCGACCTCACGAAGGTGCCAGCGACGACCTCGCGCATCGCAGTCACGCTCACCGTCGATAAGGGTATTTCGCGCCAGCAGCGCTTTGGCATGCTCGGGGGGGTGAGCCTGGTCGTGACGGGCGGAGGTGAGAATCTGACCTTCGCTCCAGCTATCGCCTCGATGACCGAGACAGCGCTGATCCTTGGGGAGGTCTACCAGCGCAACGGGGCCTGGAAGTTCCGCGCGGTTGGTCAGGGCTTCAACGGTGGGCTTGGCCCGCTCGCTCAGCACTTCGGCGTGGATATCAGCGATGACCCCGACGCGGGCGGTGGGGCGTCGCCCGCGCCCGCGCCAGCAGCTGGGCCTACGCCACCGCTGGCCCGACCGGTCAATCTGACCAAGATCACTCTGGAGAAGAGCAAGCCGGTATCGCTGACCAAGGAAGGTGGCAAGTTCGGGGAGATCATCGTTAACCTCAACTGGACCAAGAAGGTCTCGGGCGGCTTCTTTGGTGGGAGCAAGGGGATCGACCTCGACGTCGGTGCGATGTTCGAGTGGCAGTCCGGCGAAAAGGGTGTGATCCAAGCGCTCGGTGGCCAGTTCGGTCGGCTTGATGACGCTCCGTACGTGAAGCTGATGGGCGACGACCGTACCGGTGCGTCGGTCAACGGTGAGTTCCTTCACATTAACGGCGACCACTGGGCGCAGTTCAAGCGCGTGCTCGTCTTTGCCTTCATCTATCAAGGCACGCCGAACTGGGCGCAGGCTGACGGCGTGGTGACGGTCAAGGCGTCGAGCCAGCCGGAGCTCGAAGCCCGGATGGACAGCCACGACGCAGGTCAGAACATGTGTGCGGTCGCGATGCTGGAGAACGATGGCGGTTCGATCCGCGTGACCAAGCTCGTCGAATATTTCTCGGGCCACGAGCAGATGGACCGCCGGTTCGGATTCGGCTTTCGCTGGAAAGCAGGCTCGAAGTAATACCCCTTTGGGGGGCGAAAATGCCCCATACTCCGTACGAAACCCCTCGAAAAACTGGAGATAAGACGATGTCGCTGGACTGGCTCAAGGACAAATTCAACGAGGTGAGCAAAAGCCTCAAAGATGAAGTGACCCGTATCAAGAATCAGACATTCCTGGAAGGCGTGATCGCCGGCTGCACAATTGTCGCGTATGCCGACGGCATGGTGCGCTCAGAAGAGAAAGTGAAGATGATGGGCTTTCTGAAGAACAACGACGTGCTGTCAGTGTTCGATACAGGCAAGATCATCCAACTGTTCGATAAGTACGCTGGCCGCTTCGAGTTCGACAAGGCCATCGGCGAGATGGATTGTCTTGCAACGGTGGGTAAGTTGCGCAGTAAGCCCCAGGAAGCTCGCCTGCTGGTGCGTGTGTGCTGTGCCATTGGCGCGTCGGACGGTAGCTTCGACCATTCGGAAAAGGAAGCCGTGCGCAAGATCTGCAATGAGCTCGGCCTGAACCCGTCCGACTTCGATCTGGGCTAACGCGCTGCGCAGTAGAGACCCCATGACGAGCGCTACCATTGCCGATGGGCAGTATTGATTCCTGCATGTCAGGCTTCGAAAGGCCGATAGCTTTTATGCCGAGCGCGACACGACGGTGATGCCGTTGGTGTCGGCCCGGATTTCCTGCTCGACCTCAAGCATGGCCAGAAACAGCAGCCAGACCGCCGGCGAGGCCTGGTTATGAAATTTGCGGGTGAGGGGCAGGTGCTGGTAACTTTAGGCTGACGCACTGGCGTGACCGTCCGGCTGCGCTTGCCGCCGAACCTGCAACGGTAATGGTGCGTTTCGTTACGCTTTTACTACGCGTTATTCATTCATGAAAAGGATCAAAAAATGGGAATCAGTCTGCAGAAGGGCTCCAACGTTAACCTGAGCAAGGAAACGCCCGGCCTGAACGAAGTTGTGCTCGGCCTTGGCTGGGACGTTCGCGCTACCGATGGCGCCGCCTACGATCTGGACGCCAGCGCGTTCATGGTGAAGGCAGACGGTAAGGTTCGTACCGATAGCGACTTCATCTATTACAACAACAAGAAGTCCGCCGACGGCTCGGTCGAGCACACCGGCGACAACCAGTCCGGTGCCGGCGATGGCGACGACGAGGCGCTTGGTGTCACGCTCTCCAAGGTGCCAGCCGAGATCGACAAGATCTCGTTCGCGGTCACCATCCACGACGCCGAAGCCAAGCGCCAGAGCTTTGGCCAGGTCGCAAACGCGTACATCCGCGTGCTGAACAAGACCGATGGCAAGGAACTGGCGCGCTACGACCTGACCGAGGACGGTTCGACTGAGACCGCACTGATCTTCGGCGAACTCTACCGCAATGGCAGCGACTGGAAATTCCGCGCTGTCGGCCAAGGCTTCAAGGGCGGCCTCGGCCCGCTCGCGAAGAACTTCGGCGTCAACGTTGGTTAATCACATCGCGGTGTGAAGGCGGTGGTGACACCACTTCCCGCTGCTTTACGAGGAGGTTTGCATGGGTATCAATCTGAGTAAAGGTCAGCGCATTTCGCTCGAAAAGGAAGCGGGTACGGCGCTTACCAAGGTCATCATGGGTTTGGGCTGGGACGCAAAGAAAAAAGGTGGCATGTTCGGTTTCGGGAGCAGGGAGCAGAGCATCGACCTCGACGCATCGTGCGTAATGTTCGACGACGCGAACAATTCTGTCGATGTCGTCTGGTTCCGCCAACTAAAGTCCAAGGACGGCAGCATCGTCCACACCGGTGACAACCGTACCGGCGACGGCGACGGCGACGACGAGCAGATCATCGTCGATCTGTCGCGCGTCCCAAGCAATGTAAAGAGCCTTGTGTTTGTCGTGAACAGCTTCACCGGTCAGAACTTCTCGGAGATCGAGAACGCGACATGCCGGATCCTGAACGGGAACAACAATCAGGAAATCGCTAAATACAACCTTTCCTGCACCGGTGCGCACAGCGCGCAAGTGATGGCCAAGGTGTATCGCAATAACGGTGAATGGAAGATGCACGCTATTGGCGAAAATGCCAGCGGCCGCACTTTTGAGCAACTAATGCCCGCGATCGTTGCACAGCTGTAACAACCTCGGGGCCGGGTAAACCGGCCTCGCACACAATTTGGTAAATCAGGTCGGCCGGAGCGCCGATCCAGGACGCTGATGCGCATTTGGTTCAACAGGCACTTTGCCGTCGTCGCCCGCGTGGTCCGTCTGATGCGCGAAGGCGCGAGCGACCTGCCCAAGTTCGAGATCCTGATCTCGCACCGCCACGATCACTTCGCGGGGTACCTTGCTGCCGACGTTGCGTTCGTTGAGCCGGCGGGGTTGAGCGTTGAGAAGTATCTGGCCTGGTGCCTGAAGACCGTTCGCAACCGCAAAGTGGACTTGCTGGTGCCCGGGCACGAGCAGTCGTTCCTGACGGCGCGAGCCGCGGAATTCGAAGCTCTGGGCTGCCGAATCTTCCACGCGGCGCCGGCGCCGATCGTGCCGAAGCTGCACCGCAAGGAGTGGGTGTACGCCGACGTTGAAGGGGTGGTGAGTCTCCCAGCGTACCGCGTGGCGGCAACACCCGACGAAGTCCGGGCGGCGGTGGCTGCCATCGAGGGCGACGGATCGGTTCATGCGTGCATCAAGCCTTGCGTGTCGGTCTATGGAAAGGGCTATGGGCGCGTTACGGCAATTGCCGAGCGAGTGCAGAGCGACGTCCAGGATGTTGAGGACTGGGTCACCAAGACCAGCGTGGATGGCGCTTGCGCGCCGCAGCTGGTGATGGAATACCTCCCCGGTCCCGAGTACAGCGTGGATATCGCCGCGCGTGACGGCGAAGTGCTTGCGGCGGTGGTACGGGAGAAGCCGCTTGCCGGGATAGGCCAGATCATCGCGCACAAGCCGGAGGTCCGTGCGGCGGCGGACCTCCTCGTCGAGCGCTTCAAGCTCAACGGCATGATCAACGTTCAGTTCCGTGACAATGTAAACGGCAACGCCTGTCTGCTGGAGATCAATCCGCGTGCATCCGGTGGTATCGATATGTCGTGCCTGTCGGGCGTGAACCTGCCGGCGATCGCGTTCAAGGGGTACTTTGACCCGCATTACCTGCCCGTGGTCTCGCCGAAGACGGGCGTCCGCGTCAGCGAAATCCCGGTGGCGATGATCATTCCTTCGATTAAAGTTCTGCGCGACGAAGCACAGCCCCAGCACGAGGTCGCGTGACGGGCATGGTCACAGTCAACGTGACACTACCGACCGGCACGCTGAGCGTGCGAGTGCGTGGCGACGACGCATACGCGCTGCGCGATCTGTGTGGCTTTGCCGCGCGAAGCAACACCAAGCGCGGATTCCTTTTCCTCAGCAAGGTATTAGGTAAGCACTGGCCGTCGCCCGTCGCGGCGATGGCGGACCTGCATGCATATCTCGCGCAGGGCGTCGACGCGGTCCTTGGTCGTGATGTAGGCGACGTGCTGTTCATCGGCATGGCCGAAACGGGGACCGGCCTCGGGCATGGGGTGTTCGAGACATTCCTGGGTCTGCCGGACCGGCGCTCGGCCTTTGTGCAGACCACGCGTTACCCGTTGGCAGGTGCTCAGGTTGTGCCGTTCGAGGAGGCGCATAGCCACGCGACGCGGCAGTTTCTGTATGTCCCTGATGACGCGCAGTTGCGCACCCGGGTGTGCGCGGCAGAGACCATCGTGATCTGCGATGACGAGGCCTCCACAGGGTGCACGTTCGCGGATCTGGTAGGCGGGCTGCGCGTCATCAACCCGGCGCTGCGTCGCGTTGTGCTGGTGCTTATCACCGATTTCAGCAACGGGCAGGCTGCCCAGCGGGTGGCGGAGGTTCCGGGCATAGACCGGGTCGACGTCGTCAGCGCCCTGAGTGGGGCCTACGAATTTGAGTGGAGCGCCGATGCTCGCTTGCCTGGAGCGGCTGCTGCGTATGGTCAGGTCGGGTGCCGTCGTGGCTGGGTGTCGTCGTACTCCGGACGTCTGTGCCTGGACCGGCAGATCGAACTGCCGGCGGCAACGATCGACGATTGCGTAGCGTCTGTCGGTACCTTACCCGTGCTGGTTGTTGGTACCGGTGAATTCATGCACCCGGCCTACCGGCTGGCGAGCGCCATAGCAGCGCGGTGCCCGGGGCTGGCGGTGTTCGTGCAGTCGACGACCCGCTCGCCAATTCTGGTTGGCGCCGATGTGCGCAGCGCACTGCCAGTGGCAGACCCCTACGGCGAAGGAATCCCGAATTTCCTCTACAATTACCGACGCGAGGACTACGGTCAGGTATTGGTCGTCCATGAAACGCCGTCTAGCGGCCCGGTTCGCCAGACAGTCGCTGAGATCGGCGGTCACGCAGGCTGCATTGAAGTCAACCTGCAGACGGGCACTGTGCGGCGCGCCGCCGGCACGCGCCGCTCCGTCGAGGCTGTGTGATGGGTATTCGTACCTTGGCCTTCGTCGATCTGGACGACACGCTGTTTTCCAGCCTGCGCAAACATGGCGATCTCGAATCAGTGCTGGAACCGGCGGCGCTACTGGCCAACGGCGACGTCATTTCATACAGCAACCCCGGGCAGCGCGCGCTGCTGAGGATGCTGCAGGCAGCAGACCAGATCATTCCGGTGACCGCACGCAACATCGCGGCTTACCGTCGTGTTCTGATCAGGTTCAAGGGGCTGGCTGTGGTCAGCCATGGCGCGACAATCCTGCTGCAGGACGGCACAGTCGATCCGGTATGGCACGAGAGAGTGGCACCTTTGCTGCAGCGCGAAGAAGACAACCTCAAGCGGCTGCTCGCGGATATCGAGCAAAGCGCAGGCACTGCCGACCTGCGCTGCTGGCTGGTATATGACGCTGAGTTACCTGTCTACTTGGTCGTGAAGCACAAGGCGAGCGATGGGCAGCGAGTTGCTGAAGTGGCGCGTGATGTCATCTTGCCGTGGCTGGGAACGCGAAGCGACTACACGCTGCACGTGAATGGCAACAACATGGCCGTCATTCCGCCGGGTTTTGGCAAGGCAGCAGCGGTTGCCTACTTGCTGGAACGCGAGCGCGCCGAGAACGGCACGCCGTTCACCATCGGCGCCGGTGACAGCATCAGCGATCTCGATTTCATGAAGCTCTGTGACGTGCAGCTCACCCCGTCGGGCTCGCAGCTGGCGCTGGCTGCCGACGAAGGCCTGCGATTCAAGCAGGCTCTCGGGGACGGCGCGCTCCTGCTCGGCAAGGCGCCGTTTGCGGAGCTGCCGTCGCTCGCCCTCGCTCCGGAGGGCTGCTGAATGTTCAGCGGAAGCTATGCCGCCGGTGACGTGTCGTTCCTGCTCAAGCAACTGAGCATCGAGCCGATCGCCGACGTCGAGCAGAAGGAGCGCCTGATTCAGAGCGGCCGGAAGCACTACAGCGAGGTTATTGGTATCGAGCGGCAGCCGTCCGCCGAGTACCTTGCGCTGTTCGATCGGGCTGTCGAGGACAATGCGAGTTTGATGGCGCGGGATCTGTACTGGGTTGCCTTGCGTATCATCGCCGCGCGGCCTGGCGGGATCACGTTGGTGTCCTTGGCGCGCGCGGGCACGCCGATGGGTGTGGCGCTCAAGCGCCTGCTGACTGAAGTGTTCGGCGTCGAGGCGGCGCACTATTCGTTGTCGATCATTCGTGACCGCGGGATTGACGAGGTCGCGCTGAAACATATCTGCCACGAGCACGAACCTTCAACGATCGCATTCATCGACGGCTGGACCGGCAAGGGAGCGATCGGCACCGAGCTGGCTAAGTCGGTAGCTGCATTTCGGGCTAAAACCGGATTGAATGTGTCGTCGGAGCTGTACGTACTTTGCGATTTGGCTGGCATAGCCACCGGGTGTGGCTCAACGGACGACTATCTGATTCCCTCAGCGATCCTCAATGCCACGGTCTCAGGACTGGTCAGTCGCTCCATTCTCAATGAGCAGATCGGCCCCTCTGACTTCCATGGCTGCCTCTACTACGACGATCTGGTGAAGCAGGACCGCTCGCGCTGGTTCGTCGACCGCCTGATCGCGCAGTTGCACGCTGACCTGCCCGAATTGCGCAATTGCGCAGTGCCCGTGATTAACCGCGCAGCTGCGCGCTGTCGCTCGGAGACGCTGGTTGCCAGGCTGATGCATGACTTCGATGTTGCAGACCGCAATTACATCAAACCCGGTATTGGCGAAGCGACCCGTTCGCTACTGCGCCGGACGCCGAGGGTGCTGATTCTCAGAGATGCCGCCGCGCCGGCGGTGCGGCATCTCAAGCTGCTGGCCGATGAGCACGGTGTGCCCGTGCGCGTCGATTCCAGCCTGCCGCTTAATGCAGCGGCAATCATCAGGAAGCTATCTGATGCTTGACGCGTATCGTCTCGGGGCCTCGCTGTACGTTCCTGCCATTCACGACAAGGTCGAATCAACGCTCTCTGGCTTTGCGCTACCCGGCGTGCGATCGCTGATCGCATGCACCGAGGACTCGATCGTTGAGAGCGATGTCGATCGCGCACTGCGCAAGCTGGCGGATTGCCTGCCGCGCTTGCCCGTCCGCGACGTGGGGCCGCTGCGGTTTGTGCGGCCGCGCAACGCCGAGGTGCTCGGCGAGATGTTGAAGATGCCGGCTATCGACCGGCTGCACGGCTTCGTGCTGCCCAAGATCGATGCCGATACGCTGCCCGCATACGAGCAACAGCTCAAGGTGCACGATTTCTGGCTTATGCCGACCCTGGAAACATCGGCCGTTTTCGACCCTCTAGCCCTGCGCGACCTGCGGGAGCGGTTGCTGATGCCATCGCTGAAACGCCATATTCTGGCGCTACGGATCGGCGGCAACGACCTGCTGCGCATGCTTGGACTCAAGCGGTTGCGTGGCGTGTCGATTTACCAGACGCCGGTGGGCGCTTTGATTCCCCAACTCGTGCTGGCGTTCCGTCCGTTTGGCTTTCTGCTGACGGCGCCGGTGTTCGACCTGATCGATGACGAGGCGACGCTGGCCGCGGAAGTCGCACAGGACGTGCTGATGGGGCTGATCGGCAAGAGCGCGATTCACCCGAGCCAGATCCAGATCATCGAGCGCGGACTTGCTGTGAGCGAGCAGGAGATTGAGGCTGCACGCCAGATCCTGGCGCCACGCTGCGAGGCGGTGTTCAAGCACCATGGTGCAATGATGGAGCGCAGCGTTCATACGCCATGGGCAGAGGCGGTGCTGGCGCGGGCGTCGAACCGGGGCCCGCTGCAGTAGGCCGGGGTTAGACGATCCGCAGAAAGTGGGCTATGATCCGATCAGCTGTTTTTTCAATAAAAACAGGAGGTTAATCATGACAAAATCCGAGTTGATCGAGCGTATCTCGCTGCAGCAGAAACAGCTCTCGCCCAAGGACGTCGAACTGGCCGTCAAGATGGTCATCGAGTACATGGCAAACAGCCTGTCTTTGGGGGAGCGCATCGAAATTCGCGGTTTCGGTAGCTTCTCTCTCCACTACCGCGAACCCCGCCGCGGTCGTAATCCCAAGACGGGGGATGCGGTGAATCTCTCGGGCAAATACGTGCCGTACTTCAAGCCCGGCAAAGAAATGCGTGAGCGGGTCAATCAGAACGCCCATCAACAGATAACCGGCTGATCCGCGCGTTTCCGTGAGCAGAGTTTCCCGGTTCCTGGCTTTTCTTCTCGCGCTTGCCGTTGCGGCTTGGGCCTTGCTTTTCTGCCTCGCGAATCCTGTGTCCGTGCCTCTCGATGTGGTGTTGCTGCGGCTTCCGGCCGCGCCACTGGGCGTATGGGTGCTTGCGGCCTTTGTGCTGGGCGGAGTATCCGGGCTGCTGGCCTGCAGCGCCGCGCTTTGGCGCGCACGTAGGCCATGATTGCCGCAGATCCCCCGCGTGGTCCCCGGCTGGTGGTTGCCCTCGATTACCCGGATGCCGGTCAGGCGCTCGGGATGGCTGACCGGCTCGACCCCGCCTTGTGCCGGCTGAAGGTGGGCAAGGAGCTGTTCACGGCGGCAGGCCCCGCTCTGGTGAAGGCACTTTCGGCGCGGGGCTTCGAGGTGTTTCTCGACCTCAAGTTCCATGACATCCCGCATACGGTAGCGGCTGCGGTGCGTGCTGCAGCTGCACTGGGTGCCTGGATGGTCAACGTGCACGCGAGCGGCGGGCGACGGATGATGGCCGCCGCGCGCGAGGCACTGGGGCCTGCCGGGCCCGGTGTGCCGATGCTGATCGCGGTAACCGTGCTCACCAGCATGGAGCAGGCTGAACTTGCTGAGACGGGCGTCAACGTGTCACTCGAACAGCAGGTGTTGCGCCTGGCCACACTGGCGCTCGACTGCGGGCTCGATGGCGTGGTGTGTTCCGCCCGTGAAGCGTCCCTCCTGAGACGCAACCTTGGGCCAGCGCCGGTGCTGGTGACTCCCGGGATCCGCCCCGCAGGCAGTGATTCAGGCGACCAGCGGCGCACCCTTGGTCCGGCCGAGGCGATTGCCGCGGGCAGCGACTATCTCGTCGTGGGCAGGCCCATCACGGAGGCTCCCGATCCCTCCCTTGCAGTGAGAGCCGTACTGTCCGAAATGTCCTACAGAATCGCGGAATAGGCTGTGTTAGCGTGAATTCCGGTGCCATGGAGGTACCGGTTTTTGAATTTCATCAATTCATGGAGGATGACGATGAACGCCATACGTTTGCTCAAGGCATGTCTGCTCGGATCCGCTCTGCTCGTACTGCCGCCGGCCCAGGCTGCGGTTGCACCCAATGCCGCTCCGGCTGCGGGTTCCGAGCTGACCCGCCCCGTCAACATCAACACCGCGGATGCGGCCACACTCGCGCAGTCGCTGCGCGGTATCGGCCGCAGCAAGGCCGAGGCGATAGTCTCGTACCGCAGCGAGAACGGGCCCTTCAAGTCCGTCGACGATCTGGTGAACGTCAAGGGTATTGGCACCAAGACCCTGGAGCAGCTGCGCCCCTTGGTTGCACTCTGATCGCAATGACCTGTGCCGCGGCAGATCGTATTCAGGCCTGTCCGCGGCCCTCTTCACTTCACTCGTACGCCATGGTGCGGGCGTATCGCCCACGCTTTTTCCCCCGCTCCAGCGCGCGGCGCGGGTCCCGATGAACTGGGCGCTGGTACTCTCTGCGGGGCTTTGCTCCATGCTGATCAGCGGGCTGTGGCTTCGCTGCGTGCGTCATCGTCTGGTCGACGTGCCCGGTGCACGGAGCCTCCACCGTCAGCCGACGCCGACCGGGGGTGGGATCGGCGTGAGTGCTGGCATGGCGCTGTTGCCGTTGCTGGCACCCGTGTGGGGCTTGTCCGTGTTTTCCGGCATGGATGCGACGCCGTTGTTGGTTGCCACGCTCGTGCTGTCTCTGGTCGGCCTGCTGGACGATCTGCGCGGCTTGCCCGTTGGGCTGCGGCTGGTACTCCAGGGCATGTGCGCCGCGTGGGTGCTGAGTTCCATGGGCGTGGTGCCGCAGGCCGCTCCGGTCGTCGGCGCGGCAGTCTGGGTGCTTGGTTTGCTCTGGCTGGTGGGCTTTACCAATGTGTTCAATTTCATGGATGGCATTGACGGGCTAGCCGCATCACAAGCTGCATTCGTCGGTTTCGCCAGCGCTTTTCTCGCCATGCGAGCGGGTGCTGGCGCGGATCTGCCCCTGCTCTTGGCGCTTGCTGGCGCCTCCTCCGCGGGGTTCCTCTGCTGGAACTGGCCCCCGGCCAGGCTCTTCATGGGCGATGCCGGCAGCCTGCCTTTAGGTTTCATGTTGGCCGCTCTCGGGCTTGGCTGTGTGCTGCGCGGCCTGCTGTCGATCTGGTGCCTGTTGATCCTCTGGGCACCCTTTCTCAGCGATGCCGGCGTCACGCTGCTGCTGCGTGCGCTGCGAGGCGCGGCGATCCTGCGTCCGCATCGGGAACATGCCTACCAGCGGCTCGCCACGGCACTGGGTGCACATCGCGCAGTCACCCTTGGTGTGCTTGCGGTGGATCTGTGCTGGCTGCTGCCGCTTGCCTTGCTTGCCGAGGGTCGCCCGGCGTTCGCGCCGATCACGGCGTTGGTGGCGCTAGCTCCGCTGCTTACGGGCGTCGTCGTGGTCTCCTTGCGTTTGCCGGCTGATGGGGCTGCCGTGGAAGTGCCCGCGCGCACTGATTGACGAGACGGGTATACTGCCGACGTGACCCTGAGCCATTTGACGCAGGTGTGGAGCAGATGATCCAAGCACCCAAGGAGCGGGAACGGCGTGCGGTACTGCACCCCGCCGTAAATTTCGTCCTGCTTCTGCTGCGGCGCCTCAAAGAGGTCCCGCGCAATCTGCGGCAGGCCTGTGTGCTGGGCCTGGACCTGATCTCGATCCCGCTTGCTCTGGCAGCCGGCCTCTGGCTCAAGTCCGGAGCCATCAGAGCTCCCGCACTGGTTGATTACGCGGTTCTCGCTGTGACAGTGCTGTCCTCCGCGGTGATTTTCCTGCGGCTTGGCCTCTACCGGGCCATTATTCGTTTTATGGGCCATGAGGCCGTGCTCGCCGTCGTCAAGGGAGTGACCCTGTCGGCACTGGTGCTTGCGCTTGCCATGGGTCTCAGCGGCGTGCGCTTCGTCCTGTCTCTCCCCATCATCTACTGGGCTTTCATGCTGGTGTTCGTGGGCGGTACTCGCCTCGGCTTACGCAGCGTCTCCCGTAGCATGCGCACGCGTGGCTCGCGGAGGGTAGCCATCTACGGGGCGGGGTCTGCAGGCCGGCAATTGCTCACCGCTCTCCAGCACGGAGATCAGTATGCGCCGGTCATATTCATTGATGACGACGCGCGCCTCCATGGTCGCCTGATCAGTGATGTGCCGATCGTGTCCTCCGCGATGCTTCCCCAACTTGTTTCACGCCATGATGTTTCAGAAGTGTTTCTCGCTATGGCCTCCTCGAGTCAGGAGCGTCGCCGCGAAATCATCCGTTTATTAGCGGATTTTCCGGTACAGGTACGCTCGATACCACCCTTTGAAGACCTCATGAGCGGGCGCGCTTCCATCGGCCAGATGCGGGAAGTGTCGTTGGATGATCTGCTGGGGCGCGAGCCGGTCCCGCCCAGGCCGGAACTGGTCGGTCAGTGCATAAGCGGCAAGACAGTGCTGGTCACAGGTGCGGGGGGCTCGATCGGATCGGAGCTCTGCCGGCAGATTCTTGCCAATGCGCCTGCCGAGCTCTTGCTTCTCGACTCGAGCGAGTACGCCCTCTACGAGATCGAAAAGGAGTTGGGTGAGTGGCTCCTCTCGACAGGCAGCCGTACACGTGTTGTTCCTCTACTGGCGTCTATCCAGGACGAGGGGCGGATGTATCGGGTGATGAGTCAGTTCCGTGTCCAGACCGTCTATCACGCGGCAGCCTCCAAGCATGTGCCCATCGTGGAATACAACGTCATTGAGGGTGTGCGAAACAATGTGTTCGGGACCTTGAACCTTGCGCGGGCTGCGATTGCCGCTGGTGTCGAGACTTTCGTTCTGGTGTCCACGGACAAGGCAGTGCGTCCAGCCAACACCATGGGTGCCACCAAGCGTGTGGCGGAAGTTATCATGCAGGCCTTGGCAGCCCAGCCCGGCGGACCCCGCTTCGAGGTCGTCCGGTTCGGCAACGTGATCGGCAGTTCTGGATCGGTGATTCCGTTGTTCCACGAGCAGATCGGGCGTGGCGGGCCGGTCACGGTGACTCATCTCGATGCCGAGCGCTTTTTCATGACCATCGCCGAGGCCGCCCAACTGGTGCTCCAGGCCGGTGCTATGGGCGGTGGCGGTGACGTGTTCGTGCTCGACATGGGGCGGCCGATACGTATTACTGATCTGGCGCGGCGGATGATTCACCTCTCGGGTCTGGAGGTGCGCGACCGCGACAACCTGAATGGCGATATCGAGATCCGGGTGATCGGTTTGCGTCCGGGCGAGAAGATTCGCGAGGAACTGGTCACCAATGGCGAGATCAGCTCCACGGCCCACCCCATGGTCATGCGAGCGCTGGAAGATTTCGTACTCTGGCCGGAGCTGGAATCGAAGCTGCAGCAGCTGGCGGCAGCCTGTGAAAGCTACGACTGTCATCGGATAAATCAGGTGTTCGCGCTTTTCCTGCCCGGGTTTGTTCCTCGGCAGGTTTCGCTCGACCCCTTGGATGCGGGCCGCGTGGAAACACCGTCTGCCAACGTCGCGCAGCTCACCCGGTTTCAGCGTAACCGAGGCCCCGGTGATTGACAGGTCATATTTTGCCGGTGGCACCACACGCACGTTTCCGAGGCTATTAGCGAATGGCTGACTTCGACGTATTCAACGGCGACGCGGACGGGATCTGCTCCTTGATACAGCTTCGTCTGGCCGATCCTCGCGATGCCGTTCTCATAACGGGAGTCAAGCGTGACATTGATCTGCTTCGGCTGGTTAGAGGCGGTGCTGGTGATCGCGTGACGGTGCTGGACGTCGCCATGGAAAAAAACCGTCAGGATCTCGAGCGTTTGCTGGAGGTGGGTGCGGAGGTCTTTTACGCCGACCATCACCACCCTGGCGACGGGGTCCTCGAGCACCCGCTACTTGTGGCTCTGATCAACACAGCGCCCGAGGTTTGTACGAGTCTTCTCGTCAATGGCTATCTGCGTGGTGCGCACGCGGCATGGGCGGTGGTTGGCGCCTTCGGCGACAACCTTGCGAGCAGCGCGCGTGCTGCTGCGGCACCGATCGGTCTCGATGAGCAACGGCTGATCGCGGCTGAGAAGCTCGGTACGTACATCAATTACAACGGTTATGGCCCTGCGGTAGAGGATCTCCATTTCGCCCCAGAGGCACTGTTTCGGCGTCTCCGGGAGTATCCCAGCCCGTTTGATTTCATCGTGGGTGATGCGCAGACCTTCGGTAAGCTGGAAGCGGGCTACCACGAGGACATGGCTCGCGCCTCGTTGCTGCAACCGCTCCGTGATGCGGGTCATGCTGCCGTATACCTGCTGCCGGATGAAGCCTGGGCGCGGCGGGTGAGCGGCGTGTTCAGCAATGATCTCGTCAACCTGCATCCCTCGCGGGCGCACGCCGTTCTCACGGAAATTGACGGGGGTGATTTCTTGGTCAGTGTGCGGGCACCGCTGTCAAACCGCAGTGGTGCGGATGAGATATGCAGGCAATTTCCTTCCGGGGGCGGGCGCAAGGCTGCTGCCGGTATCAACCGCCTGCCGCAGGCCGACCTTGACCGTTTCGTGGGTGTGTTCAGCGAGCATTATTCTCCGCGCAGCTAGGAGGCTGGGGATGAGGCTTCCCGTGCTGTCGCTCCTCGCCCTGCCATCAGCGCTGATGGTCTGTGCCGTCCCGGCAGGCTATGATTGGACGCGTAATCACCCAATCTGCGGGGTTGCGGTTGGGTGAGGTATGGGGTGGGAGACGGCTGGAGATGAGCGCATGAGTTCCCTTGAATCCGTAGAGACACGCGTTGCCGATCTGGAGATCGGCATGTATGTGTCGGCCCTGGATCGACCCTGGGAAGAAACTCCGTTTTTGATCCAGGGGTTCTACGTTGCCAGCCAGCAAGACATCGAGGAACTCGAACGGCACTGCAGACACGTTTTCGTTGATATCTTTCGTAGCAGGAGCAGGACCGTTCCCCGGCAGGGCCGGTTGGTTGGGGAGCCAGTAACCCGCGTTCGACCTGTGGCCAGCGCGGATCCCGCTGCGCCGAGTGGCGCGGGTGTGCAGTTCAAATCGCGCGTTGGTAATGCCGGCGCGCTGCTGTTTCCACACCGCAAGCTTAAAAAATATGATGACGCCGCGGGAGGCATCCAGAAAGAGATGAGCGTGGCCAAGAAAGTCCACGCTGAACTCTCCAGCGCGGTCGATGAGATGTTCGCGGAATTCCACAGCAGCAATGTCCTGAACGTGTCGGGTGTGCGCGCCGCCGTAGACCCGATGGTCGACAGCGTGATGCGCAATCCGGATGCCTGCGTGTGGCTGGCGCGCATGAAAAATGAAGACAGCTACACGTTCCGTCATTCGGTGGGCGCTTCCATCTGGGCCGTCGCGCTTGGTCGCCAGCTTGGTCTGCCGAAAGTCGACTTGCAGCGTCTCGCGCTTGGCGCGTTGCTGTTCGACGTGGGCAAGTTGCGCATCCCCTCAGAACTCCTGCAAAAGCGTGAACGCCTGAGCCGCGGGGAGTATGAGCTGCTCAAGTCGCATGTTGCTTTTGGCATGGATATGCTGGAAAACACGGGCTCGCTGAATCGCAGTGTCTCGGAAATGGTCGAGTATCACCACGAGCGGCACGGTGGACACGGCTATCCGCACGGGCTTTCCGGGAACGACATTCCCGTGGTGGCGCGTATTGCCGGCATCGTCGATTGTTACGATGCCATCACCAGCCGGCGCCCCTATGCCGAGCCGATCTCTCCTAGCCATGCAGTCAAGAAACTCTACGCATGGCGTGACATCGATTTCCAGGCCGAACTGGTCGAAGAGTTCATCCAGGCAATCGGGATTTATCCGGCGGGTACCGTGGTGGAGCTTTCCAGCGGCGAGGTGGGCGTGGTGCTGGCCGAGTACAGGGCACGCAGGCTACGCCCGCAGGTGCTCATCCTGCTGGATCGGGACAAGCGTCCGTTGCGTGACCCCAAGCCGCTCGACCTGCTCACAACCACGCATGACGAAGATGGTCAGCCACTGGAAATTGCCACCAGTCTCGAGCCCGGTGCCTACGGTGTGGATATCGAGGCGGTGAGCATTTGATCTCGAACCTCGCAAGCCGGAGATTCCTGTGAGCCCTCCGCCGGTTGACCGGGAGGGTTTTCTCGCGCTGCTGGGGGGGCTCCTCGACGCCGCTCGCGACGACGGCTCCATCATCGGTCTCGCCGTGCTCGATGTGCGGGATTTCAATCGCATAAACGGTGTGTATGGTTTCGCGGCCGGGGATCAGGTGATCGCCGAAATCACCGAGCGCCTGCAGACAATTTCCCGCAAGAGCCCGGTCGCGAGAAGGGTTGGCGCTAACAGTTTTGCCGTGATTTTCTCCGGGATCGCGAGCCCTGAACTCTTGCCCCTGATCGGCAGCCGTGTCGTGCGCACCGCCAGCGAGAGTCTGCTGGTCGGCGATCAGGAAATCGTTTTCGACGTCCAGGTCGGGTTGGCCGCATTTCCGAACGACGCCTGGAATACCGAGGCACTTTACTTCCTGGCTGAGCAAGCGCTTCGCCTGGCGAGACAACGCAACGCCGCCTATGGCGTTCACGTTCCCGATGAGTTGCAGCGCCAGCGCGCACATTGGAAGCAGGAGCTTGAACTCGGTGATGCCCTGGCCAGCAACGAACTGCAGCTCTGGTATCAACCCCGTGTAGCGCTGTCCGATGAGACCTACGAGCGGCCGGAGGCATTGCTGCGCTGGTTCCAGAAAAACGGCTCGCTCGCAGCTCCAGAGCGTCTGGTTCCAGCCATTGAACAGGGCGGACGCGGTGCCGAGCTGACACGCTGGGTGCTCAATACGGCGTTGCGCCATTCCAGGCGCTGGCCGGGTCTGGGTGTCTCCATCAACATCTCGGCGGTAGCTCTCGCCCTTCCGGAAGCCGTCGACACGCTCACTTCCGCATTGCGTATCTGGAACGTAGGGCCACAGAGTCTCACGGTCGAGATTTCGGAGGCCTCGCTTGCCCGTGGTGCGGATGCCTGCGAGCAGCAGCTCAAGCCGCTGCGGGATGCCGGAATCCGCATTGCTGTGGATGGTTTCGGTACCGGCTCCTGTTCCCTCGCGCAGTTCAAGACACTGCGGGTCGATGAGATCAAGATCGATCGCAAGCTGGTTGCTACCGCGGCTCGCAGCCCCGGTGATCGTCTGCTCTGTGAGCACCTCATCGCGCTCGCACATGGGTTCGGAATGAAGGTTGTGGCCGTGGGGATTGAGGACGAGCCCACACGTGATCTGTTCCGGCAGCTGGGTTGTGATTCTGCGCAGGGTTATCTTGTAGGGAAATCCATGACCGAGGAGGATTTCCTTGCCTGGACCCGGGCAAAGGGGATGCTTCAAACCGATTCCTGAGCGGCAAATAACCGCTCGCCAGGACGGCGATCAGGGGATTCCCGCAACACCGCGCGGGCCTTGAATAAGCTTTTGACACTTTGACTCAAATCAGTACAATGCCCGCTCCCTCGCGGGGGGTGGTTAGCTCAGCTGGTAGAGCACCTGCCTTACAAGCAGGGGGTCGGCGGTTCGATCCCGTCACCACCCACCATTTGGGATTGTGTTTCAAGGAGCGGTAGTTCAGTCGGTTAGAATACCGGCCTGTCACGCCGGGGGTCGCGGGTTCGAGTCCCGTCCGCTCCGCCATCATGTGCATCTAACCCGCTGAAAATGCGGGTTTTTTGTTTTTAGGGAATCACTCAACCCACCATCTGACCCACCAAATCAGAATACTTAGGCGTCTCGGTATGGCGGTGATGGACAGCCAATTGCCACCCCCCGTTCAGCGTGACGGTATATGCGTGAACGTCGCCGGCGGCCTCAAACTCAGCCTCAGGAACAGCAGCCACGCGAGCTTTTCGATGTCGGAGTTGCCCGCATCCCTGCGCTTCTTGGCTTCGTCATAGGCGTCATTCAGTGGTCTTGCGCCGTTCAGCACAGACTCGACTAGGTCGGGGGCGCTGGAGATCACGGCGCGGGCTTGGCGGATATAACCGCCACTGACCTCGTTAATCTTTAACGAGGTTGTTTTCTTTCCCTGCTCCGAATCAGGAAACATCATCGCCACGGCCATCGCGCGCTGGCCCTTGGTCATGTGCCTGCGGTTCTGATTGCAGGACAGGATGTATTGCCCAACGTCGAGCAGATCCCGTGCGTTGTCACCGTTACCGCGAGCGACATGGAGCTTTTGCTGCTTGCGGTAGAGCGCAACAGTAGCCACGGGCAGCAGCTTACCCAGGACGAGAAGCGGCGGTATGCGGTTCGATGGTTCGACGTTTTAGACCCTGACAAGATCTGCGCGGCTTTATCAATTTCGCGGCGGACGTTCAGCGCTTGGACGCAGGACAAGCAGAAGCAGCGCGAAGAAGAAATCCGCGACCGCATTCTCTCTATGCACCTGCGGTGTCACACCCAGCAGCAGATTGCGGATGCGGTGGGGGTCTCGCAACCGGTCGTGGCGCGCCAGATTGTAGAATTTATTCAAAACGGCAAATTTTCCGATTCGAATATTTTCTTCGATTTTGAGGGTGACGGCGTCTCGGCATGGTGGCGGTGGACAGCCAATTGCCCCCCCGTTCAGCGTGACGGTATATGCGTGAACGTCGCCGGCCGGCTCAAACCCGCGCTCAGTCGGTGGATAGGACCCGCTGTCCGGCGTGTCCTACAGACACCCTGGCACCCGGCGCGGTAGCGTCTAGGTCGAGGTGTTCACCATGAAACTGGAAGACGTGTTGCTACTGGTGCGGGATGCGCGCGCGGCCATCGAGACCGGACGCGTCGAGGATGCGGCTTGGTTGCTGGAGGCCATCGAGGAGGACCTCGCGGCCGTCGAGGATGCAGGCGTTACTACTGAACGCCCGTTCAAAAACTCCAGATTTAAAAAAATCGAGGACCAAGGCGGTACATTGGGGAACGGCTCAGAGTTTGGACCCCCCCCCCGGCCGGGTGAGAAAAAGGCCACCAGCCGCTCGCCAGCCGGTGACCCGCAGCCCGAGGGCCACTTGCCGGATGACCCGCCGACCACGGGTGCCGCGCGAGCAGCGATTTTTTAGTGCAGAGCCCACTCCTGTAGCCACTGCGGAGGCTCTCGCTCCGGATCGCCGAAGGCGCCTTCGAGCAGGTCGCGCCGGAGCTCATGCTCCAACGCCAGCGCGTGGCGGACGGCCTGTTCAGCCGCGCGCCAGCGCGTGCCAATCTCGGCAGTGCGCGGATCCGCATCGACGGCTGCGCGGCGCGCTTTTTCACGCTCAATTTCGAGGCTTTCGGCGAGCCTGCGTTCCATCGCGCGCAAGGCCTCCAACCGCTGGCGCAGCGCCAGCTCACGCCCCTGCACCTCTAGCAGCGCAATGTGAGACGTTGCCGGCAGCGGCCTCCCCTCGATCAACATGGAGGCCTGCTCTTGGACGGCAAGCGGCGGTTGTGCGCGTGGCCCCCGCGCCAACTCGGCCAACAGCAGAACGTGCTCGGCGCTGCCGACCTCGAGCTCCTCGCGAATCTTGGCTAGCAAATTCGCGGCGGCTGCAAACGCGGCGGACATATCTTCAACGTGGAGTCTCATGCTTGTCACCTCAGAATATCCAGCGGCGCGGCTGGTGGTTCGTGATCATCGGCCGGCCAGACCAGAGCGCCATCGCACGGCCACACAGCAGCTCGCGCGGCTGGATGCCGTTCGCTAACAGGAAAGAATCGAATCTGGCCATTGCCGGCTTGATCGCCTCGATGGCTGCATCGAGCCTCGCCTCGGCAGCGGCGCGCTTTGCGTCGTGGATTCGGCGCGGCTTCGGCCTCGGGGTGGTGGTGGTGGGTTTGCTCATCTTCATCTCCTAGGCCAATGTGGCCGGTTGGTGCCTTGCGGCGCTAGTGAATTGGTGGACGGGTGTTCTCATCGCTGCTCGGCCAGCCACGGCCACCGTGCAGCGCCTGTGCGCCGATCTGGATCCAGCAGCATGGGAACGTAGGCGGTGCATCGACGTGGCACGTCATCGATCACGACGAAGCCTGTGTGCTGACACTTGCCTTTGCGTAGACGCTGACACTCGAAGCAGTGCCGGCGTTCATCGAGCAGCAGTTCGGATCGTGCTCTGGCGGGTTGTGTGTCCGACTGTGTCCGACTGTGTCCCGACTGCTTTTCTTCGGCTTGGGACACACAGGAATCGGGGGTGCTCTGAGCACCCCGATTCACTGTGTCCCGATCACTTTCTCTATAGGGGACACGGTCACGCGGGACACACTCAATTACCGCGCCTGAGATCATGCTGAAAGCCTCTGCGTGGCCCACCGTGTCCCGCTTGCGGCGAAGTGCAGGATTGCCCTCCGATCCGTCACTCGTGTGGTAACAGCGCCGGCCTCGACCAGCGCCTCGATGGCGGAATCGACGGCGTTGGCCTTGCGCTTAACAGCCGCTCGGATTGCGCGCTTGGTGATGCCGGCCGGATCGCGCTTGATGACCTCCAGCACCTCGGATTCCACTGCGCTGGCCATGCGTACGGCGGCTTCGGAATTGCGAGCCTCGACGTCTCGCTGGCGCTGCTCCTGCTCGATCTGGCGATCAGTCCTAGACATCCCTGCCAGCCAGCACCAGAGCACACGCTCCTCGCTCTCCAGTCCGTACTCGTCCTCCACTGTGAGCGTGGCGATATGCGACTCGATCTTGATGCTGTCCACGGCCGCCACGAATCGATGCTTCGGTTTGGCGATCTCAAGAAAGCGGGTGCCAGGGTCATCGTCGGCCTCGGTTAAGTACACCACCTGCGCGACATCGCCTTCAGCAGCAGACGCGCCACGCGCGGTCATGCCGTCGGCGGTGCCGTGCTTGTGCTGCTTGCTGGTGTGCATCACCAGCGTGGTGGGGAGGTCGTCAAAGCGTTGCTTAACCGCAGCCACCAGACGCGAGATAGCGGTGTTGGAGTTTTCGTCCTCGACGTCGAACGTGGCGGCGGTTGTGTCGAAAATCACCCACGGCTTGACGGCCACCGTGCGGCCGTTGCGACTGTCCTGCCGGGTGAGCGGTGCGTAGTCGGGTGCGACCTCTACCACCTGTGCCGGCGTCATCCGCAGCGCCTCAACCACATGTACCCAATGAAAGACGATCTCAAGCGGGATGTCCTGCGCCTGCGCCAGCGCGGCCAATATCTTCTCGACTTGCTCGGGGTGCTCGGAGACATAGACGACGTGGCGGTGTGCCTTGATCCGCAGGACGTCGTCACACCGGATTACCCCCGCGACGATAAGCGCCAGCGTGACCAGCGCCGAGGTTTTACCCCTGCCGGGGTAGGACGCCACGATAGACACCTTGTCAGTCAACACGCCTTCGATCAAAAACGTGTCGGCTCGCGGCTTCTCTGGTGGCGGCCGGAATGCGGCTAGAGCGTGAACAAGAATTTCGGCGCTCATCGCACGCCCTCAAACATGCTTGCCATCCGCTCGATGTGCTCGCGTTCCGACCGCTCCGCGACTCTTGCAACGTGCAGTGCGCCGACAGGTAGGTGTTCCTCGATGTTCTCCACCAATAACTGGCGCAGGATGTGCGCGGGCATTGCCTCGGCTTCGACTGAGGCGCGGACGTGCGACGCGCGCCGGTCTTTCGGCTTGCGCGGCCTGGTGGGCAGGTCGTACTCCTCAATCTGCTCCTCGGTGATGGCTATGCGGCCGAATGCTAGGCTGACGTTCGGGTGCAGATGGGTCCGCAGCTCGCGCTCGATGGAAACATCGATCAGTACGCCGGCCGGATCGTGGTCACCTATGTAGAGGATCAGCGCAGACCGCTCACCATCGTCGGTGTGGTAGTTGATGTTCTCAGCAGCCTGATAGGCAAGTGAGATGCTGGAAAACCCCCCGGCAGGGTAGAGGCTCACGGCGAGCGCGCGACAGTCGTCCTCAATGACGCCAGCGATACTTCGGGACTCACACCAGACCTCGACGTAGGTGTCGGACTGCGACCACAAATCGGCCCTGTACAGGCTTGCGACGCTTCGCAGAAAGTGCGATCCACTGGTGTAGGTGTGCGTGTGATAGCCCCGCCGGGTCGCGTCCGTGATCCATGAATACTTCAAGATTCCGGCTCGTCTCATCTCGGTGATTCGATGCTGCACAGCCCGATATCCCTGATCGCTCTTGTCGACTGGTTCGGCTAGGCGCGGGTTGGTCATGCGATAGAACACATGCCGAATTGACTGCGGGTGATCTGCCGCGAGCACGTCGAAAATCTGGCCATCCAACTGCTCGACTTGGTGGCGAGTGCGTCGCCGTCGTTTATCGTGCGCGGTCGATAAAAAAATGCTCATGCCGACCTCCGTACACATACGCGGCGCAGCCAGGCATCACGCTCGTCAGGGAGCAGGCAGGCCCACGCCACGGTCAGGGTGTCGCTGGCATGAGCGGCCATACACGAACGGCAGATAGACGTTGTGGGGATGGTTTGAGCACTGCCACAACGGCAGCATTTCTGAGTTTCGGATATCATGGCGACTCTCCCCAGCACCCCGCGCCTCGCCGGCAAGCATCCGGCGCGGTGGTGCTTTTTCTTGGGTTAGCTGGTGGTGTCTGCGCTCGGTGCGATGCGCGCGAGCTCCTGCCGGAGCTTGATGTAGTTGCTGCCGTTGATCTGGTGAACGCGGATAACACCCCTCTCGCGCCAGCGGCTCAACGTCATGTAGCTGATTGGTTTGCCACTCCGACCCATGACGTGCTGTTGCAGCATCGTCCACGGCACCCACGGCTCGTTTTCGGTGTTCATCTGTCGTCTCCTGTTCCACAACGCAGCTCATCTGCGTTCATGTGCGGACAGGTTGCTTCACAGTGTGCGGGGAAGTCGTCCGCAGAATTTTTCAGGTCCTGCGGACAAATGAATCAGCGCATCGGGTGATGCTGCGGTTTACTTCTCGTAGTAGTAGCGTTCGACGGTGCCGCCTGATACGCCCAGAGACTCGCCGATCTCGTCAAACAACGGGCGCCCAATGCCCTTGCCTCTTTTTTTGGCTTTCTCAACTTCACGGCGAACGCGGCCGGCAAACTGAATCCTTCTCTGGCGAGCAGGAACCTGCTTGCCCTTCAGATGCGGCTTATCGAAAACGTCGTTCCAGTCTTTCGCTTTCCCGAACAGGACCTGGGTGTAAGCGGCAATAAATCCATCCCTCACCCATGCAGGCATCGGTTGCTCGCGTCCATCGATGTCTACATGGCCGTGTGCAAACACATAAACCGCAGCCAAGATCGCTGACTTATCGCCAGCCGCGAACCTCCCTTGCAGTTCCGCTAGCGTCTGCGTCGGTGAATATCCGATGACACCATCATCCACCTGCAGGATTTCTGAGTTGGTAGCGGATGGCGCAGGATATTTGGGATCCTGCGGTCTCGCTTTCGATTTGGCGGAGCTCTTGGTTTTCACCGGCGTTTTGCGCGTTGCCATATGCAGCTCCTGCCGTGGTGGGTGTTCAAACAGCAGCTTTGATTGCAGTCGTGATCGACACGACGTTGGCAGCCGGCTTCGTCGTCACGAACGCGGCCCAGTCGGCCATTAAACCGCGTCGTTTTTCCAGAAGATCGCCGCGACGGTACGCCGCTTCGACCTTGTTCTCGATGGCGTGCGCGAGAGCCAGCTCGCAGACGTCTCGCGCGTAATGCGTCTCCTCGGCGCACCAGTCTCTAAACGAGCTTCTGAAACCGTGGACGGTAACGCCTGGCCGAATCCGGCGGAGCTTCATCAGTAACGCCATGTCGGAGAGCGGCTTGCGCTTCCCACCCATACGCCGACCGGGAAACACCAGCTCGGGATCAATGCCTGTCTGGCCTCGCAGGACTTCGATAGCGGCATCCGACAGCGGCACCGTATGGTCACGGCCGGCTTTCATGCGATCACCCGGCACGCGCCACAGACGCGCCTCCAGATCAACCTCACCCCACCTCGCGCCGATCACCTCGCCGGTCCGGCTCGCTGTCAGGATGGTGAACTGGAGAGCGCGGGAGACGGTGTCCACACCGGCTGTCAGCTTGATCCAGAAGTCGCGCATCTCCTGCCACGGGATCGCCGGCTGATGCACCACCTTGGCGACCTTCGACCGAGGCGGCAGCAGCTTGTCGAGATGGCCACGCCATCGAGCAGGATTTGCTCCGTCTCGTTGATCTTGTGCGGCAGCGGCGTCCAGCACCAGCTCGATGCGGTTTCGGACGCGGGATGCCGTCTCGGTTTTCGTCTGCCAGATCGGCGTGATGATGCGGAGGATGTCGGCTGTGTTGATCTCGCTCACCAGCTTGTCGCCGATCACCGGGAATGCGTAGGTGGTTAACGTGTTCTTCCACTGCGCGTGATGCTTGGCGTTGCGCCAGCCGGCAGCGTGCGCCTCGATGTATTGCGCCGCAGCCGCCTTGAACGTCCAGACGGCTTGCTCCTCGCGCTTGGCGGCCTGCCGTAGCGTGATCGGATCTTCGCCTTGTGCGATCAGCCTGCGAGCCTCTCCAGCTTTCTCCCCGGCTTCAGCCAGCGTCACCTCAGGGTAACTGCCGAGACCCATCTCCCTGCGCTTCTCGGAAAATGTGAATCGGAAGATCCATGCCGCCGTCCGGTTGGCTCCGATCTGGATGTACAGGCCGGAATCTACCCGCAACATCGACGGCGCTTTGGCGGCGCGTATGAGCTTCTGTAAGAGCTTGTCGTTCTGGATTTGTTTCATTGACCCACCACCTGACCCACCACTTCGGCAGGCTGACCCACCATCTGACCCACCACCAAGTCATGGTAGCGCGTGTTATGGATTGCGGCAATGTGATAGGCGAAACAGGACGACATGCCATATAAACCACTGTTTGCTAACGGTTTATGATGCTGATTTGGTGGGACTTTGTGAGCGATTGTAGCAGGCTGATATTCCGTCTTAGGCGGACGTCCGCTCCGCCATCACGTGCAAATAACCCGCTGAAAATGCGGGTTTTTTGTTTCTAGGGGGTCGCTCGGTCCTGGCCATTCTCAAGCAGGCGGCGGCTGGGTTAGCTGTCCCGGCGCTCTCGCGTGAGCCTGCGGCGGAGTTACCCGCAACAGGCTGGGCCTGCGGGGGTGGGAGCCGTGCAGGCTAAGGTGCTGGCTGCCACGCCATGATAGCGACCGTGATGTCATCGGCCTGAGGCGCGCCCGCTGAGAACTCATTGACGCTGGAAAAAACGGCCTCGACGCACTGCTCGGGCTGGGTTTTTTCCTGCAGCATCAGCAGTTCGAGTAAACGTTCATCACCGTATGGCTGGCCGGCAGTATTGAAGGCTTCCGTTACCCCGTCGGTGTACAAAATGAGCAGGTCGCCGGGAGCGAGCTGTTCGGTGCGTTGCTGGAAGGTATCCGGACCCATGCCGAGCACGAGGTCACTGACCGCGTCGAGTGGCTTCACCCGTCCGTCGGCGCTGCGCAGGTACGGCGGGTTGTGGCCGGCATTGGCGTAGGTGAGTTGGCCGGTGACTGGACAGAACACCGCATAGAACACCGTGACGAATAATTCCAAAGGGTTTTGTGTGCACAGCACGTCGTTGGTGAGCTGCAAGCATTGCCCAGGGCCTGAAGTCGACGCTGCCAGATGGCGCAGGGTAGTGCGGGTTACTGCCATGAAGAAGGCGGCTGGAACGCCTTTGCCAGAGACATCGGCAATGACCAGGCCGATTTTCCCATCGGGCAACGGAATGAAATCGTAGAAGTCTCCACCCATCGTCGTCGCCGCTCGCATGCGTGCGGCACCCTCGCAGCCACGTGTGACGGGAAACCCGGCTGGCAAGATAGCGACTTGCATGGCGCATGCTACGCTCAGTTCGGTATTGATTTTTGTATGGGCCTGTTCGAGCTCCTCATGGAGTGCCTTTTGCTTGACTTCCGCATTGCGGCGCTCGGTGATCTCGCGGCCAACATTTAAAATGATGCGTTCACCACTGGGCAACGTGAGCGGGGCGCGGCGGCTGGCCATCCAGAATTCACGCCCATGTGCGTCGGCATTGTTGTGCTCGTCTTCGTTCTCCATGGCGATACCGGATTCCATCATTTTTCGGTCCCGTTCCGCGAACCGCAGTGCATCTGCCAGTGGAAACAAGTCGAAAGAGGTGTTCCCAATGAAATCTTCGCGTGGGCGATCGACGATCTGGCAATGCAACTTATTGGCTACCAGGTAACGGCCTTCGGCGTCCTTGACCCACACCGTGACGGGTAGCTCGTTAATCACTGTTTCGAGCATTTCACAGCGGCGCTCAAGCTCAGCAATCCTGGCCGTGGCTTCAGCGTCAGCTTGAGTTTTGGTTGGAAGGTTCATGTGCAGGCTCGGTGAAACACTCAGGTAGGGCCGTTCGGCGGGGAGGCAGCATGCCTAGCCGTGCGCTCTAGAATCTTGGCAAGCTGGCAGACGAAACTCGAACCAATGGCCTGGGTGGTCGAGCAGGCGGCCACCGAGCCAGTGTACGGTGCGCCGGTAGAAGTCGAGGCGTGGTTTTTCCAAGAACGCGTGCTCAATGGAGTGAACGCTAGACAAGCGCAAGACCACCTCGTTGTTGTCGCGTTGGGTGCTTAGAAGTAGACGGGTCTGCCCTGCGGCCACCATGGCTTCTACCAGACTTTCGAGAATGTGTCCGACGCGCGCCCCGCCCAGATTCGCTGCGGTCGATGCGCAGGTCAGATCCAGCTCAAATTCCATGGCATGCAGAATGGAGGTGCCAGCCAGTTGGCGCACCAATGCCTGAGTGAAGGTGGTCGGGTCCTCGCCGTCTTCCATCTGCTCGTCGCTGGGTTCCGCGAGGCGGTCATGCATCAGCCGTCGACAGTAGGCGTTGACCACAGCATTGAGGTCACTGGTCGCATCCGCACTCAGGAAATGCAAGCCGCGCGCGATGGATAAAAAATCTTCGAGCTGGCCGCGCGTACGCGCCACCAAGGAGGGGTCAATCAGGCCGTTCAGGGCGCGCTCGTCGATCAGCAGCAATAGTCGGCCGATGACCTGTACGCCTTTGAGGATGAGGGTGAGTTCTGGCTGCCGGGTGATGCTGAAGTCCAGGATGAAGCGCCGCAAATCCGTCAGATGCTGCTCAATTTTTTCTGGATCTATAGCGGCGAGTGCGTTTTCGCTGGCAGCGTTTTCCTCAAGGCTGCTGAGCATGAATGACAAGGCGTACAACTGCCCCGAGATCACCGTACAAAGATAGCTGGCCTCCTCGAGAATCTCGTCCAGATGTAATTTCAGGACGGCGATGCGTTCCAGGCTCATGGTGCTGACGTCGGTTAGTTGGCTGGAGGTCGCCGCCATGACGTCCAGGTTGGCCAGCATCGCGGCACTGGTGATCGCCCAGCCATGACCCGGCAAGCAGACGGATTGGTCCCGTGAGTTGAGTAACCAGGTGACGTCGCGGATGGAGCGCAGCAGTTTCGCGTGGTCCCAGCCATAGATGCCGCACATGCCCGGGTTGACGGCGAATGGCAGATCGCCAAGGAACACCAGATGGCCCACGGCGAGGGTGACACTGCAATCTGAATGCCCGGGCGTGTGATAAATATCCAGTCGCTCGCCGGGCCCCAGTTCCAGCCACTCCCGCTCAAAGAGTTCTCCCGAGGGCAGTTTAATCGGGTCTGCGCCCAGAGACAGGCCGCAGGCTTCTGCGGCGGTGGGCAGCGGCGCGCCGGAAAAGAGTCGCAGGGGTGAGCTGACCTGGCAGATCTGCGTTTCCCAAGGGTAGTAGCAGCAGAAGGTGAGCTCTCGGTCTGCGCTTTCCAGCGCGGTGATGCCGACGGTGTGCAGGCAGAGCACGCACTGGGTGCCTTCCGGCAGGGTCAGGTTGTTGGCCTCCTGCGAGTGGTCTTGATGGCAATGAGTCAGGAGCACCACGACTGGACGTTTTTGTTCTGCCAGCGCCGCGGACACCACATCGCTGATGGCCGCCGTTTGCTGCGGATTGGCGCCCGGGTCGATGACCACAATGACGGAGGGTGCACTTAAGAGATAACAATTTGAGGAGGTGATGCTGGTGCGCACCAGAAAGGGATACAGCTGGACGGTGCTGGTGCCGGGAACCGGCTGCCAGACGCCGGACACAATATCGGCTTCCATCAGGCAGCGATGTCAAGAAAACGCGTGAAATTGGCCATTTTCAGGACTGTCAGCACCATCGGCTGCACTCGCAGCAGGGTGAGACGCTCGTTCCGTTTACGTAGGCGTGTTGCAGCCATCATCAGGACGCGAAGTCCGGCGCTGCTGATAAAATCTACTTCGCCAAGGTCAAGGGCGAGCGCTTTTAGGGAACTCTCGGCAGCAGCGATGAGCGGCAGTTGCAGTGCTTCGCTGGTGGTGAAGTTAATTTGACCGGCGGCATGGAACACGATTGTTTGTTCGTCTTCAACGCAAGTGATGGTCAGGCCCGGGTCCGTGTTTTGCACCATAACCGCAGTTTCTGGGTGATACCGGTGGTCTGAGGGAGGTCACGGTGGCGCAGGAGCGCGAACGCCCTCACATCGAAAGCATTCAGCGAGCGGCAAGCGCGCGCCGAGAATTCAAGATTACGCAGGCACCAGGGGGATTGCAAATGGGGGCAGGCGGTTCAGGGCGCTGGGCATGTCTGCACCCGTAGTGAGAGTGGCGGCTGATGACGGGTTCACGAGCGTCGGTTCAGGCCTCCTGCTACCATCTTCTGGTCAGTTGCTGACACCGTTCGCGCGATCGCCGTGGATGGGGTGGTTTTCTCAGGAAACGGCGGATGAGCATCTCGCAGAAGTCATCACAGCAATCACACGAGGCGATCGTGTTTTTCGGTGGTGCAGAGGTTTCCAAAGAAATGCTCTACACCGAGTTCGAGGCCTTGCTCGACTGTGTCGTGCCCATGCGGGATTTTGCCGGGCGCGAGATCCGCGCGGCTTATGTGCGGATCGACGCCGGCCTCAAGCCTTCGGTGGTGGTGCTGTTCCTGGTTCCTTTTGACGCCGATGGATTTCCCGAACAGAGCTGGAACCTGCCGCTTCGACAGCTCGCCGAACTGAGCGAGCGCAGCCCTGATCCCGGCGCGCAAGGCCTGCGGCTCGCGAGCCGTAGCCAGTGCCCCGTTCCGGGCTCGGAGCAGGCGCTCTGGGATGTCGAGTCCGGCCCCCGAGGCAGCACACTCGCGCGTATCCGCGAACGGCTCTCCATGAATCGTCTCGGGCTCGATGATACCGGGGCCTTCGATCCTCCCGTCGCGGACCAGAGCGAGCCCGTGCCGCGCGTGACGGCACCTTCGCCCGCGCCGGCCGCATCAGTGCAGCTGCCGGCAGGCGCCGGGTCGGATACGGTGCTTGCCTTGATGCAGCAGAGCAATCTGCAGATGGGCCTGATCCGCGAGCAGAGTGAGCGCGAGATTGTCTCCATGCAGCAGCGTCTGTTGGAGCTGCAGCAACGGAACACGCTTCTGGAGGCAGAGCGTGGCGAGCTGCAGCGCCAGTCCGAGCAACTGTCCCGGGAGTTCGCCAGCGCGCGGGAGCTATCGGCTCAACTGCTGCAGCAAGCGGCCGAAAATTCCGATATGAACCTGGAGGCGCTGAGGGCAGAGCTGCAGGCTGCAGGCAGCGTCGCGCTCGCCGAGCAGGAGCGCGCCCTGCAGGGTGCGATCGCGGCACGCGAGCAATCGGTCCAGAAAGAGCGGGTCGATCACGCGGCGGAACTCGCCCGACTGGAAGAGCAACTCCACAGCCTGAGGTCGGAACTCACCGAGCTACGTCGCGACAAGCTCCGCCTGATGGGGGATGGTTCCGATCGATTCTTCGCCTTGCTCAAAGAGAAGAATGTCAAATTCGTCGCCTTCCAGCCCGGAGCGGGTCACCTTAGCGTTCCGGTGGAGGACCTTTCCCGTTTCCTCGATGATACGGAAACCTTCGTTGCCGAGAAGTGCGGTGTCAGCGTGGAGCACTATCGGCGCTGGCTGTTGCACTACACCGATCCGGTCTGCCCGGTAACATCCGGTAGTGGCGCGCCTTGCGCCAAGGCGTTGCAGAAGGTCCTCAAACCTGCCGATTTCACTGCTGGTTTGCAGGATCGCTGCGAGATACATAAGCAGGTCCCCAGAAGTCAGCCCGTGCGCGAGGCAGTCACATGAGCGAGCAGGCAATGCTGCCCCGGTTCGGCTCCATCGGCCTCATGGGACGCTTGGGTACGCAGGAAGTGCTTGATACGGTTCGACATCTGCGTGAGTTCCTGCATGCGCGGGGCTGTAGGGTGCTGCTTGAGGAAGAGCTCGCCGCCAGGGTCGGCGCCGGTGCAGACGAAATCCGCTCCCGCGAGACCATTGGCGCCCACTGTGGCCTGGTGATCGTGGTGGGTGGTGACGGCAGCATGCTTGGTGCGGCGCGGGCGCTGGCACGGCAGGATGTGCCCGTGCTCGGCGTCAATCGCGGGCGTCTCGGCTTTCTCACCGATATCTCGCCCCAGCATCTCGAGGAACAACTCGAGGCGGTGCTCGCCGGGCATTTCGTCATCGAGTCACGCTTCCTGCTCGACGTGCTGGTGACGCGCGGCGGCACCGTGATGGCCCGTGGCGATGCCCTGAACGACGTGGTGGTCACCTCGGGAATATCGGCACGGATGATCGAATTCGATCTTCATGTCGACGATCAGTTCGTCTACACGCAGCGCTCCGATGGTTTGATCGTGTCGACCCCTACGGGTAGCACGGCCTATTCGCTCTCGGGCGGAGGGCCCATCATGCATCCGGGCCTCGATGCGCTGGTGCTGGTGCCCATGTTCCCTCACTCGCTGGGCAGCCGGCCTCTGGTGGTCCACGGCAACAGCCATGTGCGTATCCTGATCAAGGAGCACAACGACCTCCACCCGGGAATTACCTGCGACGGCCAGTTGAACTTCAGTGCCAGTCCCGGAGACGTGATCAAGATTCACAAGAAGCCCGAGCGGCTCAGCTTGTTGCATCCTGTCGAACACAACTTCTACGCCATCTGTCGCGCCAAGCTTGGCTGGGGCAGTGGCCTCACCGACTGAGGCCGCACAGGAACCGCCATCGTGTCCGCAATCAAGGCTATTGAGACCGATATTGGTCCGTCGCTTGCCGGGTTCAGCGCCCATTTATGGGCCTTGCGCGTGTCGCACCGGGTGTTTGATACGGGCGAGGGCCGGCAGGTGATCGTGGTGGGCTCGGAGCCGGACGCCCGGCTTGTGCGCGAGCACTTCCGGCGCTGGTCTGAGGGAACCCTTGAAGCGGCGGAGGCACTGGAAGCTCAGCGTCCCCGGGCGCGTCCCGGTTTTATGCTGATTGCGACGCTTCGGGGGGCGCCGGTGACGGCAGTCGCCGTGCTGCTCAGCCTCCTTGCAACGCTGCTTGTCTACGCCGATGACAACCTGCGCTGGCTCCACTGGCTCACCTTCACCGACATCCACCGCGCCGGCGGCCGCATCCTGGTCGACAGCGCAAAGGCCACCTACGGGCGCGGCGAATACTGGCGCCTGATCACACCGGTGTTTTTGCACTTCGGCGCCCTGCATCTGGTGTTCAACATGCTGTGGACCTGGGAGTTGGGACGCCGCCTGGAGCAGGCGCGGGGTCCCGCCACGCTTCTCGCTGTTCTGCTGCTGACCGGTGGTGGCGGCAACATCGCGCAGTTCCTCACGGATCGCGACGCGATGTTCGGCGGCATGTCGGGCGTGATTTACGGGCTGCTGGGTTATGCGTGGCTGTGGTCGCGGATCACCGGTGATCCGCTGCTGCGGCTTCCGAGGGGGCTGCTGGGTTTCATGGTCGGCTGGCTTGTCATCTGCATGAGCGGCGTGGTCGAGGCGCTCGGGTTTGGGGCCATCGCCAACTCCGCTCATGCCGCGGGTCTGGCGGTGGGAATGGCGCTAGGCCTGGGGGCGGGCTTGTTACACTCCCGACCTGAATCCCCGGCACACTGAGGCCCCGCGCGCATGGACATCGAGGAGATCCTGCAGATCATGACGCCAGAGGTCCACGAGGGACTGCGGGACGCCGTGGAAACGGGGCGCTGGCCGGATGGCGTTCGTTTGAGCCGCGAGCAGCGCGAGGCCTGCATGCAGGCGGTCATCGCCTGGGATGCTCGCCACCTGCCGCCTGAAGACCGCGTCGGGCACATCGACCGCGGCAGCAAGGCCGAGGGCGCGCTCTGTGGTGACGGCGACGAGCCCGCGGTCATCCGCATCATCCGCGACCGCGGCCACTGAGCGGCGATATGGAGATCGGCACCGGACCCTTGGGGAAAATGCGCACCGGGCTCGCCATCCCGGTTGCCTATGCCTTGCCACTCGGAGATCTACAGGTTCCGCTGGCTGATCACCTGGGCAGTCTGCTGCGCATCGAATTCCTCGGTGTGATCACCTGCAGCCACTGCGGGCGGCGCAGCAAGCGCAGTTTCGCGCAGGGCTACTGTTACCCGTGTTTCCAGCGCCTCGCGCAGTGCGACACCTGCATCGTCAAGCCCGAGACCTGCCACTTTCATGTGGGGACCTGCCGTGAGCCCGACTGGGCCGTCACGGCCTGCATGGTTCCTCATATCGTGTATCTGGCGAACTCCTCGGGTCTCAAGGTGGGCATCACCCGGTCCACGCAGGTCCCGACCCGTTGGATCGATCAGGGCGCCACCCAGGCCTTGCCGGTTCTCAGAGTGGCTTCGCGCCGGATATCGGGGCTGGCCGAGGTGCTGTTCGGCCAATCGGTGGCCGACAAGACGAACTGGCGCGCCATGCTTGCAGGCCCCGCCGCGCCGGTCGACCTGCGAGCCGAGGCATTACGGCTGCTCGAGGCGCACCGTGCCGGCCTCGACAACCTGCGCCTGCAGTTCGGCGAGCGCAGTATCGAGACGCTTTCTGATGCCCCGCTCACCAGCATCGACTACCCCGTGCTCGAGTACCCGGTCAAACCGCAGTCGATAAACCTCGAAAAGACCCCGGTATTCGAGGGACGCCTCACCGGCATCAAAGGCCAGTACCTGATGTTCGGCAATCAAGTGCTCAACGTGCGCAATTTCGGCTCCTACCATGTGCGTCTGAGTCTCGCTGGTGGCGCCGCGGATGCGCTCTGAGTACCAGCCGCGCGCTCATCTGCCAGCTTTCGAGGACACGCCCGAATGAAGGACCCTCAGCCCCGGGTGACCCGTCTCGCGGATTACCGTCCGCCTGCTTTCCTTGTCGATACCGTTGCGCTTCGCTTCGAGTTGGGCGATGAGGCCACGCTGGTGCATAGCCGCCTGGAGATCCGCCGCAATGCGCTCCACGGCGTTGAGGGCGCACCGTTGATCCTGAACGGACAAGGGCTCTCGCTGGTCTCCCTCGCGCTCGATGGTCGCCCGCTCGGCGCTGCCGAGTACCAGTGCGACCCCGACATGCTCTGCATCGCGCGCGTGCCGGATCAATGCGTGTTGGAGAGCACGGTGCGGATCGAGCCGCAGAAAAACACCGCTCTCGAAGGCCTCTACCGCTCGCGCGGCATGTTCTGCACCCAATGCGAGCCGGAGGGTTTTCGCCGGATCACGTTTTTTCCGGATCGTCCCGATGTTCTCGCGCGCTTCACCACGGAGATCAGCGCCCCGCGTGCGGGCTTTCCGGTGCTGCTGTCCAACGGCAACGAGATCGCGCGCGGCGACACCGCCGATGGGCGTCACTGGGTCCGGTGGGAGGATCCCTTCCCCAAGCCGAGTTACCTTTTCGCGCTGGTCGCCGGTGACCTTGCCTCGTTGGACGATACCTTTGTCACGCGCTCCGGGCGCCCGGTGACGCTCCGGATTTTCGTGGAGCGCAAGGATCTCGACAAATGCGCCTTCGGCATGGAGGCACTAAAGCAATCGATGCGCTGGGACGAGGAGGTCTACGGCCGTGAGTACGACCTCGACATCTTCATGATCGTGGCGGTCGACGACTTCAACATGGGCGCGATGGAAAACAAGGGATTGAATGTTTTCAACACCTCTTGCGTGCTGGCTCACCCGGATATCACAACGGATGCGGGCTTCCTGCGCATTGCTGGCGTCGTGGCACACGAGTATTTCCACAATTGGTCGGGTAACCGCGTCACTTGCCGCGACTGGTTCCAGCTCAGCCTGAAAGAGGGCTTCACCGTGTTCCGGGATGCGGAGTTCTCCGCGGACGCAGGCGCCAGTGTGGTGCGTCGTATCGAGAACGTGGCGCTGCTGCGCACCGCGCAGTTCGCCGAGGATGGCGGTCCGCTGGCGCACCCGGTGCGACCGGATTCCTACCTCGAGATCAACAATTTCTACACGCTTACCGTCTACGAGAAGGGTGCCGAGCTGGTGCGCATGATCCGCGAGCTGATCGGCGCCGAGGCGTTCCGGCGCGGCTCGGATCTCTACTTCGACCGTCACGATGGCCAGGCAGTGACCACCGACGATTTCGTGCGCGCCATGGAGGATGCGAGCGGTCGTGATCTCGGCCAGTTCCGGCGCTGGTACACGCAAGCGGGCACGCCGGAACTCCGCTTCAGTGATGACTACGATCCCGCGACCGGGCGCTACCGCCTGCATGTGAGACAGTCGTGTCCGCCCACGCCCGGGCAGCCACACAAGGAGCCGATGCATATCCCGTTGCGTCTCGGGCTGGTCGGCAGCAGTGCCGAGATCGCGTTTGCGCTGGAGGGCGGTGAGCGACACACCGAGCAGGTCTTGGAACTGCGCGAACGCGAAACCTGTTTCGTGTTTCCCGGCCTGCCCGAGCGCCCGGTGCCCAGCCTGCTGCGCGGCTTTTCCGCACCGGTCAAATTCAGCTACGACTACCGCAGCGCCGATCTCGAGCGGCTGATGCGTCTCGACTCCGACGGCTTCGCGCGCTGGGATGCGGGACAGACGCTGGCGCTGCGCGTGTTGCAGGCCCGTATCGCGGGCGAGGGCGGCTTCGCGCCGGATAGGGGGTTGGCCGGCGCGTTCCGCGCACTGCTCGGGGACACCAGCGCTGATCCCGCCACCGTCGCACAGATGTTGGCGCTGCCGGCAGAGAGTTATCTCGGAGAACTCTCTGCGATCATCGATCCGCTGGCTATCCACGCGGCGCGTCAGGCCGAGCGGCGTGCGTTGGGGCGCGAACTGCGCAGCGAGCTGCTCGGGTGCTATCGCCGCCTGGTGCCGGAAGCCGCTTACCGGGTTGATCCGGCGCAGGTCGGCAGGCGCAGCCTGCGCAATGCCTGCCTGCACTATCTTGCACTCGCGGGTGATGAGGAGTGTCGAGCGCTCGCGGCCGCGCAGTACCGTGTTGCGGGCAACATGACCGATCGCCTGGCCGCGCTTACGGCGCTGGTGCAGGGCGACCCGGAGCCCGGGGCGAGCGGGGCGGCTGAACTGCTTGCGGACTTCGAGGGTCGCTGGCGCCATGAGCCACTGGCACTCAACCTGTGGTTCAGCGTGCAGGCGCAGCGTCCTGCGGCCGGCGCTCTCGAGGATGTGCGCAGGCTGTTGCAGCACCCCGACTTCGAACTGCGAAACCCCAACCGGGTGCGCGCACTGATCGGTGCGTTCTGCAGCGGCAATCCGGCCGGTTTCCACCGTGCCGATGGGGCGGGTTATCGTTTTCTGGGCGACCAGGTGTCTGCGCTGGATTCTCTGAATCCGCAGGTCGCCGCGCGCTTGCTGGCGCCGCTCACGCGTTGGCGTCGTCACGTACCCGCGCACGCCAACGCCCTGCGTGCTGTGCTCGAATCGCTGCGTGCAGGACCCGCGCTGTCGCCAGACTGCTTTGAAGTGGTGAGCAAGAGCCTGGCCGCAGCTGACGTCGATGCCGAGGCCGGGGCCTAGCGTGAAGCGTCCGTCCGATGTTCCGGGCAAGCCCGCATTGCGGCGCCACCACCGGCCGCCGTCAGCGGTGATGATTCGCGCAACCTCGTGATCACGATCACCGCCAGGCAGCTGAACCCCGGCGTGCGCGTGGTAGCCCGCGCGCACGAGGTGCGCAACATCGCAAAGATGCGCAAGGCCGCAAAGATGCGCAACGTCGCACAGACGCGCCAGGCCGGGGCCGATGACGTGATCTCGCCGGATTTCACCGGCGGCATGCGGATCGCCTCCGCTATGATCAGACCCAACGTGGTTAATTTTCAGGACGAGATGCTGCGCTCAGAGGGTGGCTTGCGCGTCGAGGCTGGCCACGTGGTCATGGCGGGCGCGGAGGGTCGCGTCGAACTCGAGTCCCGGATCGCCGCGCTCAACGCCTGAGCGCGGTGCCTGCAGGATCAGGGTAAAGAGGCGCCAGCGCCGCATCCTGTTTCGAACGCTGATTCTGTCCAGGCCGGTGTTTGCGCACGGCACCCAACAGTGCGCTTGCGTTCCATTGGCCGTGAGTGGCCGAGAATCGGCTTGCCATCAGCGCGTCGAGCGCTGCGGCGAATTCCGGCTCCGCGATCAGTCTGGCGATTTCCGCCAGCGAGTGGGGCGGTTTCGCTGCCCACCGTGCGCGTCCCCACGTGAGCAGATGCTCGGCCGCCTGTGCCGCATCTCCCGCATTGCAGGCGTGTTCGAGTGCGGCGAAGGCGGCTTTTTCGCCGCCGTGCCCCGCTGTTGCCCGGGATGCGTCGGTATCTTTGTGTGTTGTAAGGTGGCGACGAAGCCGCAGCCACTGCACACCAAAGAATGCAGCGAGCAGCAGGCTCGCTCCGGTAGCGGTCATCCAGAGTCTGGACGATGTAGCGCGCGACGCATCCTCACGGAGGCCCGCTTCCGGCGTGGAGAGTGTTGGTTGCGCGCTGCCGGCCACGATCTGTGCCTCATCCGGAGAGGCCGCTGGCGGCGCTGCGGAATCGGTGCCTCCCGAGCCGGAGGCGGGCAGGACGCGAATGATTTTCGCCGGCACCAGCGCCTCTTCAAAGCGGCCGTGCACGCTGTCCCACCACCGCACGCGCTGCTCGGGAAAGACGATATCACCCGATCGCTGAGGAATCACGGCCACCCGCTGGATCCGCGTACCGGTGATGCCGTCGGTTGCTGCGGTATCGCTTAGCTCGGGCTGGTCGGCATAGAAACGCAGTCCCGGCAATTCGGGATCGGCGAGCGGTGGAATCTGCGCGCCGGTTAACCCGCCTGCCGTGATCGTGAGCATGCGTGTGGCCGACTCGCCCACCCGCAGGTACTCGGGGCTGCGATCCCAGGTCTCGACGATGCTGAACGAATGTGCCGGTATCCACGGCGCTGCGTTGTCTTCCGGCGGCAGCACTTGCAGCGTACCCGCCGCCGATCGCAGGCGCAGTTGCCGGGCGCCCGTATCGAAACGGTCGAACCAGGAATCGCCGCCGGTGTTGCCCTGGAATTGAAGCGAAGGGATCTGCAGTTCACCGCTTTTCTGGGGAAACACGGCGTAGCGTCGCTCGAACACGCCAAAACGCCGCCCCTCGATCAGCTCCTCGTGACTGCCTTCGTCCAATTTGCGCACCACGGCTCCCGGGATTTCGAGCTCGGTCAGTGCTGCCCCCTGGCCGAGGTTCACCCCATGCATCAGTCGCACGGTGACCAGCAGCTGCTCTTGGACGTGTACGGAGGTGGTGTCGGGTATCACCTCGAGGCTTATATCGCCTGAGGATGTGCGGCCCGGTGAGCGGTCGGCATCGACACGGATCATCAGGGCTTCGCTGGATTCCGCGCCGACCTCGACTGGCGGTATCTGCAAGGTGCCTGCCCGCCGGGGCATGAGCACCACCACCCATTCGGTGAAGGACTCGTTGCCTGCCTGTGAGAGGCTGATGCGGTGATTGCGGCTGGTAGAGAGAATCTCGAAATCCTGTTTGAGAGGCTCCAGCACCGGCTGGTCTGAGCTTGATGCGCCATCTACCCGCAGCCGCAACTCGAAGGTCTCCGATTCACTCAGGCTGCTGCGGTCGGTGGCGGCGGTGACCGTCGCGAGCGCTTCCAGCGCGTGCAGGCCGAGCAGGAGGGCGATACAGCAGGTAATGCGCGCTCTCACCGGTTCTCTCCTGCGGCCCGTTGGGCGGCCTCGTACTCGAATTTTCGCCGCAGCAGTGCTCCCGGATCATCGGGTACCTGTCGCAACCACTGCTCGACGGCCTGATCGGCTTCTGTTTCGCCGGCGGATTCGACCGCAACCTTGCCATCTGCCTGGTCTGACTCGCCGGCCTGCTCCTTGCCTGAGGGTGTCGCGCGTCCGGTTTTCGGATCGCCACCTGCGGCATTTTCATTTTGCGCCGCACCGTCTGCCGCGGATGGCTGCGCATCGTCTTTGCTGGTGTCGGTGGGGTCGGACTGGCGTTCCTTGGCCGCGTTCTGCGCCTGTTCCGATGCGGCATCGCCTGCCCCGGATTGTTTGCCGGCTTGTCCATCCTGCGGAGCGGATTTGGACTGCTGATCTTCAGACGTTTGCGAAGGATCAGCGGTGGATTTTGCGTCCGGTCCGGCTGACGGCCGCTCTTGCTCGCCCTCCTTGCTGTCTTGCGAGGGCTGCTGCTGCGAGGATTGCTGCTGCCGGAGCAGATTCTCGACCAGTTGGCGGTTTGCTTTCGCATCCTCCATGTCGGGTTGGGCTGCGAGCGCGGCGTCGTAGGCTCCCAGTGCGTCCTCGAGCTTGCCGGCGCGCGCCAGTGCATTGCCGCGGTTGTAATCGGCGTCGGTTCCTTCACTGGCGGCAAAGGAGTCCGCGGCCGCCTGCCAGTTGCCGGCCTGGAACTCGGCGCTGCCACGCCAGGCAGGATTGCGAAAAAGCTCCGCCGCGCGCGCGGCATCACCTGCGGCGAGAGCCTGCGCTCCTTGCTGATCCTTGCGCAGCCACAGATCCTGCCACTCCAGCGCCATGGCGCGTGGCGCCGGCAGCGACAGGCACAGCGGCAGCAGGAGCAGCCAGCCCCGCCGGAAGCCCAAGGCGGCGAGCGGAAGCAGGGCGAGCGCTAACCACGGCGCGCGGTCTTGCCACTGGTCGTAGACGCGTTCGGCGCCTGCGCGCAGATCCGGGTTGGCCGCGATTCCCGCGGGTAGCAGTGCTGCGAGGTCTGCGTCGTCCGTGCTGATTTCGTGGAAACTCGCGCCCGCAAGCTGAGCGGCCTCCCGCATGCCATCGACGTCGAGCCGCGGGATCACGATGCCGCCGGCGGCATTCCGCGCGAAACCTCCTCCGGGCAAAGCCACCGGCGCACCCTCGCGCGTGCCCACCGCGAGCACCGCCAGCGAGATACCGCGATCGCGCAACAGCTTGGCGATGTCGCGCCCGTGTGCGGCGGTGAGGGCGTCTGTTGCGAGCAGCACGCGACCGTCGCTGCTGCCGGCGCCCTCCAGCAACGCGAGCGCAAGCCGAACCGCTGCCACCGGATCGCTGCCCGGCACCGGCATGATGGCCGGGTCCAGGGCCGGGAGCATCGCGCTCAGGGTGCCGGTGTCGTCCGAAAGCGGCGTCACCACGTGCGCATCCCCGGCATAGGCGATCAGGGCTGTGTAGGCATCGCGCCGGGTTGCCAGCAGATCGGTCAACTTGAACCGTGCACGTGCGAGCCGCGAGGGCGGCAGGTCCGCCGCCTGCATCGAGTCGCTCATATCCAGTGCGATCACCAAGGCATCGCCGCGGCGATGGACCGGTTCCGGCAGCCGTTCCCAGGCCGGGCCCGCGAGCCCGAGTACGGCGAGTGTCCAGCCTGCAGCCAGCAGAGCGAGCGGAAGGGCGCTGAGGCGAATCGTTTGCGGAAGGAGCAGCGCCGCGAGAAGTCGCGGCTCTATCACCCGGGCAAGCGCCGCCGATCCGTTGCTCCGGCGCAGGCTCCACCAGGCGAGAAGCAGCGCTGGCGGCAAGGCAATGAGCCAGAGCGGTCGCAGGAAATGAAAGTCCTGAAGCAGCGTGCTCATCGTGGCGCTCCGCGACGGTTGCCCGGGCTGAGGTGTCCGCGCAGGGTGCCGAGCGTGATCAGCACGGTGGCGAGGAATGCGGCCCCCAGTGGCCAGTGCGCGAGCGAGCTCATGGGGCGGCGGGTGTCGGCCTCTTGCGCGACGGGTTCGAGACGGTCGAGTTCGGCGTAGATGGATTCGAGTTCCTGCCGGTCACGTGCGCGGAAGAAGCGTCCGCCGCTGATGGTGGCGATGTGGGAGAGCGTGTCCTCGTCCAGATCCGCCGAGGGGTTGATGCGTCGCGATCCGAACATGCCGCCCAGCAGGCCGGGCAACTCCATGCTCTCGGCACCGATGCCGATCGTGTAGATGCGCAGCCCCGATCGCGCGGCCAGATCGGCGGCCTCACGCGGGGGAATCTCGCCGGCGGTATTGGCGCCATCGGTCATGAGAATAAGTACGCGGCTGCCTTCCGGGCGATCGCGCAGGCGCTTTACCGCGATGGCCAGCGCGTCGCCGATCGCGGTGTTGCGACCGGCAAAACCGATCTGCGCTTCCTCAAGCAGCCGGCTCACCGTCGGACGGTCGAAGGTGAGCGGCGCCTGCAGGTGTGCGCTGGAGCCGAAAAGTATCAACCCGACCCGGTCGCCGTCGCGACGGCGCAGGAACTCGCCGGCCACCGACTTCACGACGCTCAGTCGATCGGCGGGACGGCCACCGAGCTCGAGATCGGCGGTTTCCATGCTCGCGGAAATATCTATCGCCAGCATGAGATCCCGCCCGGAGGCGGGCAGCGATACCTCGGCGCCGAGCCAACGTGGTCCGGTTGCGGCCAGCACCAGCAGCAGCCAGAGCAGCCACAGCAAGCCCATTCGCGCGCGCCTTAGGGTAGGTGAGCGGCTCTGGTGGCCGAGGCCCGCGACACCCGCCGTGGAGGGGAAATACAGTGCAGGCACACTTCCGCGCGCCGGTGGCAGCACCCTGCGCAGCAACCACGGCAGGGGCAGCGCGACGATCACCCACGGCAGCTGGAAATCGATCACCGGTGCCTCCGCAGCCAGCGCCGGCAGAGTCGCTCCAGTGCCGGCGGGTCGCAGGCCGGCGCCGCACTGTAGACGGATTCGCCGATCACGCTGCCCGGACCGTTCGCAAATTCCGCCATGCGCCCGCTGTGATCGAGGAACTCGAGCCAGGCCTTGCCGTGTAGCGGTGCCACGCGCGGGCGCGGGTAGCGGCAGAGGGCAGCCCGGCGGAGGATGGTCGATGCGGTCGCGGCGAAGGCGCCGGAGTCGTCTGACTTCCTCCATGCATTCAGAGCGGCACCCAGTTCCTGCGCGGCCCTGCGACGATAAACGTTGCGCCCAACGAGTGAGCGCAGCGCACGAATTCCCATGGCCAGGATCATCAGAGTCAGCACGGCAAGCAGCCACCAGAGTGGTGCCGGCGGCCACCAGCTAACTGCCTCGGGCAGGTGCAGGGGATGCAATGCGGCCAGTGGATCGGGGTTCATGCGCCGGGCCTGCGCGTGTAGCAGCGACCCAGTACCTCTGCGGCGCTGCTGCCGGTCACCAGTGGTGTGAGCCGGGCGCCGCTGCTGCGGAATGCCAGCTCGAGCCGCTCCCGGTGCTCTCGCGAGCGCCGCTCGAAGCCATCGCGCAACGCCCGGGAGCCGGTATCCGCGAGCAGTTGCAGCGCGCCGTCGCTGAAGAGCGCCATGCCTGCTTGTGGTAGCGACTCCTCCATCGGATCGTGCACGCGCAGCCCGTGCAACTCCATGTGGCGTGCAAGCAGGCGCAGTTGCACCGAGCAGTTCTCATCCCAGTCGTGGAAATCACTCACGACCACGAGCAGCGCGCCCGGGCGGGCCACCCGCCGCAAGCCCTCGAGCGCCGAACCCAGCGTGGCACTGTTCGCGCGCGGTGATGCCGCCGGCCCGAGGCGGGCGTTGGCCTCGATCGCCAGCCGGAGGAATTCCAGCACGGCTCGACGGCTGCGCCGCGGCTTGGACTCGTGGTGACCAGCGTCGACCAGGATTTGTCCGCCGAGACGATCACCCCCGGCAAGGGCCGCCCACGCTACCAGTGCCGCAGCATGCGCAGCCTGCACGGATTTCATGCAGCTGCGGGTGCCGAAGAACATCGGCGTGCGCTGGTCGAGCAGAACGTGGACAGGGCGCTCGCGCTCGGCGCGGAAGAGACGCGTGTGAGGCCTGCCGGTGCGCGCACTCACCCGCCAGTCGATGGTGCGCACGTCATCGCCCGCCGCGTAAGCACGCACTTCCTCGAACTCCAGGCCGCGACCCCGCTGGCGACTGGGCGCCCCGGTGCCGGTCGCGCGCGATGCGGGGCGTGGTGTCGCAAGATCGATAGCGGAAGCGCCGGTACGCAGTAGCATTAATTCCTGCAGGCTGCAGCGGACGCCGGTTGCTGCGGCGGGTCCGCGGGCGGGGGTGTGTGTTCCGCTCATGGATATCAGCCGACCGGTACCAGCCCGAGCAGTTCATCGATGATGGCATCCGTGCTCATGCCGGCTGCCTCGGCGTCAAAGCCCGGAATCAGTCGGTGCCTGAACACGTCATGAAGCACGGCCTGCACGTTGTCCGGGCCTACAAAATCGCGTCCGGCAAGCCATGCGTGCGCGCGCGCGCAGCGATCGAGGGCGATGGTGCCGCGCGGGCTGACGCCGTACTCCAGCCAGCGGGCGAGGGCGGGGGATTCGCGTGTTGCGAGGGCTAGCTGTATGAGGTATTCCTCGACGCTCGGTGCCATATGCAGTGCGAGGAGTTCGCGACGTGCGGCGAAGAGGCTCGCCTGGGTGATGGCAGGCGGCGCCTCGCCGGTGCCGCCGATCGCCTCGCTGCGTGCGATGCGCAGGATCTCGCGTTCGGCCTCGCGGGCCGGGTAGCCAACGCGCACGTGCAGCAGGAAGCGGTCGAGCTGTGCCTCGGGCAGGGAATAGGTACCCTCATGCTCGATGGGGTTCTGGGTTGCCATCACCAGGAACAGCGGCGGCAGGAGGTGCGTCACGCCACCCACGCTGACTTGCCGCTCGGCCATGGCCTCGAGGAGGGCCGACTGCACCTTGGCGGGTGCGCGATTGATCTCGTCGGCGAGTACCAGGTTGTGGAATATCGGGCCGCGCTGGAAGCGGAAACTGCCATCTTCCGGCCGGTAAACCTCGGTTCCGGTCACATCGCCCGGCAGCAGGTCGGGGGTGAACTGGATGCGCTGGAAGTCGCCCTCCACGGCCCGCGCGAGTTCGCGGATGGCGCGCGTCTTGGCGAGCCCCGGAGCACCCTCGACCAGCAGGTGACCATCTGCCAGAAGGGCGATGAGCAAGCTCTCCACCAGTGCTTCCTGCCCGACGACCCTGCCCTCGAGCCAGCGTCCGAGTTCCGCAAAATTCCTGCTGCTGTCAGTCACGGCTGTTAGATTCCTGGTCAGATGGCGGGCCTTGGACCGCTGCGCGGCCCCGGGCTTCCATAGTATCCTGCCCTCCCCGATGCGCGCCTGCCCGACGCGGGAAATACGCACCGAACTCTCACGGTGGGCCAGTCATGAACGACAGCCAGCAGAGCAAGGATCGCTACCTCGAACTGCTGCTCCGGGAGATGGATCGCCATCCGGGCGAGCGGGAGGAGCCGGAGTTGCGCAGTTTCGCAGCGGAGGTCCTGGCGGGCATGGACATCGAGGACCTCGCTGGGCGTCGCCCGGCTGAGGTCCGCGCCACCATCGCTTTCGTCTGGGAATTCCTGCACCACTGGGACCGCCGCGAGCCCAAGATCATCTTTTTCAACCCGGTGTTCGGCCAGCATGGCTGGACCTCCTCGCACACCTCGGTGCTGGTGCTTGCCGAGGGCATGCCGTTTGTCGCCGAGTCCCTGCGTCTCGAACTCGACCGTCGCAACCTCGTCATTCATCTCCTCGCGAGCTCCGATCTCACCGTCGAGCGTGATGCCGGCAACACGCTGCTACACGTGTTTCCCGCCACCGTGCCTGCTGCGGGCATGCGCGAGCGCGAGGCGCTGGTGTACATGGAGATATCGCGCACCGCCGATGAGGCGCGGCTCGCGGAGCTTGGTGCGGCGCTCGCGGCAGTCATCGGCGATGTGCAGGTGGTCGTTGCGGATGTCGAGGCGATGCGTGCACAGGTGAGCGCCCTGGTCGCCAGCTACGAAACCTTCTCCGCACCGGTCGCGGGGCCGGACCGGGCGGAGAATCGCGCGCTGCTCGAGTGGCTGCTCGATGACAACTTCACTTTTCTCGGCTACGAGGCGCTGCTCGTCGACTGGCGGGCTGGCAGTGCGCACGTGAGCCGCGTTGCGGATTCCCGGCTCGGGCTGCTGCGTAGGCACTTCTCGGCTGCGCCGGAGTACCTCGGGCAGGAGATCGCCGAGGGTGCTGTGCGAGCAGACGGGCAGATCCTGTTTTTCAAATCCACGCGCCGCTCGCGCGTCCACCGTTTCGTCTACCCCGATTACGTGGTGCTCAGCTGTTTCGACGCCGCAGGGCGCATCGTCGGGCAGCATGCCTTCCTCGGGCTTTTCACCGCGGCGGTCTACACCACCGAGCCCGGGCGCATTCCCATCGTGAGGCGCAAGGTCGCTGCCGTGATCGAGCGCTCGCACCCCGAGGAGAGCAGCCACCGTCGCCGCTCGCTAGAGCGCGTGCTGGCCATCCTGCCGCGCGATGAGCTTTTCCAGAGCGATACCGCAACGCTCTTTGCCACCGCGATGCGCATCTTCCACATACAGGAGCGCCGCAAGGTGCGGCTCTTCGTGCGCACCGACCGTCGCCGCCGCTTCGCGTCGTGTCTGCTCTACTGGCCGCGGGACGTATATCGCACCGAATTACGGGTGAAGATCGAGCAACTGCTGGCCGCTGCGCTGGGCGCGGTCGAATCCGAGTTCACCACGGTGTTTTCCGAGTCGGTGCTGGTGCGGACCCACTTCGTGATGCGCCTCGGGCCGGATTCGCGGGGCGACTGGGACGTGCAGGAACTGGAGTCGCTCATCAGTCGCGTGGCGCAGTGCTGGAAGGATCAGCTCGAGGAGGTCCTCCTGAAGGCCTTTGGCGAGGAGCGTGGCGCGACTTTCCTCGCTAATTACGCCGAGGCCTTTCCAGCGGCTTACCGCGATGATACGGAACTGCCGATGGCAGTCGCCGATATCCGCAAGATCGACGAACTGGAAACCGCCGCGAGTCTTGGTGTGCACATCTACCGCAGCATCCGTGAGCCCGACGGACAACTGCACATCCGTATCTACAATTGCGAGCGGGCGGTGACTCTCTCCGAAGTCGTGCCGATCTTCGAGAACCTCGGGATGCAGGTGATCGCCGAGCGTCCCTACCGCATCAGGCGAGCCGATGCTCGTGAGCTGTGGATCCACGACGTGGGAGTTGCACTGCGCGAGGGCACGCCGTTTGACGTGCGCCGGTCGGGTCCACGCATCGAGGCGGCCTTTCTCGCCGTGATTAATGGCTGCGCCGAGAACGACGCCTACAACCGTCTCGTCGCCGCTGCCGGGCTGGGCTGGCGCGAGGCCGCGGTCTGGCGGGCGTACGGCCACTACATGAAGCAGCTTCGGCACGCCGTATCGCAGGATTTTATTGCCGAGACGCTGGTGCGTCACCCGGGCATCGCACGCGCACTCATGGCGCTCTTCCGCGTGCGTTTCGATCCGGCGACCGGCCTCGCTCTTGGGCGTCGGCAGGATGCCTGCGACGAACTCGCGGCGGGCATCCGCGAGTCGCTGGAGGCGGTCGCACAGCTGAACGAGGATCAGGTGCTGCGCAACGTGCTGGCGCTGGTGTTGGCAACGCTGCGCACCGGGTTCTACCGCCCGCCCCATCCCACCCTGTCTGGCGATGCTGTGTCGTTCAAATTCGATTGCGCGGCAGTGCCCGCCATGCCGCGTCCGGTACCGGTGTTCGAGATCTGGCTGAGCTCGCCGCGTGTCGAGGGCGTGCACCTGCGGCGCGGTCCGGTGGCGCGGGGTGGCTTGCGCTGGTCTGACCGCGCCGAGGACTTTCGCACCGAGGTGCTGGGACTGGTGAAGGCCCAGCAGGTCAAGAACGCGGTGATCGTGCCCGTCGGTGCCAAGGGTGGTTTCGTGCCGCGGCTCCTGCGTCCGGATATGAGCCGCGACGACGTGCAGGCCGAAGGCATCGCCTGTTACCGGATTTTCGTCCAGTCCATGCTTGATCTCACGGACAACGTGGTCGACGGGGCCACGGTGGCGCCACGGGATGTGGTGTGCCATGACGCCCCCGATCCCTACCTCGTGGTCGCTGCCGACAAGGGCACAGCCAGTTTTTCCGACATCGCCAATGAACTCGCCGCCGCCAGCGGCTTCTGGCTGCGGGATGCTTTCGCCTCGGGCGGCAGCGTGGGCTACGACCACAAGAAGATGGCCATCACGGCCCGCGGTGCCTGGGTATCGGTTGAGCGGCATTTCCGCGAGCTCGGCGTTGATGTGGAGCGCACGGCATTCACCGTTGCCGGTATTGGCGACATGTCTGGCGATGTCTTCGGCAACGGGCTGCTGCGCGCGCGCGCCGCGCGGCTGATTGCGGCCTTTGATCACCGCCACATTTTCGTGGATCCCGATCCCGATCCCGAGCGCAGTTTCCGCGAGCGCGAGCGGCTTTTTGCCTTGCCGCGCTCGAGCTGGGCCGACTACGACGGGGCGTTGATATCCACCGGCGGAGGCGTGTTTCCGCGCTCGGCGAAGTCCATTTTTCTGACGCCGGAGATGCGTCGTGCGCTCGGTAGCGATGCCATGCAGCTGACGCCTGCGGAGCTGATATCGGCAGTCCTGGCGGCTCCGGTGGATCTGCTGTGGTTCGGCGGCATCGGCACCTACGTGAAGTCATCGCGCGAGAGCCACGCCGACGCCGGTGACAAGGCCAATGACGCGCTGCGGATCGACGCCACCGCTCTGCGCGCCCGCGTGGTGGGGGAGGGTGGCAATCTCGGCATGACGCAGCTGGCACGCGTCGAATTCGCTGCCAGGGGTGGCGCCTGCAACACCGATTTCATCGACAATTCCGGCGGCGTTGACTGCTCTGATCACGAGGTGAACATCAAGATCCTGCTCGATCGGGTGGTGGCCGCTGGCGACATGACGGGGTATCGGCGTGCGGAACTCCTCGAGGAGATGCGCGAGGAAGTTGCGGCGCTCGTCCTCGCCCACAATTACCGCCAGAGCCAGCTGATCAGTCTCGCGGCCCGCGAAGCGCTGCGGCGCGGGCCCGAGTACCGTGCGCTGATCAGCACACTCGAGGCGCGCGGTGTTCTGGACCGCAGCCTCGAGTTCCTGCCTTCGGACGAGGCGCTCCTCGAACGGGCACAGCGCGGCCGCGCGCTCACCCGTCCGGAGCTCGCGGTGCTTGCCTGCTACGTGAAGGGGCAGCTGAAGCTCGATCTCCTCGCCGGCGATGTGCCGGAGGATGACTATCTCGCCACCGCCATCGAGTCGGCTTTCCCGCGTGTGCTGGCGCGGCGTTTCCGTGATGCGATGTACGCCCACACGCTGCGACGGCAGATCGTTGCCACGCAACTCGCCAACGATGTTGTCGACTTCATGGGGATCACTTTCGTGGCAAGCCTGCAGCAGTCGACGGGCGCGGAGCCTGCGGCCATCGTGCGCGCCTGCGTGGTCACTCGCGAGGTCTTCGACCTGCCGCGGCTCTGGCAAGAGGTCCAGGCACTGGATAACCGGGTCGCGGCAGCCTCACAACTGGAGGTGCTCGCCGACCTGCAGCGGCTCGCTCGGCTGGGAACGCGCTGGTTCATCCGCAATCGCGGCGAGGGCTGGAGCCCGCAGGCCCTCGCAGAGTCCTTCCGTGAGCGTGTGGGGGAGGTGCGGGAATGCATGCCGGCCTTACTGGCAGGGGAACAGCGGGCAGCCTGGGAGGCGCGTCGGGCCGATCTGTTGGAGGCGGGGTTGCCTGCAGAGCTTGCGGCGACGCTGGCCGGTTCCGCGATGGAGATCGCAGCGCTGGGTATCGTGGATGCAGCAATGAGCGGCAATGTTCCGGTGCGCACCACGGCGGCCATCAGCTTTGCGCTGAATGACAGCCTCGGCTTTTACGGATTCGGCAAGCAGCTCTCGGCACTGCCCGTGAGCAGCCACTGGGAGTCCCTCGCACGGGAGTCATTCCTCGACGAACTCGACTGGCAAGTGCGCGAGGTCTTAGCCTGGGTGGCAGGCGGCGCCGGTGACGACGATCCGGGTGCTGTGCTCAGCCGCTGGATGAACGCCCAGTCCCACGCCGTGCAGCGCTGGCGCAGCACGCTGGATGCGATCGGTGCCGCCACCGTACGCGAGTACGCGATGTACGCCGTGGCGATCCGCAGCCTCCCCGAGCTAAGCCGGCGGCGTGCGTCGGGCTGACCTCCCTGAGCGCAGCCTCGCGGCCTGCAGCGGTGCCGCCAGTTTTGCGGTGCACCTAGTTTTGCGGTGCACCTAGTTTTGCCGTGCAGGAAGGCCTACACAGGAGCCTTACATCGGGGCTAGTTGCAGTCCGGCAACGCCCGTCAGCCCGGACAGCCAGTGGCTGCGGCCAGCCCGCCATCCCGCCAGCCAGTTGGCGCGGTGCTCGGGTTTCTCGTGCGGGCAGGTGTCTTGCGACCGCCCGGTGGAGCCGCAGTGGTAACCGCGGTTGAACACTCTGGAGTCCATGCTGCGTCTGACTCGCTTCATTTGCTACCTCATGACCTTAGCGGTATTCCTTGGGAGCGTCGCGCCTGTGCGCGCAAGACGGATAACAGCAAAATGAGGGCGTACTGTCGAAGACCGATTCGGGATATTCATGGGTGTGGATAGCAGAAAGCGGCATAAGGAGTTTTTCGCGACCGCGCCGCGCGGCCTCGAGGAACTGCTGGTAGCGGACCTGCGCGCGGGGGGCATTGCCGATCCCCGTGCCACGGCTGGCGGTGCGGTGTTCACAGGGGATCTGGAGGACGCCTACCGCGCCTGCCTGTGGTCCCGCGTAGCCGGCAGGATACTGCTGGTGCTCGCTGACATCCCCGCCCGCGACGAAGCGCAACTGCACGCCGGCATCATGGATCTGCCGTGGGAAGAGCATTTCCCCGATGAATCAACGCTCGCGGTGGATTTTATCGGCACTTCCGATGCGCTGCGCCACACCCTCTATGGTGCCCGCCGCGTCAAGGATGGCGTGGTCGACCGACTGCGGGCCCTGCGCGGCATGCGCCCCGGGGTTGACCTCGATGCCCCCGGCTTGCGGTTGGTGGCGCGCCTGCATCGCGAGCGCGTGAGTCTGGGGATCGACCTCTCCGGGCCTGCGCACCGGCGCGGTTACCGGGCCGCCGCGGGTACCGCCCCCCTGCGCGAGAACCTGGCCGCTGCCGTGCTGCTGCGGGCCGGCTGGCCGGCGCTGGCCGCGGAAGGCGCGGCGCTCTTCGATCCCTTGTGCGGCTCGGGAACACTGCTGATCGAGGGCGCATCGATTGCCTCGGGTGCCGCCCCCGGCGAATTCCGCGACTGGGGCTCGCCGCAATGGCTGGGACACGACTGGAACCTGTTCGTGCGACTGCGCGAAGAAACCCGCGCCTCCCGACTGGCGGGTACCCCGGGACTCGGGGCGGTGGTGGGGGCGGACCACGATGCCGCGGTGATCGCCATTGCCGCGGGCAATGTGCGCCTCGCAGGCTTCGAGGGAAAGCTCAGTTTCGACGTGGCCGAGTTGCCGTCGCAGGGCAGGCCTGCCGCGCTGGTCGGCTGCGAGCGCGGCTTGCTGGTCTGCAACCCGCCCTACGGGGAGCGCCTGGGTGCGGCATCGTTAGCGGCGCTGCGCCAGCTCTACGAGCGTCTGGGCACCCTGTGCCGTGAGGAGTTCGCCGACTGGCGCGTGGCGGTGCTCGCGCCCGAGAACGAACTGGCCGATAGCCTCGGTCTGCGCGCCGCACGGGTTTACCGCTTCCGTAACGGTCCGCTCGACTGCCGGCTGCTGGTGCGGGAGCCCCGCGGCGAGGGGCGCGATGCGCGCCGGGCGCGCGCGTCGTCGCCTCCCGGGGCCGAAGGCGCGGCCCCCGTGGTGGCCCCCGCGGAGATAGCACTCACGCCCGGCGCGGAGATGCTCGCCAATCGGCTGCGCAAGAATTTGCGCCGGCTGCGCGGCTGGCTCTCCTCCCAGGCGCCCGAGTGTTACCGCATCTACGATGCCGACATTCCGGAGTACGCCGTGGCAGTGGATCGCTATGGCCAATGGCTGCATGTGGCCGAGTACGCACCACCCGCCACCATCGACCCGGCGCGCGCTCGCGAGCGTCTGCAGGAGGTGCGCGCGGCGGTGGCGGTGGCGCTCGACACGCCGGCGTCCCGGATCGTGCTGAAAACCCGCTCCCGGCAGCGCGGGCGCGAGCAGTACACGCGGCTCGACGCCCAGCGGCAGATGCTGCAGGTGCGAGAAGGTCCGGCCAGGCTGCTGGTGAACCTGCACGACTACCTCGATACCGGGCTGTTCCTGGATCACCGGCCGTTGCGGCGGATGATTGCCGAGCGCGCTGGCGGCAAGCGTTTCCTGAACCTCTTCGCCTACACCGGCGCGGTGAGCGTTTTCGCCGCGCTGGGGGGGGCTCGCGCGACCACCAGCGTCGACATGTCGGCCACCTATCTCGACTGGGCAGCTGAGAATCTCGCGCTGAACGGCTTCGGAGCACCTGCGCATGTCTGCGTCCGGGCCGACTGCCTGCAATGGCTGGCAGAGCCGCAGGGGCAGTGGGACATCGTGTTCCTCGATCCGCCGTCCTTCTCCAACTCGGCGCGTATGGAGGGCACGCTCGATATCCAGCGCGATCACGTGGCGCTGCTGCGCGCGGCACTGGCGCAGCTTGCCCCGGGCGGCAGCCTCTACTTTTCGACCAACCGGCGCAGTTTCAGGCTCGATGCCGAGGCGCTGGCCGGCCTGGATGTCAGAGACATTACCGAGCCGAGCATTGATCCCGATTTTCGGGGCGGTAAGCCGCCTCACAGGCTGTACCTTCTGACACGCGACGATCAATAATTAACCTGAGTGTCACAATTCTGTCTTTCAATGCCGCTAATACCCCAAAAGTGGTGTGTCATGAGAACGGCGATGACCGACAAGCAGACCGTGCTGATCGTGGACGATGAAGTCTCCATCCGCGACATGGTGCAACTGTCGTTGGAGCTTGCCGGCTTCCGCGTCTATCAGGCCGCCAATGCCCGTGAGGCCCACGGAATCATCCTCGATGTCCGGCCCGACATTGTCCTGCTCGACTGGATGATGCCCGAGACCAATGGCTTCGAACTCCTGCGGCGCCTGCGCAAGGACGAGATGACGGCGGAGATTCCGGTGATCATGCTCACGGCCCGCGTCGAGGAGGGCAATCGGGTGCAGGGACTCGATGGCGGGGCCGATGACTACGTGACCAAGCCGTTTTCCCCCCGCGAACTCATAGCACGGATCCGGGCCCTGCTACGCCGCGTGGCGACGCCCGAGGAGGAGGCGGTGGTCGAGATGGGCGGCCTGAAACTCGACCCGCTCGCCCACCGGGTTCATGCCGACGGGCGGGCACTCACCATGGGGCCCACGGAGTTCCGCCTGCTGCAGTTCCTCATGACCCACCCCGAGCGCGCCTATTCCCGCTCCCAGCTACTGGACAACGTCTGGGGCGCCAACGTCTATATCGATGAGCGTACGGTGGATGTGCATGTGCGGCGCCTGCGCAAGGCGCTCGAGCCGGCCGCGCCCGGGCAGACTGATTTCGGTACCTTCATCCAGACGGTGCGGGGTACCGGTTACCGGTTCTCCGGTCAGGTCTCCGGCGATTGACATGCCCGGCCGCTACCCATCGGGTGATGCTCCCCTGCTCGGGTTGCTGCTCGCCGCCGGCGCTGCGGGAGGCTACTGGCTCGGCGATGTGTGGCCGGGTATCGCGCTGGCACTCGCTGTTTACGTTGGTATCTGCGCGCGGCGAGTACGTGCGCTCGCGCGCTGGCTGGAGGGGAACTCCAGAGGTGTCGAGCCGCCGGCCCTCGGTGGGCCGCTCGGCGAGATAGGCAATCGCATGAAGATCATCCAGAGACGTCTGCTCGAGGACATCGCCGATGGCGAGGCGCAGGTCGCGCGTTTCCGCGAGTCATTCTCGGCCTTGCGCGATGGCATCGTGATCCTCGATGCCGCACGCGCGATCGAGTGGTGCAATCCGGCCGCCAAGCGCCTGCTGGGGCTGCGCTTTCCCGAAGACCGGGGTCAGCAGGTGGCCAACCTGTTGCGCTACCCGGGTTTCGAAGCGTTCCTTGATGAAGGCGACCGGGAGCGGGAATTCGAGTTCACGATCCCGGATGCCCGCGCCCTCACGCTGCAATTGCAGGCCGCTGATTTCGGCGAGGCCAGCACGGTGCTTTTCGTCCGTGACCTCTCGGCCATGAAGCGTCTGGAGACCATCCGCCAGGACTTCGTTGGCAACATATCGCATGAGCTACGCACTCCGCTCACGGTGATTGCCGGTTACGTGGACACCCTTGCCGATCTGCTCGATGACTCGCCGCTCATCAACAAGGTGCTGGGGCAGATGCGCCAGCAGGCCGCGCGCATGGAGAACCTGCTGAAGGATCTCCTGCTGCTCTCGCAGCTCGAGAACGACGATGAGCCCGATCACGAGGCCGAGGAGTCCATCGCCGCCTGCGCGATGCTGGAGTCGATCCGGGAGAACGCCCTAGCGGCTTGCGTGGGCGAGCGAACGATCACGCTTGCGTGCGACCCGGCACTGCGGTTCCGCGCCAGTCGCATCGAGGCCGAGTCCATTTTCTTCAACCTCCTGTTCAACGCCGTGAAATACAGCTCGAGCGGCGGCCATATCGCAGTGGGTTTTGGCGTCGAGGGCGATCACCTGGTGTTCAGCGTGGGCGATGACGGCATCGGCATCGATCCGGTGCACATTCCCCGGCTCACCGAGCGCTTCTACCGGGTAGAGAAGAGCCGCTCCGCGGAGCGTGGCGGGACGGGGCTGGGGCTTGCCATCGTCAAGCACGCCCTGATCCGACTGGGCGGCGACTTGCAGGTCGAAAGCCGGCGAGGCGTGGGCAGCACTTTCCGGTGCCGTTTTCCGCTCGAACGCCTCGAGTCCGGTGTCAGCGTGCGCATCGCTGCTGTAGGCTAAGCAAGGGCTGACGTAGCCCGTCATCTTCGCTCTGCAGGAATCCGCGGATGGACCATATCTCGCAGCAATTCGATGCCGATCTCGGCGCGATCAAAGGGCATGTGCTTTCGATGGGCGGCCTGGTGGAGCGACAGATCGTCGACGCCCTGCACGCCATCATCGAGGCTGACAGCCAGCGCGCCGACGAAGTGCTGGCGCGGGAGCGCGAGGTGAATCGGATGGAGGTTTCGGTCGATGACGAGGCCACCCGCATTCTGGTGAAGCGCCAGCCCGCCGCGTCCGACCTGCGCACCGTGTTGGCGCTGATCAAGACCGTGCGCGATCTCGAGCGCGTGGGTGACGAGGCGAAGAAAATAGCCAAGCTCGCCCTCAAGCTCACCGAGGAAGGACCCTCGCCGCGCGGCTACCACGAGCTGCGCCATATCGGCGCCGAGGTGGTTACCATGCTCCACATCGCGCTCGACGCCATGACCCGCCTGGATGTCGAGGCAGCGCTCGGCGTGGTCCGTCGGGACAAGGACGTCGATCGGGAATACAAATCCGCCACCCGTGAGCTCGTCACGTACATGATGGAAGATCCGCGGTCGATCTCGCGCGTGATGAACATCATGTGGGCATTGCGATCGCTCGAGCGCATCGGCGATCACGCGCGCAACATTGCCGAGTACGTGTTCTATATGGCTAAAGGCAAGGACTTGCGCCACGAAGGACTCGAGAGCATCGAGTCCGCGGTGCGAAGCTGGAGCTGAGCGCCCAGCGCTCCCCTTCGCCGGGGAGCTGTGCTCAGCCGCTCTTGTCGATTAGCCGCGCCTTGTCGATTAGCCGCGCTTTTCGATTAGCCGCGCTTTTCGATTAGCCGCGCTTGTCAATAGCGGCGAAATCGCGCTGCGGTGCGCCGGTGTAGAGCTGCCGCGGACGGCCGATCTTGTAGCTGGCGCTGATCATCTCGTGCCAGTGCGCGATCCAGCCGATGGTACGCCCGGTGGCGAAGATCACGGTGTACATCTGCTTGGGTATGCCGATCGCCTTCAGGATGATTCCCGAGTAGAAATCGACGTTCGGGTAGAGTTTCTTCTGTATGAAGTACTCGTCCTCGGTGGCTATGCGCTCGAGTGCCTTGGCGATCCTGAGCAGCGGATCGTTTTCCAGGCCCAACTCTGAAAGCACTTCGTCGCAGGTCTGTTTCATGACCTTGGCGCGCGGATCGAAGTTCTTGTAAACGCGGTGCCCGAAGCCCATCAGGCGGAAGGGGTCGTTCTTGTCCTTGGCGCGGGCAATGTACTCCGGGATGCGCGACTCATCGCCGATTTCCTCGAGCATATCGAGCACGGCCTCGTTGGCGCCGCCGTGGGCGGGGCCCCACAGTGCTGCGATGCCCGCCGCGATGCAGGCGAAGGGATTGGCGCCGGTGGAGCCAGTCAGGCGCACGGCCGAGGTGGAGGCGTTCTGTTCGTGGTCGGCGTGCAGCAAGAAGATGCGGTCCATCGCCTTGGCGAGCACCGGGTTCACCTTGGTCGTCTCGCAGGGGTTGCCGAACATCATGTGGAGGAAATTCGACGCGTAGTCGAGCGAATTGTCCGGATACATGAAAGGCATGCCGATCGAGTACTTGTAGCTCATCGCCGCAAGGGTTGGCATCTTGGCGATCAGCCGGAATGCCGCGACCTCGCGATGGGCCTCGTCGGTGATGTTGAGCGCATCGTGGTAGAAGGCAGATAGCGCGCCAACCACGCCGCACATGATCGCCATCGGGTGCGCGTCACGGCGGAAGCCGCGATAGAAAAACTGCAGCTGCTCGTGGACCATCGTGTGGCGCATGACGGTGCGGACGAAATGCTGCTTTTCAGTGGCGGTGGGCAGCTCGCCGTACAGCAGCAGATAGCAGACTTCCAGGTAATCGGACTTCTCGGCCAGCTGCTCGATGGGGTAACCGCGGTGCAGCAGCACGCCCTTGTCGCCGTCGATATAGGTGATCTTGCTCTCGCAGGAGGCCGTCGACATGAAGCCCGGATCGAAGGTGAAGTAGCCCTTCCCCACGAGGCTCTGCACGTCGATGACATCGGGGCCGATGGTGCCCGCGTGTACCGGGAGCTCCAGCGTTGTCGGGTTGCCGTCTACGGTAAGGGTGGCTTTCCTGGCAGTCATAACTGAGTTACTCCTCGAACCGTGCCGGACGGCAAACAGGGCGGGACTTTATCGACGCGTCGGAGGCATTGTCAAACCGCCAGTGGCCGTGCTGCGCGCGCGCGAGCGGGTGGCACGGTCGTTCAAGCAAGCGGGTTTGTAATCGGGGGGGCTACTTTCTATACTCACGCCCGTTTTTCGGGCAACTGCAGTTCCGTTCCCCAACCTTTTCAGGAGGCACTCGCCGCCATGAGCAAACCCCGTCCCGTTAACCTTGATCTCGGCACGATCAGCCTGCCGGTGACGGCCAAGGCCTCGATCCTGCACCGGATCTCGGGCGTCTTCCTGGTCGCCGCCATCGCGGTCCTGCTGTACCTGCTCGACCTCTCGCTCGGCAGCGAAGCCAGTTTTGGCCGCGCCGCCGAGATCCTGGGGTCTCCTGTCGCGCGTCTGGTGATCTGGGTGGTGCTGGCAGGTCTGATCTACCACGCAGTGGCCGGCGTAAGACATCTTGTCATGGATCTTGGCGTCGGCGAGACCCTCGAGGGGGGTCTCCGCGGCGCCCGTGTGATCTTTGTTGTGTCTGCTGTTCTCATCATCGCTGCGGGGTTCTGGCTATGGTAACCACAGTTACTAGTTTTGGTCGCAGCGGCCTCTCCGACTGGCTGCTGCAGCGCTTCACGGCGGTTATCCTGCTCACCTATACCTTGTGCGTCGGCTCTTTCCTGCTGCTGCACCCGCGGCTCAACTTTGCCACGTGGTCGGGGTTCATGGGCACCACGCCGATGAAGGTGTTCAGCCTGATGGCGCTGCTGTCCGTGGGGGCGCATGCATGGATCGGTTTGTGGTCGGTCAGCACCGATTACCTCACCGTACGTATGATCGGCAGCAAGGCCAACACCATTCGCATTCTTTTCCAGGGCGCCTACGCCCTTGTGCTTTTCGCGTACGTGGTCTGGGGTGTCCAGATCCTGTGGGGCAATTGAGCGATGTCCAAAATCCGTACCATCAGTTTTGACGGCGTCATTGTGGGCGGCGGGGGGGCCGGCATGCGCGCGGCGCTGCAACTCTCGCAGTCAGGTTACCGCACGGCGGTGATCTCCAAGGTGTTCCCGACTCGCTCCCATACCGTCTCGGCCCAGGGCGGCATCACCTGCGCCATCGCCAGTGCTGATCCCGATGACGATTGGCGCTGGCATATGTATGACACCGTCAAGGGCTCTGACTACATCGGCGACCAGGACGCGATCGAGTACATGTGTTCGGTGGGTCCCGAGGCCGTGTACGAGATGGAGCACCTCGGGTTGCCGTTCTCGCGCACCGAGGATGGCCGGATCTACCAGCGTCCCTTCGGTGGCCAGAGCAAGAACTACGGCGAGGGCGGTCAGGCTGCGCGCACCTGCGCGGCTGCCGACCGTACCGGGCACGCGCTCCTGCACACGCTCCACCAGGCGAACCTCGCCAACAAGACCACCTTCCTGAACGAGTGGTTCGCGGTCGATCTCGTGAGCAATCAGGACGGCGTGATCGTCGGTGTTATCGCGATCTGCATCGAGACGGGGGAGACGGTGTTCGTGAAGTCGCGCGCAACGGTCTTCGCCACCGGCGGCGCAGGGCGCATCTACGCATCCACCACCAATGCGCATATCAACACCGGCGACGGGATGGGCATGGCGCTACGCGCCGGCGTCCCGGTGCAGGACATCGAGATGTGGCAGTTCCACCCCACCGGCATCGCTGGCGCCGGCACGCTGGTCACCGAGGGCTGCCGCGGCGAGGGTGGTTATCTGCTGAACAAGAACGGCGAACGTTTCATGGAGCGCTACGCCCCTAACGCCAAGGATCTCGCCGGCCGCGACGTGGTGGCCCGCTCCATGATCAAGGAAATCATCGAGGGCCGCGGTTGTGGGCCGGACGGCAGTTATGTGCTGCTGAAGCTCGATCACCTCGGTGAAGACGTGCTGGAGTCGCGCTTGCCCGGGATTTGCGAGCTCGCGAAGACCTTCGCCCACGTCGATCCAGCGAAGGAACCCATCCCGGTCGTCCCGACGTGTCATTACATGATGGGCGGCATTCCTACCAACATCCACGGCCAAGCGATCACCCAGGACGCCAACGGCGTCGATCACGTAGTCCCGGGGCTTTATGCCTGCGGCGAAGTGGCCTGCGTTTCGGTGCATGGCGCGAACCGCCTGGGCGGGAATTCGCTGCTGGATCTCATCGTTTTTGGTCGCGCCTCGGGGCTTTTTATCGAGAAGGCACTGCGCGAGGGCATCGACTACCGCGATGCCTCGGAGACGGACATCGACCGCGCGATGCAGCGGCTGAACCGCCTGAACACCTCGACCGAGGGAGAGGGCGTGGCGGGCCTGCGCAAGGAGCTGCAGACGATCATGCAGAACTTCTTCGGCGTCTTCCGCAACGGTCCGCAGATGCAGCACGGCGTGAAAAGTCTGGCGGAACTGCGCCCGCGTATCGAGGGCATCCACCTGACGGACAAATCCAACGCGTTCAACACCGCGCGCCTGGAGATACTGGAGTTGCAGAACCTGCTGGAGGTGGCCGAGTCCACGGCGGTTGCCGCCGAGGCCCGCACCGAAAGCCGTGGCGCCCACGCCCGCGAGGACTACCCCGAGCGCAACGACGCCGAGTGGCTCTGCCATTCGCTGTATTTCGCCGAGGGCAAGCGGGTGGGTCGACGCAGCGTCAACTTCACGCCAAAAACCGTCGATACCTTCAAACCGAAGGCCAGGACCTACTGAGCGGGGCATGTCCATGTTGCAAGTCAGTGTGTATCGCTACAACCCCGAGACCGACAACAAGCCCTGGATGCAGGACGTCGCGGTGGATACCGGCGGCAAGGACCTCATGGTCCTCGACGTTCTGGAGCTGCTGAAGGCCCAGGATCCATCGCTCACCTATCGCCGCTCCTGCCGCGAGGGGGTGTGTGGCTCCGACGGCATGAATATGAACGGCAAGAATGGACTCGGCTGCATCACGCCGCTGTCGAAGACCGTGAAGAAGGATCGGCTGGTGCTGCGGCCGCTGCCCGGGTTGCCGGTGATCCGTGACCTGGTCGTCGACATGTCGATGTTCTACCAGCAGTACGAGAAAGTTAAGCCCTGGCTGATCAACGACCAGCCGGCACCCGCGATCGAGCGTCTGCAGACTCCCGAGGAGCGCGCCAAGCTCGACGGCCTGTATGAGTGCGTGCTGTGTGCCTGCTGCTCCACGGCCTGCCCCTCGTTCTGGTGGAACCCGGACCGGTTTATCGGCCCCTCGGGCCTGCTCCAGTCCTACCGTTTTCTCGCCGACAGCCGCGACACGGCCACGGCCGAGCGTTTGGCCGATCTCGATGATCCCTACAGCGTGTTCCGCTGCCACGGCATCCAGAACTGTGTGCAGGTCTGCCCCAAGGGTCTTAACCCGACGCAGGCTATCGGCCACATCCGCAACATGCTCCTCGAGCGGGGCACCTGAGACCAGACCGCCATGCATCCGGGGCGCTTCGGCGCCCCGGATCCGCCCCCCGCGCCTGCCTTGTGCTGCCGCTAATCCTCACACTGATACGCATTCGTAGTGCGCCTGCGGGCAAGCGGGTCTAGAATTCGCGCGGTCGCGCCGTTGTTCGGCGGCCGTGCGTTTTCAGGGAAGCGAGGCAGGGATACATGCAGCAAGGCATCATGGAGTTGCTGTGGCGCAGCTCGCATATTTCCGGCGGTAACGCCGTGTATGTAGAGGCCCTCTACGAGGCCTATCTGCGCGATCCCAACGCGATCCCCGCCGAGTGGCGAGACTACTTTGACCGCCTGCCGCAGGTGAACGGCACTCACGTCGATATCCCGCACTCCACCGTGCAGGAGCACTTCGCTCTTCTCGGTCGCCAGAAGCAGCGACCGCCGGCCGCCAGCAGCGGTGTCAGCACCGAGTACGAGCGCAAGCAGGTCCGGGTGGTGCAACTGGTCTCCGCCTACCGCCAGCGCGGGCACCAGAAAGCGCGTCTCGATCCCCTTGGCCTGCAGCAAAGAGAGCGGGTTCCCGACCTCGAACTCAGCTACTACCAGTTGTCCGAGGCGGATTTCGACACCCTGTTCCAGACCGGTTCGCTACTGATTGGCAAGGCCGAGGCCACGCTGCGTGAGATCGTCGACGCTCTGGAGCGCACCTATAGCCGCACTATCGGTGCCGAATTCGGCCATATCGTGTCCACCGAAGAGCGCACCTGGATCGCCGCCCGCATGGAGGGAGTTCGCGGCGAACCGCAATACGATGCCGCCGTGAAGCGGCTCCTGCTCGAGCGCCTGAGCGCCGCCGAAGGTCTGGAGCAGTTCCTGGCAGCCCGCTACCCGGGCGCCAAGCGCTTTGGCCTCGAGGGTGGCGAGAGTCTGATTCCGATGATGGACGAACTGGTCCAGCGCGGTGGCGGCTACGGGGCAAAGGAGATTGTCGTTGGCATGGCGCACCGCGGGCGACTCGCCGTACTGGTGAACATCTTCGGCAAGAACCCGGCAGACCTCTTTGACGAGTTCGAGGGCAAGGTGACCTACCCGGGTTCGGGTGACGTGAAGTACCACCAGGGCTTCTCGTCGAACCTGATGACCCCGGGCGGCGAGATGCACATCGCACTTGCCTTCAACCCCTCGCACCTCGAGATCGTGGCCCCCGTTGTCGAGGGTTCGGTCCGCGCGCGTCAGGATCGCCGCCGCAACGACACCGGCGAGCAGGTGATCCCCATCATCATCCACGGCGACGCCGCGTTTGCCGGTCAGGGCGTGGTGATGGAGACCTTCCAGATGTCGCAGACGCGCGGCTTCTGCACCGGTGGCACCGTGCATATCGTGATCAACAATCAGGTGGGCTTTACCACCAGCCGTCGCGATGACGCCCGTTCCACCGAGTACTGCACCGATGTCGCCAAGATGGTGCAGGCGCCGATCTTCCACGTAAACGGTGATGATCCCGAGGCCGTGCTCTTCGTGACGCAGATGGCCATGGACTACCGGCAGCAGTTCCGCCGCGATGTGGTGATAGACCTCGTGTGCTACCGGCGCCGCGGTCACAACGAGGCCGACGAACCCGCCAGCACCCAGCCGCTCATGTACCAGAAAATCCGCAGCCACCCGACCACGCGCACGATCTACGCCGAGCGCCTGCTGCGCGAGGGCGTGCTGACGGCAGAGGAAGACAAGGCCCAGGTTGACGGCTACCGCCGGGCGCTGGATGCCGGCCAGCAGGTCGCGCGGAATGTCGTATCCCAGCCCAATACCTTGCTCTACGTTGACTGGAGACCGTACCTGGGCCATTCCAGCACGCTGCAGGGCGACACGCGACTCGAACTCTCGCGCCTGAAGGAGATCGGGGCCTCGATGTGCCGGGTGCCAGACGGCTTTCCGCTGCAGCGCCAGGTGCAGAAGATCTACGAGGACCGCCGCCTGATGGCCGCGGCGGCAACGCCGGTCAACTGGGGCTTCGCCGAGTTGCTGGCCTACGCCACGCTGCTGGAGGAAGGTCACCCCGTGCGCCTCACGGGGCAGGATGTCGGGCGGGGTACCTTCTCGCACCGCCATGCCGTGCTGCACAGCCAGAAAGATGGCAACGTCTACGTCCCGTTGCAGAACCTGCACGCCGACCAGCCGCGCTTCCACATCTTCGACTCGCTGCTCTCGGAGCTTGCGGTACTCGGCTTCGAATACGGCTACGCCACCACCAAGCCCAACGCCCTGATCATCTGGGAGGCGCAGTTCGGCGATTTCGCCAACGGTGCACAGATCGTCATTGACCAGTTCATCACCAGCGGCGAGATCAAGTGGGCGCGCCTGTGCGGTCTTACGCTGCTGTTGCCGCACGGCTACGAAGGGCAGGGCCCGGAACACTCCTCGGCACGCCTGGAGCGTTTCCTGCAGCTCTGCGCCGAGCACAACATCCAGGTCTGCGTGCCGACCACGCCGGCGCAGATCTACCACCTGCTGCGCCGTCAGGTCGTACGACCGCTGCGCAAGCCGCTGATCGTGTTTACCCCCAAAAGCTTGCTGCGCCACAAGGATGCCGTGTCCAATCTGGAGGAACTCGCCAACGGTGGCTTCCGCCACGTGATAGGCGAGATCGACGCCCGCGACAGTGACCGCGTGACCCGCGTCGTGCTCTGCAGCGGCAAGGTCTATTACGAGCTCCGCGACATGCGCAACGATGCCGGTCTCGACCACGTAGCCATCCTGCGTCTCGAGCAGATCTACCCGTTTCCGCAGCAGGAGCTCGAGGCACTGATTGCTGGTTACCGCAACCTCCTCGAGGTCACGTGGTGCCAGGAAGAGCCGCAGAATCAGGGCGTCTGGTTCTCGAGCCAGCACCGGATGCGGCAGGTGGTGCGCAACCACAATCGCGACCTCTATCTGGAATACGCGGGGCGGGACTCCTCCGCCGCGCCAGCGGCCGGCTACAACGCGCTGCACAACGCGCAGCAGCAGAAGCTCCTGCGCGCCGCACTGGGCATCGGCGAGCCCGCCTGGCCGAATACCTGAACGAAGGACTGCATCCGAGGACACAGAATGATTATCGATATCAAGGCGCCACAGTTTCCCGAGTCCATTGCCGATGGCACTGTCGCCACGTGGCACAAGCGCCCGGGCGATGCCTGCCGGCGTGATGAGGTGCTCGTGGACGTCGAGACCGACAAGGTGGTGATGGAAGTGCTGGCGCCCGATGACGGCAGCCTTAGCGACATACTGGTGGATGTGGGGGCCACGGTGAACAGTCAGCAGCTGATCGCCCACTACGCTGTGGGCACAGTGACGGCCCCGGTTACCGTGGCCGGCACGGGCGTCGCAACGGCTGATGTTTCGCCCGCGGCTGCGGACTCTGCGCCCAGTCCCGCTGCCCGCCAGCTTGCCACCGAGCATGGTATCGATCCCTCGAGCGTGAGGGGCAGCGGCAAGGGTGGCCGTGTCACCAAGGAGGACGTAGTCGCTCACCTGAGCCGAGTGGCTGCAACGCCTGCGGCCACAGTGGTCACTGGTGCGCCGTCGCCGTCCCCGTCGATGCCATCAACGCCTGCCGCCGCGCTGGCTGCACGGCCCGCGGGCAACCGGCCGGAGCGCCGTGTGCCCATGACACGCCTGCGTGCCCGGGTGGCAGAGCGCCTGCTCGATGCCTCGCGCAACACCGCCATGCTCACCACCTTCAACGAGGTGAACATGCAGCCGGTGATGGATCTGCGCGCCAAATTCAAGGACAGCTTCGAGAAGCGCCACAACGGCACGCGGCTCGGGTTCATGGGTTTCTTCGTGCGCGCGAGCGTCGAGGCACTCAAGCGCTACCCCGTGGTGAACGCCTCGATCGACGGCAACGATGTCGTCTATCACGGCTACCAGGACATCGGCGTGGCGGTTTCCAGCGAGCGCGGGCTCGTGGTGCCGGTGCTCCGCGATGCCGACACCATGAGCATCGCCGACGTGGAGCAGAAGATCCGCGAATACGGCATCAAGGCAAAGGACGGCAAGCTGAGCATTGAGGACATGCTCGGCGGAACCTTCACCATCACCAACGGCGGCGTTTTCGGGTCGCTGATGTCCACGCCCATCCTGAATCCGCCGCAGACGGGCATCCTCGGGATGCACAAGATCCAGGATCGTCCGGTGGTCGAGAGCGGACAGATCGTGATCCGGCCAATGATGTACCTCGCGCTTTCCTATGATCACCGCCTGATCGACGGCAAGGATGCGGTGCAGTTTCTGGTGGCGGTGAAAGACATGATCGAGGATCCGGCGCGTATCCTGCTGGATGTCTGATGCGCGGCTTCGCTGCCGCGGGAATTCACCGAGTGCGAGAGGGGTAGACGGTAATGGCACAGCAATTTGACGTGGTGGTAATCGGCGCGGGCCCTGGTGGCTATGTGGCGGCGATCCGCTGCGCGCAACTGGGGCTGAGGACCGCCTGCATCGAGAAGTGGCAGGACGACAAGGGCAAGCCGGTCTACGGCGGCACCTGCCTCAACGTGGGTTGCATACCCTCGAAGGCACTGCTCGACAGTTCCCACAAGTACCATGAGGCAGTGCATGGACTTGCCGTGCACGGCATCGGCACGGGCACGGTGTCGATGGACATCGGCGCCATGATGGGCCGCAAGCGCCAGATCGTGTCGCAATTGACGGGTGGTATCGCCGGCCTCCTGAAGGCCAACGGCATCACCGCGCTCACCGGCAGCGCGCGCCTGCTTGCCGGCCGCAAGGTCGAGTTCACGCCTCCCGGCGGGAGCCCAGAGCAGATCGAGGTGGGCAACGTGATTCTCGCCACGGGCTCCACGCCGATCGAGATACCTCCCGCACGGTTCGACGCCGACCGTATCGTCGATTCCACCGGAGCCCTCGAGTTCGCAGAGGTCCCCAAGCGACTGGGCGTGGTGGGTGCTGGCGTGATCGGCTTGGAGCTCGGCAGCGTCTGGGCGCGACTCGGCGCGGAGGTAGTGGTCATCGAGGCGTTGCCGGAATTCCTCATGATGGTCGACCAGCAGATCTCGAAGGAGGCCTACAAGCTTTTCACCCGCCAGCAGGGCCTCGACATCCGCCTGAATGCGCGAGTCACCGGGACCGAGGTGGCTGCTGGCAGCGTCAAGGTGACCTACGTCGAGGGCGAGACCGAGAAGCACGAGAGCTTCGATCGCCTGATCGTGGCGGTCGGTCGCCGCCCGGTGACCAAGGGGCTGCTCGCGACCGACTCCGGGGTGAATCTCGACGAGCGCGGCTTCGTGCACGTCAACGATTTCTGCCAGACCGACATGCCCGGCGTTTTTGCGGTCGGTGATATCGTTCGCGGACCCATGCTCGCCCACAAGGCGATGGAGGAAGGGGTGATGGTGGCCGAGCGCATCGCCGGCCGGAAAACGCAACTGAACTACGACTGCGTTCCCTCGATCATCTACACGCATCCCGAGATTGCGTGGGTGGGAGCCAACGAACAGCAACTGAAAGCCGCAGGCACGCCTTATACGGCCGGCGTGTTCCCGTTCGCGGCCAGCGGTCGCGCCCTCGCCGCCAATGATTCGGCGGGTATGGTAAAGATCTTGCGTCACGAAGAAACCGACCGCATCCTCGGCTGTCACATCATCGGGCCGAGCGCCGCGGACCTGGTGCAGCAGATGGTTATCGCCATGGAATTCGGCGCTAGCACCGAGGACATCGCGCTTATCGTGTTCGGGCACCCGTCGTTGTCTGAGGGTGTCCATGAAGCGGCACTGGCAGCCCTCGGGCACGCGATCCACGTTCCCAACCGCAAGAAGAAATAAGTCGCGGCGCGCGGATGTGCCGGGTCGCTGCCTGCGTTTGAGGTGGTCCTCTAGGGGCACTGAATGTGCCGCAGGGCTGGCGGAGCGGGGCGGGCAGCGTGTTGGGGGAGCAATTCCGGCATCTGCTCTGCTATTCTCATCGGAGAGCCTGCACCCATGCCGGGCAGCGGGCCCTCGAAACCGATTTTTACCATGGAGATTCACGATGCGTGTCGTTACCAAGAAGATTGCTCTTGCCTGTGCTGCGATGTCGCTCACCCTGCTTGCAGGTTGCGCCTGCCAGCCCGAAGAAGCACCGGCCCCGGTAGCTGAGCCCGTTGCCGCGGCCCCCGCCGAAGCGCCTGCACCTGCTCCCGAAACCATCACGCTGAGCGGTGACGCCCTGTTTGACTTTGACAAGTCGAACCTGCGCCCCGATGCGGTGGCGGCTCTGGACACCACAGTGCAGAAGTACAAGGGTTCAAAGCTGAACTCGATGACCATCGTGGGTCACACCGACAGCAAAGGCAGCGACCCCTACAACCAGGGCCTTTCCGAGCGTCGTGCTGACTCGGTGCGCGATTACCTGATCTCGCAGGGCCTTGAGGGTTCGAAGATCTCGACCTCAGGGCGTGGCGAGTCCGACCCCGCGGCGTCCAACGATACCGCAGACGGTCGTCAGCAAAACCGTCGCGTTGCGATCACCGCTCAACTCGAGCGCTGAAGTACCTGCCTTGCCGCTTCCGGTTCCCGCATTGCGCGGGAGCCGGAGGCTTCTCCCCTCCGCGATCTGGCGTTGGCAGCTAGCAAACACCTGATCACAAACGTCCATAGGGCAGCTGCGACACGCCGTCATGCGTGATCTGCGAAAGCGCTGCAGCGCCCGGGATCCCCGCCGCAGCCCGTGGCTGAGAGATCGGCCGTTCGGGGTATGACGAGCAAACCTTTTTGGCCATAATGCACACCGCCTCGGGACAGGCCGGCTGCAATGCCGGCCCGGTGCCAGTTCCCCTTCCAGACACGCAGGACCAATACGCATGAACTTGCATGAGTACCAGGGCAAACAGCTGTTTGCAGAATACGGGCTTCCCGTTTCCACAGGCTTCGCCGTGGACACGCCGGAGCAGGCCGTGGAGGCCGCCGATGCCATCGGTGGCGACATATGGGTCGTCAAAGCCCAGGTGCATGCGGGCGGGCGCGGCAAGTCCGGCGGCGTCAAACTCCTGAAAAGCAAGGACGAGATCCGTGCCTTCGCAGCGCACTGGCTGGGACGCAACCTCGTCACCTACCAGACCGACGAGAAAGGTCAGCCGGTCTCGAAGATCCTGGTCGAAACCTGCACCGATATCGCCACCGAGCTCTATCTCGGCGCGGTGGTCGATCGCGGCAGCCGGCGCATCGTTTTCATGGCCTCGCGTGAAGGTGGCGTCGAGATCGAGAAGATCGCCCACGAGACCCCCGAGAAAATCTTCAAGGCAGCGATCGACCCGCTGACCGGAGCCCAGCCCTACCAGGGCCGCGAGCTCGCTTTCAAGCTCGGCCTTACAGGCCCGCAGATCGCCCAGTTCGTCGACATATTCCTGAAGCTTGCAAAACTGTTCAAGGATAAGGATCTCGCGCTGCTCGAGGTGAACCCGCTAGTGATCACCACCGCTGGCAATCTCCACTGCCTCGACGCCAAGATCAACATCGACAGCAACGCGCTCTACCGCCAGAAGGCGCTGCGCGACATGCACGATCCCTCGCAGGAGGATACCCGCGAGGTGCACGCCGCGCAGTGGGAGATCAACTATGTGGCGCTCGATGGCGACATCGGCTGCATGGTGAACGGCGCCGGACTCGCGATGGGCACCATGGACATCGTGAACCTGCACGGCGGACGCCCGGCGAACTTCCTCGACGTCGGCGGTGGCGCCACCAAGGAGCGCGTCTCCGAGGCCTTCAAGATCATCCTCTCAGACACCGCCGTGCGCGCGGTGCTGGTGAATATTTTCGGTGGCATCGTCCGCTGCGACCTGATTGCCGAGGGCATCATCGGCGCCGTGGAAGAAGTAGGCGTCAAGGTGCCGGTGGTCGTGCGCCTCGAGGGCAACAACGCGCCGCTCGGACGCAAGATGCTCGCTGACAGTGGACTCAACATCATCGCGGCCGACAGCCTCACCGAGGCAGCGCAGTCCGTGGTCAAGGCAGCGAAGGGGTAAGTACGATGAGCATTCTGGTCAACAAGGACACCAAGGTCATTTGCCAGGGCTTCACCGGCTCTCAGGGCACTTCCCACTCCAAGCAGGCAATTGAATACGGCACCCAGATGGTCGGTGGCGTCACCCCCGGCAAGGGCGGCCAGATCCACCTCGGCCTGCCGGTTTTCGATACCGTGCGCGAGGCTGTCGAGGCGACCGGCGCCGATGCCTCGGTCATCTACGTGCCGGCTCCCTTCTGCAAGGACTCCATCCTCGAGGCCGCCAACGCGGGCCTGCGCCTCATCGTCTGCATCACCGAGGGCGTACCCACCCTCGATATGCTTGATGTGAAAGTGGCGTGCGACGAACTCGGCGTGCGTCTGATCGGCCCGAACTGCCCGGGCGTGATCACGCCCGGCGAGTGCAAGATCGGCATCATGCCGGGCAACATCCACAAGCCGGGACGCGTGGGTATCGTCTCGCGCTCGGGCACGCTCACCTACGAGGCGGTCAAGCAGACCACCGATGCGGGCTTCGGCCAGTCGAGCTGCGTGGGCATCGGCGGCGACCCGATTCCCGGCTCCAGTTTTATCGACATCCTGCGGATGTTCCAGGACGATCCTGCCACCGAGGCGATCGTGATGATCGGAGAGATCGGTGGTACCGCCGAAGAAGAGGCCGCCGCGTTCATCAAGGCCCACGTAACCAAGCCGGTGGTCTCCTACATAGCGGGCGTCACGGCGCCCAAAGGCAAGCGCATGGGCCATGCCGGCGCGATCATCTCTGGTGGCAAGGGCACTGCAGACGAGAAGTTCGCAGCCCTCGAGGCCGCTGGCGTGCGCACGGTTCGCAGCCTCGCCGATATCGGCGCGGCAGTTAAGGCCGTCACCGGCTGGTAATCGTTGCGGCCCCGCCTGTCGCGGGCGGGGCCGCAATCATCCTCCACGTGCCATGGCTGAGCCCGAGTCGCACTTCGCCACCGTCGCGCCCCTCGATCCGCGCTACGGCAGCGGCTGCTACCGGCGCGTCATCCTGCTGAACTCGCCTGTCGCCGGCGTCGTTGAAGCAGCCCTCGAAGACGATCCGCACGCTTTCTCCATCCGCATCGAGCACGACGGCGAGCGGGTGATTGCCGTACGCGCTCACGCCGAGCGTTACCCCTTGAGCACCTGTGGTGGCGCGGTGCGCCCTATCCAAGCGCTGGTTGGCGCCAGCCTCTCGGGCGTCAGTCTCGAACTCAAGCGCCACGCCGACCCCCGCGCCAACTGCACTCATCTCTTCGACCTTGCCGGTTGGGCCATTGCTCACGCCGCGCGCGGTATCCCGGGCGCCCGTCGCTACGACATCAGCATCCCGGATGCGATCGATGGCCGTGCCGAGGCGCGGCTGTCACTGGACGGCGCCGAGGTGCTGTGCTGGCTGATCGAGCACGGTCGCATCCTGGCGCCGGCTCCCTATGCCGGGCAGCAGGTGCTCGGTGGCTTCACGCGGTGGGCGAGCGGCGCCTTGCACGGAGATGAACTCGAGCACGCCCTGATGTTGGCGCGCGGGTACTTTGTTTCGCTGGCCAGGATTTTCGATATGCAGGCCGCGGGCAGTCATCCGGCCTCGGAACATCCGATGCCCGCCGGCTCCTGCTATTCCTATAGCCCGGGGGTGGTTGAGCAGGCCTGGAGCCTCCCCGACAACCGACGCGATTTCAGCGCGGCCCAGAGCGATATGCTGCGCTGGGTCCGCCCTGAAGAATGAGGCCAGCACGCACACATGGAACGCCTCGATCGATTCCTCGCTCGGTCGGCTCATAAACTGCGAGGCCTCGGCATCTTCTCCCGCTCGAGCGGCGTTGCCGCCTGATAGGCAGCAATCAACCGCGCCGTCTTCGCGGAAACCTCGGCCGATCAGACGATGTGAACAGACAGACGAGACACGGCCACGGCGCCGTGCACGATCGCGCTTCGCAACACGCGACACAGGAGCCACTAGCAGTCACATCCATGACCACCGCCCGGTTATGTTTATCTCGTCGGGGTTGTCTGCTCAGCCAAACAGACGGCGCAATAACTCGTCGCGATCGATTTTCAGGTGCGCGCCTATATCTCCAAGAATCGAAGCCAGCGTGCCCACCTTCAGGGACTCGTGCGCTGGAACGGTGATGTGATGCTGCGGTGTAGCCTGATCGCTCAGCCGCATGTGGCTTCCGGTTTGCCGCGTGACCTGATAACCCACTCGCGCCAACGCCCGCGCGAGCTCCGCGCCATTCAGGTCGCGCGGTAGCTTCACGCGGCGATGACCTCGTCGCGCACGAAGTGCAGCCGGATCAGGCGCGGCGCCGAGTCACCGTCGAAGTGGCAGCGTACGGCGTCGCGCACGCGCTCGTGGAGATCCGTGACGGTATCGGCTTCCGTGTGGATCGACTCACCGACCGCCCGGGCGCAATAACCGCCCTCGGGTGCGTCCTCGACGACGAAGATGATTTCGTTCATGCAGGCGTTCCTCCCATGCTGGCCATGATGCCAGTGTCCGGTTCCAGCTGACCAGCCCGGCCACCGGTCTGCGAACCCGGCGTTTGCTGCCGCGGCAGTCGCCGCGATGTCAGCGATACCCCGGATGCCTTGCTTTGCTGGGTCCGCCCGGAAGAATGAGGCCGGCTGCGCGGCGCGGAGACGGCCGTCTTCAGCTAAGGCTAGACCCGAACTCCGCCGGCACCCGCACATGGAACACCTCGAGCCGGCGTGAGCACCGAGGCGCACCAGCGCGACGTGCGCGAGCGGCTGTGCCGCTACGACGTACAGGGATGTACGAGTGTCGCGGGAGGCAGGAGGCCGGGAGCAACCATCGCCCGCCCCGCGGTGGCCGAGCAGCGGCTCACGGTGAACGCGCAAGGGAAGGTGGTGTACCTGCTCAAGACGCCATAACGCGACGGTCTGGTCGGTCGCTCGCGCGGATCTACGACATGGTGGCAGCCGGCAGCCACCCGGCCGCCGATCACCCGATGCCCTTCGGCTCCTGCTACTCCTGCAGGCCGGGCGTGGTGGAGCAGGCCTGGAGCCTCCCCGACAACCGGCGCGATTTCAGCGCTGGGTGGATACAAAACGACTCGGCTGATGAGGCATCCGCGCGTCTCTTGAAATCGTGCCCCGTGCCCCAACCTATAAGGCTCGATGTTCACCGATGGAGAGCCTTGGACTATGACCTCCGCAAATGCCCAGAAGCAGACTCTTGGTTTTCAGACCGAGGCTAAACAGCTGCTGCAACTGATGATCCATTCGCTGTACAGCAAGCAGGAAATTTTTCTCCGCGAGCTGATATCCAATGCCTCGGATGCCTCCGACAAGCTCCGCTTCGAGGCGCTGTCGCAGCCTGAGCTGCTGGCAGAGGATCCGAGTCTCCAGATCCGTATCGGCGTCGACAAAGCCGCGCGCACCATCACCATCACCGATAACGGCATCGGCATGTCGCGGGACGAGGCGATAAGCCATCTGGGCACCATCGCCCGTTCCGGCACGGCGCAGTTCGTCTCGCAGCTCTCCGGCGACCAGCGCAAGGATTCACAGCTGATCGGCCAGTTCGGCGTTGGCTTCTACAGCACCTTCATGGTGGCCGATCGCGTCGAGGTCTTCACGCGGCGCGCGGGTTTGCCGGCGTCTGCGGGCGTGCACTGGGAGTCCGGTGGCGAGAGCGAGTTCAGCGTGGAGGACGTGGAGCGCCCCGAGCGCGGCACTACGGTGGTGCTGCACGTCAAAGAGGGCAGCGACGAGTTCCTCGATGCCTGGCGCGTGCGTTCGGTGGTCAAGCGCTACTCCGATCACATCTCGCTGCCCGTACTCATGCTGAAGGAGCAGTACGGCGAGGATGAAAAGGACGCCGACGCCGACGCGACGCCCGAGTGGGAGGCCGTGAACCAGGCCACCGCGCTGTGGACCCGTGCCAAGAGTGGCATCACGGACGAGGAGTACAAGGAATTCTACAAACACGTCTCGCACGATTTCGAGGAGCCGCTCGCCTGGAGCCACAACCGCGTTGAGGGCAAGCTCGAGTACAACTCGCTGCTGTTCATTCCGCGTCGCGCGCCCTTTGACCTGTGGAACCGCGAGGCGCCACGCGGCCTGAAGCTCTACATTCAGCGCACTTTCATCATGGACGATGCGGAGCAGTTCCTGCCCTTGTATCTGCGTTTCGTGAAGGGCGTGGTGGATTCCAACGATCTGCCGCTGAATGTCTCGCGCGAGATTCTCCAGAAGAGCAACGCCGTGGATTCCATGCGCGGCGCGCTCGCCAAGCGCGTGGTCGACATCCTCGAGGGCCTGGCCCGGGACAAGCCCGAGGATTACCAAAGCTTCTGGGATACCTTCGGCCAAGTCCTGAAAGAAGGTCTGGCGGAGGATTTTGCCCACAAGGAGCGCGTGGCCGGGCTGCTGCGTTTCTCCAGCACCCACACCGACAAGCCCGCGCAGGACCAGTCGCTGACCGATTACATCGCCCGCATGCGCGAGGGCCAGAAGGCCGTTTATTACGTGGTGGCAGACAATTTCCTCACGGCGCGCAACAGTCCGTACCTGGAGTTGTTGCGGCAGAAGGGCATCGAGGCGCTGCTGCTCCACGAGCGCATCGACGAGTGGATGATCGGGCATCTCGGCGAGTTCGATGGCAAGGAACTGGTCGATGTGGCCCGCGGTGATCTCGACCTCGGTGAACTCGAGGACAGCGCCAGCAAGGCGGCACGCGAGCAGCAGGCCGAGGACGCCAAGGACCTGGTCGAGCGCGTGAAGAAAGCCCTCGACCACCGGGTGCAGGAGGTGCGCGTCACGGCTCGACTCACCGAGTCGCCGGCCTGCCTGGTCGTCGGCGAGCATGACATGGGCGTGCAGATGCGCCGCATGATGCAGGCGGCCGGACAGAAGGTGCCCGACTCCAAGCCCATTCTCGAGCTGAACCCCGAGCACCCGCTGGTGAAGCGTCTGGACGCCGAGCCCGACGAAGACCGTTTCAGCGCTTTGTCGATCGTGTTGTTCGAGCAGGCGCAGCTCGCCTCCGGCGACCAGCTCGAGGACCCCGCAGCCTATGTGCAGCGCCTGAATCGCCTGCTGCTTGAGCTGGCGGGAGGCTGATGCGGGGCTAGCCCCCGGGCAGGGAACCGGCGTTACACTTGGCGGGGCGCTCCGCGCGTCCTTGGGCGCGTTCGCGGGACGCGCCGACAAAGCACACCGGAGAGGTGATGGCGATGAACGAGGCCACCCCGCGCGAGGCCGATGACCGCCGCAACCTGTGGCAGATGCCCCCGCGTCCGCCGTGGCTGGCGCAGGTGAACGCGCTTGGCGCCACCATGGACATGCGTGGCGTCATTCCCTTGGACGAGCACTCGCTGCTCGATGCCGCACGCCGCAATACCGGCCTTGACGATTTCGGCGACACGGAGTGGCTGCCGCATTTCCGCCGCCTGCTGCAGGCGATGGAAGAGGAGGCCAGGCTCAACTTTTTCGGGCGTGTCCTCACGCGCTCTGACCTGCTGGTGTACCTCGAGGGCCGTCTCTGCGTCACCGAGGCCTACCGGCGCCACCCCGAGATCGAGCAGCAGCAGATCGTGGAGCCGGTGTTCATCCTCGGTTTCGGGCGCTCGGGCACCACCATCCTTCACGAGACGCTCTCGCGGGATCCGCAGTTCCGCTCGGTGCGCATGTGGGAGGCGCTGTGGCCGTGGCCGGCGCCCGAGCAGGCGAGCTACGAGACCGATCCGCGTATTGCCCGCGCGCAGGCTCGCATCGATGTGGTGAACGCGGTGTCACCCGAGTGGGCCAGCATGCATGCGCAGGGCGGGGCGCTGCCAGTCGAGGATATCGAGTTCACGTATTCGGCGTTTTTCTCCGAGGTCTGGGGCTGCGGTTTCCAGGTGGGCGGTTACGACCGGTACTTCGGGGCGCAGGATCCGGCGTATCACTTCTGGTGGCACAAGCGGATTTTGAAGTTGCTGCAATGGAAGTACCGCTTGCCGCACTGGCTCTTGAAGAATCCCACGCACATGCCGCGCATCCCGCAGTTGCTGGAGGCCTACCCGGACGCGAAAATCGTGTTTCCCCATCGCGATCCGGTCGCCTCCGCCGATTCGGTGGTGAACGTCGAGGGCACGATCTTCTCCTGGCGCACGGATCATGTGTACACGGGCGATGAGTTCGCCGAGTGGATTGATGTCGATACCCGGGTGCGCAAGTGGGATGACGTGATCCGCTGGATCGACGAGGGGACGCTGCGGCCGGGCCAATTTGCCAACATTCTCTACGCCGACTTCATACGCGATCCCATGCCGGCGATCGAGGCGCTCTACCGCGCTCTTGGCCTGCGCGGCGATCCCGCGGCCTTTGCCGCCATGCAGGCGTTTCTCACGCAGCGCAACCGCGGCACGCTGGGCAAGACATCGCGCTATGTGAAGACCGCCTCCGGCGATCCCCGCGCCGTTGCCGAACGCGCCAAATACCGGCGTTACCAGGATTATTTCAACGTACCTGGTGAGAGTTGATCTGCTGGCCCCGGAGGGCCGTTACCCTTGCTACCGCCCGGGCGCCCGACTATAACGAACCGCGCCTGAAGACCCCGGAGATCCATCGATGTCGCACGCCCTGAGGCAGCTGTCCCATAACACGCAACTCGCCGTGCTGAGGCTGGTCATGCGCCTGCTCCCCAGTGCGCGCCCGCCGCTGTTGTTCTCGGGTCCGGGTTCCGCGCTGCAGATGTGCGAGACGCTCGCGGAGTTGGGAACGCAGCGGCTGCTGGTCGTCACGGACGCCGTGCTGATGCGGCTGGGCGTGGTCGATCCGCTGCTCGAGGCACTGCGTTCGCGCGGGGTGCACTGCACGGTCTACGACGGCGTGGAGCCTGATCCCACGCATGCCCAGGTCGAGGCCGGGATTGCGCTGGCGCTGCGCGAAGGCAGCGAGGCGGTGCTGGCGGTGGGCGGTGGCTCCCCGATCGATGCGGCCAAGCTGATTGCCGCCTGCGTCACCAACGGGGTTCCCCCATCCGCGCTGGTGGGCAACTTCAAGGTCAAACGCGATCCGCTGCCGATCTATGCCATTCCGACCACTGCTGGCACCGGTGCCGAGGTGACGGTGGCCGCCGTGCTCACCGATACCGCCGCGAGGGCCAAGGCCGCGGTGGTCGACGGCAAGCTGGTGCCCAGGATGGCAGCGCTCGACGGCAGCCTGATGCTCGGGCTGCCGCGTCACGTGACGGCAGCGAGCGGTATGGACGCGCTCACCCATGCCGTGGAGTCTTACGTCTCGCAGTTCGCCGATGCCGTGACGATGCCGCAGTCGGTCACCGCCGTGAAGCTGGTGTTCCAGCACCTGCCGCGTGTTTGCGCCGACGGCACGGACCTGCAATCGCGGCAATCCATGGCGCTTGCGGCTACCTGCGCGGGCATGGCGTTCAGCCGCGCGAGCGTGGGTTATGTGCACGCCATCGCGCACAATCTCGGTGGTCTCTACCACACGCCGCACGGGCTCGCGAATGCCATCGTGCTGCCGCACATCCTCGACTTCTACCAGCAGGCTGCCGCACCCCGACTCGCGGCGCTCGCGACGGCCATCGGGGCCGTACCGCCCGGTGCCAGCGAGGCCGAGGCGGTGGCCGCATTCATCGGGCAGGTGCGTGAGCTCTCGCGTGCCATCGGTATCCCTGAGCGCCTGGATACGCTGCGCGAGGCCGATATTCCCGAACTCGCGCGCCGCGCCATGGCCGAGGCACAGGGTTTCTATCCGGTGCCGCGGTTCATGCGTCATGCCGAGTGCGAGGGCATCCTGCGCAAGCTGCTGCCGTGAGTGCAGCCGCTCGTGTGCCCCGCAACCACACGCTCACCGTGCGTGGTGCCCGGCTCGCCTGGCGCGAGTGGGGCGCGGCCCATGAGCCACCAGTGCTCGCACTCCATGGCTGGCTCGACAACGCGGCGTCCTTCGATGTGCTCGCGCCCCTGCTCGAGGGGTGCAGGGTCATCGCGCCCGACTTGCCCGGCCACGGGCTGAGCGACCACCGCGGCCCCGAGGGCAGTTACAACATCTGGGACGATCTGCCCGACCTCGTGGCATTCACCGCGGAGCTGGGACTCTCGCGTTACCGGCTGCTCGGCCACTCGCGCGGTGCGGCTATCGCCACCTTGCTCGCGGCGATCGAGGGCGATGGCGTGAGCAGTCTCCTGATGCTCGACGGACTGGCAGCGCCGCCGTTCGATCCGGCCGGGACGGTGGAGCAACTGCGGGCATTTGCCCACGACTATGGCCGCCGCGATCCGCGGGAGGCGCGCGTGTTTGCCAGCGTCGACGAGGCCATGGATGCGCGCGCCCGCGCCAGCGGCACCGATGTGCGGGCGGTGGCCATGCTGGTCACGCGGAGCCTCGAGGCCTGCGCGGGCGGCTTCCGGTGGCGCACCGATCCCCGCCTGCGTTATGCCTCGGCGCTCAAGTTCTCCGAGGTGCATGTCCGGGCTGTTTTCGCGGGCGTGGTCGCGCCCTCGCTGCTCGTTCTGGCGGGCGACACGCGCGCGCGACTGGACAAACTCCCCGGCCTCACCGACGCCTTTCGGGACCTCCGCATGGAGGAGATACCGGGCAGTCACCATTGGCATATGCTGGAGGCTGCGCCTGCAATTGCCGCGTGCATTCAGGAATTCTGGAGGAACCGTGATCAGTCCCAAGACCATTGAGCAGGGGCTCGGCGAGATGTACACGGTGCAGGACTGCATCCGCTGGAGCGTGAGCAATTTTCTGCGCGCCGAGTTGCATTTCGGGCACGGTACGGACAACGCCTGGGACGAGGCGCGCTGGCTCGTTCTCGGCGCGCTGGGCCTGCCTTTCGACAGCCCGGAGTGGGTGCTCGCCTCGCGTATTGCCACCCCGGAGCGCGAGCGGCTCTCGCAACTCCTCAAGCGCCGCGTGGTCGAGCGTGTGCCCACCGCCTACCTGCTGGGCGAGGCGTATTTCGCCGGGCTTCGTTTCAAGGTTGACGAGCGGGTGCTGGTACCGCGCTCACCCATTGCAGAACTCATCGAGGCCGGATTCGAGCCCTGGCTTGGTGGCGCGCAGCCCGAGCGCATACTCGATTTGTGCTGCGGCAGCGGGTGCATCGGCATCGTGGCCGGGTTGCGATTCCTGCAGGCCCGCGTGGATCTCGCCGACATCTCGGCCGATGCGCTCGATGTGGCCCGCGCGAACATCGCTCTCCACCACGCCGGGGCATCGGTGCGCGCGCTTGCCTCGGATCTGTTCGGAGCGCTCGCCGGTGAGCGTTACGACCTCATCCTGTGTAATCCCCCCTACGTCGATGCGCCCGAGATGGCGGCGCTCCCGCCCGAATTCCGGCACGAGCCGCAGCTTGGCCTCGCGGCCGGCACCGACGGGCTGGATATCGCGCGACAGATCCTGCGCGAGGCCCGCGGGCATCTCACGGAGCAGGGCTTGCTGGTGCTCGAGGTCGGTGCCAGCGCAGCGGCCTTCGAGGCGGCATTTCCGCGGCTACCCGTCATCTGGCCCGAGTTCGAGCGGGGCGGGCACGGCGTGGCCCTGATCAACGCGGCGGATCTTTCGGAGTGAGGGACGAGGCGGACCTGCAGCCCGTATAATCTCGGTACGATCCCGCGACAGCGCACGCTCCCATGTCCGGCAACAGCATCGGCAGACTCTTCACCCTCACCAGCTTCGGCGAAAGCCACGGTGCCGCCATCGGCGGTGTCGTCGATGGCTGTCCTCCGGGGCTTGAACTCCATGAAGACGACTTGCAGCCGGACCTTGACCGGCGCAAGCCCGGGCAGTCGCGTTACACCACGCAGCGGCGCGAAGAAGACCGGGTGCGCATTCTCTCCGGCGTCTTCGAGGGCCGCACCACGGGCGCACCTATCGGTTTACTGATCGAGAACACCGACCAGCGATCCAAGGACTACGCGGACATCAAGGACACCTTCCGTCCTAACCACGCCGATTACACCTACACCCAGAAATACGGCTTTCGCGACTACCGCGGCGGTGGACGCTCCTCGGCACGCGAGACCGCGGTACGGGTAGCAGCGGGAGCCATCGCCAAGAAGTATCTTCGCGAGCGGCTCGGCGTGCAGGTGCGGGGTTATCTGGCCGCTCTCGGTCCGCTCGAGGCGCCGTTGGTCGACTGGGACAGTGTTGAGCAAAATCCGTTTTTCTGCGCGGATCCGGCCATGGTGCCGCGCATGGAAGAGTACATGCAGGCGCTGATCAAGAGCGGCGACTCCATCGGCGCGCGCATCAACGTCGTGGCAAGCGGCCTGCCGCCGGGGCTTGGTGAGCCCGTCTTCGACCGCCTCGATGCCGACATTGCCCACGCGATGATGGGCATCAATGCCGTAAAGGGCGTCGAGATCGGGGCGGGCTTTGCCGCCGTCGCGCAAAAGGGCAGCGAGCACCGCGACGAGATGACCCCGCAGGGCTTTCTCTCGAACCACGCCGGTGGGGTGGTGGGGGGGCTTTCCTCGGGCCAGGACATCGTGGTCTCGATCGCGATCAAACCCACCTCCAGCATCCGCCTGCCGGCCCGCAGCATCGACGTGGCGGGCAACGCCGTGGAGGTCGCCACGCACGGCCGGCACGATCCGTGTGTCGGCATTCGCGCCACGCCCATCGCCGAGGCCATGCTCGCGCTGGTGCTGATGGACCACTGGCTGCGCCATCGCGCGCAGAACGCCGACGTGCGCTGTACTACGCCCGTCATCGCCGGCGCCGCACCTACCGTCCCAGACGCATGAGCGAGCGCCCGGACGCGCTGCCGTACTGGCGGCTGTCGTCTTTCTACTTTCTGTATTTCGCCTGCCTCGGCGTCATGACGCCGTACTGGAGCCTCTACCTCGAGGATGCAGGTTTCGATGCGCCGGCGATCGGTGTGGTGCTGGCAGTGATCGCCGGCACCCGGATCGTGGCGCCGAACTTCTGGGGCTGGGTGGCAGATCGCAGCGGCCGTCGGCTGTCGATCATCCGTGGCGGCGCGGCGATGGCGGCATTGTGCTTCGCCCCGTTGCTGCTCGAGGATGCCCTTGCCTGGGTGCTGATCTGCATCGTTCTGCACACATTTTTCTGGGGGGCGATCCTCGCGCAGTACGAGGTAATCACGCTCGCCTCGATGGGCAGCGAGGTGCAGCGCTACGGGCAGGTGCGGTTGTGGGGTTCGATCAGTTTCGTGCTTGTGGTGGTGCTCGGTGGCGAGATCTTCGAGCAGGCCGGCGTGCAGCATTTTCCGATGGTGATGCTGATCCCGCTGTTGCTGCTGGCGGTGGGCAGTTTCAGCATCCGTGACGTGGCCTCATCGCAGCAGCAGCCGCTGGCCGGGAGCATGCGCGCCACACTGCGCAGCCCCGTCTTGTGGAGCTTTCTGGGCGCCTCGTTCCTGCTGCAGTTCTCGCATGCGCCGTACTACGGTTTCTTCAGCCTGCTGCTCGCACGCGCCGGCTACAGCAGCGCCGGGATCGGTTATCTCTGGGCGCTGGGGGTGGTGGCCGAGGTGCTGCTGTTCGCGCTCGCGCACCACTTGTTCCGGCGCTTCAGTCTGCGGCAGGTGCTGGTCGCCAGCCTCCTGCTGGCGGCCTTGCGCTGGATGATGATCGGTTTCGGCGCTGCGTCTGTCGGCGTCCTGGTGCTCGCCCAGTGCCTGCACGCCGCAACCTTCGGCAGTTTCCACGCCGCCAGCATGGAGTTCGTGCGGCGGCACTTCGGCCACGCGGGGCAGGGGCAGGGGCAGGCCCTGTACAGCGCGGTCAGTTTCGGCGCCGGCGGTGCCCTGGGCGCACTCGGCAGCGGCTGGCTGTGGGACCGCAGCCAGCATCTGGTGTTCGGGATTGCCGCGCTTGCGGCGTTGCTCGGCGCGGTGCTGCTGCTCTGCGGCTTGAGCGGTCCGCCCGAGCGCTCCGCCGCCGCTGCAGCCCCCGGTGGCGCGCGATGAGCCCTACCTTCTGTCGTCTCTGTGGAACCGCACTGCGCCGGGCCCGTCTGTCCGGCGATGACCCGTCCCGCCTGCATTGCCCCGCGTGCGGGCATATCGAATACGAGAATCCACGGGTTCATGTGGGATGCCTGGCGCTAGGGTCCGGGACCGATCCGGTCCTGCGCACGTTGAGCCTGTGTTCCGGCGAACGCGTGCAGGATGCGGCGCTGCGTGCGCTCGATGGCGCGGCGGGGGAGGAAGATATCAGTCTTTATTGCGCGCTGAGCGATCGCAGCGGCGGCACGGTGTGTCTCGTGTTCCGGGTGTCGCAGCGGGTGACAATGCCTATTGGCGCGGCCCCTGCCGAGGCTCCGGCGTGGCAGCGGGCACTGCTGGCGCGGTTTTCGCGGGATGCGGCGGCGGGGCGCTTTCCCGTTTACACCGCGGAACTGCCGGCGGCGGGGGAGGAGCTGCTGCTGCGCGAGGTCTCGAGCAGTTGAGTGCCTTCAGGCGCGCGCAACGGCGAGCGAATACTCGATGTCGAGTTCCCGGGCAATGGTCTCCAGCGCCCGTCTCAGCTCGTCTACGTCCAGGCCCGGAGGCAGTTCGATGGCCGCGCTGGCATGGAAAAGCGGGTCCGGCTTCAGCGCCGAGCGACGGATCTCGCTTTTCAGATCAGCCACGTTGATGCGGCGGCTGGCAAGTGCGGCGGCAAACTCGTGGAGTATGCCGGGCCGGTCGTGGCCGAGGATTTCCAGCTGATGCCGCACGCCGGCGAGGGTCTGGTCCTGACTGGCCGGAGACTCGAAGCGCAGCGTCAGCCCCACCCCCCCGAGACCGCTCAGCGCTTGCTCCAGTTCGTCTACCCGTGCCGATGGCACCGAAAGACGCACGATGCCCGTGAATTTTCCCGCCAGCTGGCTCATGCGGCTTTCCAGCCAGTTGCCGCCGTGCGCGTTAATAGCCTCCGAGAGCTGCTCCACGAGTCCCGGGCGGTCATCGGCAATGAATGAAATCAGGCGGTAGGTGGGCAACCGTGGTGCTCCATTAGCGGGGGCACCCGTATACTAGCAATGTCCCCATCCCGTAAGGAGTAACCCATGACAGCGTCCAATACCTTTCGTGCGCGCCTGATCGCCTCCCTCCTGTTCTGTCTCGTATCGGCGGCCGCTCTTGCCGAAGTCGCGCCGGATCTCGCTGCAGCCATTGCTGGTCCGCAGCGCAGCGCCGAAAACAGCGCCCGCGACAGCTCGCGCCATCCTGGCGAGACACTGACGTTCTTCGGCATCGAGCCCACCATGACCGTGGTGGAAATCTCCCCCGGTGGCGGCTGGTTCACCGAGATCCTCGCGCCTTACCTGCGCGACAAGGGCAAACTGATTGCAGCGGCCTACCCCGGTGATATCCCCGGCGAGGATGGCGACTATTACCGCAAGAGCCGCGCGAATTTCGACGCCAAGCTCGCGGCCACACCGGCCGTTTACGACCGCGTGGTGGTCACTGATTTCCATACTCCCGACCGCCTCGATATCGCACCGGCCGGCAGCGCCGATCTGGTGCTCACCTTCCGCAATGTCCACAACTGGATGGATGCCGAAAAAAATGAGGACAAGGTGTTTGCAGCTGCATTCCGCGCCCTGAAGCCCGGTGGCGCGCTGGGCGTGGAGGAACACCGGACGACGCGCGCCGTGAGCCGGGAGGAGATCTACCAGAAGGGTTACATGCCCGAGGCGATGGTCATAGAGCTCGCGCAGAAGGCGGGTTTCGTGCTCGAGGAGAAAAGCGACATCAACGCCAACCCAAAGGACACGCACGATCACCCCGAAGGCGTCTGGACACTGCCGCCCACGCTCTCGCTGGGCGACAAGGACCGCGCAAAGTACGTGGCGATCGGTGAGACCGATCGCATGACCCTGCGCTTCCGCAAGCCGGCCCGGTGAGTGCGGTCGAAATTCCCTGGCGGGAGTTGTCCGGAGAAGCGCTACAGGGCGTGATTGAAGAGTTCGTGACCCGCGAGGGCACCGAGTACGGGGAGCGCGAGGTGACTCTCGCCGCCAAGGTCTTGCAGGTGAGGCGTCAGCTCGAACGCGGCGAGGTAACGCTGTTTTTCGATCCGGATCTCGCCAGCTGTCACCTGCTGCGGCGCGAGGATGCGGCGCAGTCCCGATGAACGCAGCCGTAGACCCGGATGGAACGCTCGACGCGCGCGGTTTGCTCTGTCCCGAGCCGGTGATGATGCTGCACAACCGGGTGCGTGATATGAGCCCCGGGCAAGAGCTGCTGGTGCTGGCGACCGACCCGTCCACGCAGCGCGATATCGCACGGTTCTGCGAGTTCCTTGGCCATGCGCTGCTCGAGAGCGTCGACGTTGGCGGGGAGTTCCGCTTTCGTATCCGCAAGAAGCCCGCTGCGTGAATATCGCGTGCGCCGCACCCTGCATCGGAGTTCTCGGACCGCTCGATCACCGCGGGCTGTGCGCACTTTTCGATGGGCTTTTTCTGTCTGGCGAGAACACCCGGCTGCTTTCCGGGGGTGAGGAGCCGGTTTACCTGCCCGCCGATCAGCTGATTCCGCAGCACCGCGTCGTCTTCCGCCACGATTATGTGTCCAGCGCCCTGCACGAGGTGGCTCATTGGTGCATCGCCGGGCCCGCGCGGCGGCTGCTTCCCGATTACGGCTATTGGTACTCCCCGGATGGACGCAGCCCCGAGCATCAGATCGCATTCGAGCGCCTTGAGGCGCGTCCGCAAGCGCTCGAGTGGATCTTCAGCCGCGCCTGCGGCCTGCCGTTCCGGCCCAGCATCGACAACCTGAACGGCACGCCTGCCGATGCTGCCGCCTTTGCAGAGGCGATTGCGCGTGAAGCGAAGCAACGCTGCATTCACGGGCTGCCTCACCGCGCTGCGCGCTTCCGGCTGGCGCTCCTCGAGCGCTGCGGTACTGATGCGGCGTTGCGCGCCACGGATTTTCGCGTCGACCCGGCCTGGACCCCATGAGCGAGGCGGTCCACCTGATCGATGCCTCGATCTACGTGTTCCGTGCCTGGTTTGCCCTGCCGCCGCGATGGACCTCCGCCTCAGGCATGCCATCCCATGCGGTGGTGGGCTTTGCGGGCTTTCTGGCCGAGCTTTTGGCACACGCTCCGCAGGGCCGCTTTTTTGCCGCCTTCGACGAGAGTCTCGGCACCTGCTTCCGTCATCAGATCTACCCGGGCTACAAGCAGCGCCGCGCCCTGCCCGACGAGGCGCTTGCCTTTCAGTTGCAATCCTGCCGCGAGCTCACCCGGCTTCTCGGCATCTGCGATGCCGCGAGCCCGCTTTACGAGGCCGACGATCTGTTGGCGAGTGCGGCTGTGCATGCGCGAGCCGCGGGGCTGCGTTGCGTGGTGCTGAGCCGCGACAAGGATCTGGGGCAGCTGCTGCAGCGCGCGGGCGATGCGCTGTGGGATTTTCCGCGGGGCGAGGTTCAGGATCGTGATGCCTGGACCGTGCGCCATGGCATCCGGCCCGCGCAACTCGCCGCGCGTCTCGCCCTCACCGGCGACCCCATCGATGACATTCCTGGCGTGCCCGGCATCGGTGAGCGCACGGCGGTGAGCCTGCTGCAGGAATACGCTGATATCGAGGACATCCTGGCTGATCTGCCGGCCATTGCGGTCTCGCCGCGGCGCGGTGCCCGACGTACTGCAGCCGCGTTGTTGGAGCACGCGCAATCGCTGCGTGTCGGGCGACGCCTGACGGCGCTGGCAGAAGACGCACTCCCCGAAGCACCGTGTTTTTCCCGTGCAGCAGTGGATCTGCAGCGCCTCGATGACTTCGGGCTGCAGCTCGGCTTTGATGCGCGTCTCAGGCAGCGTCTACGCCGGGTGGGAGGCGTCTCTGCATGAAGCTGGTCGTAGACGAGAACATTCCCTGCGCGGCTGAACTGCTCGCGCCGCTGGGCGAGCTGCGTCTGCTGCCGGGGAGGGCCATCGATGCCGAAGCCGTTCGTGATGCGCAGGTGTTGCTGGTGCGCTCGGTGACACGCGTGGACGCAGCGCTGGTGGCCGGCAGCGCGCTGCGTTTCGTGGGCTCCGCCACGGCGGGCATCGATCATGTCGATACAGCGGTGCTCGCTGAGTGCGGGATCGCCTTTGCCTGCGCGCCGGGTTCCAATGCCGATTCGGTGGTCGATTACGTGTTCTCGGCGCTGGCAGTGGCCTTTCCCGGGCGCGGCGAGCTTGCATCGAGGCGCGTGGGCATCGTGGGCTGCGGCGAGGTGGGTGCGCGCCTGCTCCGGCGCCTGCGCGCGCTGGGCGTGGCCTGCGTGGTCTGCGATCCCTTCCGTGATGACATCCCGGAGAACGGCCCGCTGCAGCGCGTGCTCGATTGCGATGTGATCAGCATCCACGTGCCCCTGACATTCGAAGGCCCGCATCCCACCTGGCATCTGCTGGACGCCGCGCGCCTGCATGCGCTGGGCGAGGACGTGCTCCTGATAAATACCTCCCGCGGGCCGGTCGTTGATAACGCAGCGCTGCTCGAGAGCCTGGCCGCGCGCCCGCGCATGCGCGTGGTGCTTGATGTATGGGAGCCGGAGCCCGAGTACGACCCGCGCCTGCTGGCACGCTGCCTTGTCGGCACGCCGCACATTGCCGGCTATGCCGCCGACGGCAAGTTACGCGGGATGCTGCAGGTTCATGAGGCGCTGTGTGCGGTGTTTGGTGTGATCGGTCGCGCGGGACATTCCAGCCCGCTCGCGGGGGTACTGCCGAACGCGCTGGGCTCCTGGCAGGAGGCGGTGCTCGCCTGTTATGACCTGCGTGCCGATGATGCCCGCCTGCGGGCCTCGCTGATCGCGGACCCGGCGCAACGCGCAACGGCTTTCGACCGGCTGCGGCGGGACTACCCCGCGCGTCGGGAGTTCAGTGCCTGGCGAATCGGGGCTATTTCAGGCCCGCTGCGCCAGGATCTGCTGGCGAGCGGATTTTCGCCCTAGTTGCCTGCGATTATTGCGTGTAGGTTTTCAGGAAGCGCGCCAGTCGCTCCACCGCATCCTCGATCTGCTCCTGGCGCGGCAGGAACACCACACGCAGGTGGTCGGGCTCCGGCCAGTTGAAGGCGCTGCCCTGCACCAGCAGCATCTTTTCCTGGGTCAGCAGGTCGTAGACGAGTTTTTCGTCGTCGTGTATGCGGTGGACTTTGGGGTCTAACCGCGGGAAGAGGTAGATCGCGCCGCGCGGTTTCACGCAGCTGACACCCGGTATCTGGTTCAGCAGTTCCCAGGCGCGGTCACGCTGCTCCAGCAGCCGCCCACCCGGCAGGATGAGGTCGTTGATGCTCTGGCGCCCGCCGAGCGAGGTCTGGATGGCGTGCTGCGCCGGCACGTTCGCGCACAGGCGCATAGAGGCAAGGATGTCCAGGCCCTCGATGAAGTCACGGGCCTTGTGCTTGGCGCCCGAGACGATCAGCCAACCCGAGCGAAACCCCGCCAGCCGATAGGTCTTGGACAGTCCGTTGAAGGTGAGGCAGAGCGGCTCCTGGGAGATGCTGGCGAGGGAAGTGTGTTCGGCATCGTCGTAGAGAATCTTGTCGTAGATCTCGTCTGCCAGGATCACCAGCCCGTGCTCGAGCGCGATCTCCACGATCGACTCGAGGATTTCCCGCGGATACACGGAGCCGGTGGGATTATTGGGGTTGATGATCAGGATGGCGCGGGTATTGGGCGTGATCTTCGCGCGGATATCGGCCAGATCCGGGTACCAGTCCGATTGCTCGTCGCAGCGGTAGTGCACCGCCGTGCCGCCCGCGAGCGTGGTGGCGGCCGTCCAGAGCGGGTAATCGGGTGCCGGGATCAGGATTTCGTCGCCGTCGTTGGCGAGGGCCTGCATCACCATGACGATCAGTTCGCTCACCCCGTTGCCGAGGTAGATGTCGTTCACCTCGACGCCGGCGATGCTGCGCTGCTGGGCGTACTGCATCACCGCCTTGCGCGCCGAGTACAGTCCCTTGGAGTCGCAGTAGCCCTGCGACTCGGGGATGTTGTGGATGACATCGACCAGGATTTCCTCCGGGGCGTCGAAGCCGAAGGGTGTGGGGTTGCCGATGTTCAGCTTGAGGATGCGGTGGCCTTCTTCCTCCATCACCGTTGCCCGCTCGTGCACGGGGCCGCGGATGTCGTAGCAGACGTTGGCGAGCTTGTGGGATTTGCGGTAGTCACGCATGGGTGCGGGGTGTCTCCGGGTTGAGCAGCCAGTATAGTTGGGGTCCGCCGGCCCCGAAACCGGGGCTTTTCGCAGATACGGGAGAGATGGCATGAGTGGATCGGGATCAGACGAGCAGTGGCGCGACAAACTCACACCAGAGCAGTTCCACGTGTGTCGCCAGAAGGGCACAGAGCGGGCTTTTACCGGCAAATACTGGGACACCAAGACGGCAGGGACCTACCGCTGCGCCTGTTGTGGCGAGGCTCTGTTTGATTCAGCGACCAAGTACGACAGCCGCTCGGGGTGGCCGAGTTTTTACGCCCCGATCGCCGAGGAAGCCCTGCTGAACGAGACCGACAGCAGTCTCGGCATGGTGCGCACCGAGGTCATGTGCCGCGGCTGTGGGGCCCATCTCGGGCACCTGTTTCCCGACGGGCCGCGGCCTACCGGCTTGCGCTACTGCATCAACTCGGCCTCACTGGAACTCGTGGAACAGGAGGCGGCCAGCCCCTGAGCAAAGAGAGGTACTGGAATTTGATAATTGTTCGCGCCGCTTGCTTGACGCTCTCGGGAGGCCTCCCTAGAATGCGCGACTTCGCGGAAGTGCTACGTCCCCTTCGTCTAGAGGCCTAGGACATTGCCCTTTCACGGCGGTAACAGGGGTTCGAATCCCCTAGGGGACGCCATCTTCGCGCGAATTCGGCTCTGCCTGCGGGCAGGGCTGCAACCACTATCTTGTAGTCCGTGCCGGTGCATATTCGATAGTGGCGACATGCCCGCACGGCACGTTTCGAGATGGTGATTGAATGAATATCTATGTTGGCAATCTTGCCTACACGACCAATGACCAGGAACTGCGCGACGCCTTCGAGGCGTTTGGCGCTGTGTCTCGCGCCTCGGTAATCATGGATCGTGAGACCGGCCGCTCCAAGGGCTTCGGTTTCATCGAGATGGCGAACAACGCCGACGCGGAAGCGGCCATCCAGGCCATGAATGGGCGCGACATCGGCGGCCGCACAGTCCGCGTCAATCAGGCAGAAGAGCGCAAGCCGCGCGACGACAGCGCTACGCGTCGCCGTTTCTGATCTGTATCCCGGGGCGCCTCCAGCGCCCCTCGTGAACCCCGGTACGAGCCCGCGAAAGCAGGATCCTCCGGGCTTTTGCGTTTCAGGACAGTCGTTCCTGCACCCAGCGGTGAAACAGCGCCACATCGTATTCCTGCGGCATCAGCACCCCGGCCTCGTGACGGGTGCTCCGCTGCCCCCGCTGCGCCAGTTCGCAGGCCCGGGCATCCTGCAACACCACCAGCCTCCCGAACTCCGTCAGCGTTTTCACGTCGACCTCTGATGCCGGCAAGGCCGGATCCACATACCACTCGATCGTCATCTCTGTGCTGTCTACCGCCAGTGGCTGCAGACGCACCGAGCGCACGTAATCGCGATGCCCCACCACGAAGGCCGAGGGGAAGAAGGTGGCGAAGCGCATGCCGGTGGCGATGGCCGCGGGATCGATGCCCGGCAGGGGGGGCAGGCACAGCTTGCCGCTGGTGCTCCAGGTCTCCACGCCCTCGCCGCAACTGGCTTCCAGCAAATCGCCCGGAGCGGGCTGGTAGTTGGGCTCGTCGTCCAGCCGGAGCAAGCCCTTGCCGTAAAGCGGCACCGCGCGGGAGAGCTCCGGGTGCACGCCCGGGCAGTGCGCGCACTCCATGAAATTCTCCCAGAAGAGCTTCCAGTTACAGGCGACGGTGTGGGTTTCGCTGTGCGCTGTGCGCAGCGTAGCGAGCGGCCAGCTGGCAACAAGATCGAACTCGCTGCCAAAGGCCTCGCGCAGCGTCATTGCCGGTGCCGGCTCGAGGTTGATGAAAACAAACCCGGCCCAGGTGTCTAGCGCTACCCCGTACAGGGGGTAGTTCGCCGCGTCGAAATCGGCGCAGGGGATGCGCCGGGGCGTGCGGGCGAGTTGGCCGTCCAGCGAATAGGTCCACGCATGGTAGGGACAGACGATGCGTCCCCCGGCAAAGTGTCCGGCGCGCTCGGTGCAGAGCACCGAGCCCCGGTGCCGGCAGGTGTTGTGGAAAGCTCTGAGCTCGCCGTCTTCACCCCGGAGCACCAGCAGTTCCTGCCCCGCGATGGGCACCAGTCGGTAGTCTCCCGGCGCAGCCCAGTCCGCTTCACGACCGATGCACAGCCATTCGCGGCGCCATATGGCCTCGATCTCGCGCTGGTGATGTGCGTCGTCGACGTACCAACGGGTTGGCAGGCTGGGGAGGGTTCTGGGCAGTGCGGTGGTCATCGCGCTCTCCTTCATCGCGGGCACCGGCATTATGCCGCTGCCGGGCCCTGAACGGGTGACGCCGCCGCGAGGCGATGGATACCATGGAGCCGAAGCCCCCGTTTGGAGCGTACCGCCACGATGAGTCTTGCCCTGCGTATCAGGCAATTGTCCAAGACCTACTCCAACGGACTATCGGCACTGAAGGGTATTGATCTCGATGTAGAGCAGGGCGACTTTTTTGCCCTGCTGGGCCCCAACGGCGCGGGCAAATCCACCACCATCGGCGTCGTCTGCTCGCTCGTGCGCAAGAGCGGCGGCACGGTGGAGGTTTTCGGTACCGATATCGATCGCGACTTCCCCGGGGCCAAGCGTCACATAGGCGTGGTGCCGCAGGAATTCAACTTCAACAATTTCGAGAAGGTGGGCGACATCCTCGCCACCCAGGCGGGCTATTACGGTTTGCCGCGTGCGCTGGCGCGTGACCGTACCGAGAAATACCTGCACCGCCTCGAACTCTGGGGCAAGCGCGATCACGCCGCCCGCACCCTCTCGGGCGGCATGAAGCGGCGCCTGATGATTGCCCGCGCACTGGTGCACGAGCCGCGCCTGCTGATTCTGGACGAGCCCACCGCGGGCGTGGACATCGAACTGCGCCGCTCGATGTGGAGCTTCCTGCAGGAGCTTAACGCTGCCGGCACCACCATCATCCTCACCACGCATTATCTCGAAGAAGCAGAGCGACTCTGCCGCAACATCGCGATCATCGACGATGGCCGCATCATCGAGAACACCGGCGTCAAGCAGTTGCTGCGGCAGATGCAGGTCGAGACCTTCGTGCTTGATCTGGGCGCAGATGTGGCGAATGACTTCGCGCTCGAGGGCTACGCCACACGGGTCACGGATCCGCGCACACTCGAGGTGGCCGTGCAGAAAGGGCAGTCGCTGAACGGGCTGTTCGAGTTGCTCACGGAGCGTGGCTTGCCGGTCACCAGCATGCGCAACAAGGCTAATCGCCTTGAGGAACTCTTCGTGGGCCTGCTGCAACACGGCAAGGCGGAGGCAGCGGCATGAACAGCCAGGAAATACTCACCGCCTTCCTTACCATCCTGATCAAGGAAGTGCGCCGCTTCACGCGGATCTGGGCGCAGACGCTGCTGCCCCCGGCGATCACCATGGTGCTCTACTTCGTGATCTTCGGCCGCTTGATCGGCTCGCGGATCGGACCGATGGGTGGCTTCGACTACATCCAGTTCGTGGTGCCTGGCCTGATCATGATGGCCGTGATCAACAACAGCTACGCCAACGTGGTGTCCTCCTTTTTTGGCGCCAAGTTCCAACACCACATCGAGGAACTGCTCGTCTCGCCCACGCCCAACTGGGTGATCCTGCTCGGTTTTACCGCGGGTGGCGTGGCGCGCGGGCTGTGCGTGGGGCTCATCGTGACCGTGCTGTCGCTGTTTTTCACGCGATTGCACGTGCAGGACATCGGGCTCACCGTGCTGGTGGTGCTGCTCACCTCGGTGTTGTTCTCGCTGGCCGGATTCATCAATGCCGTGTTCGCCGACAACTTCGACGACATCTCGATCATTCCCACCTTTGTGTTGACGCCGCTCACCTATCTGGGCGGGGTGTTCTATTCGATGGATCTGCTGTCGCCGTTCTGGCGCGCTCTGGCGCATTTGAACCCCATCCTCTACATGGTCAACGCATTCCGCTACGGGCTTCTGGGTGTCTCCGATATCCGCGTGGACTTCGCGCTGGCGATGATCGTGCTGTTCATCGTGGTTGCCTGGTTCTACAGCCTCTACCTGCTCGAATCCGGCAAGCGGCTGCGGCAGTGAGCCGGAGGGCGCCGCGGTGCGCGAGCGACTGCGTCGAGTCCTGACGATGAAACCATCTACACTCCCGCGAACAGAGTTTGATCCCGGATGTAACCCGCCATGAATCAGGACGAGTTCAACGATACGGCGCTTGGAAAGCGCTCCGAGGCCGTCTCGCAGTACACCCCATCGCTATTGTTTCCCATTGACCGTAGCCGTATGCGCGGCGACCTGATCGCGCCAGGCAGTGAACTGCCCTTTGAAGGCGTGGACCTGTGGACGGCCTGGGAACTCACCTGGCTTGATCGCGACGGCAAACCCGAGGTCGGCGTACTGCAGATCTCGGTGCCCTGCGATTCGCGGGCAATCGTCGAGTCCAAGTCACTCAAACTCTACCTGGGCTCCTTCGCCCAGACACCCTTTGCCAGCGCCTACGACGTGGTGCGCACCCTGGAGTCCGACATCTCGGTCACCGTGGGTGCGCAGGTGGTGGTCGATTTGCTCACGATCAGCCAGGCCACACAGGCGGGAATCGCGAGCATGACGGGGGAATCCCTGGACACCATCCGGATCGCAGCGCCGGTCTACCAACCCGACGCAGGCTTGCTGCAGCGCCTGGAGACCGCACGGTTGGTGTCCGAGACCCTGTACACGAACCTGTTCCGCTCGCTGTGCCCGGTTACCGGCCAACCCGATATGGCCAGCGTGCAGATCAGCTACACCGGGCCGCGCATCGAGCACGAGGACCTGCTGCGCTACCTCGTGTCTTTCCGCGATTACCCGGGTTTTCACGAGCATTGCGTAGAGCGCATTTTCGTAGACATCCTGGCGCGCTGCCGCCCGCGTGAACTGAGCGTCTATGCCCGCTTCCTGCGCCGCGGCGGGATCGACATCAACCCGTTCCGATCCACCGGCAAGGCGGTACCTTCCCCCACCCGACTGGTTCGGCAGTAAGCCTGCAATTGCCGGGTCCGGCGGCTTGTAAGCCCCCGGCCCCCCCAGTAGAGTACGCGGCTCGTTTTCCAGCCTTGGTGAGGTGTCCGAGCGGTTGAAGGAGCACGCCTGGAAAGTGTGTATACGTTAATAGCGTATCGAGGGTTCGAATCCCTCTCTCACCACCACGCAGTCTGCTGAGTCCCGGTTCTCCAACCGGAGACGCTGCAGAAACACGAAAAGGCCCGCGATTTGCGGGCCTTTTTGTTTTGGTGGGGCGCGGTTTAAAGGACCTGGAGACTGGTCGCCGGGGCAAAGTTCGGCAGTTTTCTCCTTTGCCGGTTTTTGAACTCCCCTATGGGGTGGTGTGGCCCACGCCAAACACAGAGCGTCCACGTTCGGGCGATTTGCTGAGCCTCACCTTATGACCGCTCCGGGTCGTAAGCGGAAATCCAAAGCGATTCTCCGGCTGCTACAAGCGCATGTCCACAGAAGCAGGGATCAAGGTCGGAACCGCTCCCTCTGCGCCTTCCACCCGAGCGGAATCCCCGCCTTCGACGTATCGAGGGTGAGTGTATCGGGAACATCGCCTGCAATAATCGCCTCGATGATGTCCGGCGCAAGGAACGCAAGCTTGCGGACGTGCCGGGCGTAACTGGCGTCGACGCCTTCCCGGCGGGTAAGTGCGTCGATGGAGTCGACTTCGCCGGACAGCAGGGCCTCGTTCCATGAGAGGGCTTTTAGTAGAGCCTCCTGCAGTGCGGTCAGCGACACCTTGTGCACCGCAGGGGGAGGGCCCGCGGACACCACCAGCTTCGTCTCGATGCCGCTCCGTCGTAGCTGGACCGGGATATCGATCGTTGCATCGGCTGCCGGGTGCGTCGCCGGGGGTTCCGGGCCGGTTGGTCCCCTGGGGACCAGGTCCGCTGCCAGCTGGCTCGTCGCGAGCACGACCCGGACCCGGTCCCGCCCGACCTCGACCCGGCGCAGCCACAGCTGAATCCGCTCGCACCGTTGGTGACAGGTCCAAGTCTGCCACTGATTCGCCATCGCGCTGGCTGCCGCCATCAGGCGCGCTCGCTGTGCGGCACCCGACTTGGGCACCGCCAGGGTGTCCAGAACCTGGTGACCGTCCTGCAATAGCTCGAGAACACGGCCCACCACGATGTCCTCGAGCGCTGTTCCCGGAACGCGCACCACACTCCCGGCGTCGTCCTCCCGGTACTGGAGCACGGCCTGGCTTACGTAAAAGGGGTAGTGCTTGCCGCGCCGACGGGTATACGTGGGGCTCATCCGATTGCCCCGATCGTCCACCACGAGTCCTGCAAGCAGACTGGGATGCTTGACGCTCGCGCGTGCGGTCTTGTCGTGCCGGTTTCGTGTCAGCGTGTCCTGGACCGCCTGCCAGGTGTCCGGAGCCACGATCGCCGTGTGCTGTCCAACGTGCAGCGCACCTCGGTGTGGGACCTTTCCGATGTAGACCGGATTCTTGAGGATCGTGTACAGCGCGCCGCGCGAGAACGGCTTGGCTCCTTGGGATTTGGTGCCGTTCGGACGCGACTTGCTCCGCAGCGCCTTTGCGTCGAGTTCGGCCTTAAGCGCCCGGACACAGCGCACTGCCAGGTAGCGCTCGAACAGGTGGCGCACCTGCTCGGCCTCCGGTTCGTTCACGACCAACTGCTTGTCGACGCGGTCGTACCCCAGCGGAACCGTCCCGCCCATCCACATGCCTTTTTTCTTGGAAGCGGCAATTTTGTCGCGGATCCGCTCGCTCGTGACCTCGCGCTCGAACTGCGCGAAGGAGAGCAGCACGTTCAGGGTGAGCCGTCCCATCGAGGTCGAGGTGTTGAACTGCTGGGTGACAGAGACGAAAGACACGCCGTGCTTATCAAAGAGCTCGACCAGGCGCACAAAGTCCGCGAGCGAGCGGCTCAGCCGATCGACCTTGTAGACGATCACGGTATCGATCGCACCTTGCTGGATGGCGGCGAGCAACGCGGCGAGGGCAGGGCGCGCGAGGTTCCCACCCGAGAAGCCGCCGTCGTCGTAGGCGGTGGGTAGCGCCACCCAGCCCTCGTGGGCTTGGCTCTTGATAAACGCCTCGCCGGCCTCGCGCTGGGCGTCGAGGGAGTTGAAGGCCTGGTCGAGCCCTTCCTCGGAGGATTTCCGGGTGTAGATCGCGCAGCGCCGGGTCGGCGGGGCAGCGGTGTTCATGCGGCGGCTTCTCGCAGCCCAAAGAACCGCGGTCCGGACCACTTGGTGCCGGTGATCGCGGTCGCAATCGGCGTGAGACTCCGGTAGACCTGCCCCTGCCATGCGTAGCCGTGCTCTAGCACCGTGACCTCGTAGATTAGCCCCTGCCATTCGCGGATCAGCCGCGTGCCGGGACGGTGGACGGATCGCTGTCGCGAGGTACCGGAGAGCGCGACAGACAACCGTCGAATCAGCCGCTTGCGCAACCGGGAGGGGTCCTCACCCTGTTGCTCGGCCTGTAGCATCCAGGCGAGGTTGCCACGTAGATAGGCAAGGCTCGCGCGCGGGCCAGGCTGCTGGCCGGTCGTGCGCTGAAACAACGCGGTCAGTTCCGCCCGATCGGCCGATTCGATCTGCTGGAGGGTTGTGGATTCGGGGTGCTTGGACCGTCGTGGCATGTCCGCATGGAGCCATACGGTGCGTAGGAAGGCCACTGGTGTCGAGCCGCATGACCAGCGCACTTGTCCGCTACACGTCGACTTGAATACCGCTCCCACAGAGAGCACCAATGCGCATTGACGCACGCAGGGACCACCCGATGCTCGAAGCAGCAGAGAATCACGAAGGCGATGACGGCGATGGCATCCCGCGCGCGCTGCTCAGCGTGCGCGATGCGCTCTGCGACCTGCAGAGTGCCCATCGATTTTTCGGCGAGGCGTTGATTGCGCTGGGCAGGGTCGGGGAGAGCGGTGTACCGCGCGCCGTCGCAGATGGCGCAACGGTCGTTCTGGACCTGCTCGGCGAGCGTGATGTCGCGTTGCTGGTCGAACTTGACCGCCTGACAGCCCTGGAACGGCACGCAGTGGGTTCGGACATGTAAACGGACGGCGTGTGTGCTGGCCCGGCGCGGTGCCGATGAGAGGACTATAGTCGCGGCAGCGACTCAATTGGGGGAGAGCAAGCATGGCTGGGGACTCGCCCACGCGCTTCACACTGGAGCCCGAGCGCTGGTACGCCTGCGAGGTGATCGGAGATGGCTTCGACGAGGACCGCTGCGCGTACTCGCCGATCCGTGTGCTTTCGCTCACGCCCGGTGCATCGGGGCCTGGCACGCTGACGCTTAACTTCTACCACGCCAACTACCCCGAGGGCGTGCGTGACAAGACGTACGATCTCACGGTGATCGAGCGCACCGGCCGGCTGCTCCTCGTGCGCAGTCGCACGCACCGACCAATCCGGCTTCTGCAGATCTATGAGATTGACTGGGCGTGGATGACCCGCCACGCGGGCATTGAAGCGGCCGCAGTCCCCCTGCAGCAATGGCTCAGCGCGAACGCGTAAGGGCCCGCCCTACACCCAGCGTGCGTGGGTCTCCGCCGACACCCCCTCAACGGCCTTTGCATCGCGCGGTCGCGTGTCGTAGACCTTGAGCAGCCGAGCCATCAGCTTCACCTGGTGCAGCAGGTAAAGCCGCTGCGCCCCGGGAATCAGCGATTTCGGGATCAGTCCGTCGCGGTCCCAATTGATGATCTTCTGCGGATAGGTGCCGATCAGATCAGACGCCGTTCTCGTGGTGAACGCTAAGGGTACGAAGCGCCACGCGAGCGCCCGCGACGCGCGCTACGCCTGTCAGCCCCGGGGGCGGTCGACTCACGCGCGGCTACTCCTCGTAGGGCGGGGAGTGCAGGTGCATGTTGCCGAATTCCAGGCGCGCTGCTCGCAGGAACAGCGACAACGCATCCACTTGATCGTCGTATTTTCCCTTGGGGAAGTTGCGCAGCTCGTGGAGGAAGCACTCGAGCCAGGGAGCGGACTTCGGTAACCAGACCTCGCCCCGCTCGAGCGCACCGGACTCGGCGAGCATGCGGGTCGCCTTGTCTCCGTGCGGTGTGTCGTAGACGAGCGGGAGTTTATGGTCGGCCAGCAGCCGCTGCACTAGGGCTTGACCGGCACCGACGGCTTCCAGCACGACGACACTCGGGCGCCAGCGGCGCGCTTGCGCATAGACCGCCGCCTCGACCGCGGGAAAGGTCAGCTGCACGCGATACACATCCCGGATGTAGAAATTTCCCTGGCAGACCAGGACGGTCAGGCACACCGTCCAGTTGGCGGTTTCCGAGACGGTGTATGCGGTATCCCACGCCTGCACGATAAAGCTGTCGGGCGGATGGCCGTTGACGCATTTGTAGTACTTGAGCTTGGTGATGTCGACGATGGCGCCCTCGAGGAGTGTCGGGCGTTGCTGGTACTGGGTGGCAAACCGGGCCTCGCCCATTTCGCGCCGCATGTGCTTCAGCGTGTCCTGTGACTCGAATGCCGGGTGCAGCGCGTCACCGGGCTGCCGCTCGTACACCTTGTCGGGGCCGATGGGGATCGCCTCCGCCAACTCCGCAATCGCGGACAGATTCAGGTGCATCCAGGTGCCACCCTGCTCCAGCAGCGAGCCCACGAGGTCCGCCTCGTGCAGGCGCTGTTGGACCACGATGATGACGCCGTTCGCCTTGTCGTTCAGGCGCGAGAGCAGCGTGTTGGTGTAGAACTCAAAGGCCGCGTCGCGCTTGGTCGGGGACAGCGCCTCATCGGCCTTCTGCAAGTCATCCACGATGATGATGTCCGCGCCAAACCCGGTCATCGGACCGCCGGGGGAGAGTGCGAGGCGCGTGCCGTGTTGATCGGTTTCAATCAGGGTCTGGGTGCTCCGTCGAATCCGCGTCCCGGGGAAGCACGCCCGGTACCACGGCGACTCCATGACGAGGCGCGTGTCATCCGAGAGCTTGCTCGCCAGCGCGTCGCCGTAGCTCACGCACAGCAGGCGCAGCGTCGGGTCATTCCCCAGGGCCCACGCGGCAAATGCAACGGAGGCTGAGATGGATTTCAGATAGCGGGGCGGTAGCGTGATGATCAGCCGTTTGCACTCCCGGCTGAAGCAGCGCTCGAGCTGGTAGGCCATGGCCTCGATATGCCAGTTCGCCAGGTACGTAGCGCCCGGATTGAGCTCGGCAAAGACGCGGCGAATCATGACGACCAGGTGGCGACGGGTGATCGCATCCAGCACCGCCTTTTCTTCGGGTTGCGTCATGGTCCCTCCCGCCGCGGTGGCGTGGTCTTCAGCTCCTCGAGGAGTTGGCGCCGAAAGTTGTCCAGGATGTCTTGATCGTTGCGGCTCATTTCATCGGGATCGGTGCGGCCGCCGCCCGCGTGCTCGATGTCGTCGAGCTTCTTCAGCAGCACGATCACCGCGCGCACGTCGCCCTTCAGCGCTTTGGCGAGCAGCGACTTCACCATGGCCTTTTGCTTGCTCATCCGGCGCGTGCGTCCGCCTTCGGTCACGATGATCTGCTCGCGCATCTCCTCCAGAATGTCGGAGGCGACGTTTTGCACGCCGGACGGGCGCCCCTTCGGATTGCCGGACTGGCCCGGCCGAAATTGGGTGTGCTTTGGCGGCCGGCGGTAGCCGACCGCGTAGTCGTTGGATTCGTCGTTATCGGCCACGATCAGTCCTCCGCGTCCGGAGCCGGGCGGCGCCGCGCGGCCGCGCGTACCGCAAAGGTCTCGCCGCTCGCGACGTGGATCGCTTCACCCCCGGTCAACGCCTGCCAGCGCTGGATCGCGACGTCCACGTAGCCGGGGTCGATCTCGATACCGCAGCCGATCCGACCCGTTCGTTCGGCCGCGAGGATCGTCGTGCCGGAGCCGAGAAAGCCATCCAGCACGACATCGCGCCGCGCCGTGACATCGAGGATGGCATCTGCAATTAATTGCACGGGCTTGACGGTTGGGTGCGCGGCGAGGGCGGCTTCACGCTCGGCGCCGAAGGCGTTCATGCCGGCGTACTGCCAGAGGTTGGTGCGGTAGCGCCCGTTCTTGCCGAGCTCGACGTTGTTGCGGTGGGGGGCGTCACCGACGCGTGCGACGAGAACGAGCTCATGCTGGGAGCGGTAGAGCGAGCCCATGCCGCCGTTGCTCTTGGCCCAGACGCAAAGATTCAGGACCGAGCCGTAGAGTCGCCGCGCGGCAGAGAGAAGCTCCGCGAGGTGGCGCCAGTCCATGAACACGAAGTGAACCGCCCCATCTGCGCTCACCCGCACCATTGCCCCGAGGCTTGCGTGCAGGAACGCGCAGAAATCCGCTTCCGACATCTCGCCGCTTGCCATGGCGAACTCCGCGTGGCGGTGGCGCCCAAGGCCGCTGACGTGACCCTGAACGCGGACGTTAAACGGCGGATCGGTGATCACCATGTTTGCGTTCCGCCCGTCGAGGAGGCGCTCGAGCGCACCCCCCTCGCGGCAGTCACCACAGAGCACGCGGTGCAGTCCGAGTTGCCAGAGGTCGCCGGGTTCCGTCACGACCACGGTCGGATCGGGTGGCGCGATCAACGTCTCGTCGGCCGCGTCCGCGGCCCCGTCCGGCTCGAGGAGAATATCGATCTCGGTGACGCTGAAGCCGGTCGCGTCGATATCGAGGTCACTGTCGATCCGCATCAGCTGCTCGATGTTGACGCGCAGCAGATCGCGGTCCCAGCCCGCGTTCTCGGCGATGCGGTTATCGGCCAACGCGTACGCCAACAGTTGGGCCTCGCTCAGATGGTCCACCTGGATCGTGGGCACCGTCTGCAATCCCAGCTTCTGGGCGGCGAGCAAACGCGCGTGGCCCGCGACGACGTTACCTGCAGCGTCCGTGACGATCGGGTTGATGAATCCGAGGGTTCGGATCGACTTCGTGACCTGGCGGAGCTGGCTCGGCGGATGAGTCCGGGGGTTCAGCGGGTTCGCACGGAGCGAATCAAGAGAGACATACGTAATCGCAAGCGTATTAGTCACGGCAGTCACCTCGTTCGGTCATTCCCGAGGTGCCGGCCGGAGTCCTTATAGACGAACGGCTACGGCACGCCCGGGTGTGGATCACCTAAGCGCATGGGTCGCTCCTTCGTCATGAAGATTGCTCAGCGGCTTGGGAGAGACTGCGTCTTCGCCCACCGTGCCGCTTGCCCGCTAGTGTATGGGGTACCGGAACATCCAAACTAGCGATTTTTCGTGGTAGACCCGTAGCCTCGGGAGGCGAGCGCTCGGTGCAGGTCAGGGAGACACCACTGCGTACTGGGTACGCTGACGGCGACACCCCGAGCACTCGACTGTCGACCCGTGCGATGAGTCGCAAAATCCCTAAAGCCGCGATCACGAATGGTCAGAATTCAACGCGCGCAAGCAGGTAAAATGGCTGAATGAAGCGGATGCATTCTTCTGAAGGTCTTGATCGCACTGGTAGTAACTCTACGCCGGCAGACTACGCTCGCCTGCTGCTTGATTCGCTTGGGTATCGAGCACTATCGCTTCCGTTTGCCGACACTCGCGGTGCGGCGTCGCTGTGGGCGCAATCCGGTGCAATGTGGCTCACCGGGCACACCAGCGGGTTGCCGCGGTCCTGTCCTGCGCCGCTTGCGGCATGTGCGCAGGGTGCATGGCTCGCACTCGCGGCGCTGTGCACTGAGCGCTTGGATCCCGCCATGGACGCGTTCAGGCTGCTCGGCGAGCGCGCTGCGATCGCCGGGCTCGTGCGTCGCGGGCGTGTTTCGGCCGGTCGTGCCTGTCGGTTGCTGGAGACGGCGGACGGGATGCTGGCGATCAACCTTGCCCGTGAGGCCGACCGGGAGTTGCTGCCGGCGTGGTTGCAGCAATCGCATGTCGATGATGTCGCGCTCGATTGGCTCCTGCGTGAACGCTGCCGCGACGAGCTGCTGGCACGCGCGCGGCTGCTCGGGCTGGCCGCTGCGCCCGTCGTCCCGCCCCGCGCGTGTGCCGGATGGTTCCGTGCCGGGCGGCACGGTCGATCCGAGCGCCACGGGACGAAGACGCCGCTGGTCATCGACCTGAGCGCATTGTGGGCGGGACCGCTGTGCGCCCAGTTGCTGTCGCAGTGCGGAGCGCGGGTGGTCAAGGTCGAGAGCGTGGCCCGGCCCGACGGGGCGCGTTTCGGGCCAGGGGAATTCTTCGATCTTCTCAATGCGGGCAAGGAGAGCGTGGTACTGGAGCTTCGGTCCGCCGAAGGCCGCGGCCGGCTCGTGCAGTTGCTGCAGCGGGCCGACATCGTGATCGAGTCATCGCGGCCGCGCGCGCTGGAGCAAATGGGCATCCGCGCTGCGGACATCGTGGCCGGCCGTCCGGGCATGGTGTGGCTGGCGATCTCCGGCTACGGGCGCGATGCGCCGATGCGCGACTGGATCGCGTATGGCGACGATGCGGGTGTTGCGGCTGGGCTGTCGTGGCTGGTGGGCGAGCGGGGGCTGGATCCCGTGTTCTGTGGCGACGCGATTGCCGATCCGCTTGCAGGGCTGCACGCGGCCCTGCTTGTTATCGCTGCGTGGCGTTCGGGGGGCGGCCTACTTCTGGACCTCGCGCTGCACGATGTCGCGGCATGGTGCATCGCGGTCGGTGCGGTAGCGGAGGACCCGGCAGCCGCGGTGCAGGTCGAGCAACCGCGCGCCCGCCCGAGGCACGCCTACGCGGGTCCCGCGGGCTCTGATACGGCTCGCGTATTGCGCGAGTTCGCCGCCGGCTGGGCCTGAATGCCGGCCTCCAGCTGGTTGATCCGGGGAGCCATGCTGCCGGGGCGCGGCATGCGTGACCTGCGTATCGATGGCGCGAACATAACGGGAATCGCGCGGCAACTGGAGCGCGTGCCCGGGGAGGCGGTTGTCGAGGCTGGCGGCCACACGCTGATCCGCGGCCTCCACGATCACCACATTCATCTCTTTGCGACAGCGGCGGCGCGCGCCTCGTTGCAGTGCGGTCCGCCTGAGGTGCGCGACGAGCAGGGTTTGAGGCAGGCGATTGCGTCCTGTCCGGGCACGGCGGGGGACTGGATCCGAGGCGTCGGTTTCCATGAGAGCGTGTGCGAGCGCCTCGACAGGCGCTGGCTTGACGCTGTTTGCCCGGAGCGCCCGGTGCGCATCCAGCACCGCAGCGGCATGCAGTGGGTACTGAATTCCTGTGCCATCACGCAGCTTCGCCTAGCCGGTGACGAGCCGCTTCCACCCGGTGCCGGTATCGACGTGAATGGCGAACCCGACGGACGCTTCCTAGGCCTCGATCAATGGCTTGGCGAGCGCATTCCGCAATCGTGGCCTGCGCTTGGCAAGCTCTCGGAACAGCTCGCCCGCTTTGGCATCACCGGTGTGACCGATGCAGGAGTACGCAACGGCAGGAGCATATGGAATGCGCTGCATGAAGCCTGTACCCGCGGAGAATTTGTTCAGCGGTTGCTCGTGATGGGCAATGAGGAGCTGAACGGGCTTGTCGCAACAGGCCCTGCCAGGATCGAGGTCGGGCCCCTCAAGATCTATCTCAGGGAGACGCAATTCCCCGATCTGGAATCGCTGGTGCGACGCATGCGGGCTGCGCGCACGCACGGCCGTACAATTGCGGTTCATTGTGTAACGCGCGCGGAGCTTGCATTTGCGATCGCGGCCATTGACGAGGCGGGTAGCGTAACGGGGGATCGCATCGAACACGCAGCGATCGCGGATGACCAGGCGATTCGCGAGCTTGCGCGGCTCGGAATCACCGTCGTAACGCAGCCGCACTTCATCGCCGAACGGGGCACGCAATATCTTGCAGACGTGGACCGCGAGGATCACGAGTTGCTGTACCGCGGCGCCGGGTTCCTCAGGCAGGGCGTTGCGCTCGCGGCCGGCAGCGATGCGCCTTACGGGGGCGTTGATCCGTGGAGCGCGATGCGTGCCGCGATTGCGCGCCGTACGTGCGAGGGGGTGTTGATCGGTGCCTGCGAAGCGCTCGAACTGCAGCAGGCATTCATGCTCTTCTCGGGCGATCCAGGGCTGCCCGGGAGCGCGGTGCGCGGGCCTGCCGTTGGCGATGTCGCCGACCTGTGCCTGCTCGACCTGCCGCAGCTGGCGAACGTAGCCGACCTTCACGCGCAACGCGTGAGGCTCACGGTGTGTGCGGGACGGATCGTGCACGACAGCGGCGGTTTCAGCGCGCGCTGATGGCGTCCACGAGTCCCCAGGATAGCGCCTGCGCAGCCGTCAGCCGGCGGCCGCTCAGCACCATCCATGCCGTTCGCTGGCGGCCGATCCGCCGCGGGACGCTCACGCAGCCGCCCGCGCCGGGAATCAGGCCCATGGCGAGTTCGGGTAACCGGAACCAGGCGTCGGGGTGAGCGATCACCCGGGAAGCAAACGCCGGCAACTCGATGCCCGCGCCGATGCACGCACCGTGCACGTACGCTTCGATGCGATCGGCCGATCGTGCGAGCCATCGCGCGGGCTGGCGCGCGGTGCGCAGCAGGTGAGAGCCGAGGGTGTCCCCGGAACTGCCAAATTCCGCAAGATCGCCACCCACGCTGAAGCAGGCACCGTTACCGCGCAGCACAACGCGCTCGATCGTCTCGTCGACAGCAACGAGTTCGAGTGCCTCCATAAGTGCGTCGCGCATCGCTACGGAAATCGCATTTCGTTGCGCGGGCCTGTCGAGCACGATCTCAAGCGTGTTGCCGCTGCGAATGAGACGGAGGGGGTAGAGGCAATCGGCGGCAACAGGGTTCCGGTCCTCGCGCGCTGCAAGCCATACGCGGTGCTCACCTCCCCCCTGCAGGGTTGCGTAGGCCATCGACTCGAGCGCCAGCGCGTGCTCGAGAGCCATGCCCTCCAGCGCACGCAGAGTTTGCACGAGTACCAGCGCCGCGCCCGGTGCGCGCTGGATGTTGCGCACCACCACACGCGCGTCCGCGGTACCGGGCACGCGCAAGTCAGCACAGGCGGCGATGGCTTCGTCGCCGGATCCGAGGGCGATGACCGGGCACGGAAGGCGCGGTAGCCACCGTTGCAGTGCGGCGCGCGATCCGGAATCCAGCGCTTGGGTGCCGGCCATGTCCAGCACGAGGTATCCCTGGCCGAGCGGCGCCGCGAGGTGTTCGTCGATGGCCGCGCCCAGGCAGCAGGCGAGCAGTTCGGTTACCGGCCACGGATGCGGTTCAGGGTTCACGCTGTCCTCCACGAACGCGGTGGCCCGCACGCTGCGTGCACGCTAGGGGGCGGCAGACCACTGTAACAGCGTGTATGCGGGCTCTGCGTCATGGTGGTGCTCGAACACCCCATGCACGGTTTGGCCGATAATCACGCTTTGGCGCGCATCGCCAAGGAGGTTTCCGACGAGTCTGGCGCCGTCCGCGTGGGGGAGTTCCACCAAAACCACGATGTACGGGCCGAAGTCCGCTAGCGCCCGGTGAACGGGGTGCCAGACACGCTCGTAGCTGTAGATGCGTCCCACGGCCTCCACAGGCCGGAAAGACAGGTCGAAAGCGCAGCAGCGATGACAGATCCACTCTGGCCCCCACTGATAACGGCTGCAGGCTTCGCAGAACTGCAGACGGAGGCATTCCTCCCGCAGCCCCGACCAGAACGGTTCGTCCAAGCCATCGCCGGAGGGGGCGGGGGCGGGGAGGCCGGGGGGGAGGTACGTTGCTTTCACAGGGTCGATTCCGCGCCGAATATGCAGTTGCTCACCAGAGTAGACATCGGGCCGCCGATCATCATCGATATCTCCGCGCCCGGAACCTGATTCGGGGAATCGCCGCGGATCTGGCGTACTGCCTCGATGACCAGGCTGAGTCCATGCACGTAGCACTCCGCCAGGTTCCCGCCGCTCGTGTTGAGCGGCAGTCTGCCATGGGGGAGCGTCAGGTTGTCCAGACTAAAGAACGCGTTGATCGCATCCGCCTCGCAGAAGCCGTGTTCGACCATGGCCATCAGCACGCCACCGGTGAAGGCGTCGTAGCACTGCAGCACGTCGACGTCGGTCGGGCCAATGCGCGCCATGTCGAACGCCCTGCGAGCCACCGTGCGGAAGTGCGCGGATGCGTAGTCTGGTGTGTTGTGCACCCGCGCGGCGGCGCGGTACGACCCGCCGCTGGCGGCCGCGAGCACGTAGCACGGACGGTGTGGATGATCCCGAGCCCGCTCTGCCGGTACTACCAAGAGAGCGGCTGCGGCATCGTTCTCCTGGCAACAGTCGTACAGGCGAAACGGCTCTACTATCCACCGTGATGCGTCGTACGTGGCTTCGGTGAGCGGTCGGCCGTACATCATGGCGCGCGGATTGGTCTGCGCATGGTGATAGGAGGCCATCGAGACGGCCCGAAATGCTGATTGCTGGACCCCGTGATCGTGCATGAATCGCATGACTTTCATGCCGAACAGATGCGGCGCCGACAGGAGGCCGTATGGCGCCGTATGGGCCTTTTCCCCGCGAACCTGCAGCGAGGCGTTGCCGCGCCCGAACCGTCCGAATTGGCCCTGCGCGAGGCCGCGGTAGACCACGACGCAGTCGGCGAGTCCCGCTGCCACTGCGGCCGCGGCGTTCTGCAGCGCCGCAGCAACTCCGCCGCCGCCACCGCCCCAGACCATGTTCGAGTAGCGCAGTTCGCGGCAGCCGAGTGCGGAGGCCATGCGCCAGCCGTTGCTGCGGTCATCTGCGTACGACGAGAAGCCGTCGATGTCGGTGGGTGCGATGCCCGCATCGGTGCAGGCGTTCATGATCGCTTCGAGCGTGAGGCGTGACTCCGCGTGGGGAGCCTCGCCGTGACGGTGGTACGCGGTCTGCCCGAGGCCGACGACAGCTGCGCGACCGCGCAAGGTGCGTGTGTGGGCCGGCTCGCGTGCCAGCGCGGCCGATTGCATGCCTCCCGTAACCGTCATGCGTGTCGCCCTCGAGAACTCTGGATCATTACGTCCGGCGAAATCCGAACGTGCATGAATCCTTGGACAAAATAATATAATAAAGATATTTTTATCAAGCGATTCCCCTTAGTATTCTGCTGGCTTTGGATGGCCTATCATGCTTGATCGACATAAAAAGTATTCTTATAGTACCTAACAAGTATGTCTGCCGGCGCCTCGCCGATCGCCGGATTATGGTGGCCTTGGACGATACGCGTTCGGGTCCGGCCGGCTTTGCCCGGCGTCGTGCAAGACAGTTCGAGAGCAGGTCGCGCGGACAGGTGCCCGCGTCGATGATGGTAAAGAGGAGGTTGCAGCGACATGTCCCAGTTGAAGCCCGGATTGCGCCTGCGCAGCGCCGTTTCCGATGTCGAGGTGATGATCGTCAAGGCCGAGGGCGTCGCCGCCCTCACCTGCGGCGGTGTCGGTATGCTCGCCGGGGCGGACGTACCGCCTGCTGGGGCTCCCGTGCCAGAAGGCGACGCGCACTGCCAGTTGGGCAAGCGCTATGTCAACAAGGCGGGTTCCATGGAGGTGGTCTGCATCAAGGGCGGTAAGGGAGCGCTCGTCGCAGACGGGGAGGTTCTCGAGATCAAGGCCGCCAAGGCGCTGCCCTCATCTGACTAGCAACGGGCACCCAACCCATGAACATCGCGATGTTGTTGCAGATGGCAGCGGATGCCTGTCCCGACCGTCGTGCGCTTACAAGCGCTCACGAACACCTCACCTATGCCGAGCTGTACGCCGCGTCATGCGCTGCGGCCGAGCTGATCCGCGCCAGCGGCTGCCGCCACGTTTCCGTGCTGGACGTGAGCAGCCTGGCGGTGCCCATCGCCCTGATGGGCGCGGCCATGGCCGGGGTGCCCTACGTGCCGCTCAACTACCGACTCACGCCAGCCCAGCTCGATCCGCTGCTCGAGCGAATCGAGCCCGCTCTGGTCGTCATCGACGGAGCGCGCGAAGCTCCGCCGCTCAAGTTCGGGATGGCTACCGTGCTGACCCGCGCCGAGTTCCTGCGGCGTACCCGCGGTGTGCCCGCGGCGCAGGGGGGCTGGCCGGATGATCCGCGCGGCATTGCCGTGCAGCTCTTCACCAGTGGCACGACGGGCGAACCGAAGGCCGCGATCCTGCGCCACGAGCACCTCGTCTCCTACATCATCGGCTCCGTGGAGTTCATGTCGGCCGAAGAGGAGGACGCAGCGCTGGTTACGGTGCCGCCTTACCACATCGCAGGGATCTCGGCTGTGCTGAGCGGCATCTATGCCTGCCGGCGCATCGTGCAACTGCCGGAGTTCGGCGCGGCGTTGTGGCTGGACCAGTGCAGGCGCGAGGCGGCTTCGAACGCCTTCCTGGTCCCGACGATGCTTGCTCGGCTCGTGGATCACCTCGACTCGATCGCGACCTCACCGGAGGTTCCTGCGCTTCGTGCCATCGCCTATGGCGGCGGTCGCATGCCGGCGCAGGTGATCGAGCGTGCACTCGCGCTGTTCCCCGCAGTGGCCTTCACCAATGCTTACGGATTGACCGAGACCAGTTCCACGATCGCCGTCCTCGGTCCCGAAGACCATCGTGCTGCGTTCGAGAGCGCAGATCCGCTCGTTCGCCAGCGTCTTGAGTCGGTCGGCAGGTCGCTGCCAGCGGTGGAAATCGAGGTCCGCGACGACGACGGGCGCGTGCTCGGGGCCTACGAGCCTGGCGAAATCTACGTTCGTGGCTCGCAGGTCTCGGGCGAGTACCTCGGGCGCGACGGGCGCGATGCCGACGGCTGGTTTCCGACACGGGACGCTGGCCACGTCGATGCCGACGGTTACCTGTTCCTGTCGGGTCGCGCCGACGACGTGATCGTGCGTGGAGCCGAGAACATATCTCCTGCCGAGATCGAGGACGCCCTGCGCGCTCATCCGTCAGTGGCTGATGCGGCGGTGCTCGGGGTGGCTTCGATCGAGTGGGGCGAAACGGTCGGTGCGGTTGTCGTGCTGAAACCCGATCACGAGGTCACCAGTTCCGAACTGCAGCATCATGTCAAATCGAGGTTGCGCTCCTCGCGAGTTCCCGAGCGCATCATCTACCAGCAGGAACTGCCCTACAATGAAATGGGTAAGCTCCTGCGCCGGCAACTCAAGCCGCTGTTCGCCTGATCCACGCGCGATCCGCGTGATGCCGCAGGACGCGCAGACCGTCTCGCCCGGAAAGTCATCTCCCTGCCGGTGCCGTCGTAATCGCGAACGGGTAGGGCGCAGTCGGCAGGGAATTCGCACCGCCGCCATCCGCCGCCGGGTGCAGGGCGGGTTCGTCGCTTTTCCAGCCTGCTTGCGGCAGAATCTCGGCGGCTGAACGGTCGCTGGCCGATACAGCGGCCTTCCTCGCACTTCCGCGCGGGCCGGGCGGAAGCAGTCGTCAATTGGCGGTCCTGCTGGCGCATCCACGATGTCCGAGCGCTCGGACGTACGGGGAAGAGAGAACACCATGAAAACAGGAAAGCCTGGTATGAAAAAGAACGCCAACACCTCGACCGAGGGGCTCCAGTTCGACACCACAGACGTCGCTCGCTGGGTGGGCGTTCCACTCGGCGGGAGCAACATGAAGGATCCCGTGCACGTCAACGACATCCGTCGCTGGGCGCAGGGGATGCAGAATCCCAACCCGCTCTACTACGACGACAACTTTGCGCGCGGGAGCCGGTTCGGAGGGATTGTCGCCCCTCAGTCCTTCGCTGTGTGCACGAGTGATAGTGGCGGCGGCGGCGCCCCGGCGATCCAGGGGCGCATCGACGGAACCCACGCGTTGATGACGGGTGATGAGTGGTGGTTCTACGGCCCCCGGATCTTTCCGGGCGACAAGATCTGCCAGGATCGGATGTTGTTCGATTATCGGGTTGCAACGACGAGCTTTGCGGGGCCGGCGGTCTTCTCGCGCGGCGATACCACCTACATCAACCAGCGCGGCGAGATCATCGCCAAGCAACGCGTCACGGCGATCCGTTATCGCGCCGAGGAGGCCGTGAAGCGAGGGCGGTACGCGGAGGGGCGCGAGCCCGAGTGGACGGACGAGCAGGTCGCGCAGGTCGAGCAGCAACGCTTCGACTGGATTCGGGAGTTCCGTGAGCGCGCGCACGGTCCGAGGCCCGATGTGAAGATCGGGGACCGGCTCACGCGCCGCCCGATCGGTCCGCATACGGTCATGAGCCTGACGACGGAGTGGCGCTCGTTACCCGCCATGGTGTGGGGGGCGTTCGGCGAGGAGGGTGTTCACCACGCTTTGGCCGAGGGCAGTGACTGGAGTGGCGTTGCGGGTTGGTTGCCTGACCTGGCGCGTGAACCGGTTGCCAGCCGGATCGACCCCGCCTACGGAGATGGGCTTTACCAGGGGCCAGGGCGCGTGCATGTCGCACCCCGCTATGCGCGGTTGATCGGGCTACCGCGCAGCTACGGATACGGGGTATGCATGGGCGCATGGATGCTCGACTTTGTCTCGAACTGGGCCGGCGAATGGGGCGACATCATTCACAGCACTGTGTCATTCCACTCACCCGCGTTCATCGGGGATGTCGCCTTTATCGACGGCGAGGTGACCGACATCGTCGAGCCGGATCCCTACGGGCCGATTGCGACGCTCCGGCTGGCGATGACCAATCAGCGCGGCGAGTTGGTGGCCAGCGGGAGCGTAAACGTCAGGTTGCCGCCCGCCCTGACGCCGTCGGTTTAAGGGCTTCGGGCCGCGGCCGGGCGCCACAGGCGGCTGTGGTCCGGGAACTCTGCGCGCTGCGGTCCCTGTTCTGATGCCGCGAGCGCGCCACACTCGTGCAGTCACCGAGCGCCGCGAACATGCGGGGCGTGTGTTTTGGCGCAGACAAAAATATAAATAAGATACCTAACTTTCGAATTTTCGACACACTTGCTGTGGCGAACACGATACGTTCTACTTGATCATGCAAAACAATATCAATACAGTACTCCTTCGTCCCGCTTCGGTTCTTTACGGTACCGAAAGGGTGCAAGTCAGTCGAAAGCCATGCTGGAACCCCAAGAGGAGCAGTTCGATGGGAACACATAAGCGAATGATGCTGCGATTGAGTTGTGCAGCGTTCTCCATGGCGCTGCTCGGCTCGCAGGCCTGGGCCAATGGTGCCGCGAATGCCCGGACCGGCGAGTGGCGAGGTTGGGGAGCCGACCCGGCCAACACGAAGTACACACCCCTCGACCAGATAAGCCGTGCGAACGTCGACAAGCTTCGCGTCGTCTGGCGGCGCCCGGGCGTGGCGCCGGAAATCATGGATGCCGAGCCAGATCTCAACCCGAACAACAATTTCCGTGGGACGCCGACGATGATCGATGGCGTGCTTTACGCCTCGAACGCCGTCGGCCTGATCGAGGCGTTCAATCCGGGAACCGGCGCAACCGTGTGGGTACAGGAGCCGCTCGAGCCGGGGCTGCGCGGACTAGCGGGCCTCAGTACGCGAACGGTTGCATACTGGAGCGATGGGTCCGAGCGGCGCATCCTGTCGGCGCGCAGCGATTATCTGGTGTCGATGGATGCAAAGACTGGCCGCCTAGATCGCAAATTCGGCGTCGGCGGCAAGGTCGACCTGCGCCGGGGCGACAAGGCCAGCATCCTCCCCGTGGCAGGTTCAGCGGGCCCAATTGTCATGGGTGATCTTGTCGTCATCGCCGGGAGCGGCGGTGACGACTTCGGCGTGAAAGCCGAAGGTCCCGCTGAGGTCATCCGCGCGTTCGATGTGCGCACAGGAGCCCTGCGCTGGACCTTCCACTTTGTGCCGCGCGAGGGCGAGTTTGGTTACGATACTTGGCACGACGGCTCCATGGCGCGCAGCGGCGGGGCAGGGGCCTGGGCCGCGCTCACCGCCGACGAGGAACTCGGTTACGTATACGTGGGGACCGGCTCGATGGCCAACCCCTGGTTCGGTGGGCATCGACCCGGCGAGAACCTGTTTGCCAATAGCATCATCTGCATCGACGCCAAGACTGGAAAGCGGGTGTGGCATCACCAGCTCGTGCACCATGACCTCTGGGACTACGACATCGCGGCCGCGCCGGTGCTGGCTGACATCGTGGTGGGTGGCAAGCCGATAAAGGCGGCGATCGCGGCGCCGAAGCATGGGTTCATCTTCGTCTTCGACCGCGTGACGGGGAAGCCGGTATGGCCGATCGAGGAGCGACCGGTACCAGCTTCGGACGTCCCGGGGGAGAAAGCCTGGCCCACGCAGCCCTTCCCCACGAAGCCTGCGCCGGTGGACCGGCAAGGCCTCACGCACGATGACGTGATCGACTTCACGCCGGAGTTGCGCGCCGAGGCGCTCGAGATCCTTAAGACCGTGGTCATCGGGCCGACCTTCACACCGCCCACCGTGGCGGTTCCGGGAGGCACGCAGGGAACCTTCACGTTCCCGGGCTCGGGAGGCGGAGTGAACTGGAACGGGCCGGCATTCGACCCCGAGACCGGGAATTTGTATGTACCGACCTTCACGGCCCCTTGGTTCAATGGCCTGGTAAAGCCGCCTGCGCGGCTCGAGCCGACGATCGATTACATGCACGGCCCCTCGTTCGAGAGCCAAGACGTCATGGCCGCGTGCTGCGAGCAGTTCGAACTCTATGGCCCCGACGGTCTGCCGCTCTACAAGCCGCCATATGGTCGCATCACGAAGATCGATCTCAATACCGGCGAGCACGTGTGGGTCGTTCCCAATGGCGACGGTCCGCGCGATCACCCGCGGCTCAAGCATCTGAACCTGCCTCCGCTGGGGCAGCCAGGCAAGACGGCTGTTCTACTCACCAGGTCGCTGTTGTTCATCGGCGATGGCTCCCCCATAACCTCGATGGCGCATGGAGGAGGAAACAAGTTCCGCGCCTTCGACAAGACGACCGGCGAGGTCGTCTGGGAGACCGAGTTGCCGGCAGGGACCACAGGGGCGCCAATGAGTTATCTGTTCCAGGGCAAGCAGTACATCGTGGTGCCCGTGGGCGACAGGAATATTCCTGCTGAGTGGGTTGCGCTGGGGCTTCCCTGACACGCGCCAGGAGCGAGGACGAGCGGAGCAGACGGGCGACTGCGCGACAGGTGGCGTAGCGTCCGTGATGCGCGACAAATTCTGGATGTCGACCATGAACCACCACTCTGCGATGGCGCATCGATGTGCGCCCACTCGCGTGTGCAACGAGCCACAGGAAGCCGCGTGCAATCCCCGGAATCCATAGCGTCGCCCGCGCCCGAGGCTGCCCTCGGTCACGTTCGCATATGCGACCTGACCGGCCAGCTGGCCGGTGCCGGCGCGACGAAGGTGCTCGCCGCATTCGGAGCGCAGGTGATCCGTGTAGAGGATCCCGTGCGCCAGGGACGCTGGGACCTCCTGCGCGGCGCGCCGCCATTCGTGGACAGGCGGCGTGGCGTGGATCTCGGTGGCGGATTCAACAATCACAACACCGGCAAGCTCGGCGTCACGATCAACCTGCGGACGCAGCGCGGCAAGGAATTGCTCGCCGAGCTCGTCCGGCGCAGCGACGTCGTCGCGGAAAATTTTGCGGCGGGCGTGATGGGCCGCCTGGGCTTCGGCTGGGACCGCCTGCGCGAGATCCGTCCGGACATCGTGTACGTCTCGCACTGCGGGTTCGGCCACACGGGTCCGTATGCGGGCTACAAGACCTGGGGGCCGATCGTGCAGGCGTTGTCCGGCCTGACCTTCTCTTCGGGGCTGCCGGACCAGGAGGAGCCTGCAGGTTGGGGCTACTCGTACATGGATCACACGGGCGCCTACTACATGGCGATCGCGATCCTGATGGCGCTCGTGCACCGTGCGCGCACCGGCGAGGGGCAGTGGGTCGACCTGTCGTGCACGGAGGCCGGCGCTTCGCTGCACGGCCCGGCGATCCTCGATTTCTCGGTAAACGGTCGCGCCATGCGGCGCGAGGGCTCGCCCGACAGCAACCGCCGGAACTGGCCGGCAATGGCTCCCCACGGGATCTATCCCTCGTTGGGCGAGGATCGCTGGATCGCCATCGCCTGCCGGAACGACGCCGACTGGCGCGCCTGCAGTGAGGTCATCGGTCTGCCGTGGACGCGCGAGGGGCGATTCGCGACGCGCGAGGGACGTATCACCGAGTGCAGTGTGCTCGATGCCCTGCTCGCGGACTGGACGCGCGTACGGGATCCCCACGAGACCGAGCGCCTGCTCGTCGCGGCGGGCGTGGCCGCATCGGTGGTGAAGAGCCCCGAAGAGCGGATCGAGCACGATGCGAACGTCGCTGCGTGGAATCTGTTCCCGAGGGCCCGGCATCGCGAGATGGGGGATGTCAGGGTCGATGGCCTCGGTGTGCACCTGTCGAAGAGCGATTGGTCCATCGAGCGCGGCGCGCCCTGCCTGGGCGAGCACAACGAACAGGTGTTCGGTGAACTGCTCGGGATATCGGCGGAGGAGATCGAAGAATTGCGCGAGACGGGAGTGATCTGATGGCGGGGCCGCTGGCGGGATTGCGCGTGATCGAGCTCGCGCACGAGCGCTGCGCATTCGCGGGCAAGCTGCTGGCAGATGCCGGGGCCGACGTCGTGCTGGTCGAGCCACCCGGCGGCGCCGCGCAGCGATATCACGAGCCCTTCGTCGATGACCGGCCCGATCCAGAGCGGAGCCTGTCCTGGTGGCACTACAACACCAGCAAGCGGAGCGTGGTGCTGGATCTCGACACCGAAGAAGGCCGATCGACGATGACAAGGCTCGTCGCCACAGCCGACATCTTTATCGAGGGTGAGGCCCCGGGGTTCCTCCCGGCCCTGGGGCTGGACTACCCGGACCTGCTCGAACGGAACCCCGCACTGCTGATGGTGTCGATCACGCCGTTCGGGCGCGCCGCACCGCGCTGCGACGAGCCGGCCACGGACCTGACGCTTGCGGCCGCCAGCGGCATGACCTGGATGAACGGCTACGACGACCACAGTCTGCCGCCCGTTCGCGGCGGGTGTATGCAGGCGCTGCAAACGGGCGCGCACTACGCGGTGATGAGCCTTCTCGCGGCCGTGCTGTACCGGCAGCGTACCGGTCAGGGACAGCACATCGACGTCAACATCCACGCTTGCTGCAACGTGACGACCGAGTCGGCCACCTACGCCTGGCTGGTATCCGGCGCGACCGTGTGGCGCCAGACCGGGCGCCATGCCGCTGCCTATCCCACGAGTTCGCCGCAGGTGCGCTGCAGGGACGGTCGTTACGTGAACACCGGCGTGCCGCCGCGCATTCCCAGGGAGTTCGAGAATCTGCGCAACTGGATTCTGGACCTCGGCTTGCAGGACGAGTTTCCGGAGATCTTCCTGCTCGAATTGGCCATGGAGCGTGACTTCGTCGACCACGGCAAGATCGGCGTCGACGAAGAAGTCACCGCCATCTGCGCAGCGGCCCGCGACGCCCTGGTGCTGATAGCCTCGCACCTCCCGGCCTACGAGTTCTTTCGCAGCGGCCAGGATCGCGGGTTCACGGTCGGCATCATCTACTCGCCCGAAGAGGTCATGGACGACCCGCATTTTCGCGCGCGCGGCTTTCCGGTCCACGTCGAGCATCCGGAACTGGGGCGCACGATTACCTATCCAGGTGCGCCCTACCGGTTCAACGCCAGTCCATGGACGATCTCGCGCCGCGCACCGCGGCTCGGCGAGCACGACGACGAGATTCTCGGACCGCTCGGGCGCAGCGCCTGAACAAGGTCTCCTCATCACCCGGACAGGACTCGAACATGACAGACAACAAGCGCTTCTTCATCGACGGCCGTTGGGTCGAGGCAACGGGTTGCAGCGAGCGCGTCGTGGTGGATCCGGCGACCGAGCAGCCGGTCGGTAGCGTGGCGCTGGCCGGGGCGGACCACGTCGATCGTGCGGTCGCCGCTGCCCGGCGCGCTTTCGAAAGCTACTCGCGCACGTCGCGCGAAGAGCGATTGGCGTTGCTGGATCGCGTCACCGCGTGCTACCAGGTTCGAGGCGCCGATCTCGCCGCGGCATTGACGCGCGAGATGGGCGCGCCGAAGTGGCTCGCCGAAGCCATGCACGTGCCACTGACCCCGGTCCAGATCGCGAGCACGCGACAGGTGCTGGAGCGTTTCGAGTTCGAGGTCGAAAGCGGACGCACGCGGATCCTGAGAGAACCGATCGGTGTGTGCGCATTCATCACCCCGTGGAACTGGCCGCTCAACATGATCGTGGGCAAGGTCGTACCGGCGCTGGCGGTCGGATGCACGATGGTCCTGAAGCCGTCGGAGCTCGCGCCGAGTTGCGCCACGATTTTCGCGGAGATCCTCGAGGCGGCCGGCGTCCCGGACGGGGTGTTCAATCTGCTCCACGGCGATGGTCCCGGTGCCGGCGCATTGCTCAGCGCGCATCCCGGCGTGGACATGGTGTCGATCACGGGTTCGACCCGCGCGGGAAGCGAGGTCGCGCGCGCGGCGGCAGCCTCGGTCAAGCGTGTCCACCAGGAACTCGGCGGAAAGTCTCCGGCTATCGCACTGCCATCGGCGGATCTCGCCACGGTGATCTCGGCGGTCATGCCGCTGATCCTGCTGAACTCGGGTCAGTCTTGCGCCGCGCCGAGCCGCCTGCTGGTTCCTGCCGAACACCTTGACGCGGTTCGCGCTCATGTCCTTGCGGCACTTGCCGCGCACGAAGCGGCGTCGGCCCAGATGCCACTCGGGCCTGTCGTCTCGGCCGCGCAGTGGGCGCGCATCCAGGGGCTCATCGCGAGCGCGCTCGACGACGGCGCGGAGTTCATCGCCGGCGGGGCGGGTCGCCCCGAGGGCGTCGAACGCGGCTACTACGTCCGGCCCACGGTGGTCGTTTGCTCGAACCGCACGCGCATCGCGCAGGAAGAGGTCTTCGGGCCGGTCCTGACCGTGGTTCCCTACCGTGATGTGGAGGACGCGATCGCGATCGCGAACGACACGCCCTACGGTCTTGCCGCGTACGTGTACGGGGATCCCGCCGAGGCGCGCCGCGTGGCCTCTCGCATCCGCGCGGGCCAGGTCACGCTGAACGGGGCCGCGCCGGACCTCGATGCACCGTTCGGTGGCTACAAGCAATCGGGTAACGGCCGGGAATGGGGAGCGTACGGATTCCACGACCTGCTGGAGATCAAGGCGGTCACCACACCCGGAGTCGATGATGCTGCCACGTGATTTCACCGATGAACAGGACATGTTCCGCGCGGCTTACCGGAAGTTCCTCGCTACCGAGATCGTGCCGCACATGGAGGACTGGCGGCAGGCGGGCATCGTGGATCGCAGCGCCTTCCTCAAGGCGGGCGAGCAGGGATACCTCATGATCTGGCCAGAGGAGGAGTACGGCGGCAGCGGTGACGAGGATTTCCGCTTCGAACAGATCATCATGGAGGAGACCCAGTACGCGCGCGCCGGCGACTGGTACAACACGCTCCACAGTCGTCTGGTCGGCGCCTATCTGCGGCGCTTCGCGACCGAGGAACAGCGGGCGCGCTTCCTGCCGAAGTGCGTCTCGGGCGAGACCATTCTTGCGATCGCAATGACCGAGCCCGACGCCGGTTCCGATCTCGCCGGGATGCGCGCGACTGCGGTCGAACAGGAAGATTACTGGGTGCTGAACGGGGCCAAGACCTACATATCCAACGGGATCAACGCCGACCTGGTCGTGGTCGCTGCAAAGACCGATCCGCAGAACGACGCGCACGCGATGACGCTGTTCCTGGTCGAGCGCGGCATGCCGGGATTCGAGCGTGGCCGCAACCTGAAGAAGATGGGCCTCAAGGCCCAGGATACGGCCGAGCTCTTCTTCCACGACGTCAGGGTGCCCAGGCGCAACGTGCTCGGCGAACCGGGGCGCGGGTTTCACCACCTGATGGAGGCGCTCGGCGAAGAGCGCCTGATCGGTGCCTGCCAGTATCTCGCCGCCGGGCAGTTGTCCTTCGACCTCACACTCGACTACGTGAGGCAGCGCAAGGTCTTCGGCAAGCGTCTCGCCGATTTCCAGAACACGCAGTTCCGCCTCGCGGAGTTGCGCTCCGAGCTCGACATCGCGCAGTGCTTCGTCGATCAGTGCGTACGCGCTTTCAACGCGGGCGCGCTCACGGCCGTGGAAGCGGCCAAGGCAAAGCTCGTTACGAGCGAACTGCAGATCAAGGCGGCCGACATTGGTGTGCAACTGCACGGCGGCGCGGGCTACATGGACGAGTACCCGATCTCGCGCCAGTTCACCGATGCGCGCATCGCCACGATCTACGCAGGGAGTTCCGAGATCATGAAACTGATCATCTCCCGGGACGTGCTGGCAAATGACTACGTGCCGTTCAACGCACGCAACTTCTGATTCCGAGGCACTGTCCGGGAGGCGCTCATGGGTCCATTGCACGGTCTGCGCGTTATTGAGCTCGAAGGACTTGGGCCCGCGCCTTTCTGCGGGATGATGCTGGCCGACCTGGGAGCCGAGGTCATCTCGGTCGCACGCGCATCGTCGGCCGCGGCGCGCCCGACGAAAACCAGTGAACGCGGCAAGCGCAGCATCGCGCTGAACCTCAAGCACGCGGATGGCGTCGAGGCCCTGCTGACCATGTGTGCGGGCGCGGACGTGCTGATCGAGGGATTCCGTCCCGGCGTGGCCGAGCGGCTGGGCTTCGGTCCCGATGCCTGCCAGGCGCGTAATCCGAGCCTCGTGTACGGTCGCATGACGGGTTGGGGTCAGACCGGCCCGCTGGCCCATGCCGCCGGGCACGACATCAATTACATCTCGCTATCGGGCGCACTGCACGCAATCGGTCGCGCGGGGGAACGTCCGGTGCCGCCACTCAACCTGGTGGGTGATTTCGGCGGTGGCGGCATGTTTCTCGCGTTCGGCGTGATGTGCGCCGTCTACGAGGCGCAGCGTTCCGGCAAGGGGCAGGTCGTCGACGTCTCTATGGTCGAGGGTGCTGCCGCATTGATGCACATGATGTACGGAATGAAGGCCGAATGTGCGTGGCGCGACGAGCGCGGCAGCAACCTGCTCGATGGCGGCACGCACTTCTACGACACCTACGAGACGGCGGACGGGAAGTTCGTCTCGATCGGTTCGATCGAGCCGCAGTTCTACCGCCTGCTTCTCGAACTGGCCGGCCTCGATCCGGCCGCCTTCGCGCCCCAGCACGATGCCTCCCGATGGGGCGAATTGAAGTCGATCATGGCCGACGTGTTCCGCCGCAAGACGCGGGCGCAGTGGTGCGCCATCATGGAAGGTACGGATGTGTGCTTTGCACCGGTGCTTTCCCTCGACGAGGCGCCGGGGCATCACCACAACGTGGCGCGCGAAAGTTTCATCGAGATCGCAGGCGTGGTGCAGGCTGCTCCGGCACCCCGCTTCAGCCGCACGGCGCCCGAAACGCCCGAGCCGCCGCATCCCACCGGCAGCGATGCCGATACCGTGCTGCGTCAAGCCGGATACACCGAGGCGCGGATACGGGAACTACGCGAAAACGGAGTCCTGACTTGAAAGGGCCCGCAATACTGACCTGGAGGAACCGACAATGAACGAAGCCTGGATCATCGATGCGTGCCGCACTCCGCGCGGAATCGGCAAGGCCGGAAAAGGCGCGCTCTCGGGCATTCATCCGCAGCAGCTCGGGGCGACGGTGCTGAAGGCTCTCGCGGAGCGCAACGCGCTCGATACGGCGGAGGTCGACGACGTCATCTGGGGCACGAGCTCGCAGCGCGGCCAGCAGAGCGGCGACCTCGGCCGCATGGCGGCGCTCGATGCGGGCTTCGACGTCCGCTCGAGCGGGGTGACGCTCGATCGTTTCTGCGGATCGGGGATCACCGCGGTGAGCTTCGCGGCGGCCTCGATCATGTCGGGATTCGAGGACTGTGTGATCGCGGGCGGAACGGAGATGATGTCGAACTACGGCCGCGACGGGAACGATCCGTCGGTCTTCATGGACGGCGGCAACACGCGTCTGCGTGCCGTGCACCCGCAGCCCCACCAAGGCGTGTGCGGCGACGCAATCGCGACGCTCGAGGGCATCGGCCGCGAGGTGCTGGATCAGCTTGCATACACGAGCCAGCAGCGCGCCGCAAAGGCGATCGCCGAGCGCGCGTTCGACAGGAGCGTGGTCCCGGTGTATCGCGAGGACCGTACGCTCGCGCTTGATCGCGATGAGTTTCCGAGGCCGCAGACCACTCTAGAGGGCTTGTCGAAGCTCAGCCCGGCGTTCGCAGAGGCCGCGCGCATACCGCTCGACGAGAAGGGCACCACCTATCTCGGACTGATCCACCAGAAGTATCCGGGGCTCGCGGTCGACCATGTGCACCACGCGGGCAACTCGTCCGGGGTGGTCGACGGCGCGGCGGCGATGCTGCTCGCCTCACCGGCCTATGCGCGCAAGCAGGGCTGGCGCCCGCGCGCGAGGGTGCTCGCGATGGCCAACATGGGTGACTCGCCCACGCTGATGCTGAATGCGCCGGTACCCGCTGCGCGCAAGGTGCTGCAAAAGGCCGGACTCAGTCTCGATGACATCGATCTCTTCGAAGTCAACGAGGCCTTCGCCGTGGTCGCCGAGAAGTTCATTCGCGACCTCGGGATCGATCGCGAGCGTGTCAACGTTAACGGCGGCGCGATTGCGCTCGGGCACCCGATCGGCGCGACCGGCGCGATCCTGATCGGCACCGTGCTCGACGAGCTGGAGCGGCGCAACCTCCGGCGCGGACTGGTCACGATGTGCGCGGCGGGCGGCATGGCGCCGGCGATCATCATCGAGCGGGTCTGAAGCCCGAAGCGCCCACCACTCGGGTGCAGGTCGGCGAGCGATTCAAACGGCAGAAAGCCTACCCCGGGGAGCGAAGCGCATGCCCGCGATCAGCGACGAGGAAATCGATGGACTGCTTTCCCGTCAGGCCATCCACGACCTGCTGATGGCGTACGCGCGGGGCGTCGACCGGGCCGACGCGGCGCTGCTCGCGAGCATATTCCACCCGGATGCGACGGTTGTCACGGGCGTGATCGACGGGACCGGCAGCGATTTCGTGCGCGGCATCGTCGAACACGTGCGGAAGAGGCTCGACCGCTGCTTCCACGCGATCGCCAACCAGTGGATTCAGGTGCGCGGAGATCGTGCCGTCGGCGAGAGCTACGTGATCGCCATCACGACGGCTGGTGCTCAGGAGGGCATGATCGCGGGACGCTACATCGACGAATTCGAGCGCTGCGACGGGGTCTGGAAGATACGTAGCCATATCATCGTGATGGACTGGTCCACCACACGGCCGGCGAGTTCCGGAGACGACGGCATGTTCAAGGCCATAAGGACAAGAGGCTCCTACGGGCGGTCGGATCCCATATACCGGTACTGGCAGGATCCAGACTCCGTGGCCTGACGAACATTCACCCGGATCGGCCACCCGGTATCGAGGGCATGCGGCTGCGGACGAAGGCCCCGATCTCCTCAATCGCGCGTCTGCCTTCCTCCAACTCGTCCGCGAACAGCTGGAACACGTGGATCATCCCGTCCCATACCTCCAGCGTGACATCCACGCCCGCGGCTCGTGCGCGTTCGGCGAGGCTGCGCGAATCGTCGAGCAGCGATTCGTGGTCGCCGACCTGGATCAGCAGCGGGGGCAGCCGGCTCAAGTCGGCGTGGAGCGGTGCGACCCGCGGGTCCTGCGGGCCGACCTTGCCCGCGAGATAGATCTCGCGCTGCACGAGAATCTGTCGGCGACGCACCATGGGATCCACGTGCTTGCGTGATTCGTAGGACGCTCCGGCGCCCTCGAGATCTATCCAGGGGGAGAGCAACACTGCGGCAGCCGGCAGCGGTGTGCCCTCGCCCTTGAGTGCGAGCAGGGTCGTCGCGGCCAGCCCGCCACCGGCGGAATCGCCCGCGATCGCGATGTGGCGCGGCTCGAAGCCCTGCTCGAGCAGCCAGTGGTAGGCAGCGGTGGCGTCCTCGATCGCGGCCGGATAGGGGTGCTCGGGCGCCAGCCGGTAATTGATGCCGAGGGCACGACATCCCGCAGCGGCGGACAGGCGGGCGATGAGGCCTCGGTGAGAGGCGACCGAGCCGAGCACATAGCCGCCGCCGTGCAGATACAGCAGCACGCGCTCCGGCTTGGCTCCGGGTGCCGCGACCCACTCGGCATCGACGCCCCCGGCGCAGACGCGCTCCCAGCGCGCAGTCTGCAACTGCGTGCCGAACAGGGCGTCCCAGTCGCGGCGCATAACCTCGTACGGCGTGCTCGCGTCCCACGCGCTCAACGTCGCGTGCAGTCGCTTCTTCAGCGCATCCATCGGAGTCGTCATCAGACGCCGCCGGTCAGACCGGGATACGGTAGAGCTCGGCGGCGTTGTCCTGCAGCACGCGCCGCAGAACCTTGGGCTCCAGGTGTCCCATGGTCTTGCGCAAATGATCCTTGATATTCGGATACAGGCAGGTCGGGTGCGGGAAGTCGGTTTCGAACATGATGTGCTCCACGCCGATCGACTCGATTACCGACTGCGGAGGGAGTTGCTCGAACCAGTAGCAGGCATAGATCTGGCGACGAAAGTACTCGGAGGGCTTGAGTTTCAGGTGCGCCAGTTCGTTCGGGGCCGCCTCGGTCAGCTGGTAGTCGAGCGCCTGGAGGTAAAACGGTACCCAGCCGATGCCGCTCTCGACGGACACGAATTTGCACTTCGGAAAGCGGTCGAGCATGCCACTGTAGATGAGGTTGCCTATCACGCGTGCGTTGTCGAGGTACAGGAAGGCAGAGGCCAGCGCGAGGCGGGCCTCACGCCCGAACGATGGCCACGCCGCGTGCCCCATCGCGTCAAAACCATCGGCGTTGGCGCCGATGTGGAAGTTGACCGGGATGTCCAGCGAGCTGCAGATGTCCCACAAGGGGTCCCAGTGCCTTTGCGCGAGATCAGGCATTCCGAGCGCTTCGGGGGCAAAGCACGTCACGATACCGCGCAGGCCCATCAGGTGAGTGCGCTCGACTTCCTTCACCGCTTCCGCGACGTCCCACCAGGGGATCAGTGCCTGCGGAAACAGCCGATCGCCGGAATCGCGCTGCATTTCCGCCATGGCATCGTTATAGACGGTGACGCAGAGCTTGCGCAACTTGGCGTCCTCGATCTTGAGGAAGCGGCTGTTGCCAAAACCCGCCACGTTCGGGTAGACGATCTGCGCGTGGATGCCGAGCCGATCCAGCATCGCGACACGGGCGTGGGTGTCATAGGATGACTCGTGGACATCGTCGATGGTGAAGTTGTTGAACGCGACACCGGGAACCTTTTCCGCCTCGCTGCCCCGACGGATAACGCTGTCGGGGCCGGCGCCTCGCAGCGACACGTCGCCATTGACGAACCAGCGCTGACGACCGTCCATGACCTTTACATGTGGCACCAATTCGCGGTGGGACATCGGTACCCGGGAGGTCCACAGATCGTGCCGCTCGGTCAGGTGCGCGTCGGTGTCGATGATTTTGATTTCGTCGAAAATGTCTGTCACGGCTCACTCCTTCAGTTTAGGGAGCCATAAAGCTTCCATAAAGGTACTGTACTACGAATTTCAGCTGTGCGAAACTGGGTGCTGCAATTGATTTGTTCAATAAGTATTATTTGTAAACTTTTCGGGAGGCTGGATGGACTGGCGTGATCTCTGTCGACACAAGCTGACCTCGGCGTCGGAAGCCTTGAAGATGGTGCGCTCGGGCGACACCGTGGCAGTGGCGACCTACCTCTCGACGCCGTTCACGCTGTGCCGAGCGCTTCTTGACCGCGCAAGGTCCGGCGAGCTCCGCAAGGTGCGGATCGAGCATCCCGCACCGTTGTTTGCCTGGGCGGAGCCCGAGGTGCGGGATGCGCTCGAGTTGCACGCCCTCTACTTGACTCCCCAGACCCGGGAGGCTTTTCTCGCCGGTGCGATGGAGTACGTGCCGGTGGGTATCTGGAAGTCCTACGAGTCCCCATGCGGGTTCAGCTCGCACCCGGACGTGTTCCTGGTCCCGGTTTCGCCGCCCGACGCCAAGGGCTACTGCAGCTTCGGCAGCGGGGTCTGGCTGTCCGGGCCGCTTGCGCGCAACGCGAAACTCGTTATCGCCGAGGTGCGGCCGGATTTCATTCGCACCTACGGCGAGAACTTCATCCATCTGGACCAGATAGACGTGCTGGTCGAGGCCGACGCGCCGGTCGAGAGCTCGCCCGCGCCTCCTCCGCCCAGTGAGGAAGAGGTCGCCTCCGTGGAGGTCATCTGCTCTCTCGTCGCTTCGGAGCTCGTGAAGGATCGTGACACGCTGCAGATCGGCGTCGGTACCGCGTCCTCGCCGCTCGGCCTGTATCTGCACGGCAAGCACGATCTGGGCATTCACACCGAAGTGCTCACGGGCGGCATCGTGGACCTGGTGAAGCAGGGCGTGGTGACGGGCAGGTACAAGGCGGTGCATCCGTTCAAGGTGGTGGCTACTGGCATCGCGGCGCTTTCGCGCGAGGAACTCGCCGAGATCCACGAGAACCCGATCTTCGAACTCTACGACTTCGGCTACGTCGACGACCTGCGCCGCGTGATCCAGATGGAGAACTTCGTGGCGGTTAACAACGCGCTGCTTGTCGATCTGACGGGGCAGGTGGCTGCAGAATCGCTCGACCACCGTATGTACTCGGGTGTCGGCGGCCAGTCGGTGTTCATGATTGCGGGAGCGTATTCGCAGGGCGGCAGGTCCGTGAGCGTGCTCCCCTCGAGCTCGATCCCGCGTGCCACCGGTCAGCGGGTATCGCGGATCGTGCCGGTACTGCCCCCCGGTTGTGGCGTCACGGTACCGCGCACTTTTGTCGATTACGTGGTCACCGAGTACGGCATCGCGACCTTGCGTGGCAAGTCGCTACGGGAACGTGCGAGGGAGATGGTGGCCGTGTCGCATCCGGACATGCGGGCTGAACTCGCAAAACAGGCGGCTGCCTTGTACTGTGCATGAGTGACGCGGCGACGCGCGCCTCGCCGCTGCATGCGGGCTTCGTTACAGCCTCGGAATCACCCGCTGGCCGAACTCCTCGATCAGTTCGCGTGCGTCGGTTCCTGCTGCCTGCAACGCGAGATTGCGCACGCCTGCCGCCTCCAGCCTGCGAACGCGTTCCACGATCTGATCGGCCGTGCCGACCATCGTCCTCGCGATGCCGCGTTCATCGACGAAGGCGTCTTCACCTGGCTTCAAATAGACCAGGTGACCTTCATGCACGTCGAGGTAGCGCCGATCCTCCGGAGAGCCGATCGTGGCCGCGTAGCCGTCGATGTACTCGGCGTAGCGCTGGGCCAGATCCTCGTCTTTCAGGCCCAAACCGGCCCCGCCGGTAGCAGACTCCCATGCCGCGTGCGCCCGAGCGGCGACAGCCGGGCCGAGGCGCCGGACGACGCGCTCCGACATGAGACTCTCGCCATCGCCCAGCACGCAGGCAGGCGCCAATAGAGTCGCGTATGGACGGCTGCCGCCTCCGCGGGCCTCTGTGATGGTGCGAAAGCCCGCTTCTATCGAATCCGGACGCTGGACAAGCGTTATCCAGCCATCTGCGTGGTCGGCAACGACGCGCAACGCACGGGGGCCGTTCGCGGCGATATGGATTTCGATCGGGTCATCGAGATTGACGAATCCGCGAGCGCGGTCGCGGTGCAGTAGCCGGATCCAGCGTTCGGCATCACCCTCCCGAAACAGTACGTCCTCGCCGGCCAGCAGCCCGCGCACCTGCTGCACGTACGTCGCAAGCACACTGACGGGAACCGGGTGCAACCCCATGGTGTTGCGCGCGGTGCCGCCCGTGCCGATCCCGAGGATGACGCGGCCGGGTGCGATGGCATTGATTGTCGCGAGCGCCGAGGCTGTCACCGGCGCGATGCGGTTGGACGGCACCGCCACGAGCGTGCCGAGCTTCAGTGTGCGAGTGTGTTCCGCGACGAGCGCCATGCACGCGTAAACGTCCCCGTAGAGGAGTTGCGAGTCATAGAACCAGGCGTGGGTGAATCCGTTGGCTTCCGCGATCTGAGCGTCGCGCCAGGCGTTCGGGTGAGGTGGGAAGGTGATCCCGAAATCCATGTGTCCTCCGTATTCTCTGTGGCAGGTCGGAACCCCACGAACTGCGCTCGGTCCCCGCTGGAAACCTATGTTCCGCGGGGTGTGGCTCCGCGGTCGACTCCGGCGTCAACCGTGCCGCATCTTCAGAGCGCCGTGGCAAACTTCGCTTCGATCCGCAGGTAATGCTGTCTGCCAGGGTGTTGCGTCGAGATGGCGCTCCAATCCTCGGAATCCGGGCCGAAGACTGCGCTCATGACGCGGGTGCGTGTGCTTAGGTCCTCCCAGCGAATGATCCAGGTGATGTTCGCCGACCCGAGCTCGTCGAGCGGCCTTCCGGTCACCTGTGACGGGATATCCGTACTGATCCAGAAGTCTACGAGGTCGAGATGCCGCCGGATGTAGGGCAGGGCCAGTGTCGACGCCCACTCCGCGTAACGGTCGATGACGGACGGCTCGACGTGGTAATTGCGGATCTCGTAGATCATGCGTTTCCCCTCTCCGCTCTGAGGCCCGTGCCTGCTCTGACGGCTACCCGAAGCTGAGCCCGTCGTAATCCCGGGCCGCAATCTCGGCGCATTTCTTCCGGTAAAGCGGCACGCCTCCTGCGTAGAACAGGAAGGATTCAGGTTTGCCGGGGATGTTGTTGCCGAAGAACCAGCTGCTGACGTCCGAGCGCAGCATCTTGCCCGTCAGCGAGCGCGCGTGTTCGCACCATGCCTCCTGGGCCTCCGCCGTGGCCTCGATGCGCTCGAATCCGTGGCTTCGCATGTACCCGATGCAGCCGCTGACGAACGCGCCGGTGATCTCCGCGCAGCGGGGGAAGTTGGAGAAGACGGAACCGCCGCCGATGAACAGGTTCGGGAATCCCGCGGGCATGATGCCGAGGTGGGCGACAGGCCCTTGGGCCCAGCGATCCTTGAGCGTCGCCCCGCCCGGTCCGCGTATATCCATGCGGTCGAACTCACCGGTCACGGCATCGAAACCCGTCGCGAAGATCAGAACGTCGAGTTCGTACTCCGCGCTCGCGGTTCGCAACCCCTTCGGCGTGATGCACTCGATCGGACTTTCCTTGACGTCGACCAGCAGCACGTTGTCCCGGTTGAACACCTCGTAGTAGTTTGTCTCGAGCGGCGGGCGCTTGGCGCCGAAGTGATACGTCGGACAAAGCTTGTCTGCGATGGCCGGATCCTTGACGCGTTCCCGGATCTTCTTGCGGATGAACTCGCAGAAGAGCTCGTTGGCTTCCCTGTTGACCATCAGGTCCTTGAAGTTGCCGAACCACTTGCGGAAGCCGGGTTGCATCCAGACTTCCTCCCAGAACGCCTCGCGCTCCTGCGGTGTGACGTCGAAGGTCGCACGCGGATCCGGTTCGTGCGGGAAACCCGTGAATGTCTGCCAGCACTTCTCGAACATTGCCGGGTAGCTGGCCTTGATGTCGTTCATCCTGCGGTCGTCGATGGGCGCATTGCGAAGCGGCATGCAGTAGTTCGGCGTGCGCTGGAACACTGTGAGCTGTGCGCACTGGTCCGCGATGCTGGAGACGATCTGGACGCCCGTGGAGCCCGTACCGATCACGCCGACCCGCTTCCCCGCGAAATCGACGCCTTCGCGGGGCCAGCGCGCGGTGTGAAAGCACTGGCCCTGGAAGCTTTTGATCCCGGGGATGTCGGGCAGGTGCGTGGCCGAGAGGATGCCGACCGCGGTGATCAGGATTCGGGTGCTGGCGCGCCGGCCGTCTTCCGTTTCGACCTGCCAGCGATTGGATGCTTCGTCGTATCTGGCGGACGTCACGCGCGCACCGAAGTGGATGTGCGGCCGCAACCCGAAACGATCGGTCACGTAGTTGAGATAGTGCTCGATCTCCTGCGCCGGGGCGAACTCGGCGGACCAGTTCCATTCCTGCAGCAGCTCTGCGGAGAACGAATAGGCATACGCCCAGCTCTCCGAATCCAGGACTGCCCCGGGGTAGTGGTTCCAGTACCACGTGCCTCCCACGCCCTCGCCTGCCTCGTAGATGCGCGCGTCGATACCCAGTTGCCGCAGGCAGTGGAGTTGGTATAGCCCGCTTACCCCAGCGCCGATGATCAGCGCATCGAGTTGCTCATCGACGTTGCTCGGGTCGTTCGCGTGCTCGGGTCGTTGTGTCATCTGCGTCTTCCTGCTTGTCCGGTCATCGACGGGTCCGTGGCCGGGTCCCGCCGCGTGACGGCAGGCGCAGTGCGCGCAACTCCTGCTCCACACATCAGCTATGGTCCGGGCGGTAGGGTTTGGGGTGCCACACGATGGAACCGCGGGCGCCTGCATCGGTTGCAACGGGGCGGGCATCGACGCGGGTCTCGGTCAGGCGTTCAGTGTCCTCGCTCCTCTGGGGCTCGACGGCGTCGGTAATGCTTTCTGCCACCGCATCCTGCGTCGCCTGGCGCTTGGGACTCTCCTGGTTCGACCCGTCAGTGAAATTCACCGCCCAGGCGCCATCCTCGCGCACCGTCAGTCGTAGGTCGTAACGGGCGCCCACGTCCGTCGCCTGATTCCGCTGGATGAGGTACGAAACAGCCTCGAAAACGGTGGCAGGATCCGCACCCAGATCGGGGCCGAACCGGGGCAATGCGTGTTGCAGCCACCAAAGGGCCATCTCGCGCACGATCGGCTCTACGCTCTTCCCGAAATCCGTCAGCGTGTAACGGGCGCGATTCCCGAAAGGAACCTTTTCGACGAAGCCGTGCGAGATCAATTCCGAAAGCCGGACGCTCAGAAGCCGCGGCGTGATGCCTGTGCGGTCGCGCAGTTCCTGGAAGCCGTGCTGATCGGTCAGCAAGTGCCGGATCAGGATCAATGTCCAACGGGCACCGAGAAGGTCAATCGCATGTTCGAGCGGCCGAAGACTGGACGCCTTGTTCGCCGACTCATCACCGAGTGTTTCTTTGCTGGGCGACATTGCTGTGGATTTTGCGGATGCCATGGGTGTCTGCTGCCTAGGGTGTGAAGTTGATATATAAAAACAATCAAGTCAACAAGAATTTTATTGAAGTATTTAAAGTGTAGTGTAATATTGCTTCATCGGTATTGTTTGCGTAGACTACCAAAAAATGTCGGGCAAAAGAGGCTCGCTCGGCACAGGGGCATGGCGCTACGGGGTTCAGCTCGTCAGGAGCGTAGTGCCCCGGGGGCGGTGAACAGCAGGCTGGGGACGGGAGAATCCATATGGTCGGGAAATCTGTCGCGAGCGCTGCCGGCGTCGATGCCAGTGGCGCCAAGCTCGATCGGCGCAGCGCCAGATGGGCTGCGCTTTGCCGGTGGTGCGTGCGCCATGCCCGTTCATGGCGCACGGCAGCGTGGCAGCTTCTGTTCATTGCCACGGTCGGCGTAGGCGGCTGGCCAGCGCTGTCGCAGGCAGAGCTCACCGCGGAGCCGCTCGGCCAGGTAAAGGCACTCGGTCCGCCGTCCCCGCACTGGATCCTGTACTTCCTGTTCGACGGCAGCCCCGAGGTCAGCAAGTACGTGCTCTTCGATGCCGACACGCTGGAGTATAAGGCGTGGATCTCGACCGGCTACATTCCCTCGCTTGTGCAGTCACCCGACGGGCGCGCGCTCTACGTCGCCGACACCTACATGGACGGCCCGGAGCGGTTGCGAAGGGACGTCATCAGCTTCTACGACACGCACGATTATAGCTTCAGCGGCAAGATAGAGATGCCGGAGAATCACCGGGCGATGCTGGGCTCGCAGTTCCGCACGGGGCTCGTACATGACGGCCGTTTCTTGCTCTCCCTGAAGTTCAAGCCTGGCTCCGGGATCAGTGTCATCGACACCTCCGAGCGGCGGATTGTCGGCGAAGTGGACACGCCAGGCTGCACGCTGATGTATCCGACGGGCAAGCGCGGTGTCTCGATGATCTGTGGCAATGCCAGCTTGCTGACGATCCAATTCGATGACAAGGGGCATGTCGCGTCGCAGACCCGCAGCGAGCCGTTCTTCGATCCCGATGCCGATCCCGTGATGGAGAACGCCGCGGCGATCGGTGGCACGTGGTACTTTTTGAGCTACGCCGGCAATGTTCATGTGGTGGACCTTTCCGGTGACCTGCCGCAGTTCCGCGGAAACTGGCCGCTCTCGGCGGGAAGCGGGAAGCGGGAGGGAGGCGGCGCGGGAGCGGGCTCGGCAACGTCCACGCGGGATACCGGCGCCGAAGACGGCGCGTGGCGGCCCGGCGGCGTGCAGTACATCGCGACGCACGCCGCGCGCGGGGAGCTGTACGTGCTGATGCATCCGGTGGCCATGAGCGGGGAGTATGGTCACACCTTTCCTGGCACGGAGGTCTGGGTGTTCGATGCCGCTGAGAAAAGCCTGAAGCGGCGGATCCCACTCAAAGAGATGGCGAACACGGTGTTCGTGACCGCCGATGCAAAACCGCTCATGATCACCAGTGGTATCAGCCTGCTGCACGGCGACAGGGACGCCAAGATTCCTCCGGCGCAGCAAGTCATCGCGCCGGTCTCGAACATCCACGTCTACGATGCAGCGACGGGTGGATTCTTGCGCGAGGCCAAGGAACTGGGAATGACCTACTACTTCGATACCGCACCAGGGGCCGGAGGGACTCGATGAAGCATTTGCTGGATAATTGGACCGATCGTGTTACACGCGACATCGCGCGCCGTAGTTCGCGCCGTGCATTCCTGTCCCGGCTGGGCGTGTGGCTGGTAGGTGGCGCCGCCGCGCCGTTGCTGCTTCCCGTGGCCCGCGTTTATGCGAGTGCCGATGACGTGAAGCCTGCCGAGATCGGGGACCCCCTCAGCTGTGATTACTGGCGTTACTGCGCGCAGGGAGGACCGCTCTGCGGATGTTGCGGCGGCTCCTACAACCAGTGTCCGCCCGGGACCGAGCAGTCCAAGATGGCGTGGATTGGCACGTGTCTGAATCCGGCCGATAACAAGCACTACCTGATCGCCTACTACGATTGTTGCGGCAAGTCTGTCTGCCAGCATTGCACGTGCTTCCGCTTCGAGCGAGAGCAGCCGGTTTACCGTACAGGGCAGGCCAACGACGTCCACTGGTGCCAGGCGAACTCCAGCCCCGCGGTGGCGTGCACGCTGGCGATAGTGCTCGGGCCTGCGGAAAATGCGTCGTAAAGCATTTGCCTTTGGCGTCGCGATGATCGTCGCGCTGCATGGTGCCGCGGCGCATTCCGATGCACGATACAACGCGAAGACGAACTACATCCTGCACTGTCAGGGTTGTCATGGCGTCGACGGCATCGGCGCGCTCCCCGAAAAGGTGCCTCCGCTCGCCGATTCGATAGGCTATTTTCTCCACGTTCCGGAGGGTCGCCGGTACCTGGTCCAGGTGCCGGGGGCCGCGTACGCGGCCGTCGACGACGAGGCACTCGCGGAAGTCCTGAATTACGTGCTGCTGCGCTTCAGCGCAGCACAGCTCCCGGCCACCTTCCGGCCCTACTCGGCCGATGAGGTCGCCCGTGTGCGACGCTCGCCCGAGGACATCGTCTCGCTGCGCGCCCGGCTGGCCGCGGAGCTCCGGGAGAAGCAGGGGATTTGCGTCTGGGCGGGAGACGGCGCGGCGTGGGGGTCAGGGTGCGGAGAAGCATATGGACTTGTCGATTGAGCCGGTAACTGGTTTCACAAGCCGCCTGGTGCTCGTGCTCGTGTTTGGAGTGGCACTGGTGCACAAGCTCCGCGAGCCTTCCCGCTTTATCGGAGTGCTGCGCGAGTACAGGTTGCTTCCCGCCACGATGGTCGTGCCTGCGGCGGTTCTGGTGATCGGCGCCGAAGCGTTCGCCGTCGTGGCTATCTGGTGGCAGGGCTCGCGCGCTTGGGCGGGGATGGTCGCGGTGACGCTGCTCCTCACCTATAGCGTGGCGATCGGCATCAACGTCCGGCGTGGCCGCAGCGAGATCGATTGCGGCTGCTCGTTCGGGCCTGCCGGCCAACCGCTCTCGAGCGCATTGCTGGTCCGCAACGCTCTATTGTTGGCGCCATGCGCTGCGGCGGGAATCCCGGTGACGGGTGCGCTCGATGCAGTCGGGGTCGTCGTTGGGCGGCTGGGTGCGGCGGCGCTCGGGCTCTGTTACCAGGTCTGGGGCGTGCTACTCGCGAACCGGCCCCGCATCCTGCAACTGGAGGGACTGAGATGAGCACGGTGATCCTGGCGTCGAACGTGTTGCTCTGGATCACGGTGATCCTCCTCATACTTGCGGTGCTCGGGCTCAGCCGGCAGATTGGCGTGCTGCTGGAGCGGGTCGCCCCAGCGGGCGCGCTGATGACGGGCAAGGGGCTGAAGCCAGGGGAGGCCGCACCCGAACTGGAGCTGACGAGTCTGGGGGGCAAGCCGGTCCACGTGGGCGGGGCGCGCAGCGACAACCGCAGCACGTTGCTGTTCTTCCTCTCACCGACCTGTCCCATGTGCGATGCCGTGGTGCCTGCCGTTCGCAGCCTCGCGCACAGCGAGCGCAGTTGGCTTGACGTCGTGCTGGCCAGCGATGGAGACGACGCTGACCACGAGGGCTATGTGAAGCGCAAGAAACTGCAGGAGTTGCCCTATGTGGTTTCGCGCGAGCTCGGGCTGCGTTTCCGCGTCGGTCAGCTCCCGCATGCCGCGCTGGTCGACGAGAACGGCGTCGTTGCTGCCGCCGGACTCATCAATACGCGCGAGCATCTCGACAGCCTGCTCGAGGCAAAGCATCGCGGCGTCGCGTCCCTGCAGCAGTACTTCGAGTTGAAGTCACAGCGCAAGGTTTGAGTGGTGCCGCGCCGGTCTTTCTTGGTAGCGCTCTGGCGATGTGACGTTCTGGTGGGGTTTCGATGAGTACGAATGGCACGGTGACGCGGGGGACAAAGGGAATGCTCTCGCCCTACCGGGTGCTGGACCTGACCGACGATCGAGGAGACCTCGCAGGCTGTCTGCTGGCACAACTCGGCGCCGAGGTCATTGCGATCGAACCCGCAGAGGGCCAGCGCTCCCGCCAACTGGGGCCGTTCGTGCACGATCAGCATGATCCGGAGGCGTCGCTGTCCCACTGGGCGTACAACCGGGGCAAGCGCTCCGTCGTGCTCGATTTTCCCGAGCAGCTAGAGGCGCTGGCGGAAGGCGCCGACATTCTGATCGAGTGCGGTGGCATGCCCGTCGACCTCGGGCGGCTTCGCGAGATCAATCCCCTGTTGATCACCGTGTCGATCACGCCATTCGGCCAGACCGGACCCAAGGCAGCTTGGGCGGCGACGGACCTTACCGTGTGTGCAGCCTCGGGGGCGCTCGCGCTGACGGGCGACGAGGACCGCGCCCCGGTGCGCGTCGGCACCTCGCAGACCTGGCGGTTCGCGGCAGCAGACGCGGCATGTGCCGCGCTTCTGGCGCTGTGGGAGCGGCACAGTTCCGGTCGCGGACAGCATGCCGACATCTCGGCGCAGGAATCCTACATCACCACGACCCAGCACCAGACCATGGCTGCGCTCGTCGGGAAACCCGCCGCACAGCGGATTGGCGGCGGGCTTCGTGTCGGGTCCGCTGTGGCGCAGGTCGTCTTTCCCGCCAGGGACGGCCACGTCACGATGGGATTCCTGGGTGGAGCACTGTTTGGTGGGTACACCGCTCGGTTGTTCGCGTGGATCCACGAGGAGGGTCTGTGCGAAGCGCGCTGGGTCGAAGCGGACTGGAGTGGAATCGGGCTTCTCAGCGAAGACCCGGAATCGGTTTACCTGATGCAGGAAGGCAAGCACGTCATTGCGCGCTTTACAGCCACCAAGACAAAGGAAGAATTGCTTGCCGGAGCCATGGAGCGGCGACTGCTGATAGCGCCGGTCATGACGACGCGCGACCTGCTGGGTCTCGAGCACCTTGCCGCACGCGCCTGGTGGCACGATGTCGAAGGCATACGCTGCCCGGGCGCCTTCGCCAAGGCGTCAGCGGCCCCGTTGCGCCTGCTCGGTCGACCTGCGCGACTGGGTGAGCACACGCGCGAGGTCCTTGCCGCGTTGCCCCGCTCTGTGGGAGAGAGCCGGGCAGTCGCCAACGGTAGCGCGCTGCCGCTGCACGGGATCACGGTGCTGGATTTCACCTGGGTTTTTGCGGGCCCGGGGACGACGCGGATCCTCGCGGATCACGGTGCTACCGTGATCCGCGTGGAGTCGCAACGCAGGCCCGACGGAGCGCGGACAGGGACACCCTTCATCGGTGAGGCGGGCAATCAGGAAAACTCGCTCTTCTGGCACTCGCTGAATGCCGGCAAGCAGAGCTTCACGCTGGATCTTGGGCACTCCCGCGCCAGGCAGGTCATCCTTGACCTCGTGGCCCGCGCGGACATCGTCGTCGAATCGTTCTCGCCAGGGACCATGGACAGCCTGGGTATCGGCTACGAGGCGCTCCGCCAAGCGAACCCTCGCCTTATCATGCTGTCAAGCTCCCTGATGGGTCAGACCGGTCCCATGCGGGGCTACGCGGGCTACGGCATGGCCGGTGCTGCCATCGCGGGTTTCTATGCTCTTGCCGGTTGGCCCGATCGTCCCCCGAGCGGACCATTCGGGGCTTACTCGGACTACCCGGCGCCCCGCTTCGGCGTTGCCGCCCTGCTCGCTGCGCTGGAGTGGCGGCTGCGAACCGGCGAGGGCCAGTTCCTGGATTTCGCGCAACTCGAGGGGGCCGCGGAACTGCTTGCGCCGGAGATACTCGATGCCGCGGTGAACGAGCGCGTGGTTGCAGCGCGCGGAAACGAGGATTCCTGGATGTCACCGCATGGTGTCTATCCGGTCACCGGCGAGGATCAGTGGGTCGCGATCGCCTGCGAGACGGACGAACACTGGCAGGCACTGGCGCAACTGCTAGGGCGCGGTGATCTGGCGGGCCTTGATCTGGAGCAGCGGCGCAGTCGCCGGGAAGAGCTTGACGGGGTGCTCGAGGAGTGGACGCGCGCGCGGCAAGGCGAGGAGATCGAGGCCGCGCTGCAGGCGCGCGGTGTTCCCGCACACCGGGTCCTCTACGCACCTGATGTGGTCCGCGATGCCCAACTCGAGCATCGCGGCCACTTCCAGAAGGTACCCCACCCGATCCACGGGACGAGCTGGGCGGAGCGATCCTCGATCCGGCTCTCGCGTACGCCGGGGTTCCCGCGATGGGCGGGACCGACGATAGGCCAGCACCTGCACGAAATCCTGTCGGACATGCTCGGTTACGACGACGAGCACATCGCAGGGCTGATCGCCGAAGGCGCGCTGGAGTAGTGCGCTGCCGCGGCGAACTGCTTCGGAAATCCACATCGACTACGGGAGGAATGCACGCACATGGATATCGAGGAGCTCGCCAGGCAGGTCACGCTGCTGCAGGACATCGAGGCAATCAAGAGGCTAATGGCTGATTACTGCGATATCGCCGACGACGACCACAACCAGGACCGGATCGTCACGATCTTCGCAGAGGACGGCATCTGGGAAGGGGAGCCGTTCCTGGCGTGCGGTCTTGCGGAGATACGCGCGCTATTCAAGATGTTCGCCGAGCAGATCTGCTTCTCGCAACACAACATCTTCAATCCGCGCATCGACGTGAACGGGAATACGGCGTTCGCAACCCACTATTTCATCGGACCGTTCACCTACCGCGAGAACGATCGCAGGTGCTGGATCATTGCGCGCTCCGAGGACGACTTCGTCAAGATCGATGGAGTGTGGAAGATCAAGCACCATCGGGGCTTCGGCATCGAAGCCCCGGTCGATCAGGGTTGGCCCAAGGGCACGCCCCCTGAGGTTTTCGGAAACCACTGCTGGCGAGGGTGTCCCAAAACCGCGTGAGACTTCCTGCGGTGGAATCGCGCCCTGCGAGAGCGCTCAGCCTGCCAGCGAGTCGGGCGCTATGCCGGAGCTGTATCGCAGGGTCTGCGACGCGTCGCTTGCTTGCGCTGGAAGCGTCCTCTGCCCCCACGTCCGCTGGCCTGCGGAAGTGGGGGCACACTGCACAGTGTTGCCGGAGGGCGGTTCAGGCTGCCGGCGCGGCCTGGGTCGGCATCCTGACGTGAGCCGTGCCGGTCGCTATCAGCTTCTGCAGTTGGTTGGTCATGGTCACTTCTACGGTTGCGACCGGTTGTCCCAGCCCGCGCGGATTGTCGAGGGAGACTGCGGTCACTTTCCCGTCGATGTAGGAGACATCGCCTTCGAAGGTCGGCGCCCGGTAGGCGGACTTGAAATACACGAGCTCTCCCCACTCGCCGACCCAGTTGGCGACGTAGTCAATCATCCACGTGCCCATGGTCGCTCCGAAACCGTAACCGCGCGGCAATCCGAGCAGTTTCGCCTTGCTACCCACCAGGTGACCGAGCGCCGGCCCTGCCAATACCGGATCGCCACGGCCCGGATCGATCTTGGCGCCCTCGGGGTTGCGCGACAGTTCCGGTATCCAGCCGGCATCGCCGCTCCAGTCCGCGCCCTCGGTCGACGAGAACCCGTATTGCTCTTGACGGAACGAATTCCAGACCATGACCGGAAACGCACTCCACTCGAGCACCATGCTCCGCACGGAGTGCGGGCCCAAGGCGCGCCGCGTGAGCACGTCTCCCGGCGTGACGCCGAGCCGGCGCTCATGGCACAGCGCCCGGAAGCTCTGGATCCAGGCGGTGTTCTCGTGCTCCACACTGGCGAGCAGCTCCTCGGTCCACTCGGGCATGCTGTCGCCGGCATACTGGTCGCGCTTTGTGGCCTCATCGACGCCGTAGCGCACGCAGGTCGCGCGCTGCCTGGCGACGATCTCGCCGCGACCGTTGATGTAGGTAGTGTCGCCGCGCCCGATCAAGCTCTTGCCGGCGAAGCTGGTATCGCGAATCTTGTAGTCGTGGAACATGCGATCTTGCCGGATCATGTCACCCGGGAATACGCGCGGGCCGTGGAACCACCACTCGTCGCCAGCGAAGAGGATAGACGTGCGCGGCACATGGCCCTGGATGGCCGGCGCAGCGCCGCCGCCGCTGTCGCTCGTGGCCACCACGAACGACTGTGGCGCCACGATCCGCCCGAAGCGGCTCCCGGCTGCGTAGTCCTCATCGTAGTAAAGAGGGTTGGGATTCTGCATGGCCTGCGCCCAGCGACGGATGTCGTTGACATGCACCGGCTCCTTCATGTTGCTACCGGCCAGCGGAATCCCGACCCAGTTGTCGATATCGCCCTTGATGTCGAACTCGGGTTCAGCTGGCGTCTGTGCTGCCGGGTCCAGTTTCGTGCTCATGCTTATGACACTCCTTTAGATGCGCGATGATATTAATAATGATCTATAACGATATATATAATGTATAATTTTGCAGAAAGAGGCAACAGTATGTTAAAGATAATATCATTATGCTATCGATCCACGTCTATGCTACGGTAATCGCCATTGTGGGTCCTGCGCTCTTTCGCTTCCCGATCAATCGGCTACCGGTCACAGCGAGCAGAAGGATTTCATCATCATGATCTCATTCGGCCTGACCGAAGAGCAGGAGATGATCCGCGCGTCCGTGCGTGACTTCGCGACGACGGAGTTGCGCGGCATCGCACGCCGGTGCGACGAGGCGAGCCAACTCCCCGACGCGCTGCTCGACGCGTCTTGGTCGCTCGGGCTGGTGGCCGCATCGATTCCCGAACGGATGGGTGGGGGCGGCATGCAGCGCTCGTCCGTGACGAGCGCCATCGTGGCGGAGGAACTGGCTTTCGGTGACGCACCCTTGGCCGCTGCGGTCCTCGCGCCCTCGCTGTTCGTGAACCCGCTGCTGGACTTCGGTACCGAGGCGCAGCAGGCGGAGTACCTTCCGCTGTTCACGCAACCGCGTTTCCATGCGGCCACGCTGGCCTTGCACGAACCCACGTTCGGCTTCGAGCCGGCACGACTGCGTACGGTCGCGGAGCGGGCCGGCGGCGGCTTCCGGATCACCGGCCGCAAGCGATTTGTGCCGCTGGGCGACCGCGCGAGCCACTTCCTGGTGGTTGCCCGAGGCGAGCGAGAGGGACTCCAGGGCCTCGAGGCCTTCATCATGCCGCGCGATGCTCGAGGTCTAACCATCGCTGAGGATCGGGAGAAGACCTTGGGCTTGGAGGCGCTGCCGCTTGCAAGCCTCGAGCTCGACGGTGTCGAGGTTCCCGCGAGTGCGCGACTCGGCGGTGAGCGTGGCATCGACGGTGCGCGCCTGATCAATCAGTGCCGCATGGGCAGCGCTGCACTTGCCGTCGGCATATCGCGCGCGATCAAGGAATTCGCGGTCGGCTACGCCAAGGAGCGAGAGGCTTTCGGCGGGCCCATCGCCCGCAAGCAGGTGATCGCGTTCCGTCTCGCCGAAATGGAGATCGAGACGAGCACGATGCGCCTGCTCGTCTGGAAAGCAGCAAGCCAACTCGGGCAGGACATGGACGCCACGCGCGCCTCGACGCTGGCCCAGACCTATGTCTGCCGTGAGGCCATGAAGATCGCGGACAACGGTATCCAGGTTCTTGGCGGTCACGGCTACATGCGCGCCTACCCGGTGGAGATGTGGTACCGGAACACGCGCGCACTCACCCTGCTCGACGGGCTCATGGCACTGTGATGCGCGAGCACCTGCTGGCGAGAAGGAGAACCCGGAGATGATCGATTTCTCTCTCAGCGAGAACGACCAGCAAATCCTCGATGAGATCCGGCGCCAGTCGCTTGTCTGTCGCCAGTACGCCCGCTACTACGACGAGCACGAGGATGAATACCCGCCGGACCGGCTGCCAGAGGCCGCGGATTTCCGCAATCCCTACAAGGTCGTGGAGCGGCCCGACGATCGCGACACGCCGCGCCGCGTCCTGCAGATGCTGGTGGCTGCCGGCCAGGCCTGGGGTGACTACGGCGTCATGATGCAGCGCGGCAAGAGGGCGCTCGGAAACCTCGTCGTCGATGTTGCGGGGACATCCGAGCAGCAGCAGCGCTTCGGTGGTCTGACGCTTGCGATCTCCATCACCGAGCCGGGTTGTGGCTCGGACGCGAAGACATTGCGCACCACTGCCGTTCTGGAAGGGGACGAATGGGTGCTCAACGGCGAAAAAATCTTCGTGACCACGGGCTGCCGTTCCGACGGTGTGGTCGTCGCGGCGACGACCGACCGCTCGGCGGGATATCGCGCCATCCATCCTTTCGTCGTGCTGAAGGGCACGCCTGGCTTCACGGTGGCCCGCCGGGAGAAGAAGCTCGGCATCCGCGCGGACGACACCGCGACCATCGTTTTCCAGAACGCCCGTATCCCGCGCGACCATCTGCTCGGTGGCGACGAAACGTCAACGGACGGGTTCAGCGCGGTGCTGGGTGCCCTCAACGCGACGCGTCCGGCCGTGGGCATCGCCGGTCTGGGGATCGCCCAGGCGGCGCTCGATTTCACGCGCGAGCAACTGGCGGCGGAGGGAATCGCGGTAGATTGGAGCATTGGCAGGCGCTCGCGCAGTGCGATCCAGCAGGAGATGATCGAGATCGAGGCGGACATCGAGGCGGCGATGCTCGCCATGCTGTACGCGGCCTGGTTGTCCGACGGGGCGAAATGGCAGCGGCTGGAGACCACGATCGGCAAAGCCAAGAGCGGGGAGGTCGCACGCTCCGCTGTCCGGCGTTGTATGGACCTCCTCGGCGGTCTCGGAATCTCGCGTGAATATCTCGTGGAAAAGTGGCTCCGCGATGCCCGGATCACCGATCTCTACGGCGGAACCGGCGAGATCCAGCGCCTGATCATCGCGCGCGATGTTCTGGGCTATTCCGCGAAAGAGCTGTCCTGAGTCGAATGGTAGATGCTGAGTCCCTATCGTGTCCTCGATTTGACTGACGACAGGGGTCAGCTCGCGGGCTATATCCTCGCCCAGATGGGCGCGGACGTCATCGCTATCGAGCCAGCCGAAGGGCATCGGAGCCGGCGGCTGGGGCCTTTCCTCGCGGATCGGCGCGACGCGGAGTCTTCGCTGACGCATCTTGCTTACAACCGCGGCAAGCGTTCGGTGGTTATTGATGCGCCGGCGCAACTCGAGCGTCTTGCTGCGACCGCCGACGTGCTCGTCGAGTGCGGTGCGATGCCAGTAGATCTCGCGCGGCTGCGCTCGCTGAACTCCTCCCTGATCACGGTGTCGATCACGCCCTTTGGCCAGACGGGTCCCAAGGCAGGTTGGGCCGCCACGGACCTAACGGTCTGCGCGGCCGCCGGAACGTTGGGTATCACGGGCGATCCGGATCGCGCACCGTTCCGGATCTGCGTGCCGCAGGCTTTTGCATTCGCCGCGGCCGATGCCGCGTGCGCCGTACTGCTCGCCTTGTGGGAGCGCCATCGCTCCGGGCGCGGACAGCACGCCGACATTTCGGTGCAGCACTCCTACCACTCCGCGACGCAGTTCCAGACCATGGCGGCGCTGGTCGGCAAGCCGGTCGGGAAACGCCTCGGCGGAGGTCACAAGATCGGGGCCGTCACGATGCAGGCGGTGCACGCGTGCAAGGACGGCCACGTTACGGCATCGTTCCTGTTCGGGCCGGTGTTCGGCCCGTACGCGACGCGCCTGTTCCGCTGGATACACGAGGAGGGGCACTGCAGCGAGTGGTGGCCCCTGAACGATTGGGTCTCCTTCGGGCGCGTAGTGCGCGAGGATCCCGGCGGACTCGAGAGGATGGAGGAGGGGATGACTATCCTCCGTCGTTTCCTGGCGACGAAGACCAAGCACGAACTCTTCACAGCAGCCGTCGCGCGCCGCCTGCTGATCGCGCCGGTCATGACCGCGCGGGATCTGCTGGCCTTCGAGCATCTCGAGGCGCGAGGGTGGTGGCAGGACGTGGACGGCTTGCGGGCACCCGGAGCCTTCGTCCGGGCGCCGGCCTCGCCGCTGCGCGCCTTGGGGCGCGCCCCTCGGATCGGTGAGCACTCATCCCTGCTGGACGAAGCGAGCCGCCCGAGCGAATCACCGCAGGCCGCCGAGAGCGGCACCGGTGGCCCGCTGCCACTGGCCGGCTTGCGCGTGCTCGACTTCACCTGGGCACTGGCCGGACCGGGGAGCACGCGTATCCTCGCCGATCACGGCGCCTGTGTGATCCGCATCGAGTCGCAGCGAAAAATGGACATCCTGCGCGGCGCCTCGCCGTTCCTCGGCGAGGACGGCCAACCGGAGAACGCGCTGTCATGGCACTCGGCCAATGCGGGGAAGCTCGGCGTCACGCTGGATCTCGGGCACGAGCGTGCACGGGACGTGGTGCTGGATCTCGCGCGATGGGCTGACATCGTTGTCGAGTCGTTCTCCTTCGGCACAATGGAGCGTTTTGGCATCGGCTACGACTCGCTGCGCGCGGTGAACCCTCGCCTGATCATGCTGTCGAGCTGCCTGCTGGGAGCGACGGGACCGCTGCGTGCCTATGCGGGCTTCGGCGGCGCGGGTGCCGCGGTAGCGGGGTTCTATGCGCTCGCCGGCTGGCCCGATCGACTGCCGGCCGGTCCTTACGGGGCGTACTCGGACTACACGTCGCCGCGCTTCATGGTGGCGGCGCTGATGGGCGCTCTGGAATGGCGGCGCCGCACCGGTGAGGGCCAGCATCTGGATTTCGCGCAGATGGAAGGCGCGGTGCAGATGATCGCGCCGGTCCTGCTCGACATGGCGGCGAACGGACACGCCATCGAGCGTTGCGGAAACGAGGATCCGCACATGTCGCCGCACGGCGTGTACCCCGCAAGGGGCGACGATCGCTGGATCGCCGTTACCTGCGAGACCGACGCGCAGTGGCGCATGCTTGCGCGCGTGATCGATCGTGTCGATCTCGCCAGCCTGGACCTCGGGGCAAGGCTCACCCGGCGTCGCGAGCTCGACGAGGCGGTTACGGCGTGGACGCGCGAGCGGGATGTTGCGGAAGCCGAACGGTTGTTGCAGGCCGCAGGCGTGCCCTCGCATCGCATCGCCTACGCCGAGGACATCCTTGCCGACGCACAACTCGCGCACCGTCGACACTGGCAGCGTGTGCCACACCCCGAGCACGGCGAGACCTGGGCGGAAGGTCCTGCCATACAATTGGCACGCACGCCCGGCGCACCGCGCTGGGGTGGGCCGACTTTCGGGCAACATCTGCAGGAGGTGCTTGCGGAGGTCCTCGGCTACGAGGCGGACAAGATCGCCGATCTCATCGGTTCGGGCGCATTCGAGTAGCTGCATAGCCCATCGGCAAGCGGCCCGCGTCAGTTCACCGCCTGCCTCAAGGCCGCCATCACAACCTCCGGGTCGGCGTCCACGTCGAATCGTGTCCAGTCCAGGATTTCCTGACGCCTGGTGAACTTCCACTGGCCTGCGATCTTCTCCAGCTTGTCCTCCAGGCGACCAATAGCCAACAGCATGGGTGGATTCACCAGGAGGTAACCGGAGAAGTAGCACCGCATCGTCGCATGAGTCTCGTCCCCGTCGATGGCGATCGCCGTGGGCATGTGACGCATCGGTGCGGGAAGTTTCTGCGGGAACTGGAAGCAATCCACGAAGTCGCGGAGATCCTTGCGGCCTCTGATCGTCTCGCCGCCGGGTGTCTCGAACACACCGTCGTCGGCAAAGCAAGCTACCCAGCCCTCCGGGTCGCCCAGATCGAACGTGTGGCAGTAACGCGCGGCGAGTTCCATGATCTCAGCGCGATCTTCGGGGGAAACAGACATCGTACTCTCCTTCATTCGTGTGGATAAATGCACGGGGAGAGCTCGCGTAGGCGCGATGCTCCCGGGTTCTGCCCGTCGGGCGTGGGTGGACGGGTGCGGGCTTCACCCGGAAGCGCTGCCCGGTCAGATCGCGCCCTCCGACAGCCAGTTGTCGCTGGGCCGGCCGGCGATGCAGCCGAGCGACGCGCTCGAGCGATAGCCCAGCAATTGCTGGGTGCGTTCGGGCAACGTGCGAGCGATCGAGGGCGGCACCGCCAGGTACTGGTTCTCTTCGGTGACGAGCCAGTTAACGCTCAGCGTGATGATGATCCCCGTGCGCGGTTCATCGGTATGGTTGGCACCGGCGCCGTGCAGCAGGCCACCCAGCCAGAACACGACGGATCCCTTCGGCATCTCGGCCTGCGCGACCTCGTTCTCCTCGGCCTCCCGTTGCTGCTCCCAGCGGTGGCTACCCGGCACCAGCCGGGTCGCGCCGTTGTCGCGGGTGAAATCGGTACCCGCCCAGTTGCACGCGAGGATGCATTCGGGGCGGCGCGGATCATGCTCCAGGAAGGGGCGGTAAATGTCCGTCTCGCGGTGCAGTGGCTGGTTCGTCCCGCCCTTGCAGACCTGCAGTGCAGCATGCGCGTTCACCCGATAGTGATGACAATGAGGTCGCGAGCCTGCTTCCCGGGGGCGGTTCAAATTTACATAGATATCGGACCAGTCCGCGGGCGAGCCGGGCAGAGCCGCAGAGGGCGACGCCATCGGGCACTCGGGTTGTAGTATGGCGTCAGCGACCTCGAGCCAGAACCGGTTCAGCAACAGGTAGTCGCTGAACTCGCTCCCGCGGGTCAGCACCCGGCCGAGTGCCTTGACCTTGCTTTCCTGGCCCGTGAAATAATCGACCCCGGGGCTCATCTGCTCGAACGCAGGTTGGAGTTTCGCGGTCAGCGTGTCCATCAGCTCCGGTGCGAGCAGCCCGCGCACGATGACCGCACCCTCCTCGCGAAGCACCGCGGCGACATCCGCTAGGCTGCCATTCGCGTCGAATGCACAGATGGGCGCGCCAGGCACTGTTATGCTGTCCGAGTTGGCGCGCTGCGGAGCTCGCGAAAGGACTTGCCCTTGTCGACACGCGGTTCTGGTGGGAGCCCGAGCACACGTTCGGCGATGATGTTGCGCAGGATCTCGTCGGTTCCCCCGGCGATGCGGATCGCGGGGGCCACGAGGTAGGCCCACTGCCACTGCGCGTAGGCTGCGGCGCCGTCCTCGTCGGCGATCGCACCGCTGCCTTCGAGCAGTTCCAGCGCGAGCGAGGTCATTTCCTGCTGCAGCCGTCCCTCGACGAGCTTGCCGATCGACGCCTCGCCGCCGGGTTCCTGTCCGCGCGAGAGCGCGGTGAGCATCCGGTAGGAGGTATGGACGAGCCCCCTCCAGCGGACGTGGAAATCCGCGACGCGCTCGCGCACGGTCGCTTCGTCGAGCGCGCTGCGATTTCCGGTGATCCGCGTGTTCCTGGCAAGGCGCATGAAGTCCAGGGCTGTAGGAAGACGTTCGCCGCCGGGACCCACCACGCCCCCGGCGGCCGACGCACGCTCGGTCATCAGCGTGCTGGTCGTCACGGTCCATCCGTTCCCGACCGAGGAGATACGGTGCGCGTCGGGAATGCGCACCTCGTTGAGGAATACCGCGCTGAAATCTGCGCTGCCCCATATTTGCCTGATCGGCCGGATCTCGATTCCCGGCGTCTTCATGTCGAGCACGAAGTACGTCAGCCCGGCGTGCTTGGGCACGTCCGGATCGCTGCGCGCGATCAGTATCGCCCAGTCCGAATGCTCCGCCAAGGAAGTCCAGACCTTCTGGCCGCTCACGAGCCAGTGATCGCCATCGCGAACTGCGCGGGTGCGCAATCCGGCCAGGTCCGAGCCGGCATCGGGCTCGCTGAAGAGCTGGCACCAGACTTCCTCGCCGCGGATCATCTTCGGCAACCAGCGGGTCTTCTGTTCCGGCGTGCCGTGAATCATCAGTGTGGGGCCGGCCTGCCCGTGGGCGATGTTGAAGATGTTCGGCGGCAGATCGAAGCGGGATTCCTCCTGCGCCCAGATCAGGCTCTCGATCGCGCTCGCGCCCCGGCCTCCGTACTCCCTGGGCCAGCTGATGCACGCCCATCCGGCATCCGCCTTGCGCGTCTGCCATTCCTTGCTGGATTCGAGGCTCGCCTTGCCCTCGGCCGAAAACCCCCAGCCGCTCTCTCCTGCACGCAACGTCGCGTTCGCCGAGAGCCAGGCGCGTGCCTCGGTGCGGAACGCGGCTTCGGTCGGGGTATCGTCGAAATCCATAGCCGGTCTCTCCTGTGTCGTTCCGATTGGACGCTCGTTCAGAGATGCTGGGTCAGGCCGCCGTCGAGGTGGAAGATCTGACCTGTCACATAGCCCGCGCCTGTGCCGGAAAGCCACACGGCCATGGGGCCGATGTCGTCGGGACGGCCCGCGCGCTTCAGGATAGCGAAGCGCACGGCTCGTGCCGCCTCCACGTCATCCGGATCGATGCGATCGCTCATCCAGTCCATCCATCCGAGCGCAATCGCGTTCACCGTGATGCCATCCGGCCCAAGCTCCCGCCCCAAGCTGCGTACGAGGTTCTGTGTCGCGGCGTGGGCGGCTCCGTAGGCGGCGGTATTGGGCAGGCCACGCTCGCCGAGCACGTGCGTGAGTAACAGAATACGCCCGCAGTTGTCGCCTGCGCGCATTTCGCGCACGGCCGCCCGGACGGCAGCGAACGGCAGGCCGAAGTTCATCGCCATGACGAGGCCGAGATCCTCGTCGCTAGTCTCAGCGATCGGCTTTGCAAAAAAGACATCGGGACAAACGGCCAGGACATCCAGGCCACCCAGTGCAGCGGCCGCGCTCCGCACCGCGTCGTCCGGGTGACCGGGTGAGGACAGACCCGCGGCAAGCAGCGTGCAGCGGGTACCCGTCGACTCGATCTCCCGGCGCAGCGCATCGACTGATTCGCTGTGCTCGTGAACGCAAATGACCAGATCTGCACCGGCTTCCGCGTAGGCGCGGGCGACAGCACTGCCACCGGGGGTTTCGGCGCCCAGCACCACGGCCTTGCGATTGCGCAGGTCAAAGTGCTCCAAGCCTGCGTTAGTCATCCTGTGGGCTCCTGCGGCAGTTCCCGGCGAGGCGCGAAGTCCACCGGACCGAGCGCACCCGCCAGTGCGCCACCGTCGATGATAAAAGTTGCACCCGTCACGAAGCTGGAGGCGTCCGACGCAAGGTAGACGGCAAGCGGCCCCAGTTCCCAGCACTCGCCGAGCCGGCGCACGGGCATTCTGCGCGCCACGCTCATGCGGGCTTCGGCCTCCCGCTCGTCCCGCGGAGGGGCCTGCGGCACCACGCCAGGCACGATCACGTTGACCCGGATTCCATGCGGACCGAGGATCGTCGCCTGCGACGTCGTGAGCGACAGGATGCCTCCCTTGGCCGAGGGATACGCGAATATCGCGCCGCCGCGCAGCGCAGTGACGGAGGACAGGTTGATAATCACTCCACCGCGCTTGCTCGCGATCATCTGGCGGGCGGCTTCGCGACCGCAATAGAACGCGCTGTGAAGGTTCAGTTCGAGCGCGCGCTGGAATTCTTCGTCGGCGTACTCCCAGAACGGATCGTGCGATGTTCCGGCGCCCGCGTTGGCAATCATGATGTCGATGCTGCCGTAGGCGTCCACACAGGCGGACACCAGCGCATTCACCTGGGCCGAATCCGTTACGTCAGTTCTCGTGGCAATCGCCTGGCCCCCAGAGGCGACGATTTCGGCCACGGTGCCGTCTATCTCTTCAGGGGTGCGTGCTGCACAGACGACACGCGCGCCGGCCTGCGCGAGCGCCAGTGCCATGGCCTTTCCTAGTCCCCGTCCGGCCCCCGTGACGACGGCGGCACGTCCGTCTAGCCTCAGTTTCTCGAGCATGAGCGGTTGCTCCCCTTTTTCGCGCGACGATCCCCGGTGCTGAATCCCGCGAAGCGGCGCTCCTGGAGCACGTGGACGGCTACCATGGCGAGGGGAATCAGCGCCCCGTAAACTTTGGCTTGCGCTTTTCCTGGAAAGCCTTGAAGGCCTCCGCGGCGTCCTCGCTTCGCAGTGAGCCTGCCTCGAGCGCGATCGTCAGTGGGAGGACGAGGTTGGAGACGAATTTCTGGAACTTGTTTATGCCCATCTTGGATGCGGAGATGGCGACTCCCGGACCGGCAGCAAGGCGGTCGGCGAGATCCAGGGCCGTCTTCATCAGCTGATCGTCGTCGACGACAAAATTGACCAAGCCGAGTCTTTCCGCTTCGTCCGCCGACAGAATGTCCCCGGTCATCATGTAGTACTTGGCGCGATTGATGCCCATCAGGAGGGGCCACAGCACCTGCCCGCCGTCGCCGGCGCCCATCGCGAGGCGCACGTGCGTATCGCCGATCCGTGCGCTGCGACCGGCGATGACGATGTCACCGAGCAATGCGATGGTCGAACCCATACCGATCGCCGGACCGTTGACTGCGGTGATGATCGGTGTCTCGCAGTCGAGGAAGTCATCGACGAGGCGGCGCCCTTCGCGCCAGGCAGCGCCGGGCGAGCGGTCGCGCTCGACCTCCATATCGCCCGGGTCGAATTCCATGGCGTCGCCGCCGGCGCAGAATGCGCGGCCCGCGCCCGTGATGACCAGCACCTTGACTGCCGGATCCTCGTCGATGTCGCGTGCGAGGGACAGGATCTCGTGATGCATGCTCGGGATAACGGCGTTCAGCCGGTCGGGTCTGTTGAGCGTCGCCACCACGACCCCGTTCGGGCGCTTGTCGATGAGGATCGAGCTGTAGTCTTCCTGCTTGAGCTCGTGTTCGTAAAAAGCGTTCTTGGGCATGGCATTGTCCTTTCGAGTATCGATGCGTCAGGCATGCGGATCGCGCTGAGCTTCCCTGCTCCTCGGGCGCGCGCAGGGTTCCGCTTCAACGGCCCTTGAACTTGGGTGGGCGCTTTTCGCGGAAGGCGTTGATCGCTTCCTCGGCGTCTTCAGTGTGCAGCGTGGCGTACTGGAGCTTCAGCGTGAGCGGGAGCACCAGGTTCGAGACGAACTTGATGTATTTGTTGATGCCCATCTTGGAGGCCGAGATCGCGACGGCCGGTCCGCTCGCCAGGCGGTCGGCCAGGTCCATGGCCGTCTTCATCAACTGGTCGTCGTCGACGACGAAGTTCACGAGGCCCAGCCGTTCGGCTTCCTCTGCGCCGAGAACGTCGCCGGTCATCATGTAGTACTTCGCGCGGTTGATGCCCATCAGCAGCGGCCAGTAGAGCTGCCCACCGTCGCCGGCGCCCACGCCGATCTTGACGTGCGTGTCCCCGATGGTGGCGCTGCGCCCGGCGATGATCACGTCGCCGAGCAGGGCGATGGTCGCGCCCAGGCCCATGGCGGGGCCGTTCATCGCCGTGATGATCGGCTTCTCGCAGTCGAGGATGTCGTCGACCAGTTGCCGCGCCTGGCGCCAGATGCGCGGTCCGGAGAAGCGCGGACGCCCCGGGCTGAAGTCGCCCCCGGCGCAGAAGGCGCGTCCGGCGCCCGTGAGCACCAGCACCTTTACGTCCGGGTCCTCGTCGACGTCGCGCGCGAGCGAGGTGACCTCGAGGTGCATGTTGGGGTCAATGGCATTCATCTTTTTGGGCTGGTTGAGCGTCGCCACGGCCACGCCGTTGGGGTGTTTCTCGATCAGGATCTGATCGTAGTTCTCCTGCTTCAGCGAGTGCTCATAGAAAGCGTTCTTGGGCATGTCGATTCACCTTTGCGAATGGTTTTTTGGCCTGTACCTGACGCAGCGTCCGTCCCGCGATCAGCGGCCTTTGAAGTTCGGCTTCCGCTTCTCCCGGAATGCGGCGGTCGCCTCTTCGGCGTCCTCGGTGTAGAGCGTGGCCCGCTGGAGGTTGATTGTGAGCGGGAGCACCAGGTTCGAGACGAACTTGATGTATTTGTTGATCCCGATCTTGGAGGCCGAGATCGCGAGGCCAGGGCCGCTCGCGAGGCGATCGGCCAGTTCCAGGGCCTTGATCATCAACTGGTCGTCGTCGACGACGAAGTTGACAAGGCCGAGTCGCTCCGCCTCTTCGGCCGTGAGCACCTCCCCGGTCATCATGTAGTACTTGGCGCGATTGATGCCCATCAGCAGCGGCCAGTAGACTTGGCCGCCGTCCCCGCAGCCCGAACCCACCTTGACGTGCGTGTCGCCGATCTTCGCGCTGCGTGCCGCGATGATCACGTCGCCGAGCAGGGCGATGGTCGCGCCGAGACCCATCGCCGCGCCGTTCATGGCTGTGATGATCGGCTTCTCGCAATCGAGAAAGTCGTCGACCAGCTGGCGTCCCTCGCGGAAGATGCGGGGGCCGGAGTGTCGGGGGCGGTTCGGACTGAAATCGCCGCCGGCGCAGAAGGCGCGTCCGGCGCCCGTAAGTACCAGCACCTTCACGTCCGGGTCCTCATCGACGTCGCGCGCGAGCGAGGTGATCTCGAGGTGCATGTTGGGATCGACAGCGTTCATCTTGTGGGGCTGGTTGAGTGTCGCCACGACCACCCCGTTCGGGTGTTTCTCGATCAGGATCTGGTCGTAGTTTTCCTGCTTCAATTCGTGCTCGTAGAAAGCGTTCTTTGGCATAGTTCGTTTCCTCTGGTGGTCTGATTCCGGGGATGACGCGGTGTGGCGTCGATTGCGGCGCTGGTTTCACTTGCCCTGGTACTTCGGCGGACGCTTGTCGCGGAAGGCGTTGATCGCTTCCTCGGCGTCCTCGGTGTACAGCGTGGCCGACTGCAGCTTCAGCGTGAGCGGGAGCACCAGGTTCGACACGAACTTGATGTACTTGTTGATCCCGATTTTTGACGCGGATATCGCAACGCCCGGACCGCTGGCTAGCCGATCGGCGAGAGCCATGGCCGTCTTCATGAGCTGGTCGTCATCGACTACGAAGTTCACCAGGCCGAGCTGTTCTGCCTTCTCGGCGGTGATTACGTCGCCGGTCATCATGTAGTACTTCGCGCGGTTGATGCCCATCAGCAGTGGCCAGTAGACCTGCCCGCCGTCGCCGGCGCCCATGGCAACCTTCACGTGCGTGTCCCCCATCGTTGCGCTGCGCCCCGCAATGATCACGTCGCCGAGCAGGGCGATGGTCAGTCCCAGGCCCATGGCGGGGCCGTTCATCGCGGTGATGATCGGCTTCTCGCAGTCGAGGAAGTCATCGACCAACTGGCGCGCCTCGCGCCAGATGCGCGGTCCGGAGAAGCGCGGGCGCCCCGGGCTGAAGTCGCCGCCTGCGCAAAAGGCGCGTCCAGCGCCCGTAAGCACCAGCACCTTGACGTCCGGGTCTTCCTCCATATCGCGGGCAAGGGCGGTGACCTCGAGATGCATGTTGGGATCGATAGCGTTCAGCTTGTGAGGTTGGTTGAGCGTTGCAACGGCCACCCCGTTGGGATGCTTCTCGATCAGGATCTGGTCGTAGTTTTCCTGCTTGAGTTCGTGCTCGTAGAAGGCGTTCTTGGGCATGGTCGAGAGTATCCCGTTCTGGATTGTCGGCCTTCTCCGCGGCGGAGCTACGGCTGGGCTTCCGCTAATCTGAACCTACGGCGTAGATCAGAGAGTTGGTGATTCAGCGGTCAATTTGATACAAAAAAGAAATCTGGTCAACTGCCCCGCATGCATAAGTACTTTTAGGTAACCAAAAGTGTGCTCGCTAGACATCATCGCTGCGCAAACTCCTGGATGTCTAGTGGTTGGCCCGTTGTGCGATAGTCGCTGGGCGCAGCCTGCGGAGGGTGTCTGTGATGCGCGTTTTGATGCCGTTTGCATGGGTAAGGCGGTCTGTGCTCAGCTGTGCGCAGGAGGTTGTCGAAAGTATTATTAAAGTATCATACTGAGGGCGTCGCGCCTGTTGCGCTTGCTTGATTCTAATAAAATACGTTTAATATATCGAAAATGGGCTTCTCGAGACCCGATGTCTGTGGCCACGTGGCCCAGTCTGATTAGACTTTTGAAAGTGGTCGGTGGCGGTCTAGGGATGCCCGTCGCAAAGACGGGAAGAGCAAAAGCGTCCATTCAGGATAACGAGGGAGTAACCGATGGCTATATGGCGAATCCACGAATTCCAGCCCCTCCGGGACCGTTGGGAGGATTGCATCAAGCGGGCAGTCGAGAACAAGAAGTACTTCGACAGCATTGGTGTCAAATCAAGATGCTTCCGCGCCGAGGATGGCGGGCCAGCCATCCATATGACGTTCATCACCGAGGTCGAAGACTGGATTCAGCAAGGCAGGATGATGCACAGGTGCGAATCTGATCCGGAGTATGCGCGCATGTTCGCCGAGGGGCTCGCAGATTCTGTTCACGAGAACTATTCGGCGCGCACCGTGATCGAAGTGCCGCTGATCTACTAGCCCGATCGGGCCCGCCTCCCTTCGGAGACGCTGTCGGGGGGGGCGAGGGCGTAAGGTTCGGCCATAAGTCAGTGCTTTACCTTGCCTACGGCGCGGCTACGACGCTAGCCCTTCTCGGAAGCTACACGCTGCCGGTCATCGTGGGGGCGGTCATGGACGGTCTCGGCTTTGATGCACGGCGAGCGGGGTTGATCGGTGCCGCCGAGGTCTCGGCGATGGCGGTCGCTTCGTTGCTGGTGGCGCCGCTCGTTGGTTCCATGTCCGTTCGACGCGTCGCGCTGGTTTGCGTGGCTGTCATCGCCACAGTCAATCTGTTGTCGATGATTCCTGCCGATTTCTATACTTTACTTGGGTTGCGCCTGATCGTGGGCGTTGCAGCGGGCACTTTGTACGCCACTGTGGTCGCTGCGATTGCTGGCTCTCCCGATCCGGACCGTCTGTACGCGAGTGTGACTATGGTGGTCACGCTCGTCACTGGCGCGTTGTTCATGCTGCTACCTTGGGCGATCGACTTCGCAGGACACCGGGGCGTGTTCTGCATGTTTGCAGCCATTGCCGTCGCCGTCGGACCCTTGGTCCTGCCGCTGCCTCGTGTCACGATCGCGCCCACGCTTGAGCAGTGCGCTGGGATTAGTGGGGCTGACAGAGCCTCGAGCCTGGTGCTGGCATCCGCTTTGGTGGTGTCCGCGGGCGCGCAAGCGATCTGGATGTACGCTGAGAGAATCGGTCGCCATGTCGGGATGTCGATCGAGGCGATTGGGGTCACCCTTGCCGCGGCCACCGAACTCGGAATCCTTGGGCCCTTGCTCGTTGTTTGGCTTGGGACCCGCTTCGGGCGGACCACGCCACTCGCGATCAGTATGTGTGCGGTCGGTCTGTCTGCTCTCTCGCTTGGTTACGCAGATGCGCGAGGTATCTTCGCGGCAGCCTTACTCCTGTACAGCGCGTCATACCTGCTGGTTCAACCGTTGCTGCTTGGCGCGGCAGCGGCAGTTGACACGCGGGGGCGCGTCGCGGCAGCGACGGGCGGAATGCTGCTGGTTGGTGGAGCCGTTGGTTCCACCGTGGCGGGTGGAGTGCTGGCCGGGGAATCGTTCGTGTTACTTGCCTGGTTGGTCGCCGGCTGCTGTGCCGTGGCGATGATGCTCATCCTGCCGCTGACGCTGAACCTCGAGCGGAGGGCGCGTTCCGCGCCCTTAGACGTTTAGAAGTATACGAAAAATACCTTTGCGCAGGACGATTGCAGATTTTTCTTGCGTAACTCGACGCAAATATTTATAACATACTTAAAAGAGGGCAAAATCGGAACTCGAAGATTCCTGCTTAAGGGTACTGTCTCGGATAGCCGCTTCTGGAACTGGAGTAAAGCGAGCCGAAGATACGGTAAACGGAGAACGAATTCCTGGCCCCAGACCGACACTTGTGAACGCCGCGGGATGTTCACCCATACGGAGATGCACTGACCCGGTCGAGCGGTAGCGATTTACAACGAGAAGATCATCAAAGAGGAGCATGGGAATGCGCAAAAACATTGCACTGAACACCTTGGTATTGGCGTTTTCGGCCGGAGGAATATCAGCCCATGTGTCGGCTCAGCCAGGGGGTGCGGTGGCGGCCCCGGTGGGCATCGAGGAGATCACCGTTCAGGCGCGCAGGCGTGAGGAGAGCGTGCAGGACGTGCCCATCTCGATCGTGGCTTTCGATGCGTCCGAGATCGTCAATAACCGCATGGAGAACATGTACACGCTGGCAGACATGGTGCCGAACCTGGAGGTGCGCGGGATCTACCCGAACTCGATGCCGGCCATCTACATGCGTGGTGTTGGCACCAACGACTACGCCCCGTCGGCATCCAGTGCGGTCGGTCTTTACGTCGACGGCGTCTACCGCTCACTGCTGGCCGGCGCGCTGTTCCAGACCTTCGATACCGAGCGGGTCGAGGTGCTGAAGGGGCCGCAGGGAACGCTCTATGGCAAGAACACCACGGGCGGGTCGATCAACTTCTTCTCGGTCCTGCCTGGCGAGGAGTTCGGTGGTCACTTCAAGGCCGGCATCGGGAACTATGACAGCCGTGAGTTCGAGGGTGCGGTTGACATCCCGATCGCCGAGGACCTGACGTCGCGCGTCTCGTTCGTGCGCCAGCAATCAGACGGCTACATCAAAGACCATTATCCGGGGGGCGCGGACGACTTCATGGGCGATGACAACTGGGCGGCCAGGACGCTCCTCCGGTACACCCCGGGTGAGGACGTTCGTGTGTTGCTGAAAGTCTACGGCGGTGAAATAGACACCGATTACGCCGCTCCTTCGAGGGGGCTTTTCGATCCCGCCACGCTCGACGCCCGGACGTTCTACGCTGAACCGTGCCAGGACGACGTGTTTAGTTTCCGCTGCGCGGACTTTAGCGGCTATGTCGCGCGCGGCCTGTACGACGTGGAGCAGAACGGGCCCGGCATGGAGGCGGTCGACATGTTTGGAGGCTCCGTCCAGGTCGACTGGGACGTGGAAACTCCCGTGGGAGACGTGACGCTGGCGTCGATCACGGGTTATGACAAGGTCGAAAGGGAGACGTTCAACGACTCGGAGGCCGGGCCGTACGTGTTTGCCGACGGCATCGGAAGCGACGACAGTTATCAGCTCTCGCAGGAGTTTCGCGCGACGGGCGACAGCGGGCCAATGGTCTGGGTCGTGGGGGCTTATGGCTTTCAATCGGTGGTCAAGGCCTCGACCGCTTTCCAGTTTCCACCTGATGGCGGGCTGGGCGGGGACTACGGGTGGTGGACCTTGAACGACTCGGACGACCGGATCGAGACGACCAACTACGCCTTCTTCGGGGAGAGCACGTACAGCGTGACGGAGCGGTCCCGCATCACGGGTGGGCTTCGCTACAACTGGGAAAAGAAGGAAAGCCGGCAATCTGAGTACCGCTACGTCCAATACTCCGACACGCCGGACCTGGGCACGCCACAGGGAACCCCTTGTGGCCCGGACGCGTCCCAGTCCGACCCCGCGAACTGCCCGCCGGGGCGGCGCGAGTCTGAAAGTTGGTCCGACTGGAGCGGTAACCTGACATTCGACTATGACGTCGCCGATGATGTGATGCTCTTCGCGAGCTACAAGCGCGGCTTCAAGAGTGGAGGATTCAGCACGCCGTTGACCACCTGCGAGTTCACGTGCTTCGGGAGCTACGCGCCCGGGCCGCCCTGGGACGGTACGCGGGGAGACGGCACGATGCTCGACAGCACCTTCGACCCGGAGACCCTCGACTCTTACGAGATCGGCATGAAGTCGATGTGGCTCGACCGGCGCCTGCAGCTCAATGTCAATGCGTTCTACTATGACTATCAGGACCTGCAGGTTTTTACGCTGATCGCCGCCGGGGGGACGTTCATTCAGGTCACGCAGAATGCGTCGGATGCGGAGATCAAGGGGGTCGAGGTCGACTTGCTGACGCTGCCTGTATCCGGGCTGGAGATCCGCGTCGGTGCCGCGTGGCTGGATGCGACCTACGAGGACTACACGGACGCGCCGCAAGGCGATCTCTCAGGCAACACGATGGTCAATGCGCCCGAGTATTCGGGGAACGTGTCGGCCTCGTATGAGTTCGACGTCTCGGAAGGCGCGTTGCGCGCGTTTCTGGGTGCGACCTACACGGACGAGAGCTTCTTCTCGGCGGACAACATCGACCGGCTGAAGGGGAAGTCCGTCTGGGAACTGAACGGGAACCTGAACTATGTGTTCCCCGACGAACGATTGGCGATCAGTGTCTGGGGCAGGAACCTGACCGACGAGAGGTACGTCTCTCACGGTTTCGATGGGTCGGGTCTTGGCTACGATCAACTCGTTGCCTCGCAACCCCGAACCTACGGGATCAACTTCACCTACACGTTTGGCGCGGACTAGGCGTGGCGATACCGGCAGGGGGGGCGTTCCGAGTCACCGGCGTCGCCCCTGATTTCGACGTCCTGAGCGGGAACAGGAAGAGAGAAACTGCTATGAGAGACCGGATGGTTGTGGCGGCCGTTGCCGTTGCTGTCGGGTGTGCACTGCCGCTGGCAGGCCGTGCTGGTGAGCCGGAGGCGCAGGAGGAGCGGAACGTCTGGTCGGGTGTCTACACGAAGGAGCAGGCGGACCGCGGTCATGCAATCTACCTGGGGAAATGTGCTCAGTGCCACGCGGAGAGTCTGGCCGGTAATCCGCCGGCTCCCGCGCTGAGGGGCGGCGGATTTGTCGCACGCTGGAACGGCCAGTCGGCACGCGACATTCACAGCCGCATTCGCAGCACGATGCCTCTGAACGAGCCCGGTACGCTGACACGCCCGGAAACCTTCGACGTCGTATCCTATCTGTTCCAGTCGAACGGCTTTCCGGCGGGTGCCCGGGAGTTGTCCGGACTGCCGGCCGAACTGCAGCAAATCAAGATCACGCCGCAAAAGCAGTGAGGGGAAAGAGATGAGTGCTGGATGCGTTGCACGTATCTTCGATGCCGTCGTGGCGAAAGCGCGACGCGTGCTGTGGGCGGGATGCCTGGTGCTGCTCGGCGCGCAGGCGGGCCTGGCCCGTGCTGAATCTGGTCCGGTAGACGGGGAGTGGCATTTCTACGGGAGCGATCTCGGCGGCACCAAGTACACCGCGCTCGACCAGATCACTCGAGACAACGTCGGCAAGGTGCGCATCCTGTGGCGCAGACCGGGCGTGGCTCCCGCGCTGCTCGAAGAAGAGCCGGATCTGAATCCGTACGCCAACTTCACCGCGACGCCATTGATGATCGACGGCGTGCTGTATGCGTCGAATGCCATCGGTCTGGTGGAGGCATTCGATCCTGCCACAGGCAAGACGCTCTGGATCCAGGAGCCGCTGTTCCCGGGCTTTCGCGGGCTGGCGGGATTGAGTACGCGGGGAGTCGCCTACTGGAGCAAGGGCGCCGAGCGCCGGATCATCTCGGTGCGAGGCAATTACCTGGTCTCCACGGTCGCCGAAACGGGCCGTCTCGATCGCACCTTCGGTGACGGTGGCAAGGTAGATCTTACGCGTCCCGGACCTGGCGGGCCGCTTGGGGACGGTGGCACGGCGGGACCGATCGTCGTGGGCGATGTCATTATCGTCGGCGGTGGTCGGGCGGACGATGTGTCGGTACGCAAAGGCGTGGCAGCGGAAGACGTGCGCGCTTTCGATGCGCGCAGTGGACGGCCGTTGTGGACCTTCGACGTGTTGCCCCGCAAGGGCGAGCCTGGTTACGAAACGTGGGAAGACGATTCGGCGAAGCTCGGTGGTGCAATGGGCGCATGGGCGCCGCTGACCGCCGACCCGGAACTCGGTTACGTCTACCTGCCCACAGGGGCGCCGATGGCCAGCTTTTACGGCGGCCAGCGCCCGGGTGCAAACCTGTACGCCAACAGTCTCGTGTGCCTCAATGCGAAGACCGGCAAGAAGGTCTGGCATTACCAACTCGTCCACCACGATCTGTGGGACTACGACCCTGCGTCGCCGCCCGTGCTCGGCAATATCCGGGTGAACGGGAAGGCCATCAAGGCGGTGATGCAGCCGACCAAGCAGGGTTTCCTGTTCGTGTTCGATCGTGTTACCGGGAAGCCGGTGTGGCCGATCGAGGAGCGTCCGGTGGCGGCCTCCGCGACGCCCGGTGAGAAGTCATCACCGACCCAGCCGTTCCCTACCAAGCCGGCGCCCTTCGAGCGCCAGGGCATTACGGTGGATGACCTGATCGACTTCACGCCGGAACTGCGTGCAGAGGCCCTTGAGATCGTCAAGCCGTACGTGATCGGGCCGCTGTTCACGCCGCCTTCGGTCGCGGTAGACGGCGGGAAACAGGGCACGATCGTGTTGCCGGGTGCGCTCGGAGGCGCGAGCTGGAACGGCGGTGCCTTCGACCCCGAAACCGGGATGATGTATGTCTACTCGCACACGCACCCCCAGGTGAAGGATCTGCACAGGCCGCCTCCGCTGGTCGATTCCCTGACGATGTACGCGCACGGTCCGAAGTCCATGCTCCAGGCGGCTATGGAGTTCACGGACATCCGTGACGAAAAGCAGTTGATGGCCAATCTGTCCGAGCAGCCCGAGGTGGGCGACGTCTATCAGACCTACGGACCGGATCGCTTGCCGCTGGTCAAGCCCCCTTACGGGCGCATCACCGCGATCGACCTGAATACCGGCGAACACGTCTGGATGGCTGCCAACGGCGATGGGCCGCGCGATCACCCCCGATTAAAGGGGCTCAACCTGCCACCGCTCGGTAATCCGGGCCGTCCGGCGCCCCTGCTGACGAAAACGCTGCTCTTCATAGGCGAGGGCTCCTCGATACAGCCCTCGAATCCGCAAGGCGGCGGCGGGAACACGTTCCGTGCCTACGACAAGGCGACGGGCAAGGTTGTGTGGGAAACGGAATTGCCCGCGGGCACCACTGGCGCGCCGATGAGCTACCTGCACCAGGGCAAGCAGTACATTCTCGTGGCCGTCGGCGCCAAGGATCATCCGGCCGAGTGGGTCGCGCTCGGGTTGCCCTGAGCGCGCGTCGCGGCGAGCCGTCGTCGATCGTGGCGCGAGCCGACTGTGTGGCCACGGCCCGGGGTTTCCCGGGGGTCTTCCGCGCGGTTGTGGTCGTCTGAATATTCGTCAAGTAGCCCGGAGAGTTGGAATTGAATCTGGCGTTTTCCGAAGATCAGTTAGCGCTGCAACGCACCGTGCGGCACTTCCTCGCGAAGCACGCGACGCTGGACAGGATAAGGGAGATTCCTGACAGCGACGAGCCACGCTATGACCGAAAACTGTGGAGCGCCGCAGGTGAAATGGGCTGGCTGGGAGCGGCGCTGCCCGAGGAGTTTGGCGGTGGCGGCTTCGGCTACCTGGAACTCGCGGTTGTCGCGGAGGAACTGGGCCGCGCGCTTGCGATGGTTCCGGTTTGCTCGTCGGTGTATCTCGCGAGCGAGGCGATCCTGGGTTCCGGGAATGCAGAGCAACAGCGGCGTTACCTGCCGGGGATTGCCTCCGGGGCGCTCATCGGAACCTTCGCGCTCACCGAGCCGGGCGGGCGCACTGGTCTTCAAGACATCGAAGCGCGCTTCCGCGAGGGCCTGCTCTACGGTCGAAAGGCGCCGGTGCCCGACGGGGATGTCGCCGATCTCGCCGTGGTCGTGGCGCGGGGCGAGGACGAAGTCCCGTGCCTCTTGCTCGTCGACCTGGCGGGCGCTGGTGTAAGACGCCGCGCGCTTCCCGCCTTCGACGGCTCCCGAGCTCAGGCCGTGGTCGAGTTCGACGGTGCGCCGGCCGAGCTCCTTGCGGGAACGGGCGACACAGACATCCTGATTGCGCGGCTTCTCGATAGGGCCGCCGTGCTGATCGCCTTTGAGCAGCTCGGCGGCGCCCAGGCCTGTTTGGACATGGCGCGCGAGTACACGATGGGGCGCTTCGCCTTCGGGCGTCCGATCGCATCCTTTCAGGCACCGAAGCACCGAATGGCTGATATGTACACGGCGATCGAGCTGGCCCGCTCCAACTGCTACTACGCTGCCTGGGCCATGTCCTCGGATAGCGCGGAATTGCCCACTGCGGCATGCATCGCCCGCATCAGCGCCACCGATACATACGCCTTCTGTGCCGAAGAGAACCTCCACCTTCATGGTGGCGTCGGGTGCACGTGGGAGTACGACTGCCACCTGTACCTGCGCAGGGCAAAGCTGCTTGCACAGTCCCTTGGTCCGGCAAATGTGTGGAAGGAACTCCTGGTCGAGCGCCTCGAGGCCACGGAGGCGCCCGGCTTATAGCGACGCTTGATACTTGATGAATTCGGCGCCGCGCGATATCGAACTTCGCTAGACGCTGCACCGCAAAGTAGATGGAGTATTCATCGTGTATCGGGGCCAGAGCATCCGCGTACAGGCAATCGACGAAGGTTTCGTCGAGCTGATTTTCGATCGCCAGGGCGACGCCATCAACAAGCTCGACGCCCGCACCATGCGCGAACTCGGTGAGGCTACTGCCGCCATCGCCGTCGCCCCTGGGGTGCGTGGCGTGCTGGTCACCAGCGCCAAGAGCGTTTTCATCGTCGGTGCTGACATCACCGAGTTCGGCGAGCTGTTCAGGCTGCCGATCGAAGAACTTGCTGTCGAATTTGCCAATTCCAACAAGGTACATTCTGCCTTCGAAGATCTGCCGGTGCCTACCGTTATTGCGATCAACGGCTATGCGCTGGGTGGCGGGTTGGAGATGGCGCTTGCGGCGAGCTTGCGCGTCATGTCCACCCGGGCCCAGATCGGTCTGCCCGAGGTCAAGCTGGGCTTGTTTCCGGGCGGCGGTGGCACCGTTCGCCTGCCACGCGTGGCCGGGGCACAGGTAGCGAGTGAATGGATTGCAAGCGGTAGGTCTGCTGGCGCGCCGGAGGCGTTGGCGGCAGGCGTAGTGGATGAGTTGGCCGAGCCTGAGCAGTTGCGCGCTGTCGCCCTGTCCCTGCTGCGCAAGGCGGCCACGGGTGAGATTGACTGGAAGGCACGTCAGTCCCGCAAACTGGCTGCATTGACGCAACCCGCCGCCGAGCTCTCCACGCTGTTCGCTGCAGCGAAGGCCCGGGCCGCCAAGGGCAGCGGCAAGCATCAGCCCGCAGCGCTCGCGGCCGTCGAACTGATGGAGCGTGCCGCAGGTCTGGATCGTACCGCAGCATTAGCCGAAGAAAACCGGGTTTTTGCGCAGATCGCCAAGACCCAGGCAGCCAGCGCCATGGTGCAAACATTCCTCAGTGAGCAGGTTCTGAAAAAGTTGCTGAAGCAACATGCCAAGGTGGCGCGCCCCCTACGACAGGGCGCTGTGCTCGGCGCCGGTATCATGGGCGGCGGTATTGCCTATACCAGCGCGCAGCGCGGCACGCCCGTGCGGCTGAAGGACGTCGTTCAGGCCCAGCTTGACCTGGGCACCGGCGAGGCCAGGAAGCAGCTCGCCAAGCTGGTGAAGAACGGGCGCATGAACCAGGAGAAGGCAGACGCCATCCTGGCCTCCATCGTGCCCCAGCTCGACTACGCCGGATTTGACGGTGTCGACGTCGTGATCGAGGCGGTGGTGGAAAACCTCGGCGTGAAGCACAAGGTCCTGGCCGAGGTGGAAAGCACTGTGCGATGCGACACCGTGATTGCTTCGAACACATCCAGCCTTCGCATCGACGACATCGCGGCGCCGCTGGCGCGTCCGGAGAACTTCGTAGGCATGCACTTCTTCAACCCGGTGCCCGTGATGCAGCTGGTGGAAGTGATTCAGGGCAGCAAGACCAGCGACGCGGCCGTCGCAACGGCCGTGGGCTACGCGGCGGCAATGGGCAAGACGCCTATCGTCGTGAAGGACTGTCCTGGCTTCCTGGTGAATCGCGTCCTGACTGCGTATATGCGCGGTTTCCTGCAACTGGTCGTCGATGGCGCGGACTTCGCGATGGTCGATCAGGTGATGGAGTCCTTCGGCTGGCCGATGGGGCCTGCGTATCTGGAAGACGTGATCGGCATCGACACCGGCGCGCATGTCAACGACATCATCTCGGCCGGCTACGCTGAGCGCATGCCCCACATGGAACTCGACGCCCTGCGCCTCATGGCTCAGAACAAGCGATACGGTCAGAAGAATGGCATAGGTTTCTACAAGTACGAGACCGACCCGAACGGCAAGCCCAGGCGCAGCGACGCCGAAGACACCCGTACGCTGCTAGCCACGATCCAGCCAAACGGCATGCGTCAGTTCAGCGATCAGGAAATCATCGACCGCATGATGCTCCCGCTGATCATCGAGGCCGCGCATGCGCTCGAAGACGGCGTGGTGGCGAGCGCGGCAGAACTGGACATGGCCCTGCTGCTGGGGATCGGCTTCCCCGCTTACCTGGGAGGCGCGCTGAAGTACGCGGACTGGCTGGGTCTGCCCGAGGTCAATGCCCGTGCTGCACGCTATGCGCGACTCGGCAAGGCGTATGAGGCGACCGCCCGCATGCACGAAATGGCTGCGAAGGGGCAGCGCTATTACGCTTGATGTACAGCGGTCGGGTGCCACTGGCTAAAGGGATATCGCTATCCGGCGAATGCACGAGGGCTTCATGACGGATGAAATTGCGCACGCACCTGACTTACCGCAGGGGGAAGGCTTGCAGACCAGCTTTACCTCGTGATCTCAGCGGGGTACCGATATGAAGCGCCGTTTCGCGTTGACAGTTGCAGTGGTTGGCGTGACATCTAGCCCGATCGCGTTGACGCACACAATGTGCCCTGACGGTTCCTATGTCAGTTTTCGCAACTGCGCCACTTCCTTCGCCCTGCGCGATTCGTCCTCGGGAGACCTCTCATGAAGACCCGCATCACCGAACTCTTCGGCATCCAGCACCCCATTATCCAAGGCGGCATGCACTATGTCGGCTTTGCCGAATTGGCCGCGGCCGTGTCCAACGCCGGAGGGCTGGGCATCATCACCGGGCTGACGCAGCGCACGCCCGAACTGCTGGCCAACGAGATCGCCAAGTGCCGCGCGCTGACCGACAAGCCTTTCGGTGTGAACCTCACCTTTCTGCCCACAGTGTCGTCGCCCGACTACCCCGGCTACATCCGGGCCATCATCGACGGCGGCATCAAAGCGGTCGAGACCGCCGGCAACAACCCGCAGCAGTGGTTGCCGATGCTGCACGAGGCTGGTGTAAAGGTGATCCACAAGTGTACCTCGGTGCGCCACTCGCTGAAGGCCCAGAGTATCGGCTGCGACGCGGTCAGCGTCGATGGCTTCGAGTGTGGCGGCCACCCGGGCGAGGACGACATCCCGAACTTCATTCTGCTGCCGCGCGCCGCTGATGAGTTGAAGATCCCGTTCGTGGCCTCTGGCGGCATGGCAGATGGTCGCTCGCTGGTGGCAGCGCTGGCGCTGGGTGCCGAGGGCATCAACATGGGTACGCGCTTCATCGCGACGAAGGAGGCACCTGTGCACCAGAACGTCAAGGATGCCATCGTCGCGGCCAGCGAGCTCGATACGCGGCTGGTCATGCGTCCGCTGCGCAACACCGAGCGCGTGCTGCGCAATGCCGCGGTTGACCGGCTGATTGAGAAGGAAAAGACGTTAGGCGCGTCGCTGAAGTTCGAGGACATCATCGACGAGGTGGCCGGCGTCTACCCGCAGATCATGATGGAGGGTAGGATGGACGTTGGCGCCTGGTCGTGCGGCATGGTGGCCGGCCTGATCCACGACGTGCCCACCTGCAAGGAATTGATTGATCGCATTATGACTGAGGCTGAGTCCCTCATCACCCAGCGGCTGGCGCGGTTCGCTGGGAACTGAACCCGTGTGTCGGGCCTGCCCGCCCGTCGGCCTTCAGCCAGCAGGCGTGGCCGTAGCCGGCCGACAGGCTGGCGAGGCTTCTATCCCGGTATCGCGGTGCTCCTTCAAGATGCGTGCTTCGGCGTCACGGGCCAGCCGCTCTCGGTGAAAGTGGCAGAGTGATGATGGCTTGACCGCGCGCCGCTTCGGCGGGCGGAGTCGAACCGCGGCCTCGGTGCCGGAGGCGAGAGCAAGCTCGCGCTGGCGCCAGGCGTGCCGGCGCGTGAACGTGGAAGGCGCGGTGCGCGCGTCGCGCATGTGGGCGCTGGGGTAGAAGAACGCGGAGGGGACGCAGGTGCAGCCGAAGACTATGCAGTTCACGGGCTTCGACGGGATCGCGCTCGCGGCAGATGTGTACGGTGCCGACGACGCTTGGCCCGTTCTGATGATGCACGGCGGCGGGCAGACCCGGCACGCTTGGGGCAACACCGCCGCGCAACTCGCGGCGGCAGGCTGGCGCGCCGTCTCGCTCGATCAGCGCGGCCACGGCGACAGCGCTTGGGCGAAGAACGGCGACTACTCGTTCACGAGCTTTGGCGCGGATTGCATCGCGGTGTGCGACCAGCTCGCTAGACCGCCGGTGCTGGTCGGCGCGTCGCTCGGCGGTGTCTCTGCGATTCTCGCCGAAGGCAATAGCGATCGCGTCGTCTCGAGCGGGCTCGTGATCGTCGACGTTACGCACCGCAACAACCCTGCAGGCATCGACAGGATCAAGAACTTCATGATGTCGGGCCTCGGTGGATTCGCGACGCTCGAGGACGCCGCAGCGGCGATCGCCGCCTATACGCCGCATCGGAAGCGCACCCCGAATCCCGAGGGCCTGCGCAAAGTGTTGAGGCAGCGCGCGGGCCGCTGGCATTGGCACTGGGATCCAGCCTTTATGCAGCGCAAGGGCGTCGAGGTGCCGGCACCCGACTTCGAGGACGTATTCGACCTCGCGCTAGGACGCATCCGCGTCCCGACTTTGCTCGTGCGCGGGAAGCTCTCCGACGTCGTCACAGAAGCGGGCGTTGAGGATTTTCTTGCGCGCGTCCCCGGCTCGAAGCTGGCAAACGTGGGCGACGCGGGGCACATGGTCGCTGGCGACCAGAACGACGCGTTCTCGAGCGCAGTGATCCGCTTCCTCGAAGATGACGTGCGCCCGCGCTTGCCGTGGCGCTGAACCCCAGAAACCGCAATGGACGAGTATGAGGGTCACCACGCGTGCGCTGCAGCTAGTTGCCCAAATCGGCATCGCCCCCCAAGCGGGTTAGGAACCCCAGCGTCCTTGCCGGATCGATGGTATCCGCTTGGCCGAGTGCCCACGTCGCCCACCGGTCGAGCCTCTCCGCTGGCGCTGGCAACCGGGACCTTTGAGCGAGGATTGTCTCGACAAACTGTCGGATCGTGTTCGCCCTATCCAATGCTGCTGCATCGTCCAGCAGTCCCTGGAGAAGCTCCTGGCGACGCTGCGCTTCTGCTTCTCGTCGTTGCCGCTCCTCGGCCTCGCGCCGCTCGCGCCGCTCGCGCCGCTCGCGCTCCTTGCGCACTATCTCGTCTTTCTGCCAGGCGTAATGCCGGAGGCAGGCGTCGCGGTAGTGGATCTCGCCCTGGAGAATCGTGTCGACCACGATATCGCCCAGTTGCGACTCCAGCGGCCGACCTTCCGCGTCCTGCCAGGATTGAATGGGCTTGTTGTCGTCGTAGTAGTGCTGCAGCTTGAGGGTTAGCAAAGGGCTGGAGTCTGGTTTTGGTTTGCCGAGTCGGCGCGGTACGACCAGCTGCCAGGCGAGGTGCAGGTGGGAGTAGCCAACGGTTACCTGGAACTTGTCGAGGCTCCTGTCATACGACGAGAGTGACGCTGAGGGCTCGTACCCGGCCTTCTGCACGGCAAGAAAGACCGCGTTCATCAGGCGAAGCTTCCGTTTCTCGAGGGGCGAATCAAAGACCGGCGTATTCCACAGTCGGTCTTGCGCCCGCCGCTCGCTGTCCTTGGTAAGAAGCTTCCTAGTCAGCCAGTGCATACCGGTGTCGAGGCGAGGGTAGGGCACGGTGCCGATTTCCTGTAGCAGGCTGACTCGCATCTCGTCGATGGTTTCATCGAAGATGGGCTCGACGAGGGGCTCGGCGGGTGGAGCGTGATGCCCTTTCTGGCCGACCTCGACCCAATCGTGCATACCCGGTCGCCGTGGAGGCAGGGACGGTTGCTTGACGGGTTTACCGGCCGCTTTTTGGGCCCAGTAGCCTCGATCCGGCATTGGTATGCCGTGCTTGCGGCACGCCTTGGCAATGGCCACGTCCGAGACCCCGACCTTGGCCTTCAACTGACTGCGTGGCTGTTCCCAAACCAATGTGTACAGCGCCAACCTCGTGAACTGTGCCATATCGTCACCGCATCGGGTCCGCAGAAGGGTTGGCCAGTATCGTCGAGGAGGGTGCAGGCACAAGGGCGTCGCTCCCCTGCATCCTGCCAGAGCACCGAGGAAGGTTGGAAACCGAGCGAAGCGGTGTTCCCTGCAAATTCCCTGTTAAAAAGAGCGACAGCGTTCTGGGGGCGGCCCCAAATCGCTGCATTTGGGCCGCTTTTAGTGCACAGGGCCGGGGTAGGCGCATTCGCGCAGACGCGAAATTCGCTGCAAATTACCCGGCATCAGGGAATTTGGTCGGAGACGGGTTATAGCCAGACTGCCACCACCACCAAACAAAAAAGGGCCCCCCAGCGGGGCCCTTTTTTGTTTGGCAGTGCGGGCGGTGTAGACGAAGCCTCTGGTTCGACAATGCGGCAGGAAAGCCGATTTGGACGTCGGAGCGCAGCGACGACGCCCCTTGTGGGCGAGTGCTATGGACGGCGCGAGTCAATCCCTCCCAGAATCCCGCGACCAGGACACCACCCATCCCATGCGCCTCGATCGCTACCTCGAATCCCGCCTCGGTTGCTCGGCGCGCAGCGTGCGTATGATGCTTGCCGCGCGGCGCATCCGCTTGAACGGGGCGCCCGCCACCGATGCCCGCCAGCAGGTGAGCCATTTCTGCCGCATCGAGGCCGATAACGACGTGCTGCAGGCCCGCGAGCCCGTGTACCTCATGCTGCACAAGCCGCGTGGTTGTGTGAGCGCCACCCGAGATGACACGCATCCCTCGGTGCTTGGGCTCGTGGACCACCCGCAGCGAGAGGAACTCCACCTGGTCGGACGACTCGATTTCAACACCACGGGCCTGTTGCTGCTGACCAACGACAGCCGGTGGTCCAGCGCCATCACGCTGCCCGAGCGCCGGATCCCCAAGACCTACCGCGTCGAGACGCGCGATGAGATCACGCCGGAATATGCCGAGCGCTTTCGCGAGGGGATTTACTTCCGCCATGAGGACCTGCGCACGCGGCCGGCAACGCTTGAGGTGCTGGGGCCACGGCTCGCGCTGCTCACGCTCTGCGAAGGGCGCTATCACCAGGTGAAGCGCATGTTCGGCAGCTTCCGTAATCCGGTGCTGGCGCTGCATCGGGAGAGCGTGGGTCCGCTCCGGTTGGACGAATCTCTCGCGCCGGGGCAGTATCGTGATCTCGGTGCTGCGGAGGTTGCCTGCCTGCGTGGCCAAGCGCCAACAGGTACGGAGCCTGCGACATGAAATTACTGCGCTACTGTGCAGTCGGTCGGGAGCGTCCTGCGGTGCAGGGAGCGAGCGGTGTGCCGCTGGGGCGTCAGCGCCAGCGCGTTCGATGACCTGGTCGGGAGGGGTGCCTTGCTCCCCGAGGCTTCCGGGTACAGAGTCGCAGCCAATCGCTGGAGAGGCGCGTCTACCCCACAGGAGTACCGCAACGTGAACGCCCCTGATGCATACCGGCCTCTGCTGCCACAGGTGGCGCAACGCCATGTCCCCGACTCGTTGATCGAGCAGCTGCAGGCGCATTTTGGCGCGCGTTGTTCCACCGGGCTCGCCGTGCGCGAGCAACACGGCCGCGACGAGTCCTCCTTCGATGTGCCACCGCCGGCAGCCGTCGTGTTCGTCCAGAGCACCGAGGAAGTGGCCGAGGTGGTGCGGCTCGCGGCGGCGCATGCCGTGCCCATCATTCCCTTCGGTGTGGGTTCCTCGCTCGAGGGGCATCTGCTGGCGGTGCAGGGTGGCATCAGCATCGATATGAACGGCATGAACCGTGTGCTCGCCGTGAACCCCGAGGACCTCACGGTGACCGTGCAGCCCGGCGTTACGCGCAAGCAAGTCAACGATGAGCTGCGCAGCCACGGTTTGTTTTTTCCCATCGATCCGGGGGCTGTTGCATCGATCGGCGGCATGACCGCCACGCGCGCGAGCGGCACCAACGCCGTGCGCTACGGCACCATGCGCGAGAACGTGCTGGCGCTCGAGGTGGTCACGGCCGCCGGTGAGGTGATCCGCACGGGAACCCGCGCGCGCAAGTCGAGTGCAGGTTATGACCTGACGCGGCTCTTCGTGGGCAGCGAGGGCACGCTCGGCGTGATCACTGCGATCACGCTGCGGATCTATCCGCTGCCTGAGGCGATCTCGGCGGCGATCTGCTCGTTTCCATCGCTCGAAGCGGCGGTGCGCACCACCATCCAGATCATCCAGTTGGGCGTGCCGATCGCGCGGGTCGAACTGATTGACCGCCACGCGGTGCGCGCTGTAAACCGCCACTCCGGCCTCGCGCTGCGCGAGGAGCCGCTGCTGCTGATGGAGTTTCACGGTTCGCCCGCCGGCGTGGAGGAGCAGGCCCGGACCGTTCAAGAGATCGCCCGCGATTTCGACGGGCGTGATTTCGAGTGGGCCCTGACACCCGAGGAGCGCACTCGCCTGTGGACCGCACGCCACAACGCCTATTTTGCCGGCGTGCAGTCACGCCCGGGTTGCCGCGTGATCACCACCGATGTCTGCGTGCCGATCAGCCGTCTGGCCGATTGCCTGCTGGAGTCCGTTGACGAAGCCGAGGCGAGCGGGATCCCCTATTTTCTGGTCGGGCATGTGGGCGATGGCAATTTCCACTTCGGTTACCTGATCGACCCGGCGAGCAGCACCGAGCGCGAGACTGCGGAGGCCTTGAATCACCGGCTCGTCGAACGCGCCCTGCGGCTTGATGGCACCTGCACCGGCGAGCATGGCGTGGGGCTGCACAAGATGGACTTTCTCGAGAGCGAGGCGGGGGAGGGCGCGGTGGCGATGATGCGCACGCTGAAACGCGCGTTAGATCCCCTGAACATCATGAATCCCGGCAAGATCTTTGTGCTCTGAGCCCTGAGCGATCCGGCGGACAACGACTGGCGGCGTTTCTCAGAGCGATGCGGCCGCGCGGGCCAACTGCTCCGCTATACTCCGGCCGCAACCCCCAGGAAATTCCTCATGAACCGTATTCTGACTCTGCTATTGCTTGGTGTATGCATCACGCTTGCCGGCTGCGAGAGCGCCCCGAAAGTCAGCACGGACTACAACACGGCCTATGACTTCGCCGGCAAGAAGCGCCTCGCGGTCCTCGATCCGGAAACCGCGATGGCAGTCCTCGGCAAGCCGGTCCTGGGGCCGGGCATGAACGGCCTGATGTCTCGACGCCTGACAAAAACCATCGAGAAGGAACTGCAGGCGCGTGGCTACGAGTTGGTGCTGTCGAAGCAGGCCGACATGATCGTGACCTTCTTCGTGACCTCGCAGAACAAGATGCACGTGAACAGCTACAACAACGGTTTCGGCTACCGTCGTTGCTGGGATGCCTACCGCTGCGCCGCGTTTGCCAGCCCCCAGGTCGACGTGAAGAACTACACAGAGGGCACGTTGTTCATCGATTTCATCGACCCGAAGGAAAAGATGCTGGAGTGGCGCGGCGTGACCAGCAAGCGCCTGCCCTCCAAGGCCAACGTATCGATCAGCGAGCGTGACAAGCTCGCCGCAGAGGTGGTGGGGGCCATACTGGCCAAATATCCGCCGGGCGCTTCCAAAAACTGAAGCCGCGGTCGGCGCACCCCGTGCCCTTGCGTGGCACGGGGCCTTGCTAGCGCCTCAGGAGAGCTTGCCGCTCTCGCCGTACTTCGATAACAGCAGGTGGCGCTTGCCGCCTGCCGCGGTGTCCTCGGCGCGCTCCATCTCATCGAATTCGCTTTCTGCCGTGCCGTTCATTTGCTCGGCGGCAGCCTCGGGCCGCTTCTCCCCGGCCTGCTCCGATCCCAACACGCTGTTCACGATGTTACCGATGTCGCGGTTCAGCGCCGGGTTGTCGTCGTTCATATTAACGCCGATCGCGAAGCTCTCGAGCGCGTCCTCGGTCTTCTCATCGATCAGTTGCATGCAGCCAACGGCAAAGTGGTAGAGGTAGGCTTCGGGGCCTAGCTCGATCAGGGGCTCCCACGCGTTCTTCGCTTCCTGAATCAGGCTCTGCGAGAGAAACAACAGCCCGAGCTGGAAGTGCGCTGTCCACAGCGTGGGCTCGAGTTCCACCGCTCGCTGCATCCCTTCGATGGCCCGCTGCATCATGCCGAGCTCGGCGTATTCGGCTGCCAGGATGTAAATGCTCTTGGCTTGCGGCTGCAATGCGATGGAGCGCTTGAGATACGTGATGGTCTTGTCGCGGTCACCTTCCTCGCTGGCTTTCATTGCGAGGTGAAAGAGCTCTTCGGCGTCCAGGTCGATCATCGGGCGCACTCCTCGTTTGCCTGTTGACTGGCGCCCCGGGTAAGTGGAGTCCGGGCCTTATGCCAGTTCGCGAAGTATAGGTCCGTGGTGCGGCCAGTGAACCCGACCTAGGTCGGGTGCGGCGTGAGGGTGACGTCGCTAAGGTGCCCGAGGAACAGATTCCACCGGTCGCGGCGATGCGTCGGGCAGGGCATCAATGGCTGTGGCTGTCGCGGTGATGGGAGGGGAGCATATGAACACCGATCTCGCGCTGGCGCTGACCAGCGACATGCTGATGACGGCACTCGCCGTCTCGATGCCCATCCTCGGTGTGGCCCTGGTGGTCGGTCTTGCAGTGAGCATCCTGCAGGTCGTGACACAGATCCAGGAAATGACGCTCACCTTCGTGCCCAAGGTCCTTGCCGTCGGTGCCACCGTGCTCCTGTTCGGGCACTGGATGCTGACCACGCTGGCGAACTACGCCACGGCACTGTTCTCCAACATTCCTTCGTATTTCTGAACGAGGAACGCACCGTGGTGTTCGAGGTGGATACAGCGTGGCTCATGACGGTCGTCCTCGTGACGATCCGCTTGGGCGTGCTGTTTTTCGCCACCCCGTTGGACGGTGTGGGTCATCTGCCGGCACAGGTCAGGATCTACATCACGGTGGCGCTGGCGGTCATGCTGGTCGGTGTGAACGGCGCGAGCCTGCAAGCGGTGCCTTCGAGCGTGCCGCAGCTGGTGGCCTTCGGGCTTAACGAGGCCCTGATCGGACTGGTGATGGCCTTTGGGCTGTATTGCGTAGTCGGGTCAGTGATGGTCGCGGGCAAGCTGATCGACTTCCAGGCCGGATTCGGCGCCGCCGAGATCCTGAACCCCGCCACGAGTTCCTCGAACCCGCTCACGGGCACGGTGCTGTCGCTGGTGATGGTCACGGTGTTCATAGCCACGGGCGCCTACCAGCTCGCGCTGAAGGGCGTGGCATGGTCGCTCAGTGTCTCGCCACCGGGGGCCGCCCTCGGTGTGCTGCCCTTGGACATCATTGTCAAGCAGTTCGGTCTCACCTACCTCTACGGTTTTGTGATTGCAGCACCCGTGATCGGCGTGTTGCTGCTGCTCGAGACCGGGCTCGCCATCATGGGCCGCTCGATGCCGCAGATGAACGTGTATTTCCTGTTTCTTCCGCTGAAGATCGGCGTGGCACTGGCCCTCATGGCCATTGCGCTCAGGTACCTGGCGCCCGTGCTGGAGCGGTTGTTCCTGGCCACGCTGCGTTACTGGCAGCACGCGCTCGCCTGACACGGAACACGGAACCCACCCATCATGGCCGACGAACCCGACAAGTCAGAACAGACCGAACCTGCCACGCCGTTCAAGCTGCAGGACGCCCGTGAGAAAGGGTCGGTCGCCAAGAGCATGGAGGTGAACTCCTTCATGGTTATGCTGGCCGGGCTGATTTTTCTGCTGGCCGCCGGCAAGAGTTTCGTCGACGGCACGCTCGCCTTGTGCGCGCGGATTTTCCGCAGCGCGGGAACACTCGACTTCGATCTGCCACGTCTCCTGAAGACGGGTTCGGGCTGGGGTATCGGGGGCATCGAGATACTCGCCCCTCTGGTGTCCTTGATCGTGGTCGTGGGCATCCTCTCGACCTTCGTGCAGATCGGCCCGGTGTTCAGTTTCTTTCCGATCAAGCCCGACATCCAGCGCATCAACCCGGTCGCCGGCTTCAAGCGGCTGTTCTCCATCAAGCTTCTCTACGAGGCGCTGAAGAGCTTTCTCAAGCTCGGCCTCTTCGGCGCGGTGCTCTGGTTCACGCTCACCGACATGGTGAAGCCCCTGCTCGGGCTCTACAGCCGCGATCACAGCCGGTATGTGGATTTCTTCAATGATCTCTCGGCCAGCCTGATTTTCCGCATGCTGTTGGTGGCGGCAGTCATTGCGGCGGCGGATCTGCTCTACACGCGCTGGGAGTTCCAGAAAAAGATGCGGATGAGCCGCAAGGAACTGAAAGACGAATACAAACGGCGCGAGGGCGATCCGGCCATTCGCCAGAAGCGCAAGGCACTCGAGCGCGAACTGCGCAAGCGCAGCGAGACACTCGGCAATGTGCCCGAGGCCGATCTGGTCATCACCAACCCGACGCGGTTCGCGGTGGTGCTTAAGTACGACCGCAGCACCATGATCGCCCCGGTGCTCACCGGCAAGGGCACCGGCGAGATGGCGCGCCTGATCCGCGAAAAGGCCTATCAGCACAAGGTGCCGGTGATCAATTCACCCGAGCTTGCCCGACGACTCTTCAAGACCTGCCAGATGAACGCCGCGATCGCGCAGGACAACTACGTGGCGGTAGCGCGGGTGTTCCGGCAGGTCTACCGGATGCGTGAGGAGCGGGGGGCCGTGGCATGAGCCAGCAGAGCGTTGGCCGGCAGCTGATCGGCTCACCGAGCGAGGTGACGCTGGTTGCCGCGATGATGGGCATCCTGCTCGTGCTGTTCACGCCTATCCCGAGCCCACTGCTCGATTTCCTGTTGCTGCTCAACGTGAGTTTCGGGTTGCTGATCCTGCTGCTCACGTTCTACATGGACAAGCCGCTGGCCTTCTCCACCTTTCCCTCGCTGCTGCTGATCGCGACGCTGTTCCGTCTCTCGCTGAACATCGCCGCCACGCGCCTGATCCTCGCCAATGGCGATGCCGGTCACGTGATCGCTGCGGTGGGCGAGTACGTGGTGGGCGGCAACTACGTGATCGGCCTCGTGGTGTTTTTCATCCTGATCGTGGTGCAGTACGTCGTGGTCACCAACGGCGCGCAGCGGGTAGCCGAGGTGGCGGCACGCTTTACGCTGGACAGCATGCCCGGCAAGCAGATGAGTATCGACGCTGACCTCAACATGGGCCTCATCGACGAGGCCGAGGCACAGACGCGACGCAAGAACGTCGAGCGCGAGGCAAACTTCTACGGTTCCATGGATGGGGCGAGCAAGTTCGTCAAGGGCGATGCCATCGCCGGCATCCTGATCATCCTGATCAACATCATCGGCGGCCTCACGGTGGGCGTTGCGCAACAGGGCATGAGCTGGGCCGATGCGCTGCAGCACTACACGTTGCTCACCGTGGGCGACGGCATCGTCACCCAGATACCGGCGCTGGTGATCTCGACCGCCACCGGCATCATCGTGACGCGCGCGGCCACCGATGCGCATCTGAGCGAGGAGATCTCCAACCAGGTCGCCAAGTACCCCAAGAGCCTGGTGATGCTCGGCCTTGCGCTCGTCTGCCTGATGTTGCTGCCGGGGATACCGGTGTGGCCGGTGCTGACGATTCTCCTGTTCGTGGTGCTGGCGGCGTATTTCTCCCTGCGGCGCAACCGTCGCCTTGAACAGGCCGCCACCGAGACCTCGGTGAGCGAGACGGTCGATGACCAGGACCTCTACGCCCAGATCAGCGTCGAGCCTATCGAGGTTGCCGTGGGCACCGCGCTGCTGCCGCTGTTCGGCGAGAAAGACGGCCTGCTGATGGAGAAGATCAAGGTTTTCCGCAAGCAGTACGCCAAGGACATGGGATTCGTGTTCCCCAGTGTGCGCCTGATCGGCGAGAGCAAGGGTGACGAGGAAAGCTACCAGATCTCGATTCACGACTCGCGCGTGGCAGCCGGCCAGATACACCCGTCGCGGATGCTGGCGATCAGCGCCTCGGCGCGTCCGAAGCCGATCGAGGGTATCGAGACCACCGATCCGACCTACGGCCTGCCGTCCGTGTGGATCGATCCGGTGCAGGTCTCGGAGGCGCGCAGCAATGGCTACACGGTGGTCGATCCGGTCACGGTGATGTTCACGCATTTCAGTGAGACCGTGCGGCGCCATGCACCCGAATTGCTGAACCGCGTCGAGACCGAACAGGTGGTGAAGCGGGTGAAGACCGCGCAGGCCAATCTCTACGAGGAACTGGTCCCGAACGTGATGACGCTGAGCGACATCCAGAAGGTACTGCAGCGTCTGCTCGCGGAGAAGGTCTCGATACGCAACATCTCGCTGATCCTCGAGACGCTGGTCGACCAGGGCAAGCGCAGCAAGGATGTCGAGGAACTCGCCGAGAGCGTACGGCGCAGCCTGGGCCGCCCGATCTGCGAGAGCCTTCTCGGTCCTGAGGGCGATCTCAAGGTGATGACCATGGATCCCGCCATCGAGCACGTGCTGCAACTCGGCCTGCGCTCGGCCGAGGGCGGCATCACCCTGATGGTCGACCCGCGCACCTCCGAACGGCTGCTCGCCGAGCTCGACAAGATGAGCGAGAAAATGATGCTGCAGAACCTGCAGCCGGTGCTGCTGTGCTCGAGCTCGCTGCGGCGCCACGTGAAGAAACTTCTGGATCGTGTGTTGCCGCACGTCGCCGTGCTGGCCATGAACGAAGTACCCGGCAGCATCACCATCGGCTCTTTTGGCGTGGTGAAGATCGACCGCAGCATCATCGACCGCGACCGGGTGGTCGAGTCGCGCGAGCTGCCTGATGCCGTGCCGAACACCTTGCTCGCCACCCCCTTGCCGATTCCCGGAGGAGCCATCTGATGACCGACGTTACTGCCGCGCTGTCGGTTGCGCTGAACAACGACCTGCAGGAGCTGCGCGCTATCTCGCAGAATCTCGCCAACGTGAGTACCAACGGGTACAAGCGCGAGGTCACCTACGTGACGGCCTTCCAGCGGGTGTTGGACGAGACCGCGCTCGACCAGTCGGTCGCGGGTGGTGGTCGCATCGAGGGCACGGCGCCGGAGCTCGGCGTGGTGCGTGACATGCAGCAGGGTGCGTTCAAGTACTCGGGCAACGCCTTCGAGCTCGCGCTACAGGGCGGGGGTTTCCTCTCGGTGGAGACTGCCGAGGGAACCCGCTACACGCGCAAGGGTGAAATGAAAATAGACGAGCAGGGCCGCCTCGCGCTGGTCTCAGGCCAGCCCGTGCTGGGTGAAGGCGGCGAGATATTTCTGCGCAACAGCCCCTTCACCATCGGCAGCGACGGCATCGTCACGCAGGACGGCGTGGCGCTCGATCGCCTGAGCCTGAGCGCCTTCCGCGATGCCCGACTGCTCAATTACCAGGGCGAGGGGCTGTATGCGGCCCCCACTGGCGGCCCGGCATCGCCCGAGCCCTTCAAGGGCAAGGTGATGCAGGGCTTTGTCGAGACCTCCAACGTGAAGAGCGCTGACGAGATGATCAGGCTGGTGGAGATCACGCGGCATTTCGAGACATCGCACAAAGTGATGAGCGGCTACGACGGCATGCTCGATAAAGCGATCAACGTATTGGGCGATTTGTAACTTCGAACCTCCGGGAGAAAAGACCATGTTGGATGCACTGTATATCGCGGCCACGGGCATGCACGCCGAGCTGGCGCAGCTGGACACCATCTCGAACAACCTCGCCAACCTGAACACCACGGCGTTCAAGAAAAGTAGCGTCTCTTTCGATGATCTGATGTATCGCGATGCTGCCTCGGCGAGCGCGCTCGACCGCGAGACCGGGCAGATGAAGACCGGCCTCGGTACGGGCATCGCGGGCATCACCAAGGATTTCGGCGTCGGCGATCTGCGCGCCACCGACAACCCGCTGGATATCGCCATCCGCGGGCTCGGCTTTCTCGAGGTGGACACCGGCAACGGGCAGACGGCCTACACCCGCAACGGCGCGTTAAAGATCGACAGCGACGGCTACCTCGCCACCGTAGGCGGCCAGCGGCTGACGGGCAATATCCAGGTCCCGCCTGATTCCACCGACGTGTTCATTGCCGCCGACGGCGCGGTGTCGGTGCGTGTGAGCGGCGACGAGAAACTGCAGGAGATCGGCCGCATTGAGCTCGCGAGTTTCCTGAACCCCACCAGCCTCGAGGCGGTGGGCGACAACCTCTACGTGCCCACCGAGGAGACCGGTGGCCTCGCGATGTCGGCCCCGGGTGAGGACGGTACCGGCCAGCTGGCGCAGCGCTTTCTTGAGGGCTCCAACGTGAGCCTGGTGACGGAGATGATGGCGCTGGTCGTGACCCAGCGCGCCTACGAGGTGAACTCGCAGGTGATCCGTGCGGCAGACGAAATGCTCCGCATCAACAACAACCTGCGCGGCTGAGCGCAGGGGTCAGGCGATGAAACCGTCGGTGTTCGCTCTCCTGCTCGTCGCGGCGACAGCCCCGGCGGCCGGGCTCGTGCGGGCGCTGGAGCCGACGCTTGTTCTCTATCCGGTGGTGGAGTTGCCGGTGGTGGTTGCAGGCGCGGCCTCGCCCACCATTGCGGTGAGCCGTCTGGCGCGCGTGGTCGCGCCGCGAGCCGAGCGCGAGGCCCTGCGTGCGGCCAGCGTTCCGGTGTCGGCTCTCGAGGGGCGCGGCCGACTCGACAAGGCCGAGATGGCCGCATTGCTCCATGCGGTGCCGGGTCTCGAGGAATTCGCCGTGGTGGGGCCGGCGTCGGTACGCGTGCAGGCGCAGCCCTCGCCGCAGCGCAGCTCGCTGATGTTGGACGAGGCGCAGACATTCCTGCAGCAGTATGCGGCCGCTGCCTGGCCTGATCGCTACCGCAATTTGTCGTTTGCCTTCGTGGGCAAGCAGGGCGCCGTCCCGCTGGGAGCGCATGCGCAATGGCGTTTCGATGCCGCGGGTCTCGCGCAGTTGCGCCGGCGTACGCCGGTGTGGCTGGTGCTCGATGACGCCGGCAAGACCGAGCGCCTGCCGCTGTGGTTCAAGGTCGGCGGTGAAGTACGGGCGTGGAATGCCATCGATGATTTGCCCGGGCACACCATCGCCGGCGAGAACCTGTTTGCCGAGGGATGGGCGGATATCGCGCAGGTGGATCCGGCCGCATTAGCCGCTCCGGCGCCGGACCAGCAGCTCAGCGTGGCGCTTAAGGCCGGTGACATCCTTGTCGCGCGGCATCTGGAGCGCGCGCCGGCGGTGCAGTTCGGCGCCGATGCGCTGGTGGTCTCCCGGGCCGGCGGCATCGAGGTCACCGCCACGGCCACGGCGCTTCGCACGGGCTTTGTCGGCGACACCATCGCGTTGAAGGCGCGCAGTTCCGAGGAAGAGTTCGATGCCGTGGTGACGGGGCAAAATCGCGTCGAAATCGTGCAGGGTGGGAGTCGCTAGCATGCAGGTAACAGGTATGAAAACGATATGCCGTGTTGTGATCGCGACCGTGCTGCTCGCCGGGCTCGCGCCAGCCTCGCTGCTGCACGCCGAAAACCTCTACTCGGAGGGCAGCTACCAGTCTTTCGTGGCTGACAAGAAAGCCTTCCGGGTCGGTGACGCGCTCACCATCATCATTCTCGAGAGCGCGCAGGCCAAGTCGGCCTCAGACCGCAAGGTGGGGCGTGATTACGGCCTCTCGGGTGACATCAACGCCGGCAGCTTGACCGATGAAGCCACGCTCAACCTCGGCGTGGATCGCGCCGCGGGCGATGTCACGCAGCGTGCCGGCACCCTGAAGGCGGCGATGACCGTGGCGGTCAAGTCGATCGACGAGGCCGGCAACCTGCACGTTGAGGGCAGCCAGCGCATCGCGCTCGATGGCGAGGAGCAGTTGATCAGTGTGAGCGGGACGATCCGTCCGGTCGATGTGGGCACCGACAACACCGTGCCCTCGCCGCGCCTGCTCGACGCGAAGATCGCCTACAACGGCTACCCCGTGGCCGACGACGGCAAGAAACGGAACTGGGTCTACCGGTTCCTGAACACCATTGGCGTTTTCTGAGGGCATGGACATGGGACGTGCTGATGACTGGTTCGCCCGCGCGGGGCTCGCACTGTGGCTTTGTGCGGCTGCCTTTGCCGCGGAGGCCTCGACGGGCGGCGCTACCCGCATCAAGGAAATCGCGCGTATCGAAGGCGCCCGCGACAACGATATTGTCGGCTACGGGATCGTCGTGGGTCTCGCGGGCACCGGTGACTCGGTGCGCAGCAAGGCGACCATGCAGTCGGTCACCAATGCGCTGCTGCAATTCGGCGTGAAGGTCCCGCCCGAGGACATCAACAGCCGCAACGTCGCGGCGGTCATTGTCACCGCCTCGCTGCCGCCGTTCTCGCAGCCCGGTGACAAGTTGGATGCCAGCGTGAGCTCGATGGGCGATGCGCGCAGCCTGGTCGGCGGCACCTTGCTCATGGCACCGCTCAAGGCGGCCAACGACCGCGTCTACGCGCTCGCTCAGGGCCAGATTTCAGTGGGTGGCTTCAAGTTCGATTACAACGGCAACGTCGTCCAGAAGAACCACCCCACGGTGGGCCTGATCCCGGGCGGCGCTTCGGTCGAGCGCAGCACGGCCGACGATCTGGTGAGCGCCGAGGGCACGGTGAACATCCTCCTGGACGACCCCGACTTCACCACCGCCAGCCGCGTCAAGAACGCCGTCAACGCGCGCCTTGGCTGGGGCCGCGCAACCGCGGTGCATGCCGGCAAGGTTGCCGTGACCGTGCCGCCCGGAAGCACCGATGTGGTCGATCTCATCACCGCCATCGAGAACCTGAGCATCACCCCCGATCAGGTGGCCAAGGTGGTGATCAACGAGCGTACCGGCACCGTGGTCTCCGGTGGCGACGTGCGCATCAGCGACGTCACCATCTCCCACGGCGAGATCAGGGTAATCATCTCCACCGACTATCAGGTCTCGCAGCCCAACCTGGGCGAAGTGAACATCGGCGGCACCGCGCCGGGTGTGCGCACGGTGGTGGTACCCGATACCGATATCGATGTGCGCGAGGGCATAGCCCAGGCGGTAGACCTGCCCGCGGGCACCTCGATCAGCGATCTCGTGACAGCGCTGCGTCAGATCAAGACCAGCACCCGCGATGTCATCACCATTCTTCAGGGCATCAAGCGGGCCGGTGCCCTGCATGCCCAACTCATTATCCAGTAGGAGACAGCCATGAGCGGACCCTTGGACAGCGTGACCGGCGCCCTTGTTGGCAAGGCGCTGGATGTATCACTGGCAACCCACCAGACCATCGCCAACAACATCGCCAACGCCTCTACGCCCGGATATCGACCGCTCAAGATCGATTTCGAGGAGGTGATGGGTCGCGTGCGCTCGGCCGTGGAGTCGGGTGCCGACGACGACTCGATCCGCTCGCTGCTCGGGGGCGTGGATGCCACGCCCGAACAGGATCCCGAGGCAACCAGCGTGCAACTCGATCGGCAGATGATCTGGCTCGCCAAGAACACCACGCATTATCAGGCGCTGCTGCGCGCGCAGTCGCAATTCGGCAGCCTGATGAGTACCGCCATCAAGGGAGGTCGCGGCTGATGGACTACATGAGCATTTTCGAGATCAGCGCCTCGGGCATGGACTTCCAGCGCGCCCGGATGGAGGCCGTTGCCAGCAACCTCGCCAACGTCAACACGAGCCGCGGTGTGGGCGGTCGTCTCTACCAGCCACTCGACGTGGTGGCGCGCGCCGCGGAGACCGAGTTCGGCGGGCTGCTGTCGGGCGTGGGCGAGGCTGCAGTGGTGGAGCGCAACACCGCGCCGCGTCTGGTGTTCAACCCGAGTCACCCGGACGCCGACGCGCAGGGCTATGTGGCCCTGCCCAACGTCAACCCGGTCGACGAGATGATCAATATGATGACCGCCACGCGGGCCTACGAGGCCAACGTGCGCGCCATGAACGCTGCCCGCACCATGGCGCTGCGCGCACTCGAGATCGGAGGCACCAACTGATGGCCATCAATCCAATCGCTCCCGTCGAGGCGCTGACGCAGATCGCGAAGATGGGCGAGGCCACCGCGCCCCAGCAGGCCAACTTCGCCGACTGGGTGGGCAAGCAGATCAACGAAACCGACCTGAAGATCCGCGAGGCCGAGACCCAGGTGCAGAAGCTCGCGCTCGGCGAGGCCGACAACCTCCATCAGGTCATGATTTCGCTCGCAAGGGCGAAGACCTCGTTTGAACTGACCGTACAGGTGCGCAACCGGATTCTCGAGGGAATCCAGGAAGTCATGCGCATGAGCGTGTAACCAGAAGGAACCCAGCGAATGTCGCCTATCACTGAATTTGTCTCCGGGCTTTCCTCGGGTCAGCGCACCTCGCTAGTCGCGGGCGTGCTGGTCATCGTGGCCGCCTGCACAGGGCTCTACCTGTGGGCCTACCAAACCGACCTCCAGCCGCTCTATACCGATCTCGGCGGGCCTGAGGCGGCCAAGGTCCTGGCCGAGCTCGACGAGATGAAGATCGCCCACAGCCTCTCAGCTGATGGCAAGAGCATCATGGTCGACAGCGCGGTGGCCGGCGAGACACGGATCCGCCTCGATGGCAGCAATCCGGCCATGAACGGCGGGCAGGGCTTTGAGCTCTTCGACAACGCCGATTACGGCATGACGGAGTTCGTGCAGAAGATCAACTACCAGCGCGCGTTGCAGGGCGAGATCGCACGCACGGTGATGGGCCTTGGTGTGGTGCGCCAGGCGCGCGTGCACCTCGTGCTTCCCGAGCAGGGCCTTTTCCAGCAGGCCCAGACCGTGCCCAAGGCCTCGGTGACGGTGGTGCAGGAGCCCCAGGCTTACCTGTCGGTGGCGCAGATCGCCGGCATCCAGCAGCTGGTTGCCTCGGCGGTCGAGGGCATGGATGCCGACAGCGTGACGGTGCTCGATGAGCGCGGTGTGGTCCTCACAGAGCCACACGCGCAGGACGGCAAGCGCGGCGGGCCGAGTCTGGGGCGCAAGCAGGAGATCGAGGAATACCTCGGCCTCAAGGCGGGCAAGATCCTCGACCAGCTCTATGATCCGGGTGTGGCGGTGGTGAACATCGACGTCACCCTGAGCACCGAGCAGGTGCAGCTCACCCGCGAAACCTACAATTCCCCCGAGAAGAGCGGCCAGGGCGGCATCGCCGCATCGAGCAAGACGCAGCGCAAGTTCGCTGGCGCCAGCGACGATTACGGCAACGAGAGCAAGAAGCAGCTCGCCTCCGAGGTCACCGAGATCGACTACCGCCTCGACAAGAGCGTCGAGCAGGTGGTGCGGGGCGATGGTGCGGTAGAGCGCATGACGGTGAGCGTCATGGTGCCGCGCGCCGTGGATGCGGTCACCTTGAAAGCCATACGCCAGCTCGTGGCCACTGCCGTGGGCCTGCGCGAGAGCCGCGGCGACACCATCGAGGTCTATGGCTTGCCGGTCTCCGCGCACCAGCCCTCGGTTGCTGTCGCCGTGGCGCCTTCCGCTGCGTCGGCTGCGGGCGGCACGGTTACACGTGCTTCAGGCCGGGCGCCGGGCTCGCCGCGCTCGCCGGGCATTCCCTTCGCCGCGCTCGTCGCGGTGGTCCTGCTGCTCGGTGCGGGAGGGCTCTATTTGGCACAGCGTCGGGCATCCACCACATCGGCCTCGCTGAGCGAAGGCCAGCGTGAGGCGCTGCTCGAGGAAGTGAAATTCTGGTTCGACGAAGAGTCGAAGAGCCGTCCTGCCGATGGCGCACCGTCGCCCGGAGTGACCTGAGTCATGGTCTCCGAGCTGAGCGTACAGGCTGCCGCAGCCGCCCATGGCAGTGCCGCCAAGCGGGTCGCACTGCGCCTGCGCGGCATGGCGCCGGTCGATCGGCAGTGGTTGCTCGCCCGGCTGCCGCAGGAGCGGCGTCAGGCGGTGGAGAACGCGAGCCGCGAGTTGCAGCGCATCGTGGGCGAGGCCGTGCTCGACTTCGACCTGTTCCTGGAAGCCCCGGGAACCCCTGCAGGTCCAGGTCGCGCGGATCATCGCGTGAACCAGGCAGGTTTCGCGGCGGTTCACTGGGTGCTGGGGCGACTGCCGTTGCAGTATCTGGGTGTTTTTCTGGGCAGCAGGCTGTGGCTCGATGCCGAGCAGTACTTGAAGCAGATGAGCCCCAAGCGACGCAAGGCCATCGAAACCGCGCCGGCCCTCTCGCCCACGCCACGCGTGACGCGCGCGATTGCCGATGTGATCGCAGAGCTCGCCGGCGAACGACAGGCACAAGACCATGGGTGAGATCCTGAGGGCGGCGGCCGTAACCGGTACACGCAAGCTCGATGCCGCGCGCGTCGAGACGCGTCGCAACGAATCCGATGAGCGTGTCACGGCAGTGAAGGGCGGCACGCGCAAGCCCTCGCGTGACGCGGCAGCACAGCCCCGCGAAGAGCCTGCCTTCAGCGTCCCGGCAGCCCCTGCGGCGCCCGTGCCGCCCGATCCTGCGCAGGCGCTCTCCACCGAGCTTGCCCGCACGCGCGATCTCGCGGAGATCCAGGAAAAGCGCATCGCGCAGCTCGAGACCGAGAACGTCACGCTCAAGAGCCGGCTCGAGGCGCTCGGCGCGCGCCACGCCACGCTCGAGGAGCAGTTGCGCAAGGACACCGAGTCCGGCCACAGCCGGGGCTACGAGGACGGCGTGGCCGCCGCACGCGAGGATCTCGCGCGCGAGCTGAAAAAACAGGCTGCCGATCTGCAGCAGGTGCAGCGGCTCTTCAGCAGCTCGCTCGAGGGTCAGCTGGCACAGGTCGATGAGTACGCCGTGGACATCGCCTTCGCGGCGCTCGCGCGCTTGATCGGGGATCGCACGGGCGAGGAGGGCTTCACCCGCGCGCTGGTCGCCCATGCGCTGTCGACTGTGCGCGGTGCGCGCAAGGTTGCCGTGCACGTCTCGCAGCAGGACTTCAAGGTGATGGGCCGCCTGGGCGAGGAGCTCGGGGCCGACGGGCGTTTCAGCGAGATCGAGTTCGTGCCCGATCCGCGCGTCACGGTGGGCGGCTGCATGATCGAGACCGATACGGGGGTGTGGGATGCGCGGCTGGAGACCCAGCTGCAGCGTCTGCGCGATGCCATCGATTCATCCGTGAAAAGCGGCAGCTGAGCCAGCAGGGGGCGAGTGCAACCGTGTCGACCATGAACGCCATACTGCGTGCCATACAGCACTGCGAAACCGTGCCCCGGGTGGGCAAGGTCTCGCAGTACTACGGCATGTCGGTGGAGTCGAACGGCCCGGATGTGTTCCTCGGCGAGCTCTGCCAGGTCTACCCGCCCTCGAAGTCCAAGCCCGTGATCGCCGAAGTAGTGGGTTTCCGGGATGGCAAAGTGATCCTCATGCCCTACGGGAACATGCAGGGCGTCTACATCGGCAGCGAGATCACCGCCACGGGCAAGGCGGCCACGGTGCCGGTGGGGCCGGCTTTCCTCGGGCGCGTGGTCGATGCCTTCGGCAAGCCGCTCGACAAGGGCCCTGATATCAGCGCAGTCGAGGACTACCCGCTCTATCCCGAGCCGATCAACCATCTCACGCGCAAGCCCATCACCGACATTCTCGAGACGGGCGTGGGCGTCATCGACGCCTGCCTGACCATCGGCAAGGGTCAGCGCATGGGCATTTTCGCCGGCAGCGGCGTCGGCAAGAGCACGCTGCTCGGGATGATCGCCCGCAACAGCCGCTCGGCCGTGAACGTGATCGCGCTGATCGGCGAGCGCGGCCGCGAGGTGCTGGATTTCATCAACACCAACCTCGGGCCCGAGGGACTCGCCAAGTCTGTGGTGGTGGTGGCCGGCGCCGACCAGCCCGCGCTGGTGCGCACGCGCGCGGCCTTCGCCGCCACCGCCATCGCCGAGTACTTCCGCAACCAGGGCCTGGACGTGATGCTGGCCATGGACTCGGTCACGCGATTCGCGATGGCGCAGCGCGAGATCGGCCTTGCCATCGGCGAGCCACCTACGGCGCGCGGCTACACGCCCTCGTCGTTCTCCATGCTGCCGAAGCTTCTGGAACGCGCGGGCAGCTTCGAGACGGGCGGTTCCATCACCGCGTTCTACACCGTGCTGGTCGAGGGCGATGACTTCAACGAGCCGGTCACCGATAACCTGCGCGCGATCCTCGATGGCCACATCGTGCTGGCGCGGCGCCTGGCCAACATGGGGCAGTTGCCGGCCGTGGCACTGCTCGAGAGCTCGAGCCGCCTGCAGAACGCCGTAGTGAGCCGCCATCACCGCACCCTGGTGGGCGAGATCCGCCGGCTGCTGAGCGTGCACGAGGAGAACAAGGACATCATCGACATGGGCGTGTATCAGGCGGGGCGCAACCCCGACCTCGACAAGGCCCTGAACGCCATTCCCGCGCTCAAGCGGCTGTTCTCGCAGATGCCCGAAGACCGGGTGGATCTCGAGGACCTGCTGCTGCAGTTGGGCAATGTGCTGGACAAGGCCGAGGCGATCAACCGCCCGGCGCGGGCTACAGCGGAGCGCACGCGCGATGCACGCGGTTAAGCCCATTGCCCCCGGTGCGCCGCGAGGTGCCGCATGAGCACGCAGATCAGCGCTTACCGGCGCGTGGCGAGCCTGTACAAGTGGGACTACCAGAAAGCCGAGATGGCGCTGGCCGACGCGATGGCGCAGCTGAACCGCCTGCGCCGCACCTGCCATAAGCTCGACGCCGAGATCGATGCCCTGCTCGAGAGCGGCGCCGGCACACCGGCGGCCTTCGACACCAGCATGCGCGAGGCCGTGCTGCGGCTGGTGGCGGAGCTCAATGGCAAGCTCGCTGCCTATCGGCAGGCCTATGACGCGCAGATACTGGTGGTCCTCGATCTGCGCAAGGCGCTGATGATGGCCCAGGTGAGAAAGGACAAGAGCCTCGAGAAGCACCGCGAGGCTGTGACCCTGCACCGGCAGGCGCGCAGCGCGAAGGACGTCGAGGAATTGACCGATGTGTATGCCGCCAACCTGTTCCGTTCACAGGTCGCGGCCACTGCGGGGCGCAGATAACCATGGCCCCGCCTGATGAGGAGAACACGATGGACATAGACACGCAGAACTTGCTGCCCCTTGCGGCTGCCGTCGCCAATGCCACGGCCGACTCCGCGCAGGGTGACGCGCGGCGGGAGCAGTGGCTCTCGGAGCTCGAGAAGGAATCCTTTGCGGTGAGCGACGAGTCGCTGCCATCCGGGGCCAATGCCCGGATGGAGCCCCCGGCGCTGCGTCTCGATGATCCGCAGGCGCCGGCAGCCCCGGCTCGCGCTCAGGATCCCTTTGCCGTGGCTGCGGAACTCGCAGCCTTTGCAGGCAGGCTGGCACCCACCGCGGCAAGCCTCATGCCGGGCACGCCCCAGACGCCGCGCCTGCAGTCCCCGTCGATGCCCGAGCCACGGGGTCTGGACGGCTGGCAGATATCCACGCTCGCCTCGAACGGCAGCCGCTCGCCGGATGCCGCCTCGCTGCGCCTCGCGCAGCGCTACGATGGGCTGATGAACCAGCTGCGCTTCACCGATCTCAACGTGCGCGTCACGCAGTCGTCCGGGGAGCTCACGTTGTGGATCCGCGACTTCAAGCAGAAGTACGCGGTGGAGGTGTTCAACTGGGTGCGCGATCTGCAAGGCCTGCTCGCCGAGCAGGGCAACTCGCTCTCCCGGATCATGGTGAACGGTAAACGCATTTCACACGTCAACGAACTGATGGGAGGTTCCCAATGGCTATAGATTCAGTGGGCGCGGTCGGCAGGACCGATGTGGTGTCGGCGCAGGCCTCGGTGGGCCTCGACGACTTTCTCAATATTTTTCTCACGCAGCTCAACTATCAGGATCCGCTGGAGCCGGTGGACAACCGCGAGTTCCTGGCGCAGCTCGCGCAGTTCTCCTCGGTGGAACTGGCCAACCGCACCAATGAGACCACCAGCGCCATCCTCGACGTAAGCAGTCTGTCGCAGTCGATCGGTCTGCTCGGACGCACGGTGAACGTGCAGCTCGAGACCGGTTCGAGCTCGGGCGAAGTGATCGCCATGAGCCTGGTGCAGGGTCAGCCACGGCTCTCGGTCAGGCAACCCGACGGCAGCATCATCAGCGTGAGCCCCACGCAGGTGAGTTCCGTGATCCAGCTCTCGGCGGGCAACTGATATGGCTTCCGATCTGCTCGGCACGCTTTACAAGGCAATGACCGGCCTCAACGCGTTCACGCGCGGGCTGGACAACCTGAGCAACAACGTCGCCAACCTGAACACCGTGGGCTACAAGGCCAACGATGTGTTCTACCGCGAGCTCGAGGGTAACCAGCAGTTCGGTTCTACCGGTGACGATGGCAGCCCCATCGCCAACGGGCAGGGCGTTGCGGTCGGTGGCACCACGGTGCGCTTCGTCGACGGCGAACTCGCCGTGACGGGCAAGGACACCGACATGGCCATCGACGGCGGCGGGTTCTTCGTCGTCCGCGATGACGGTGCGGAGTTCTACACCCGTGCCGGGCAGTTCGAAATCGACGACGACGGCTACCTCTCGGACCCCGGCACCGGCTACCGCGTCGCCAAGATCGACGAATCGGGTCACCTGGCAGACATCAACCTGCGCGACCGATTGGTGAGCCCCGCCGTCGCCAGCACCGAGGTCTTGCTGCGCGGCACGCTGAACAAATCCGCCACCACGGGCACGGTCTATCCTGCCCAGGACGCCGTGGCCACCGAGAAGGTCGAGATCTCCGTCTTCGACGCCAATGGCCGCAGCTACAAGGTCTTCGCGAGCTTTACCAAGCAAGCCGGCGACGTGTGGAAAGTGGAATTCAAGGACGCCAGCGGCAACGTCGTAGCCGAGAGCCTGACGCTCGAATTCGGCGCCAACGGCGCGCCGACGGCAGAGGATCTCTCGCAGCTGATTCACCTCAATTTCTTCGATCTGGTGGCCGTCGACAAGGTCAAGGATCGCTTTTCCGGCGTGCCGAAGATTTCCATCGAGGCAACACCCGGCGAGCTCGACAAGCTCGGCGACATCACGGTCACGCTCACGGAGGGCCAACTCATCTCCAAGGCGGCGAGCGACACCGCCTCGGTGACGTTCCTCGACGGCAGCACCTTCAAGATCGACAGCAACGGTTTCCTGGTCGACAACGCGACGCAGAAAAAACTCGCCGCCCGCGACCCTGCCAAGCCCGAGCAGTTGATCGATGCCGCCATCACGCTGCAGAACCCGGCGCAGGCCACCACCGCGCTCACGCTCTCCGGGGTGCTGGACGCTGCCGCACCCGTGGGGGATATCTACCCGCCCTATATCGCCGATGCCAACGGCAACCAGGTCCAGCAGAACCCGATCAGCGTCGCGCTCTTTGATTCCGCGGGCAACACCTACAACGTCAGTGTCACCTTCGTGCGGGTGCTCGCCGACACCAACCGCGCCGAGTACGAGGTGGTGTTCAATCGCGGTCTGGCCGGTGAATTCAAGGCCTCGAAAAAACTCGTGTACATCCGTGATGGCGTGAGCCCCGGCCAAGGCGGCACGCCCAACGCAGGCACCGGCGGCTTCTTCCCCGGCGGGTTGTCGGACCCGCTGTTTCCCGGGCTGCAGTGGCGCCTCGAGAGCACCGATATCAGCGCGACCTTCACCGGCACCGGCGCCGCGGGCGCTGCCGTGACGATCAACTTCAACCTCGACGTGAGCGGCAAGGACGGCGCCACGGCGCTGGTACTCAAGACCGGCTCGGACGATGCCGTGACGGCCACGCAGCTTTCGGGCCGCGCCGTTGGCAAGGTGTCCGGCATCGAGATCGACGCGAGCGGCAAGCTGATCGTGTCCTACAGCAACGGGCAGTCGGCCGAGGGGCCCACCCTCGCCGTGGTTGATCGCCGTATCGAGGAGCTCAAGGTCAATTTCGCGGCGGTCAATTCCGTGCAGTTCGTGACCTCCACCATCAAGGTCGAGGATGTCGACGGGCGGGCCACCGGGCAGCTCACGTCTTTCGCCTTCGAGGAGGACGGCACCATCCTCCTCAAGTACTCGAACGACGACGAGCTGAAGGACGGCCGCATCGCGTTGGCGCTGTTCACCAACGTCTCGGCGCTGCAGCGTGCCGGTGATGCGCTGTTCACCCTTGAAGACACCAACGACCGGGTACTCGGCAGCGCCACGGACGGGGCCTTCGGCAAGCTGGTGCATAAGAGCATCGAGCGCTCCAACGTTGAACTCTCGCGCGAGTTTGCCGAGATCATCATCGTGCAGCGCGGTTTTCAGGCGGCCTCCCAGGTGCTGAACGCCACCAACGAGCTGATCCAGGAGCTCTACAGCAGTACGCGGGGTGGTCGCTAGTGATGGCGCACCCGTTCCGGATCTATGGCACCACCGCACTTGCAGCGCTTCAGGGTCTGCTGCACGAGCGGGTGGGGGCGTGGCTCGCCGAATGGTTTGGCGATCAGCTCGCAAGCACAACGCTGCGCAACGTGCAGGGTACGGCAGACCCCCTGCTGCCCGCGGCGGCCGGGGCGGCCCTGACGCTGGGTGCGCCAGCGGAGTCGTTTCTGGTGATGCTCGGCGCGCAGGCGCCGGGACTCGAGCTGCTGCGCGGCCTGCTGGGCAGCGGGGAGGGCGTGTTGATTCCCGCCGATGCCGATGTCTCGCTCAGCGCCCGGCTCGAGCGTGGCGTGGCAGCGCACAGCCTGCAGGCGCTCTACCAGAATCTGGCCGAGACCACGGCCGGCGTGTCCCGTCGGGATGATGCTCCCGGCGTGTCTGGCGTCGAACTGCGACGCATTTTTCGCCCCGGTTCGGGCTGGGCGGTGCTCGAGATTTCCCGTCACGGGTGTTGCCTGCCGGTGTTGCTGGGGCCCGCGCTGCTGGCCGCACTGCTTCCCCCGCGTGTTACGCCGCGCCGCGGTGATCTGCCGCGCGCACGCAGCGCGCTCGCCGCGCAACGGCTCACCCTGCGCGCGGATCTCGGTGCGACCACGCTCACCGTTGGGCAGGTGAGCGGTCTCGCCGTGGGCGATGTGGTGAAACTCGACCAGCGCTTCGATGCGAGTGTGCGTCTGGGTATCCCGGGCCGGCAGCTGGCGCAGGGGCGAGTGGGCATGCATGACGGACACCGGGCCATCAGGCTTGCCGCCACGTGATCAGTCAGGGTGCCGGTAGCCGCACAGACGGTGGCCGGCGTTTTCCAGGAATCAGCAAAGGACACACAGCGTGAGTCAGAAGAACGTCGATACAGTGGAATTGAGCCAGCTCGAGCCCGGCGAGGCCAGCAAGAAACTGGTCACCCCGCAGACGCTGGATGTGGTGAAGGACGTGCAGCTGCGCCTTACCGCGGTGCTGGGTGAGGTGTCGCTCACGGTGGCGGAGTTGTTCGCGCTCACGGAAAACAGCATCCTGCCTCTGGACACCCTGGCCGACGAGCCGGTGGATCTGGTGCTGGACAACCGCGTGGTTGCCCGCGGCGCGCTGGTGATCGTGGACGACAATTTCGGCATCCAGATCACCGAGGTCATCACCGAGGCCTGATGATCGTGAGCACTCCTGCCTCTCGTGTATCTGCTGCAACGGCGGCGCTCCTGCTGGCGCTCGCGCTGGTGGCGCCTGCCTGTGTGCTCGCGGACACCCCCATTCCCTACAAGACCTCCGACCTTGATGTAGGCGGTACGGTCTCGCGCATCGTGCTGCTGCTTGGCCTGTTGTGCGCTGCGGGGGCGGTGGCGGCGGTGTTCCTGCGCAAACGTCTGGTGCAGAGCGGCACGGTCCCCGAGAAAATCGGCACTCATATCCGCGTGACCGACCGCCGGACACTCTCCCGGAAAGCGATGGTCCACCTGCTCGAGGTCGATGGCCGCGAGGTGCTGGTGCTCGAGTCCGAGCACGGCGTGGCGATCACGGAGCTTGGCCGGCGCGCAGATGCCCCGCTGTCGCGAAGCACCCCTGTCGCCGCGGAGCAAGGCCCATGAGCCGGCAGGCTGCGCGCGCTGTGTTTGCGGTCTGGGGTCTATTGCTCGCCTTGTTGCCAGGGGTGGCCGCTGCCGCCACTGCCGCCACTGCCAGCGTTGGCGGCGTCACGGTCAATCTCGATTCGGCCGCTGCAGCGCCCGAGATGGCCTCCGCCCTGCAGGTGCTGGCGCTGCTCACGGTGCTCAGCCTCGCGCCGGCGATCCTGATGGTGCTTACCGCGTTCACCCGCATCATCATCGTGCTGTCGATGCTGCGGCTGGCCTTCGGCATGCAGAGCACACCGCCCAACACCGTGCTGGTGAGCCTCGCGCTGTTTCTCACGCTGTTCACCATGACCCCCGTGATCGAGGAGATGAACCGCGTCGCCTTCGACCCGTACAGCGCCGGCGAGATCACCACCCTGGAGGCCGCGAAGAAAGCCCTGGTGCCGTTGCGCGGGTTCATGATCCGCCAGACGCGCGAGAAAGACATGGCGCTCGTGATCGAGCTCTCGGGCAAGCCGCGGCCGACATCGATGGAACAGATAGAAACCACTACACTCATTCCCGCATTCATGCTGAGCGAGCTGCAGACAGCCTTCCAGATCGGCTTCGTGATTTTCCTGCCGTTCCTGCTCATTGACCTCATTTCTGCGAGCGTACTGATGGCAATGGGTATGATCATGGTGCCGCCGCTCACGATTGCCCTGCCCATCAAGGTGCTGATGTTCGTGCTGATCGAGGGCTGGGCGCTGGTGGCCAAGGCGTTGGTGGGAAGCTTCGCGTGAGTGGCGCGCGGTTGCTTCCGCGCTCCCGGTCGGGGTGACCGGGTGGCCGTGCCGTCAGCGGGCCTCACGCAGCGCTACGCGCAGAGGCTCGTCGCAGAATTGCAACGCCTGCTCGCAGGTCCCACAGGCCCGCGTCCGGTGCGCGCGCTGATCCCGCCCGGCTCCGCTGATGCCGAGTCTGTCTCCGCCTTTCTTGAAGCCGTCACCGCGCAGCGCATGGTGCTCGATTGCCGGCGCTTGCCCGCACAGCGGGTGCTGGAGCAGGTGGCCGATCTTCCCGCGCAGTCCTGTGTGCTGCTGTTCCCGGAGCTGCTGCCTGCCGCCGCCCTGCACGGTTTGCTTGCGGCCGAGCGTGATCCGGTATCGGCGGTGCAGCTCTGCATCGGCGAACGGCCGTTCTGGCTGGGTCACGGTGGTGGCCGCGCCCCCGAGCATTACCTGCTCGATTACCGCGCATTCCTTTACACCGACACCGAGCTGCAGTCGCTGCTGCAGGCAAGCCCGCTCGGCGCGCAAACCGATGCAGGTGATCCGCAGGCGCTGACGCGTCACGAATTGCGCCGCCTTACCCAGGGCTGGCCCGGGCTCACAGAAGCAGCCCTTGCCGATCTTGCCGATCTTGCCGTGGCGGCTGCCGATGACAGTAGCGGTGATGGTCATGCGGCAAGGGCTATTGCCCACCTGCCCGCCGCACGCGCTTTTTTCGCTGCCGGGTGGCTGCCGCTGCTCGCGCGTGCGTATCCGTGGCTCCGCCATGCCTGCAGATTGCCGCTGCTGAACCTCGATTTGCTGAGCGCGCTGGTGCCGGACATCGGTGCGGGCGTGCAGGAGTGTCTGCACATCGGCTGGCTTGAACGCGTGCCCGGTACGGCCGGCGCCTACTGCCTCGAGAGCGTGCTCGACCAGTTCCTGCTCGCCGAGGAGGGGGATGCGGCGAACCACCGGTTCCTCGAGGAGGCGGCCGCGTGGTACGAGGCGCATGGGCATGTCTCCGAGGCCATCGAGTGCTGGGCCAGCGTCGGGCTGGCCGCCGAGCGTGCGGCAGCCATTCTCCAGCGCCATGCACCGGATGGGCGGGCGGGGCTGGGCGTTGTGCCCTCGGTGACCAAGGCAATGCGCGTGCTGGCGGGCGCCTCGATGACGGCCGCAAGACAAGGTCTCGAGGCGCGCGCGCCGGGCCCGCGCATAGCGGCGCTGCCCGCGGCCCGGCAGCCTGTAGTGGGTGCGCTGCCCGGATCCCCGGCGCTGCAGCATGTGCTGAAGGCCATCAGTTTTTACCAGACCAGCAACGAGGACGACGCAAATCGGTCCCTCGGCGAGGCGATGCGCGCGGGTATCCAGCCCCGCCAGATCAGCAAGCTGATCGACTTCGTCGACATCCACCTGCGCCCCATGCTGAAGCCCGCTCCGGCTGCGGGGCCCCTGGCGGGTGTGTTCAGCGGCCTGCGGCACGCGGGTCCCGCCCGCCAATCGCTGCGTCAGGGCCGTCAGGCGCTCAATCACCGTGAACTGCAGATTCTCGAGTTCATCTGCCAGGGCCTGGGTAACAAGGAGATATCGGCACTGCTCGGTCTCGAGCTAAGCACCGTCAAGTGGTACGGCACCCGCATCTACGAAAAGCTCGAGGTCCGCAGTCGCACCCAGGCGATCGCCAAGGCGCGCAGCCAGGGCTTGGTCGACTAAGCCGATGTCAGCGCCCACGTATCGCCTGTCGGCCAGTGGCGGCCTCGAGTTCAACGCCATCAACATCGAGCTGTGGGGCTTCAAGAAATGCCCGCTGGTCTCGCCCGATGTCGTTGCCGGTGCCCTGGCCTGCCTGCCGCCGCACCAGCTCGAGGGCCTGAAGAAAATCCGCTACGAGGATGTGCCCTGGGTACCCGGCATCAGCCGGTGGCTGCGCATCCCCGGCCTGTCGCGGCTGAAAGGCCGCTACGACGTGAAGGAATCGTCCATCGTGCTCCATGCCTGCGCGAGCCGGGCGGAACTGTTCCGGGCCTTGTTTCACGAGGTGGGGCATTTCGTGTATTTCCGGATCATTTCCTCCTTCGACAAGAAGCGCTGGGTCACCGGTGTGTCGCGCGCGGAGCCCGAGGTGAGCCGTTACGGTGGCCGCAACGCCGCGGAGGATTTTGCCGAGGCCTTTGCGAGCTTCGCGCTCCATGCGGGCTCGTTGGCAGGCCTTCCGGGCAAGGAGCGCTTCATGACCGAGATTGTGTTTCGCGGTCTTGCTCCCGATCATGCAACGCTGCGTGCGCTGGTTCAGGGCTCGGTCGAGCGCGCCCCGGCGCATCTGGACCGTTACATCTAGGCTTCCGCTTTCCATCATCAGGTAATCGATCATGAACACGGCCGCAGGCGACAACTCCCCCGAGCGTATCCAGCGGCTGCTGGGTTTCCTGGAGGTCGATCCAGGCAACATCACGCTGCGCATCACCATCGCCGACCTGCAGCACGCGAGCGGGGATTTTGGCGCTGCCGAGACGAGCTTCCGCATGATCCTCGACATTCAGCCCGGGCATGCCATCGCGCGCAGCCGCATGGCGGGTGTGTACCTGTCCCAGCACCGTTTTGACGAGGCCGAAGCGGTGCTGCGAGGTCTGGAGGCGGCGGTGCAGCAGGTGCCCGCGATCAGCCACAACATCGGTCTGGCGCTGGTCTACCAGAACAAGTGGCCCGAGGCGCTGCAGGCCCTTGAGGCCGCGGCGGCTGCCGGACTCGATGACGACGAGAACCTCACCTATCAGGCGTATTGCCTGCACCACCTGGGACGCACGGAAGAGGCGCTCGTCAAGGCAACGGCGGCGCTGGAGCGCTCGCCCGGCGATCGCGTCGAGGGCTATGTCTCCCTGCTGCAGATGGACGCGGGCGACCTGAAAACCGCCAGTCGCACGGCCGCGCGCGTGCTCGAGCGCGATCCGCAGAACGTCAATGCCAACACCGTGCGCGGCTGGTGGGGGCTCGAGACGCAGGAGATCGATGATGCCGAGGAGTGCATCGACCGCGCGCTGGCCCAGGAGCCGAACAGTCCCCGCTTGCTGCTCGGCAAGGGGTTGGTGCAGATGTACAAGCAGGAACTGCCGCAGTCGGTGGCCACGCTGGAGCGGGCGGTGCAAGGCATGCCAAACAGCCCGGGCGCCTGGGTGACGCTTGGCTGGGCGCAGATCGCCGCGGGCGATCTCCCGGGCGCCGAGAAAACCTTCCGCGACGCCATCGAAATCGAGCGCAGCTTCGGCGAGACCCACGGCGGGCTTGCCTCGGTGCTGGCGCTGGCTGGTCGAGGCGACGAGGCGCGTGAGTCGATCCGCAAGGCCCGCGGCCTTGACAAGGAAGGTTTCGGGGTGGTGTTTGCCATGACCGTGCTGCTGGCCAACGCGGGCAAGCAGGAGGCGGCAACCAAACTCTTCGGGAACCTGCTGCTGCGCAGCCCTGGCGGCAAAGGCGGCATGAAGCTGATCGAGGCGGTCCAGATTTTCAGCCGCCGCCAGGGCGCCCGCAAGGGCCCCGCGCTGCCCGCATTGCCACGTCGCCAGCGCTAAAGCCTAGGGGTGCGGGTAACGGCCTTCGCCGAGCGCAGCCCGGGTGGCGTGGGGGGCTGATTCCGGCACACGCCGGTCAGCTCCCTCGACGAGTGTCGAGATAATTTACACATCCCGCGTCGGCCGACGCCGGCCAGTGCTCCCGTTCCAGCCCCGCGTAGGGTGCTGGAACGGATCACGCCCTCCCGAGGCATGGCTGCAACGCCATCAGCCCCCCGTTTTGCGGGAACGGGCAGGTTGAGCCCCGTCAAAACCCGTGGACTCGGAGGTTTGTGGCCGGTTTCGGCCATCCGCGCCCTTCGCTCCGCAAGATCGCGCCGAATCCGCGCATGGCCAGCGAATAGATCGTCGAATTTCTTTACACACCGCTGGCCGAATTCCGTCTTTCTGAGAAAAAACGCTTTTGAAACAAGGCGCTGAAAGTGTGGCTCGATAATTGCTTCCGCGCAGAGAACGCTGGACACTCCAGCGAGTTCCCAATCCCCAAGGATACGAGTGAACGATCGAAGCACAGGCCTCCCCATGCTTCCCTCGACCTCCGCATATGCCGGACAAGCCGGCGTCCCTGTTATTTGCTTCCCGGCCTTCCATACCAAACCTCAGATAGCCAACAAGGATTCCCCATGACGCTTCTCATCGGTGGCGCTGAAACCGGTCTGCAGAACACCACGCTGAACCTGCTGGGCAGGAACGACCAGCCGAACACGGCGACCACGGACAACGGCGACCAGATCTTCGTCAACGTGGCGAACGGGAACCTGATCTACAGCCACCAGGACACCTACCTGCCGAGCCGGGGAGAGGACTACCAGCTCCTGCGCACCTACAACTCGCGCGCGGTGTCGAGCAATGGGGGCAGTTTCAGCGACGCACGCTGGGCGGCCAACACCAACATCCGGTTGACCACCCTGAGCGTCAACGGCACGACGGTGTATGAACTGCGCTATGGCGATGGCTCGGTCTACCAGTTCAAGCTCGATGCAGCCACCGGGCTTTACACCACCACCCAGGGCGACGGCGCCTACGAGACCCTCAAGCCTACGATCAGTGCCGGCAAGATCACCGGGTTTATGGTGACGCGCGCAGACCAGAGCACGCTCACGTTTACGGCCGCAGGTGTGCTGAGCAAATGGACCGACACCAACGGGCAGTCGATGACGTTCACGTATTCGTCTGGCCGCCTGGTGAGGGTGGTCGACGACACGGGGTATACCCTCACCTACAACTACTCCAGCGCCAGGCTCTCCTCGATCACCACCGTCATCAACGCGGTGACCACGACGCTCGTCAGGTACACCTACGACGCCACCAGCAGCCGCCTCGCGTCCGTCACGGACCGCTACGGCCACGTCACCCGCTATTACTACACCACCAATGGCTACCTCGAGCGCATCGTGCTGCCCACGCAGATCTCCGGGCAGGGGAACGCTGCCGACACTACGGCGCGCGAGATCAAGTTCGAGTACACGCTGGTCAACTGGTCGGGCACCTCGGGTTCGAGCACGCCTGTGCTGACCAAGATGACGGATGCCATGGGCAACGTCACGACCTTCAGTTACGCCTTCAACCTGGTGGGCAACACCTATAACGGCGTGCGTACGACGGTCACGGATGCACTCGGCAAGGTCACCACCTACGAGTGCAACGCGAGCGGTTTCATCACCAAGGTGATCGACGAGTCGCTCTTCGAGACGAGCTACACCTACGACGCCAAGGGCAACCTGAGTTCGGTCACCGACCGCAACGGTTGGGGCGCGGCCAACTCTGACACCACGTACTACAGGGACCTTCGCGAATCACTTGGCTTTGCACGTAATCTGGCGAGCCTGAGCGCGACCAACAAGACGGACCTGCTTGCAAAGTTCACGCGCCGCTTCACCTACGATGCGCGCGGCAACGTTCTGACCAGCACCGACAACAGCGGTTTCCTCACTACCTACACCTACACCAGCTTCAACAAGATCAGCACCGTTCAGGCACCTGAGGGCGGCATTACGCGGTTTTTCTATGACGCCAAGCAGAACCTGATCCGGCAGGTGGACGCGGGCGGCGACACCACGCGTTACACCTACGATGCCT